>CAYULI010000036.1:0-34742 GCA_964445795.1 uncultured Nitrospira sp. | reverse complement strand
GCTTATGAAGCCATCACCGTGACGGACGGGGGCACCCTCACGGGCACCGTGACACTCGAGGGCCCGGTCCCGCGGCCGAAGGGGTATAACCTGACGACGCTCCCGGATCCGCTCTACTGCGGGCGCATCTCCGACGGGCGGGGCTGGCGCATTCTGCAACCCTTCAACGTCGGGCCGGCGGGGGAGTTTCGCGACGTGGTGGTCTATCTGGAAGGGCTCGACAAGGGCAAACCCTTTCCGGCTGACAGTGTCCCGCGCATCGAAGCGAAAGACTGCCTGTTTCTCCCCTTCACCACCGTCGTGCGGGATGATGAATCGGTGACGGTGGTCAACATGGATCCCGTCATGCACGACATTCAAGCCTATGAGACGTCGCATCTGGGGCCCCGCGTGTTGTTCAACGTGCCGCTGCCGATGAATCCGGCGCATCCCCGCAACTTCAAAGAGCGGACCGATGCGGCCCTGTACCATCGGCACATGGCCGGGGCCCCGATGAAGGAACTGGTCAAGCTCAGCAAGGGCCGGCGGGTGTTCGTCATGCAGTGCGGGTTCCACGCGTACATGGAGAGCTGGGGGGTGGCCGTGACGAATCCCTATTTTGCCAAGACGGACGAGCGGGGCCGGTTCACCCTGACCGACGTGCCGCCGGGCACCTACAAGGTGGTCGTCTGGCATCCCTACGTCCGCACCGCGATCGAACAGACGGTGACCATCGGCCCCAAGGCGACGGTCGAGACGACCATCGCGGTTCCGGCGCCGACGGGGCGGCTGTACGCCAACGAGGTGCTGGAGCATGACTACGTGCGGTACAGCGTGACGGAGGAGCAGAAAAAGGAAATCGAGCCGTTGGTCCACAAGCAGGCACACTGAACAAGTTTCTACGAGGAGCAAGGGTGAAGGGAAAAGGTATCCTACTCGGTTTGGGAATGGGCATCCTGCTGCTGTTGGTGGCGATAGCGCCTGCCCACGCATACGACGTCATCGAAGTACGGCACGGAGGCACCATCGAGGGCACAGTGTCGCTTGACGGCCCGGTGCCCGAACCGAAGGGCTTCAACCTTATTACGTTTCCGGATCCCGCCTATTGCGGTCGTATCTCGAATGGCCGTGGCTGGCGACTGTTGTACGATTTCGTCGTGAGCCCGCAAGGCGGGCTGAAAGACGCGATCGTGCTGCTTGAAGGGGTGGAGGCCGGCAAGCCGTTCGAACTGTCGGTTCCGCTGATAGAAGCGCGGGACTGCATGTTCCAACCGTTCATGACCGTCGTGCGAAACGGTCATGCGGTGGAGGTCGTCAACATGGACCCGGTGATGCACGACATTCAGGGGTACGAGACGTCCCTCGAAGCGGGGGCACGCGTGTTGTTCAACACGCCGCTGGTGATGAATCACCAGCACCGGCGAGGCGATCTCCGTGCCATTCACAATCACGCTCCGGGGAAATCCCTCGTCGGACCGATCTACCTTAATAAGGGCCGCCGGACGTTCTACATGCAGTGCGGCTTCCATGCCTATATGGAAAGCTGGGCCATGGCGGTCAACAATCCCTACTACGCGCTGACCGACAGCGACGGAAAGTTCTCGATCGAAAACATTCCGCCCGGAACCTATGAACTGGTGGTCTGGCATCCACAGACGGGGCCGGGAACGACGAAGACCGTCGTGGTCCGGCCGGACGGAAAGCTGGTGGAGCGGCTGTCCTTGAGGGCCCCAAAAGGAAACCGGTCGGCCTACAAGGTGATGGACAATCCGCGCTTCGGTCCCGAGTCGTTGGGCTACTCGATCGAGATCGATCCGCTGGTCGAGCGGCAACACTGAGTCCCGATGCGGAGCAATGCGGCGAGGAGGGCCTTTCGCACGGTCTTCCTCGCTTTTTTTGTCGGTGCGGTGACCGGCGTTCTTGTTGTCGCGCCATCGAGGGCGGAGGAGCCGCCTGGTGTGCCACCGGAGTTTTCCGGCACGCTCGTCAAATGGGTGGACGGCAAGAGCTATCAGGCGCAGGTGTTCGCCAAAGGGGACCGGCTGCGGCTGGAGTACAAGTACGCGCTCAAGACGGAATACGGATACTCGGCCATTGAGATCATCCGGCTGGACCGATCGGAGAGTTGGTATCTGCTCGCTCAGCGAAGGGAGTTCTTGGTGACGCCATTGGACCCCGACGATGCGCTGCCAATCCGCCCTGTATTGCCCGGAGAGCGGAGCCGGACACCGGTGGGTGAGGCGATGGCAGCGGGACGGGCGGCCCAGTTATTCGAGGTTGGCGTCGATCGCAACGGCCGCGCGGAGCAGCTCTACGAATGGGTCGATCGGGAAACCGGAGTGGTCTTGAAGCTGGTCAGCCGGAATCGAGACTGGTCCGTGCAGTACGAGCGGTTCCGGGTTTCGCCGCAGCCGGACTATTATTTCGAGGAACCGCCCGGGTACAAGAAGCGGGTGAGCGTTGGCGGTCCGCGACGGCGTGGCTAGAGGGCTTCCGAAAGGATGAATATGACGGAACGGGCCTGGTTTCGTTTCATTCTCGTCGTGCTCTGCTCTCTCATCGGGCTACCGGATTCGCCCGTCGTTGCAGCGGGCGATTCGGCTCCCGTGCCGAAAGAGATTCAGCAACTCTACGACAAGAAAGACTATCAGAAGACCATCGAGGCATTGTCGAAACTCGATCCGGAGCGGGTCGCGGCTCCGGATGTGCGACGGCTCAAAGTCCGGACGCTGCTTAAGCTGGGCAAGCCGAAAGAAGCGTTGGAAGAGTACGACAAGCTGGAGGCCTCCTTGCAACGGGACGATCTGCCTCTGCTGCGCGAACTCGCATTGGGGTTCATCGTCGTGATGCTGAAGGACATGCGCGAGCAAATGCGCGGTGCCGCCTACACGGCGCTGAAAGAGTTCGATTCCGACGAGGCGGTCCCGTATTTCGAGGACGGACTCAGCGACGGATCGGGGCCGGTGCGGGTGCTGGCGGTCGAAGGGCTCGGGCGTTCGGAGGCCGGGCGAAGGTCGGTCAAGCTGCGGTCGGCGATCGAAGATCAAGCGGGCATGGTGAAGGCGCGGGTGGTCAAAGTCCTGGGGCGAAGCGGCGATCCCTCGGGCCTACCGCTGGTGGAAGCTGCGACCAAGGACGAACTCAACACGGTACGGATTGCGGCCTATGCCGCGTTGGTCCGCCTTGGTCGCAAAGACGCATGGGATCATCTACGCCGCGCCGCCGACGCGGCGAATCCGGAGGACCGTGCCGAGGCGATCCGGGCCATGGCCGACCTGGACGATCCGCGGGGTGCCGACGTGATGATAGCCCTACTCACCTACAAACAGCCGTCTGTGCGCGGGGCTGCGGCGAGAGGACTCGGGCATCTGGGGCGAAAAGAGGCGCGGGGACAAATCGAACAGCTCTTGCGCGATCCGATTCCAGCCGTGCGCGAGTCCGCAGCCTCCGCTCTCGCGGATATGAGAGCGGTGGAATCCGTGCCAGCGCTCACGCAGGCTCTGAACGACGGCGCGTTCACCGTCCGCGCGGCCGCGGTCGGCGCGTTGCTGCAACTCGGCCAGCCCTTCGAGGTCGTGGCGCAGACGGCGCGAAGCCTCGCGCAGCAAAACGACGTGGGAGCCCGGGCCGCCGCCGCACATGCGTTGGGGAAAGCCACCAAGGCCAACTCGACCGGGGCCGTGGCGTTGCTGAGTGGCCTGCTGGCCGATCCGCTTCCAGGCCCGAAAGTCGTCGCAGTCCGCTCACTCGGCCATATCGGCGACCGGGAGATTCTTCCCCTCTTGAAGGAAGCCCTGCACGATCAGAACGAGGCCGTGCGGGCGACGGCGGGCGGTGCCGTGCTGCACATTCTACAGAAGAAATAGCCGCAGACGGGGGCCGGCGCCCCTTGTTTTTGATTGACAGGGGACGGTAGGATTTTATATAGATACCCGGTCCGAGACCAGCCTCGCCCGCAGGGAATCGATCGAGTACACCGGAGAAGGAGAGATTCCCGCCTTCTTCTCGACAGGCCGGTGGCCGAGCGACGGGAACAGCGAGCTTGGAATATTAATACAAAGCGGTTGGTTAATCACAAGGAGGCAGTCACATGAAGAAGGGTGCGTTATCAGTGATGTTCGGAATGGCCGCCGTGGCGTTGGTTGCAGCGCCGTTGGCCGCCAATGCCGGTGGGACCATTGCCGGCAAGGTGACCTATGCCGGGAAGCCGGAAAAGAAAGAATTTTCCTTCGCTAAGTTCCCGAATCCCAAGTTCTGCCCGAAGAATCCCAACAAGGCATTGGTCGATGGGGATAAGCGCTATATGCCCACGATCGAAGTCGGCAAGGACGGCGGTTTGAAGAACGCGGTCGTGGCCGTGGTCGATATCGAAGATAAGGCCTTCATGGACAGCTATAAGGGCACGGACGTCGTGGCGGAGTTCTGCGAGTTCCTGCCGTTCGCCGGAGTGGTCGTCAACAACAAGAGCTTCCGCGTCGAGAATCATGATGCAGATCCGGATGACCCCAAGTCGAAAGAGGGCGTGCTGCACAACCCCCACAGCTTCACGGTGAAGGGATCCACCTCGGCGACCGGTTTCAACATCGGTCTCGCCAAGAAGGGCGACAAGCTTGAGAAGCCTGTCGTTTTCCGCGGCGGCGCGGAGAAGGAGGGGTACTTCCGGCTCCAGTGTGATCAGCACGAGTTCATGCAGTCCTTCTTCCTCCCGGTGTGGAACCCCTACTATGCCGTGGTGAAGGAAGATGGATCGTTCGAGCTCAAGGATGTCCCGGCCGGCAAGCACAAAGTGGTGGCCTGGCACCCGTTCGCCGGGAAAGGCAAGAAGATCGAGTTCGAGGTTGAAGTGCCCGAAGGCGGAACGGCCAACCTGAAGGCCGAAATCAAGTAACGATCGTCTCTGCGCGCGCAGAGTTCGCTCGCATCGAAGGGCAGCGGGTCACTCCGCTGCCCTTCGTGTTTTCTGGTTCCGCGCAGCTCGGTCCACGCCTTGCCTTTCATTTTCCGATGTAGGTAAGATGCCATCTTTCAAGGCTATTTTCATCGAGGGATAGGTGTGTCACGGGAACTCAGTCTCGCCGAAATCTTTCAGCTCGGGTACTACTGGGAGACCAAGATTCTCCTGACTGCCGTCCGCCTGGACATCTTTTCGACGTTGGACGGAAAGGCCAGAACGGCGCACGAGATCGCGTTGAAGATCGGGGCGGATGAGTCCGCGCTGCGCCTGCTGCTTAATGCGCTTGTGGCCATGCGATTGCTCGCAAAAGACGGCGAGTTGTACCGCAACGCCGGCACCGCGGCCACGCACCTGGTCCGCCACTCCCCGCACTATATCGGCCATCTGCTCCTCTTGCACGACGCGGAATGGGATAACTGGGGAAAATTGGAGCGCACCGTTCGAACGGGACAGCGTCAGGTCGACCGGCATGTGTTCGAAACCGACCCCGAGCTGGGCGCCAACGTGCTCGCCGTCCTGCACCGGATCGGCCAGCAGAGCGGGCCGGATCTCGCCAAGCGGCTGCAACTGAGCGGGCCGGTTCGTATGTTGGATCTGGGCGGCGGGGCCGGCACCAACGCTATCGCCTTCTGCCGCGTCTATCCTGAACTGACCGCCACAGTGCTCGATTTGCCGGCGACGTTGCGCCTCACGGAGAGAATGGTGAAAGAAGCCGGTCTCGAATCGAGGATTGCGCTGCTCCCCGGGAATTTCAATCAAGACGGATTGGGCGGTCCGTACGACCTCGTATTGATGTCCGACATTCTGCACTACCAATCCTTCGAGACGAACGCAGCGCTGCTCAAGAAAGTGTACGAACACCTGGAGCCGGGCGGCCGGCTCGTCATCAAGGATCGGTTTCTGGACGATGCGGGAACGGGTCCGGCCTGGACTACGGCATTCGCAGTCCACATTCTGGTCAATACCCAGGAGGGCGGCTGTTACAAGACCGCCGATGCGATCCGGTGGATGGCCGATGCGGGATTCGCGTCGGCCATCGAACTCGAAAAAACGGCGGTCGTGCAGGGTTTGAAAAAGCGTGAAGCGTAAGGTGGCTGGCGCAGGGTGAGCGACGCGATGACCGACTGGCTGAAAGAACCGGGCTTTTTCGGCACCCATGCCACCATGGGAGCCGATCTCAGCCAATTGATGGCGACGGTGTTCACGACCCTGTTCGTGATCGGCTGGATCAAAGCGCGGCAGGGACAAGGTCATGCGCATCACTGGTTGATGTTCTGCGGCATGTTGGCCATGGTGGGGTTCTTCACCGCGTACTATTTATTCCGTCAGCTCGGCGTGTTGGCGGTGGAGGGGAAAGAGGGGTTCGGGGGGTCACAGGAGCTGTACGATCACGTCTTCGTGCCACTGCTGATCGTGCACATCACACTGGTGATTGTTGGTCTCGTGATGGCCATCTACATGATCATCCTCGGTTTCCGTGCGCAAATGTTCGTCGGAGACCGTCGTGAGCTGAACGAAGCACCGCTCGTGACCACCTGGAGGCGAATCGGAACGATCGTGGGAGCGACGACGGCGCTCGCGCTGCTGTTGTTCGCGTTCCGGGGCGCAACGGCCGGTTTTTCAATGCGAAAATTCGAGGTCTACCTAGGTTTCGTAGTCTTGGTGGCGTTTGTGCTGGGGATTGAAACCACCATTCAGCGGCTGTGGCCGAGCGGCGCGCAACGGCACCGCGTGCTGGGGCTATTTACGATGATCATTTACTGTGTGTTGTTTGTGACCGGCACCACGACCTATACCATGTTGTACATTCTCTATCCGGGAAAAATTGGATGAAAGACCGAGAGGCGAGGGCGAGAGAACAGGGATGCTGACTTGCGGCTGCGGACGCTGGATGCATACGGAGGGCATCGAGGAAAAGGCCTCAGAGGACGGGACGGTGCAATGGTTCATCCGTTCGGAATGCCGAGGGTGCGGTTTCAAGGTGGGGGTCGATGTGCCGGCGGGGCAAACGAACGGACTTGTCGATCGTCTGATGTGGACGGACGACGCATTGCACCGTCTCGACCGCATGCCGCCGTACGTGGCTCCGTTGATCCGGGAGGAAGTGGAGCAGGAGGCCCGCGTGCGCGGCGAACGAGTGATCACGTACGACTCGTTGTGGCGCCCGCGAACCGGCGAGGCGATCCAATGGGACCCCGAAGCCGAACGCCGTCTGGAGAAAGTGCCGGCTGCGGTGCGCGCGATGGCCAGGATAGAATTGGAGCGCACGGCCGTTGAGCGGGGAGCGACAAGGATTACCGTCTCGCTGATGGAAGAAGTGAAGGCCAAGTATTTCGGGATGGGACCGAAAGGATAGGGATAGCCCATTGGGCTCCCGCGCTCGCCCTCCTCGCCCACAGGGTGTGATCGAATTTTCATGAGAATGGGCGGTGCTCGTCGCCTAGGTGCATAGTAGGACCCCGAATGGGCCGCCCTGTTTAAGACGACGAAGAGCGGAAGGGTAGCAAAGAGGGGATATGCTGCACAGAATGGCCTTGCGAGTGTTGCCAAGCCTGAGCTTGGCAGTTACGGAGGACTCCGTGCGCAGGCGAAAACGCCTTGTCATGTTCGTGCCGGGCCTCGTGGGGTTCATCGTCTATCGATTGGCCAAACCGGCGCTCCCGCTTTCGGAACCGCTCGTGTTGCTGTCTTTGGGCGGGCTGTTTGCCTTGGCGACCGCGCTTGTTGCCTATCGTGTCGGGAGAGACGCGAACTGGGCCGCGCTGGCCCGTGAAGACGGTCTCAGGCTCCTTGCTTGGCTGGGTGGTTGGATCGGAGCAGTGTACGGGGTACAGCTCTCTTTGCTCGTCCTTGCGTTGCTCTGGCTCGTGGGGTATGACTACCTCCGGCATCCGGACGGTCCGGCTATGATGGCGATCATCATTTCCAGCACCGCGGTCGCTCGCGATGCCTTCGAAATCGGTCACGTGCGCAAGGTGGCAATCCTGGGTAAACCCTGTCCGACTTTTCCGAACGGCGCTCCCTTGCGCCGGATGCTGGCAAGTCATGTCGGCTCCTTTGCTCCTTGGGTGCTGGCCGGAATCCTGATCGGAGCCGTTGCAGCCTCGCTTGGCCAGATGGCAGAGGGGGGGCAGGCGGCGGCCATTGTCCAATTGTCTGCTGTCACGCTGCTGGGCGGTGCCCTCGCACTCTGCGCTTACCTTGGCGCATTGCGTCCGGAACGATTGTGGATGGACAGTTTCCGCCGTACGGCGCCCCAGGAGTTGCTGAAGTATTGGTGGTGGCCCGGCATGGCCTTCGCCTCGACGTATTATCTAGTCATCATGGGTTTTGTCCTGTTCGTCGGACGGCAGCCGTCGATTGCGACCATTCCGGCGGTCGTGGCCGGCGCACTGGTCACGGCCATGATGGGACTGTACGGCTATTATCTCGGTCATCGCCGACAGGTCGAAGATCAACAGCGGCCGCAGCTCTCCAGTGGGATGTTGCGCTGTCCGTTCGTGCTGGGCATGCTTGGGAAAACCGCTGGTACTTCCCAGTCCAAGAATCCGGCCGGCGAGCTGGTGCTGGGTAAAACGGGGTCGAAGGGGTAACGTCGTGCGTCGAAGCCATTGGATGGGCGGCGGGGTGGGAGGATCGGTGAGACTGGGGGTGCTGCTCGCGGCTGCGGTCTTTGTCGTCTGGAGCCAGTCGGTGCTTTCATTTGCAGAAGCCCCGGCGGATCTATATTTCGGCACGCCGGGTAGCCCGCAGGGACCGGCGGTTCCGGCTCCGCACGAGACGGAGTACCCGCGGATCGGGTCGTTCGACAGCCGTCTGGTCGTCTGGTTCGTCACGCAGCAACATACGTATTTCGGCGGTTTTGTGCTGGCGCTGCCGTTGTTCTGCGCCTTGCTCGAGTTTCTCGGGTTGATGACGAAGAAACCGGCGTTGGCCCTCCGGTACGACGGCCTCGCCCGAGATCTGGCGAAGGTCGCCTTGCTCGCGCTCTCTGTGACGGCGGTCGTCGGCAGTCTTATGCTGGCTCTGTTCGTCGCGCTCTATCCCAGTTTCATGAAGTACATGGGCGGGACATTCAAGTCCTTCATGCCGGCTTATGCGGTCGTCTTCGTCGGCGAGTCGCTGCTGCTCATCCTCTACTATTACAGCTGGAATCGCATGGCCGAGCCGGGATTGAAGTGGATTCACGCCGCCATCGGCATCCTGACGAACGTGTTCGGGACCACTCTGTTGCTGCTCGCCAACGCCTGGGCGGCCTTTATGATGTCGCCGGCCGGCGTCGATTCCCAAGGACGGTTTCTGGGAAACGGCTGGCACCTGCTGCATTCCGCCCTCTGGAATCCGCTCAACGTCCATCGGTTTCTCGCGGATATCATGTCGGGGGGCGCCGTCGTCCTGGCCTATGCCTGCTACCGTTTCTTCACGAGCAAGACGGATGGGGAGCGGGCGTACTTCGACTGGGTCGGATATGTGTTCCTGTTCGTCACGGTGTGTGCGCTGCTGCCCATGCCGTTCGCGGGCTACTGGCTCATGCGCTCGGTGTACGCGTTCCGCCAGAGCATGGGCGTCACGATGATGGGCGGTTTGCTGACCTGGCTCTTCGTGGTTCAGGCGGTTTTGATCGGTGCGCTCTTCATGGGCGTGAACTATTACTTGTGGCAAAGCCTGGCGCGGATCAAAGGGGGCGAGCGGTATCAGCCGCACTATCAGTTCCTCCTCGGAGCCATGACGCTGGCCCTCTTTATCTGGCTAACGCCCCACACGGTGATGATGTCGCCAGGAGAAGTGAAGGCAATGGGCGGAGCCCAACACCCGGTCGTCGGGAACTACGGCGTGATGTCGTCGAAGAACGGGGCCATCAACGCGATGATCCTGCTCACGGCGCTCAGCTTTCTTTTCTACCGGCGGGCGAATCGTACCATGACGGTTTCGTGGGTCAGGACGGGGAACATCGTGATCGCGGTGCTCTACGCCGTTGGGTTTGCGAACGTCATCTGGTTGTCGATTTACGGATTCTACTTGCCGGCCAAGATCCGAGTGGGACTGTCGGGGCCCCAAGCCTTCACGACGTTCACGGTCATCCTGGTCAGCGTGTTGGTCAACCGGGCAATGCTCAAGGGCTCGCTCGTGCACGGTCCGATCCAATGGGGAAAGATTCCGGTGCGCGGCATGGTGGGATTGTTCGGTTTGGCCGCCGCCTTCACCTGGGTGATGGGGCTGATGGGGTATATCCGCTCCTCGGGCCGATTGTCGTGGCATGTCAGCGAGCTGATGGCTGACGTTTCGCCATGGGCTTTCACGCCGACCATCGAGTTCGCCGCCAAAATGGTCACGCTGAATATGGTGGTGTTCTGGGGAGCCGTGCTCATGCTGTTCTGGATGTGTCAGCGCGGGCAGCAGCCGGTGATGGGCGAAGAATTTCGCGACGAGAACGCGCCCTCGCTGGCGCCGGCGTCCTCGCAGGAATCGTGAAACCGGAAAGGGAAGAAAGAGGTATGCCGCGCAGAGTGCTGGTGGGTATCCTTGTGTCGTTCGGTCTCGTGGTGTGCGCATCCGCGCTTCAAGGGTCGGTGTCCGCCCAGAGCCGTACGCTGGTGCTGGAAGATTTTCAGATGAAGGAAGCGGACGGATTTCCGTCAAATTGGGATCACGAGAGTCAACGAAGCCACTCGAAGGGACGCGAGGCCTACAAGGTGCGGTCCGAGAACGGCGCGAACTTCTTGTCGGCAAAGGACGCGGGGCAGCGGATCAAGAAAAAGAAGATTGACTGGGACCCCAAGGCCTATCCCGTCTTGACGTGGCGCTGGCGATTGCAGAAGGCGCCGGCCGACACGGAGCCGCTTGCGGCCATCTATGCGTCGCTCGACACCGACCTGATGTTCATTCCCGTCTTCACGAAATACATCTGGAGCGCGTCGAAGCCGGAGGGGACGGTGACCGAAGGCGGCATGTTCAGCGGATCGGAGATTGTGGTGCAGAGCGGTATGAAAGACGTGGGACAGTGGATTGAAGAACGCGTCAACGTGTACGAGGATTTCAAGCGGATTCATCAGCATGAGCCGGCCGCCAAGGCCTGGGGCATTTCGATCATCGCCGGTCCCGGCGTTGAAATCGATTTCGGCCCCCTCGTGGCGGTGGCGGAGAAATAGCCCGCGATGAACATGAGCGCTCCCGTCGACCCCCACTCGCCGGCGATGATCGCGACCCGGAAAGCAGTGGACATCGCCTTCGGCGTGATCGTCATGGGGACGGTGGGCACGCTCATCGGGCTGATCATGGGCGGAGGGATGTTGCCGGTGGCCATCGGTCTGGGTTTGGCGATGGGAGCGGTCGTCGGCTTTCTCGGCGGCCGTCGGTTTCTCGTCAGCATTCTTGTCGGCACACTATTGGGCGGAGCGCTGGCGTGGCTGGTGGCGGGTGAGGAGCGCATCTCCGTCGGCGCGGGGGCCGGCGCGGCGATGGGCGGATTTCTGGGCGTGCAGATATCCATGTTGCTGGACATGCGGGCGGCTCGGAAAGCCGAGGCGCAAGCCGCGGCACCCCACGCGGACGGCGAGTCCCCGCGGCCCTGAGCAGGCTGAGCGGGTCGGACGAACGGAGCGATATGGAAAACAGAGGCGTACTGATCGGTTCGATCGTCTTCGTCTTTGCCTCGTTTATTCTGATGATCGCGAGCCTAGTCTATGAGTCGTACAAAGCCAAGCAGATGCGTGAGCTCGCGATGAGTATCAAATCGGAAGCCCGTCCGGTGGTCGGCAAGGTGTCCCCTCAGGATTACTCGATGTACAAAATCAAAGTCGGCGATGAAGGCCGGGAGATGGTCCAGATCCCCGAAGGCCCGTTCACGATGGGCAGCAACGACGGTGATCCCGACGAGGCGCCCGAGCACCAGGTGTTCCTCAAGGCCTTCTACATCGACTTGAGAGAAGTCACCCAGGAAGAATATGCGCGGTTTGCCAAGATGACGAAACGACCTCTGCCGAAAATCGAGGTGTTCGAGGACGATCAGTCGAAGGTGCTCAAACCAGAACTGGCCGCCATGAGCGTCTCCTGGGAAGATGCCAAAGCCTACTGCAAGTGGGCGGGGAAGCGGCTGCCGACCGAGGCCGAATGGGAGAAAGCCGGACGCGGCGAGGGCAAGCGCAAGTATCCGTGGGGGGACAAATTCGTGACGGGCGCGGCCAACGTCGATGGCCCGGAGGACGGGTACAAGTATCTGGCTCCGCCCGGATCGTTCGAAGCGGGGAGAAGTCCTTACGGGGTCTACGACATGACGGGTAACGTCGCGGAGTGGGTCCAAGACTCCTACGATGAGCATATCTATAAGAAAGCGGTCTACCGCGATCCCAAGGGACCCGACGACGGGCAGTTGAAAGTGGTGCGGGGTGGGTCGTGGAGAGAAACGGCACAGAATGCCAGGCTCTCGAAACGCTTTGCGGCGAAGTACTGGCGAACGGATATTACTATCGGAATCCGGTGCGCGAGCGACGTCGATCCAGGAGGGGGCGCGTCTGATTAGTCGTCGCCATGTTGGAAAAGAAGTTCAAGGTCGCTTTTCTGCTCGCAGTGCTCGCTTTTGCCGCGCTGCCGATCATGGGCATTCTTCGCGGGACTGTGCTGACACCGTTCGAAGAGACCCCGTCGTCCTCCGACGCGGTTCGATCCGACGCTCCCGCTCCTGCCGATGAATCTCCCCTAGAAGAAGTGATGGTAGAAATTCCTGCCGGACCGTTTATTCGCGGGACCGATGTCGGCGGATTCGACGAGCGTCCCCCGCGGGAAATCTTCCTCGACGCGTTTCAGATCGACCGGTATGAGGTGACGAACCATCAGTATGCGCAATTCGTCGCCGCTACCGGCCACCGCAAAGCCGGCCCGCCGTCACGGTACGCGAAGAACGTCGGAAAGATGAACGGACCGAACCAGCCGGTTGTCTATGTATCGTGGGAAGATGCGCGGGATTATTGCCAGTGGAAGGGAAAGCGGCTTCCGACCGAGGCGGAATGGGAAAAGGCAATGCGGGGGCCAGACGGCCGCCTGTGGCCTTGGGGCAATGTGGAGCGGCCAGACGGCGCCAATTGGGCGCGGGTCAACGACGGGTATGATGTGACGGCGCCAGTGGGGACGTTCAGGGCTGACATCAGCCCTTACGGTGTGCGGGACGGTGCGGGCAACGTCATGGAATGGGTCGAGGACTGGTACGTGGAGGACTATTATCGACAATCGCCGGACCGGAATCCGCCCAGTCCGGAATATGGGGTCTATCGGGTTCTACGGGGGGGCAGCTACACTTCTACCGGCGGGGACATTCGGATCACCAGTCGGAGCAAGATGGTGCCGGATTTTCGCGACGAAACGATCGGTTTCCGGTGCGCTGTGGAGGCAGAAAATGGCCCTCGCTCTGGATCGCTGGAAAGGAAGAAAGTCATAGAAAATCAAAGTAGTAGAGAATCAGAAACACGGCCAAAATGATGTTGACAACCATACCGGCCAAAACTATAATGTCGAACAATTTTGAGTTTTTCGTCATGATTTTCCCTGCGTTTCAACGCCGCCGATGAGAAAATTCCAATAACACACGCGATTCCAAGAGTCAAGGTTATCACGGGCTTTCATTCACTTTCGACGTAGAGAAGGGGAGGCATGATGGCGACGGCAACAGCAGCACCCGATAGCGACTTGAAAATCAAGATCGGCAAGATGATTTTCTACATCACCTGCGCTGTGAGTCTCTGGTTTTTTTATTGGTTCGCCGGCATCCAGTGCCCATGTTGATATCGAGTCCTTCGAGCTGGACCAATCCACCGGTATTGCAATCTTTGTGAAGGAGGCAAGGAGCGATGGGTCAGACTATCTTCTACATCCTCATTTCCACCGTGATCTGCGTCGCCTATTTTACGCTGGTCGATCACTTCCTGATGGACATGCAGGGCCTGGATTACTGGTACCTGTTCAGGAAGTAACGCGGCCGTCATGGTGTAGGGCACATTGAGTTGCCATATTCGGACTGCATCAAGGAGGTTTGCCATGGGTCTTATAACCCGTAAGAAGCTGATGTCGATCATGGCGCTAGGCGCGATGATCGGCCTCCTCCTGCTTCCTGTGGCCGTGTCGCTTCCGTCGCCCGCCATCGGCGCGGACGCCCCCGAAGCCGCCAAGAAGGATGAGGCGAAGGTCGAGAAGGCGCGCGACGTCTATTACAAGACTGAAGGGATCGTGGTCGGCGCTCCCGCTCCGAAGACCACGGATGGTCCTAAAGACTATCCGCGTTACAACTTCGAGAGCCGCGTGCTGCTCTGGTTCGCCAACCAGCAGCACCTGTACTACGGCAGCTTCGTGCTGGCCGTGCCGATCTTCTGCATGATCATCGAGTTCATGGGTGTGGTCACCAAGGATAAGGCGCTCGCCAAGAAGTACGACCAGCTGGCCTATGACTTCATTAAGATCAGCCTGACGGCCTATTCGCTGACCGCGATCCTCGGCGGCATTTTGATCTTTACCTTCCTGACTCTCTATCCGGCGTTCTTCGGGTATCTCTCCAGTATCTTCCGCCCCGTCATGCATATCTACGCGCTGATGTTCGTGGCGGAGAGCGGAACTCTCTACATTTACTATTATGGGTGGGACAAGATGAAGGAGGGGTTCCTCAAGTGGATTCACTTGAGCATGTCGGTCATCCTGAACGTTATTGGCACCGTCCTCATGTTCCTGGCGAATTCCTGGATCGGTTTCATGATGTCGCCGGCTGGCGTCGACGAGCAGGGGCGCTATCTCGGGAACATCTGGCATGTGGTGCACACGGCCTTGTGGAATCCGCTGAACGTGCACCGTATCCTCGGCAATATGGCCTTCGGCGGTGGCGTCGTTGCAGCCTATGCCGCGTACCGGTTCCTGGCGTCGAAGACGGACGAAGATCGTGCCCATTATGATTGGATGGGTTACATTGCCATGGCGATCGGCGTCGCCTTCTTGATTCCGCTGCCGTTCGCGGGCTACTGGCTGATGCGCGAAGTGTATGCGTATCGTCAGCAGATGGGCATCACGCTGATGGGCGGGCTTCTCGCCTGGCTCTTCATCATTCAGGCGACCATGATCGGCATCCTCTTCCTCAGCACCAACTACTACCTCTGGCAGGCTCTCGGCCGGATGCGTGGTGCCGAGAAGTATCAACGCTACATCAAGTATCTCGTGTTCATCCTCTGCTGCGGCTATCTCGTCTTCATTACGCCTCACACCATGGTCATGACCCCGGCGGAATTGAAGGCTATGGGCGGCCAACAGCATCCGGTGCTCGGAAACTACGGTGTGATGTCGGCCAAGAACGGCGGCATCAATGTCATCATCACGACAACGGTGTTGAGCTTCGTGTGGTACATGCGAGGCAATAAGGTGTCCACCGTGTCCTGGTCGAAGTTCGGGAACATCTTCATGGGGGTGTTCTTCTTCTTCGCCTACGTGAACATCATTTGGCTTGCCATCTACGGTTACTACATTCCGGCCAACGTTCGGGTCGGCTTGTCGGTTCCGCAGGTGGCAACGACGCTCTCGTGTCTCTTCTTCATGTTCGCGCTCAACAGCGCCATGATGAAGGGGGCGAAGCAGATGGGGCCGATCGAGTGGGGCAAGATCTCCGCTCGTTCGCAGTACGCCCTGATCATGCTGGCGACCGCATTCACCTGGATGATGGGATTGATGGGGTACATCCGCTCCTCCGTCCGCTTGTTCTGGCACGTCAATGAAATCATGCGCGACAACTCGCCGTGGGCCTACACCCACACCGTCGGGTTCGCGGCGAATATGATCTCGTTCAACGTGCTGTTCTTCTGGATCAGCATTCTCTTCGTCTTCTGGCTGGGCAGCCTCGGTATGAAGAAGGTGCCGGTTGAAGCGAAGGCGGGCGTGCCGAGCGGCGCGCCACAACCAGCTGGGAGCCACTAACTCACAGGGAAAGGGCAAGGAGAAGAATGGCGGCGCTCGAATGCGCCGCTCCTCTTCTCTAGCCACAGGAGGTCAAAACCGTGGTTGATCTGATTAGTCAGGCGTTGGACATAGGGTGGCCGGCGCTCGCGTTGCTGATAGGCCTGCTGATTTACTTCCAGGTCTCGATCAGCGATCCGGCGGCCAAGAAGCGGGCCACGTTCAAAACGTTCATCGGGATTATCGCGGCGATCATGCTATTTATCGCGATCGCTAATTACAAGGTGAACTTCTACGGCGAGTCCCGGCTCTTGCCGGTGTCGCTGGCCATGATCACCGCGTTGGCCTTCATGATGGGCATCTACTTCACGAACCTTGCGGCCCTCCTGAAGATCGGCGGATTCATGTTCTTTGTCGCCGCTGCGCTGTCGGGATATGGAAACTGGTTGCCCCAGGTGGAAGGTGGCTTTCCGCCGAAGGAAGAGAAGTTGGATTTCAGTGCGATGACACCGCAGCAACTGGCAGATGAAGGCGAGAAGATCATTTTCGGCGGGATCGGGCAGAATAAGGTGCAGGGCGCCATCGGGAAGGGTCAATGCCCGCTCTGCCATGCCTTCCATCAAGGAATGTTGGGGGAGCGAGCGCCGAACCTGCTCGGTCTCCCAGAACGAGCGGCTAAGGAACGGTTGGAGGATCCTCGCTACCACAAGGGGAAGCCGGCCGAACGGGATACGGTTCAAAAAGAAGCATTTCCTGGCGCAGGGACGGCGGAGACTGGGCAAGAGTATATCGCTGAATCTCATGCTTGTCCGAGTTGTTATGTCGTGCAAGGATACGGTGTGAAGGGCACTAACGACAGAGAAAGCCCGATGCCGGCCATTCATAAGCCACCGATCTCCCTCAGTCTGCCTGAATTGGCGGCCGTGGACACCTGGCTTTATGTCCGTGAAGGCCGGGAGGCGCCGTCCTTCGAAGAAATCATCAAATCCTACGAAAAGTTCATTCCTGAAGCTGACCGGCCGAAGCAGCAAGAAGACAAGCCGGCGGCGGCAGCGGGTGCCTTGCTAGCGGATGGATCTGAACCGGTGGATCAAATCTTTGCGAAGGCGCAATGTGTGTCGTGCCATACGATCCCTGGCATCCCCGGAGCGACCGGTACCATCGGTCCGAAACTTGTAGAAGGGACCAATGCTCCCAACAGGATCAAGGATAAGGAGTACAAGGGAACCGCGAAATCAACTCCCGAGTACATCATGGAATCGATCGTCAATCCCAGCGCGTACGTCGTGAAGCCGTTCCCCGACAATACCATGCCGAAGGTCTTCGGACAAAAGCTGAGCGCCGGAGCGCTCAAAAAAATCGTCGACTACCTCTCGCAGACCTATGAAGGGAAAGAGCCACCGAAGATTTCTTAACCGGTGAATTCTTAGACTAAAGGGAGTGAACCCATGAAAGCATTGATGTCAATCGGCGCGCTGGTCGGAGTGGTCGGACTACTCCTGCTGGTCGGGATGATCTTCGATATCGTTCCGTCGACGACCGTGCGCTTAGTCGAAGGCTACATGCCGATGCAGATGCTCTTTGAGCTGGCCATCTTTGTCGCCGGCTTTACCGGGCTCAGCTACATGTTGAGCTCAATGGGCATGGCGATTCCACGGTTCTGGCAAGGGATCGCGTTCTGGGCGTTTATCCTCCTGTACCTGAAGTTCCGTGTGTATCCGCCCATTCCGTTCAGTGTCCGTGCAATGTACGGTACGGTCTCGCTCGTCGCGGTGTTCATGTGGGTTTCCTCCAACGAGGAGGACTGGAAAAAATTCAAACAGCCGATCTTAAACGTGCTCGATGCGCAGACCGGAATGAATAAGGTTCTCCGGTATGTCTACATCATTCTCCTGCCGATCCTCGTCGGGGGGTTCTCGTACAATGCGATGAAACCGAAATCCGAAGAACCGATCGAGTTGCGGACGGTGCATCCGGCTCCTCCGGCCAGCACGAAGGTGCATGGCAAGACCTACGTGCTCCAGACCTCGCAGAATCCGTATCGTGTGAATCCGGAAGGAAAGTACGATCAGGAATATACCAATGCCAATATTGTCGAGCAGGGCATGGGCCGACTCATGAAGCCGAATGCCAACCCCTGGGACCCGAACGCGCAAGGGTATTTGAAGTATGTGCGGGAGGGGGGAGAAATTTTCTTCCAGAACTGCCACTTCTGCCACGGCGACAACTTGAATGGTCGCGGGCTCCATGCCTTCGCGTTCAATCCAATTCCGGCGAACTTCACCGATCCGGGGACGATCGCCCAGCTTCAAGAGACATTCATCTTCTGGCGTGTCTCCAAGGGTGGAATCGGGCTGCCGAACGAGGGGTTCCCCTGGGCCTCCGTCATGCCGCCGTGGGAACAGCACCTGACGGTCGACGAAATCTGGAAAGTCATTCTGTTCGAGTATTGGCATACGGGTTACTACCCCAGGACCTGGGACTAAACGGCTCCGGCGTCAAAGGCTAACCTGGACCAACGAGATGAGGATAAACATGAAGACTCAGTGGAATCGTAACAGCGCGCGGCTCGTTCTGGCCGCCGCGTTCGGGCTGATGACGCTGTCCGGAAGCGTCGTGGTCAGTGTATATGCCCAGGATGCCATCCCCGAAGGGTTCAAAAAGGGGGAACTGGCACCTGAACCGTCGGCGGATATGGTCGAGGCCGGCAAGCGGGTCTACTTCACCAAGTGTGTGTGGTGTCACGGGGTTGACGGTGCCGGTGACGGGCCGGGAGCCGATCGCCTCTGGCCACGGCCGCGGAACTTCAATCAGGGCACGTTCAAGATCCGCCACACAGCGAGCGGTGAGTTGCCGCTGTTCGACGCCAGAAAACCTATCCCCGGTCAGAACGACCTCTTCGAGACCGTCACGCATGGGTTGCCCGGTTCGGCCATGCCGCCGTGGGAAGGTATTTTGACCGAAGAACAGCGTCTCCAAGTACTGTCTTTCGTGACCACCCAACTGGTCAAGGACCGGAAGTTTACGGATAAACAGTCAGAAACCCAGACCGTTCTCCAACTGGCGGATCTCAAGCCGAAACCTGCAACCGAGGAAAGTTTGAAGCGTGGATCAGAGCTGATCGTGGAGAAGAAGTGCATCGAGTGCCACGGGGTGGAAGGCCGGGGTGACGGCAACGCCTTCAATCTGAAAGACGACTGGGGATTTCCTATTCAGCCAGCCAACTGGCACAAGTGCTGGAATTTCCGTGGTAGCCGCCAGGATCCGTACAACGTGAGGAACATTTTCCGGACCTTCTCGACCGGTCTGAACGGAACGCCGATGCCGTCTTTTGCGGATAGCACCACGATCGACGAGCGGTGGGATATCGCCAATTTCGTCAACTCGCTCTGCGAGCGGGATGCCGACGGCAATCCGCTTCCCATCGATCCTCTGACGGACAAGCCGAAGATCAACTTCGTAATTCCAGGCAAGGCTGTCGAAGGCGAAATTTCCAACGATCCTGAGAATGAGATGTGGAAGAACACCCCGCGTCGCTACGTGGCGATGGGCGGGCAGATCACCCACAAGCCCAGGAACTTTGTGAATCGCATCGACGATATTTGGGTTCGTGTGCTGTACAACGATAAAAGCGTCGTGTATCTGATCGAGTGGGATGATCGGACTAAGAGCGTAGCGGAAGGGAAGCTGCCCTGGGCACCCACACAGGTCAACATCGACATCAAGGAGCAGGAGCCCAAGACCGGTGAGGAAGGATCGATCGCGGCAAATCAGAACAAGTACACGGTCTACAACGACGCCGTTGCGATCGAGACGCCGGTGAAGTGGAAAGAGCTCCCAGCTCCGATCAAGCCTCGCTACCTCTTCGGAACCAACGAACAATTCCCCGTCGATATCGTGAAGTGGGAAGCGGATGGATCGATCCGGGCTTTCAAGGGAACCGGGTGGGACAAGGATTTCGAAGAGCGGGATACCTATGAAGAGAGCTTGAAAGTGTTGAAGTCGGAATGGAAGAACGGCCGCTGGTACGTCATGATTGAGCGTCCGCTCGGCAACAAGAAAGACCAGGACTATGACGAGGACACCTTCTTCGAGGTTGGGCAGTACATTCCGACCGTGTTCTTCGCGTGGGATGGACATAATGGGGATGCGGGAAGAAAGATGGCGGTGTCCGCTTTCTATTACACCTTCCTGGAACCGCCGATTCCCCGCGAGACGTACATCTACCCGTTCATCATTGCGGGTGGGATCGTGATCCTCGAGGCCTGGGTTTTGACACGTCGCGCCAACAAGAGAAAGGGGAAGACTCTGTAGCCTTTCGCTGGCGTGGTTCGCGTGCGAGATGATTGAAGGGGGTGGGGCAACCCACCCCCTTCGTGTTTTGTGTGCCGCGAGCCGGTTACGTTGCGGGGAGGACATGCGGGAGGTAGATGTCACCGGAATCATCCTCGCCGGAGGGAAGAGCCGCCGCATGGGCGAGGACAAGCGCTTCTTGACCGTGGGGTCCGCGACGCTCCTCGACCGGTGCCGCACAGTGATGACGGCGGTATTCGCCGACGTGCTGCTCATCATCGCCCAGGACAGTTCGCCTTTGGATGGCCAAGGGTGCCAGGTCCATCGGGATCTCGTTCCAAACTGTGGAAGTCTTGGAGGGGTCTACACAGGACTCAGCCTGGCGACAACTCCTCGGGTGTTTGCGGTGGCCTGCGATATGCCTTTCCTGAGCGAAGCGATGATCCGGTTCTTCGTGAACCGCGATGCAACAGCCGACGTGGTCATGGCCCGTCTGCCGACCGGGCTGCAGCCGTTGCACGCCGTGTATGGGAAGCGGACGCTCCCGATCTTCGAGCGCATGATACGGACGGGTCGGTTGAAGATTCAGGACATCGTTTTGGAGTCTTCGCTGAAGGTCACGATCGCGGAGCCTTCCGAATGGGCTGCCATCGATCCCCTCTCGCAATCCTTCCAAAACGTGAATACTCCGGAAGACTTGAATGCAGCCAGAGCGGAGGCATCACGTTTACCGCCGGCCCTGTGACCCGAGACAACTCACGTTCCGTGTTGATCATCCATCCGGGCGGGCTGGGTGACGTGCTGTTGTCGCTTCCGGCCATAGCCGCGCTCCGCCGGCAGTATCCCCAGCACAGTATCGGCCTGCTGGCGGCGTCTGCGGTCGGGAAACTTCTCAGGCTCTGCGGGGTGGTCGACCGGATATTCACGACAGAGTCGGGCGATCTTGCGTCCTGTCTCGGGGGCGTAGAGCAAGTGAGCGGTCCGCTTCGACGTCTGATGGAGTCCTGCGACTGTGTGGTCGCCTGGTTCAACGACCGTGACGGTTCGCTGCAGGCGACCTGTCAGACATTGGGAGTCCGCCGCATCGTGATTGAAAAACCTGTTTCTCCGGTGGGTGTCCATCAAAGCGCCGGATTCCTGCATCCGCTGGGGGAACAAGCAGGCGATCTCGCAAGCGAAGCGTGTCTGACCGTTTCGGAGGATCTCGCGCGATCGGGAGCCGAAGCCCTTCGGGCGTCCGGTATGCGGGCGGACCGGTCTGCTGTCCTGTGCCATCCCGGCAGTGGTAGCGCTCATAAGTGCATGCAACCGGGAACCATGGCGGCGGTCATCCGAATGCTGCGAGAACGTGGGCTGTCACCGGCCCTTATCGGCGGACCGGCTGACGATCAAGCGGTTGAACAGGTCGTGCAGTGTGGTCTTCGGGACATTCCTGTAATTCAAGGGCTGCCCTTGACCACAGTGGCGGGCATACTTGTGCATACCAAGCTATTCGTCGGACACGATTCGGGGCTGACTCATCTGTCCGCGGCCATTCTGGTTCCGACCGTAGCCGTTTTCGGCCCGACGGATCCGCACCAGTGGGCACCCAGAGGACGGCACGTCGTGGTCGTGACCGGTCCCCCTTGTACCTGCCATGGATGGGAACGCGTGCGGGCCTGTGGGACGAAACCCTGCCTGTCGATCCGGCCAGAAATCGTTGTAGCGGAGTCAATGTCTCTCCTCGATCGCTACCCCAAAGTAACAAAATCCTAACGCCTCCGCTTGTTACTAACCATGCCATATGCTACAGTGCCGACTTGTTTTTCTCTTTCATCTGTAAGGACTTAGGTGATTTTGTGGCGCAAGGAGTCGTGCAGGAAAAGGTCATGGACGCCCTCCGTGGGGCACTCTCAGAAGCGAAGGCAAAAGGGCAGTTGCGGATGGAAGCCTGGCCCACACTGACCCTAGATGCCCCTAAGCGCCCTGAGTGGGGAGATCTGGCGACGACGGTTGCGATGGCACTAGCGGCATCCGAAAAGCGGGCGCCCTACGACATCGCACAAATCATCGTCGAGAATCTGTCCGACCGCGAGCGGCTCTTCGAGCGGATTGAGATCGTGCGCCCGGGCTTTCTCAACATGACGGTGAAACCGTCCGTATGGAGCGAGGTGTTGCGTGAGATCGAGCGCAAGGGATCGGCCTATGGCGAGACGGACATCGGGGCAGGGAAACGGGTGTTGGTCGAATACGTGAGTGCGAATCCCACGGGACCATTGCACGTGGGACACGGTCGCGGCGCGGCCGTCGGGCAGGCGCTCGCCAAGGTGCTGAAGGCGATCGGCTACGATGTTGTTAGCGAGTACTATATCAACGACGCCGGGCGGCAGATGAAACTGCTGGGGGCGTCCGTGTACGCCCGCTATCGAGAACTGGTCGGTCTTCCCGCCGCCTTCCCCGAAGACGGATATCATGGCAGCTACATCCGCGCGGTCGCGGAGCGGATTCGTGCGGCCGAAGGCGATCGCCTGGCGTCGATGCCGGCCGAGGACGCGGAAGCCCGTTGCCGGGAGCTGACTTATCGGGAGTTGCTGGGCCTGATTCGCGACGACCTGCGGTCTTTTGGTCTGGAATTCGATTCCTGGGTCAGCGAAGCGTCGTTGATCGCCTCGGGCGCCGTGGAACAGTCGTTGGCCGACCTCAAACAGCGGGACCTCTTATTCGAAGAGGGGGGGGCTCTCTGGTTCCGCTCGTCCAGGTTCGGGGACGAAAAAGACCGCGTGGTGCGCAAACAGGACGGCGAGTGCACCTATCTTGCCTCGGATATCGCCTACCATCGCGACAAACTCCGGCGCGGGTACGATCTGCTGGTCGACGTGTGGGGGGCTGACCATCACGGTTACATTCCCCGGATGCAGGCGGTCATGCAGGCCTACGGACATCCGAAGGAGCGGCTCCAGGTCGTGCTGGTGCAGTTGGTGAAGTTGCTGCGCGGCGGCGTAGAAGTGAAGATGTCCAAGCGCACGGGCGAGTTCATCACGATGCGGGAGGTCATCGACGAAGTCGGAGCGGATGCGGCGAAGTTCTATTTTCTCATGCGTGACTCCAAGACCCATCTGGAATTCGACCTGGAACTGGCAAAACAGCGTTCGGCCGACAACCCCGTGTATTATGTACAGTACGCTCATGCAAGAATCGCCAGCCTCTGGCGCGTGGCCGCTGCGCGCGGGATCGCCTGCCGACCGGTGTCCGACACGGACCTCGACGTGTTGACCGATCCCGACGAATTGGGCCTGATCCGAAAACTCTCCGCCTATCCGGAGGTCCTGCAGGCGAGCGCCCTGGCGTTCGAGCCCCATCGGGTGACCTATTACCTCCAGCAGCTGGCGGCGCTTCTCCACACGTTCTACAACAAGCACCGCATTCTCCCGCCGGCATCCGATCAGGACGGCGGCGAGTCGTCCGCGGCCGACACGCCGTCGCCCGAGGTCACCGCGGCACGGCTCGTGCTGATGCGGGGCGTGCAACAGGTCCTGCGCAACGGCTTGGCGGTGCTGGGGATCTCTGCGCCCGATCAGATGTAACGGAGGATCCCAGCGCCATGGTGCAGTACCAGCTTCGGCAGCGTGATCGGCAGACCGATGCCCGAATCGGACAGTTGCGGACGGCTCGCGGCGTGATCGACACACCCGCGTTCATGCCGGTGGGCTCGTTGGGTCCTGTAAAGGGGCTGGAGCCGGACGACCTCCACAATCTTGGGTTCCGGCTGATGCTGAACAACGCCTATCACCTCTACCTGCGGCCGGGGCACAAGGTTGTGGCCAAACTAGGGGGGGTACATGTGTTTACCGGTTGGCCTGGCGCGATTCTCACCGACAGCGGAGGGTTTCAGATTTTCAGCCTGGCCAAGCTCTGCACGATCAGTGACGAGGGCGTGACGTTTCAGTCGCACATCGACGGCTCGACCCATTTCATCTCCCCGGAGAATGCGATCGAAATCCAGGAGGCTCTGGGGGCGGATATCATGATGGCGTTCGACCAGTGCGTGGCGCTGCCGGCGAGTCGGGATGTCATCCGCGAGGCAGTCCGGCGGACGCAGCTCTGGGCCGAACGGTGCCAGGCGAACCGGAGGCGGACGGACCAGGCGCTGTTCGGGATCGTGCAGGGTGGGCTGGAGCCAGACCTACGCGTGGCGTCGGCCAGAGGCCTGGTCGGGCTGGGGTTCGAGGGCTATGCCGTGGGCGGCCTGTCCGTGGGAGAAAGCAAGGCGGAGATGTATGCCATGCTGGATATCACGGTCCCCGAGCTGCCGGAGGACAAGCCACGCTATCTCATGGGTGTCGGGTTGCCGGAGGATCTGGTCGAAGGGGTGGCGCGCGGGATCGACCTGTTCGATTGCGTCGTGCCGTCGCGCCACGGGCGGACGGGGTCGCTCTTTACGGGCGCGGGCCGGGTGGTCATCAAGCAGGCGCAGTACCGGCAGGATGAGCGGCCGGTCGATCCCGACTGCGGATGTCCGGTCTGCAAACGGTATTCGCGCGCGTACCTGCACCACCTGTTCAACGTCAAAGAAATGTTGGGCGCGCGGCTGAACACGATCCACAATCTGTGGTTCTTCGCGGACTTCATGCGGCGGGTCCGATCCTCGATCGAACGGGGGGCGTTCGCCACGTTCCGCGAGGAATTCTATCGTTCACGGATGGAGAAGTGGGGGGCGAGCGTCGATTCTGGCTCGGCCCAGCGCGAGCCTCGTATTGGATCAGACTAAGGGAGCGCATAAGTATGATGATGGTATCGATTGCATGGGCCCAGGGAACGAGCGGGGGATCGCCGGGGAGCGGGACGCTGCTTTCGCTGATTCCATTCGTCCTGATCTTCGTCATTTTCTATTTTCTCCTGATCCTGCCCCAGCAAAAACGGCAGAAGCAGCAGAAGGCGATGCTCGACGCGTTGAAGAAAGGCGACAAGGTGATCACGGCGTCGGGTATCTGGGGCACAGTGACGAATCTCGGCAAAGAGACTGTCACGCTGCAGATCGCCGACAACACCAAGATCAAGCTCCAAAAGGAGCATATCGCGAAGTTGCGGAGCGATGAGGACGACAAAGACTAGCGGGGTTCCCGACAGGAGGGGTTGATCGAGACATGAAAAAAGTAGGTGGGCGGCTCGCGTTGCTTGCATTCGTGGTCGTCATGTCGGTGGTGTTTTTTCTGCCGTCGTACAAGCCGCTGTATCACGCGTTGCCCGACTGGGCGCGCCGCGTGCTGCCGGACAAGGGCATCACACTGGGGCTGGACTTGCAGGGCGGCATTCATTTGGTGATGGAGGTGGAGGAGGATCGCGCGGTGGAGATCGCGGTGGAGCGTACCGTGGTTTCGCTGCAAGACCTGCTCGTCGAGAAGAAGTTGCCGGTAGAGTCGGTCAAGCGGACCGGCCCCTATCAGATCACCATTCAGTTCGCGAACGGGGAGCTGAAGCCGCAGATCCAGAAACTCCTCGACGAGTATCCCACGTTTTTCGAGGTGGAGGCCTTGGGGACGGCCAACAGTCTCGCCTGGGAGCTCCGGGACACCGAAGTGAAACGGATTAAGGATTCGGCGATCAACCAGGCTCTGGAAACCATCCGGAACCGGATCGACCAGTTCGGGGTAGCGGAGCCGTTGGTCCAGCGGCAGGGGTTGAAACAGATCGTGGTGCAGTTGCCTGGCGTAAAGGAGCCGAAGCGGGCCAAGGATCTCATCAAGGAAACGGCGCTGCTCGAGTTCAAGATGCTCGATGAAGACAATCAGATGAAGATGGATTTCCCTGCCCGCGTTCCGAAAGAACAGGAGGCGGAGATCCTGGAGAAATACGCGAACAAGATCCCGGAGGGGGATCAGATCCTCTTCGAACGGGTCGTCGACAAGGATACCGGCCGGGAGTTCCGCATCCCGTTCCTGGTGAAGAAGCGGGTTATGCTCACCGGCGACGTGTTGAGCGACGCGCGGGTGTCGATCGGCCAGTTCAACGATCCCTACGTCTCCATCACGTTCGACAGCAAGGGCGGGCGCGAGTTCGAGCGTATTACCGGAGAGAACGTGAAGAAGCGCATGGCGATCGTGCTGGACAACACCATTTACTCCGCGCCCGTGATTCAGGAGCGAATCACCGGAGGCCGGGCCCAGATCACCGGCACGTTTACGATGCAAGAGGCCAACGACCTGGCCATCGTCCTGCGCGCCGGCGCCCTCCCAGCCCCGCTCAGGATCATTCAGGACCTGACCGTCGGGCCCTCCCTCGGACAGGACTCGATCGACAAAGGCGTCCGGTCGACGCTGATCGCCGGCGCGATGGTCGTGCTCTTCATGGTGGTCTATTACCGGATGTCCGGAGCGATCGCCGACTTCGCACTGGTGCTCAACCTCGTATGCCTCCTCGGAGCCTTGTCGGCACTGAATGCCACGCTCACGCTCCCCGGCATCGCGGGTATCGTCCTCACGATCGGCATGGGCGTCGATTCCAACGTGCTCATTTTCGAGCGCATCCGCGAGGAATTGCGCCAGGGCAAGCCGGTGCGGCTGGCAGTGGACGGAGGTTACGACAAAGCGTTGCTCACGATCATCGACTCCCACGTCACGACGCTGATCACCGGCGTCGCCCTGTTCCTGTTCGGGACGGGGCCAATCAAGGGGTTCGCCGTCACGCTCTGCCTGGGTATCGCCATCAATCTCTTCACGGCGCTGGTGGGCACGAAGGTGATCTTCGACCTGTTGAACCAGAGGCCGAAAGTCGAGACATTGAGCATTTAATCGTATGGGCAAGAGGCGAGAGGCAGGGGGCCAATAGTGTCTTGAGGCCTCTGGTCCCTCGCCCGTGCCTCTAGCCTCTTAGGAGAGCGCGCATGTTAGAGATTCTCGGAAAAACCAACATCGATTTCATGGGCAAGCGCAACCTCGCGTTCGCCTTTTCGAGTGTCATGGTCTTGCTCGGTCTGATCGCCGTTGTGCAAATCGGGCGCGGGGCCGCAAACCTCGGCATCGACTTCGCCGGCGGGACCGCGGTCCAGCTCAAGTTCGACCAGCCGATCCGCATCGACGAAGCGCGGAAGGCGTTGGAGTCGAACGGGCTCGGGAATGCCGAATTGCAGGAATTCGGGCAGGACAACAAACTGCTGATCCGCGTGAAGGCGTCGACGACAATCGAAGAGAAAACGGCGGAGCGCGTCATGGCCGTCTTCAGCAAGGAGTTTCCGGGCAATAAGTTCGTGGTCGACTCCACAACGGAAATCGGGCCGACCATCGGTAAAAAACTTCAAGAAGATGCGCTCATCGCCATCGTCATCTCCTTCGCCGGCATCATTCTCTACATCGCTGCGCGGTTCGAGTTCCGGTTCGGCGTCGCGGCGGCGTTGGCCACGTTCCATGACGTGCTGGCCGTGCTCGGTGCTTTTTACGTGTTGGACAAGGAGATCACGCTGTTGGTCGTGACGGCGCTGCTGACCCTCGCCGGATATTCGCTGACCGACACCGTGGTCGTGTTCGACCGGATCAGGGAGAACTTGAAGTTGCGCCGGCGCGACACGGAAGAGGCGACGATCAACAACGCGGTGAACCAGGTCCTGAGCCGTACGATCGTCACCAGCCTGACGGTCGTGCTCGTGCTCATCCCCCTGACGATCGCTGGGGGGGAAGTCCTGCACGATTTCTCACTCGCGCTGCTCTGGGGCGTGATCTTCGGGACCTATTCGTCGGTGTTCGTGGCCAGCCCGCTGCTGCTCATCTGGCCGGGGCCGCCCGGGCGGCTCTTGAAGCGCAGCTGAGGGGATGTTGAAATAGTTCCGTTGTTCGTCAAGGCTTCGGCGAGCTGAGCCGGGTCGCGGCGGGTCGTGCGGATTGGGTCGTCGTGTCGCCGGAGGCGCGATCACCGTACGAGCCCGGCATCGTGGGTTTCCGCTCGAGACAGATCCATGACACTCTGGAGTCGGTCTCATAGTCTCCAGCGCAAGATCATCACGGCCATCGTGATGGTCGGGTTGCTCCCCCTGAGCCTGTCCCTGTTTCTGACCTATCTGCAGGAACGTCGCGCGCTGCGGGACACGACGGGGGCGAGCTTCAAGGAGGTGGCCGTCGAGGCGTCCCGGCGCATCGAAATGCACGTGACGCGCGGCATCAACGAAGCCCAACAGCTTGCCGCCACCCCGTTTCTGCGCACCGCCGTCAGCGAAGCGAACCGGACCTACGAGGGCAAGAGCGAACAGGCCGTCGACGAAATGATCAGGGACTGGCAGCAGCGCTGGCGCACGCGTGACAGACGCAGCGAGTTCCCGCTGTTCATCAACCGGATCGTCACCAACTATCTCATCCGCTGGCACGACATCCGGAAGTCCGACTATGTGGGGATCTTGATCACAGACCACCGGGGGGCGCTGGTCGTCAGCTCTATCCCGCAGGTCGAGTATTTCTACGGGAAGACGGCCTGGTGGCGGGCGGTCGTCAAGGCGCCGACCCCCCAGGTATATGTGAGCGACATCCTGTTCGATCCGGCCTTCGGCACTCACGTCGTAGTGGTCGCCGTGCCGATTCTCGATGAAGGACAGAAGGGCGCGATCGGAACCGTGACCGTGCTTCTGCGGCGCGACACGCTGTTCCACTCGGTATCCGATGTAGCCATCGGGTTGTCGGGTCATGCGATGCTGTTCAGCGCCGACGGCACCCCCCTCATCTGTCCTATCCTGCCGCTGGAGGCGCACACCGTCAAACCGGACTTTGTACGGACGATGGCGCGGAACGCGTCCGGCTGGGCCGTTGTCAGTGACGATTCCCACGGGACCCAGGATGCATTGATCGGCTACGCGCCGGTGCGGTTCCCCGAAGCCCTCGCGCCGGGCAGTCTGGGCGGCAAGCAGTGGGTGACGGTGGTGCGTCAGGATCCCGCCGAAACCTACGCGGCCCTGGGCCAGCTCATTGCCCACGTGGCGATCTACGGCCTGCTGGTCCTGGGCGTACTGTGGGGCACGGGATTGCTCGTGGCGCGCCGGATCGTCCGTCCGATCGAAGCCCTGCACGACGGGGTGCTGGAGATCAGCGGCGGGCGTCTCGATCACCAACTGGCGATCAAGACGGGGGACGAAATCGAGCACCTCGCCTTGGCCTTCAATCGGATGGCGTCGAACTTGAAGCTCTCGTTCGAGCAGATCGAACAGCGAATGACCGAAGTCCGCGTGTTGGAGGAGAAGTACAGGGACCTGATCGAGAACTCTCCGGAGATGATCTATCAGCTGGACCGGGCGGGCCGGTTCGTTCACGTGAATAAGACCGGGCTGGAGAAGCTGGGCTATACCCGGGAAGAAATGCTCGCAATGCGCCTCTGGGAACTGGTGCCGGAAGAGCAGGCCGCCCATGTTCTGACCTATCTAGAAGGACTGATCGCGAAAGGGCGCAATACGATCGAAACGGTTTTTCTGGCCAAAGACGGCCGGCGCATCGACGTCGAGATTCACGCCACCGCACTCTTCGATCAGGAGAGCGGCGGTCTGGTGCACACCCGCGCCTTCGTCCGCGACGTGACCGAGAGACACCGGCTGGAGCAGCAGCTCCAGCAGTACACGACCAAGCTCGAACTGGCCGTCTCCGAGCGGACGCAGCAACTGGTCGCCTCGCAAGCCAGGTACAAGGCCCTCTTCGACCTTGTCGCCGACTCGGTCTTCATGGTGGACCGCGACGGCACGATCGTGGCGGTGAACAAGCGCGAAGAGCAGGCGCTCGGGTACAGCGAGTCGGAGGTGGTGGGACGCAGCATCTTCGAGGTCGTCCTCCCGGCTTATGCCGAGGGGTTGCGCGCCCTGCTCCGGGACCTGGCGGAAGAGCATGGGCAAGTGCCGACGTCAGAAGCCGCGGTGCGCAACGCTCGGGGCGTGGAGCTGCCCGTCGAGATGGACCTGATCCGCGTCGGCGGCAACGGTGTTTCGCTCGTTATGGTCCAGATGCGCGACATCACGGATCGCAAGCGCCTGGAGCGGCAGCTGCAGTCATACCGTGAGGAACTCGAAGAGAAGGTCCGTGAGCGAACGCGCGAGATCGAAGAAACCAAACAATACCTGGAGAACCTGCTTGAAAACGCCAACGACGTCATCTATACGCTCGACAGCGAGCAGAACTTCACGTACGTCAACAGCAAGATCGAGGCGTGGGGTTATCGCAAGGACGATCTGATCGGCCGGCCCTACCTGTCGCTGTTGTCGAAGCGGCACCGGGGGCGCAGGTTGAAGAGCACGCTCGACATCGGCGCAAAGCAGGTCTACGAGGTGGAAGTCGTCACGCGGACCGGCGAGGTCCGGTCGGTGATGGTCAGCGTATCGCCATTGCACGGGGCCGACGGCGAGATCCTGGGCGTGCTCGGGATCGCGCGCGATATGACCGAGACGAAGAGGTTGGAACAGCAGATCCGCAATTCCGAGAAACTGGCGTCGATCGGGAAGCTGGCGGCGGGCGTCGCGCACGAGATCAACAACCCCCTCGGCGGCATCCTGAACTGCCTATACAACCTCAGTAAGGGCACCATCTCACCGGCGCGCCGCGAGGAGTACCTAGCCTCGATGGAGGACGGCCTGCGGCGCGTGCAAAAGATCGTGCGCCAGCTCTTGGACTTCTCGCAGCAACACCAGCCGGAATTCGTGCCCACCGACATCAACCGGGTGATCGAGCGCGTGCTGGTGCTCACGAATCATCTCTTCGCCCCGAACCGCATCGTGTTGGAGACCGCGCTCGGCCATGCCCTGCCGCATCTGATGATCGACCGGCACATGATTGAACAGGTCCTCATGAACCTGATCCTGAACGCCGTGCAGGCGATGAAGGACGGCGGCGTGCTGTCGATCCGCACCGCGGTGGAAGAAGGTGTGTGTCTGGTCACGATCCGTGACACGGGATCGGGGATTCCGGCGTCGGTACTGCCAAAGATCTTCGATCCCTTCTTCACGACGAAGAACGAAGGGGAGGGGACGGGGTTGGGTCTCTCGGTGAGTCTGGGCATCGTCGAACGACACGGCGGACGGATTCTTGTGGAGAGCGAAGTGGGCAAGGGGACGATCTTTACGCTCTGCCTGCCCGTCTCGCGGGAGCGACAACCGGTTGAAAAGGTCTCGTGATGCGGCTGCAGATTCTCATCGTCGACGACGAACCGCTGATGCGCCTCTCCATGGTAGATGCCCTGGAAGCGGCGGGCCACGACGTCCATGCCGCCTCGACCGGTACAGAAGGCATCGACCTGGTCGGCAAGCGGGCGTTCGATTTGGTGATCACCGACCTGCGCCTGCCCGGCGCCGACGGCCTGACCGTGCTGAAGGTCGCGAAGGACAAGCATCCACAGACGGAAGTCGTTGTGATCACCGCACACGGGTCCGTCGAGACGGCCGTGGGGGCGATGAAGCTCGGCGCCTTCGACTACATCACCAAGCCGTTTCAGATGGATGAACTCCTGCTCATCGTCGAACGGGCCGGCACCGTCGTCGCGCTCCGCAAAGAGAATCAGGATTTGAAGGAGGCGCTGGAGGACAAGTTCAGCTTCGGCGGAATCCTCGGCGCGAACACGCGCATGCGCGCGGTGCTCGAGAAGATCAAGCTTGTGGCGGCGACCGATTCCACCGTGCTGATCCTGGGCGAGAGCGGGACGGGTAAAGAACTGGCGGCGAACGCCGTGCATCAGAACAGCCCGCGCCGGGATTATCCGCTCATCAAGGTGAGCTGCGCCGCGCTGCCGGAAACGCTGTTGGAGGCCGAACTCTTCGGCCATGAGAAGGGCGCCTTCACCGGCGCCTTGCGTCAGCGACGCGGCCGGTTCGAGATGGCCAACCGCGGCACCCTGTTTCTGGACGAAATCGGCGAGATCTCGCCCGTCGTACAGGTCAAGCTGCTGCGGGTCCTACAGGAGAGAAAGTTCGAGCGCATCGGGAGCAATGAAACGATCGACGTTGACGTGCGGTTGGTGTGCGCGACGCAGAAGGATTTGCGCAAAGAGGTGACGGCGGACCGCTTCCGCGAAGATCTGTTCTACCGCCTGAACGTCGTACAGATCGTCATCCCCCCGCTCCGCGAGCGACAGGAAGATATTATGGTCATCGCGGAGCACGTGCTGGAGACTTGCTCGGCGAAATTGAACAAGAAGTTGCGCGGATTTTCCCAGCCGGCCCGGGAGCTTCTGTTGCGCTACTCCTACCCGGGCAACGTGCGCGAGCTCGAGAATATGATCGAACGGGCGGTCGCGCTGGGCCGCGACCGTGAGGCCATCCAACCGGCGGATCTCTGCGGCTTCCAGACGTGCCCCTATCTGGGCGGCACGCCCCAAGAATCATGCGGGTTCTGTAGCGAGGGGCTGACGATCGGAAGCAAGCGGAAAGAGGTGCCGCTTACCTCGTTGGCTGCGGCGCGTGAAGGTTTTGAGAAGGATTACATCGTGTCCGTGCTGGAGCGGGTGGAAGGTAACCGCACCACCGCGTCGAAGATCCTGGGCCTCTCCCGCAAAGCGCTCTGGGAAAAGTGTAAGCGCTACGGCATCCCTTCGGCCCGCGACGAAAGCGACGGGGGGGACGATACCTGAGGCGGCAGGTTTCGTCGCTACTCAACCACAAGCGTGCCCGTCATGTTGGCGTGGCCCTTGCGCCGACAGATGTAGAGGTAGGTTCCCGGTGCTGGTGTCATGAGGATCTGAAGAGACTGTCCCGGCGGGAGCAGGAGACTGGGCGACTCTCTCGGGCCAGCCGCAGTCTTGGCGACCGGAGTCGCAGTGGCATACAGGAGGATCGGACTGTCGAATTCGTGAATTTCTCGACCCGCATTGTAGACGGACAGGGTGAGCGGAGAGGACGACCTCACCCGGACGACATCGGGCACGAAGCGAAAATCTTCGGTGACCAAAGAGACGGTCTGGACCCTGTCGCACCCTCCCGGTAGATAAAAGACCAGTGCACCGACAACCAGGTCGAGCCAGGCTTGCTTATGCGTAAGACGGCGCATTGCCCGGCTTCCATTTGATGCCGCAACCGATGCTGGGCTTCTGATCGGCGGGGACGGGTGTGCCCGTGAGCGCGGCTTCGATCGCGGCGCGCAGATCGCGGCCGGTCACGGGCTTGTTGTTGCCGGGGCGGCTGTCGTCGAGTTGCCCGCGGTAGACCAATCGCCGTTCCCGATCGAAGAGATAGAAGTCCGGCGTGCAGGCGGCCTTGTAGGATTTGGCGATCTCTTGGGTGTCATCGAAGCAGAAGGGAAACCGGAAGTTGAGACGTTGGGCCATGTCCTTCAGCCGATCCGGCGCGTCGTCCGGGTATTGTCGCGGATCGTTGCTGCTGATGGCGACGATGCCGAGGGCGCTGTCGGCGTAGTCCTGTCCCAGCCTGGCGATTTCGTGCTGGACGTGCATCACATAGGGGCAGTGACGGCAGATGAACATGACTAGCAGCGCGGTCTTGTCGGCAAATGAGTCGAGCGAATAGGTCTTCCCGCTCACCACGTCGCGCAAAGAAAACGGCGGAGCGGGTGTTCCAAGGGGAACCATGGTGGATGACATCGCCATAGATCTTAGAATGACCCAACGCCCTGCTCCGGGTCAAGCAGCCTGTTGATGAGCAACTGCCTCTCCTCATACTGTGCTGCTATCTTCTGGCTCCCCCTCCTGCGGCGTGATCGCTACCGACGCTCCCTAAGTGGGTGACTGAGAACTTGACGCATTGTGGATGACACTCCACTGAAATGGCACAAGAGCAAGCCCCGTTTTGTCCTGTTTCTGCTGCCCAGTATGCTGCTTCGTCCGCTCCCTGTCGTTTCTCCCTGTTTCTCGCCACTTACCAAGATGATTTCTTCGAGCTAATAAGTTAAGTTATCCTTCGGCGCGGTTGTCATACCAGTCGCGAAAAGGATGCTCTGAATGGCGAAGAAAGCCAAGTCTGCCATAAAGAAGGCCCAGACCGCCCCCTACAAGCATCCGGAGGCCAAGAGCCTCATGCGGCCGGAGGTGGGGACGCAGCCGCAGTTTAAGAAAAAGAAATCCCCGAAGACCTACCGCTACGATTCGTCGCTCTCGCCCGCGTTGAATTGGGATGCCACGAATCCGGCACGGGAGCAAGGCGAGCGGCTCATCAAAGAGATTCTCGACGCCAAGAGTCTGGAAGAAGCCAAGGCCGCCGCGATCAAGCTGAAGAGCCTGAGCAAGCCGTTTCTGAATTGGGCGGGCAAAGCCGAGCGGTTGTCGTTCGATGTGCCGACCTTGCCGCTCTTCATCCATGAGCGGCTTTCGACGAAAGCGATTATCGAAACGCTGGCCGGGCACAAGACGGATAAGCAGGAGGATCTGTTCGCCCTCTTCGGCGATCCGCAGCATTCGATCACGGATCAGGTGCGCAAGGCCTACGAGTATCAGGACAACTGGACGAACCGGATGATCCTGGGCGATTCCCTCGTCGTCATGAACTCGTTGCTGCACTATGAAGACCTGGGCGGCCAGGTGCAGATGATCTATATGGACCCGCCTTATGGCGTGAAGTTCGGCAGTAACTTCCAGCCCTTCGTCCGCAAGCGGGATGTGTCTCATAACGATGATGAGGATATGACCCGCGAGCCCGAAATGGTGCAGGCCTATCGGGATACCTGGG
>CAYULI010000035.1:0-34930 GCA_964445795.1 uncultured Nitrospira sp. | reverse complement strand
CGGCTGCTCGCACAGGCCGAGCTCCATCGGCTCCAGGGACAGCGTGACCCTGGGCGCCACGGTTCCATCGCCGAGATCGGTCTCAGGCAGTTTATCGCCATCCCACACGCCTCGGGCAAACCGGCGTCCTGCATCGGGACGGCTTTCGTTCGGCAACGAGCGGACGGAGAGGCGCACCTTGCCGTGATGCGCAGCGACCAGGTAGGCGACCAAGTTACGGATCTCTTCGGGAACCAGGGTATTCCGCGGATCGAGCACCGCCATTGCCGAGGCCAATTCATGGCGGAAGTGCCTGCGTGTGTACCGTTTCCAGCCCCGCTTAGGAGCCTTCGCCCAAAGCTGGGCTGCCACAGGAGCCCCGCCGGGTACCGCAGCTTGAAAGACATCATGCGCCTTCCCTCGATCGTGCCAGCGGGCGGCTTGGCGAACCGCCTCGGCGTCATCTCCATCCATCACCAGCGCGCGCAGAAGCTGATCGACCTCTCGGCGGAGATCGTCTGTGTGCTCCGCGATGGTTTGCCACGTTCCTATCTGTGAGAGCGGGTCCGCGTCGGTCGCATCGGGAGTCTTCACACGGGTTCCGGGTGAGGGGACAATCGGTTGGACAGATTCTTCTGAACTAGGATCCCACCCTCGCTCTAAGCTGTAGCCACCGGCGTTCGCGTGAACCAGATGCACCTGCCCAGGGATGATCGTGTCCGCCCGATCCCATCGCTCTTCGAGAAAGTTCCACCGCCAGACCTGTGCCTTGTGCTTTTTCACGAAATCTGGGAACTCGCCAATCGGGGCTGGACAGAGTTCCTCTCGCCTCGGCATCGGCTGGGCTTCCTTCTCATCAGTTTCATTGGGCGTCTCCCCGTAGTCGCGCCAGAAGACTTGCACATCGCTCTCCTCGACATCGCGGATAAAGCGATCAATATCAAGGTCGTTGCCGGCCAGGTCGGGCGTGGTGTCGAAGAGATCGATCAGGTCCTTGCGGCGGATCACGTGAGTATGCTCGAAGGGAAGCGGAACCTCCGGAAGCGACTGGAGGCCGACATAGTGCAATCTGGCCACTCGCGTTTCGGCATTCTTCAGGTCATCGAGATCATACGGGGCTACCACGCCTTTGGCGTCCGCTTCTTTGCTTGGCAAGCCGATCCAAAAGACGTTGGCCTGCGCATTGTCTGCCCCGCGCCGGTTGCAGCGTCCGAACCGCTGCACAAGCGACGCCCACGGCGCCACCTCGGTGAAGAGGGTAGTGGCGCTGATATCCACACCGGCCTCGATCACCTGCGTGCTGACGACGATGGTCCCAGGCTCCCCAGGCTGCGCCAGAGCACGGTCCACCTGCCTTTTGCGATCCTCTGGCCGAAATCGCGAATGCAACAACACCAGCTCAGGCTTAAGGGACGCCTTGCCGACTGCCTTCCTCAGAGCGTCGAACACCTCGCGCGCCCGTTTGACTGTGTTGACGATGGCGATTGTCCGTGTGCCGGGCTGGTGAGCCTCCAGAACTTCCTTGGCCAACTCTTTGATGTCACCCATCATGGCCTCGGCTTTGGCCAGCGGTTTCCTCGCGGTCCAGCGATCTTCCAACGCCTTGCGTGCCTGTGTCCCAAGTCCAGAAGCCACGATCTCCTGCTCGAAGCTGAACCGCGGCTCCCGCATATTCGTCAGAAATGGCGCAAAGTCTACGGTTCCCAGCCAGTCCCGCTTGAGCGTCGCGGACATCCAGACACTGCGGCAGCCACGGCCGTTCTTGGCATGATCCGACTTTGTGTCAGGAAGCACCCGCCGGAATGCTTCCAGTTGGGTCGTGGTCGCCAATCCGGTGCCCATCAACTGGATTTCGTCGAACATCCATAGGCAGTCCGTGTTGAGGAGGCCGAATTGAATAGGCCAGCGGGATCGTGTGGCCGCATACCCTCGGTTGAGCGCTCGCGACAACAGCATGTCCTGCGTGCCGATGATGATCTGCTCTGATTCCGGGTACATGTCCCAATCTTCTTCCTCTTCGCCACCCATGAGCACATGCACGGGAATTTCGTCGGCTAATTGGCCGGCTGTTTTCAGATTCGCCGTCCATTGCCTTGCGCATTCGGCCGTCTGCTCCACCAGCACCCGCATCGGCAGGCAGTAGACCATGCGGCGCGGCGTACTCTTCCGAAACGCTTCATCCGGATGACTCCGTCTCCGCCACAGCCACCCCAGCACCGCCATGGCGGTTTTACCCAAGCCGGTCGGCACGTGCACCAGCTCCGGCAAGGTCTCTTCGCAGGCGAACCGGACCTGAAAGGGATAGGGCTCATGGCCGGTCGCATGCCAAAACCAACGTGCAAAGGCTTCGTTGTTGGTCATCGCACCTTCCTGTTCTCTAGTTCCGTCATCCCTCCGGTCTCGCCTTTCCATCCACCGGCGCAAAGGGGACGTCGACGTTGTACCGGTCGTCCGGGTTCAGCGGATTGTGTGACGACGACATCGAAATTGATCACGATTCCGGCTCTCGGTATCCTCCACACAGGATGGAGGCCATTTCCATGGCTGTATCCTCTATTTCATCAAAGGGGCAAATTCTGATTCCCCGGCAACTTCGGCGCAAACTCGGGTTCAAGGCGGGGAGCAAGGTCCAATTGATCGAGGAGGGCGGCCGCCTGGTGATTGCCCCGGCTCCTGAAGACCCCATTGCGGCAGCCACGGGCTTTCTCACGGGTCGGTTCTCCCTGACAGACGAGCTCCGTCGCGAGCATCGGGAGGAGGCCCGCCGTGAGCAAAAACCTCGTCCTCGATCGCTTCGCACTGGTCAGCCTCTTTCATAAGGAACCGGGCTGGGAAAAGGGCCGCGGCGCCTGTCGGCCACGGTCCTGACGAGTGATCCTGAATTTCACGCGGTCATGCCGTTGATCACCATCCGGTGGCTGACGAAATAATGGAAATCCTTCCTTTCTCCCCTTCTCCCACCCCTCTCACCCTTCCCTCATCCCCGAAGGGAGGCAAGGGGGGGTTCAGATGGTTTGGAGCGTAGCACGCCGTGATGACAGGGGAGGTCCTCTTCGTCGACACTGTTCGTTCTCCCGGATTCTTTTTTTCGTACAACGACTTGCCGCTCCTCTGCGGTGATCCGCGATCTGGCCGCTGTGACATCCGAGGTCACTCTCTCTTCAGGACCCTTCCAGAATGTTCTGGGCTTCCTGCCTGACCGCCGCGCGCAAGGAATCCGGCCGCACGACCCGCACGCCGCTGCCGAAGCTCAAGACCCAGCCGACCAGTTCACGGCTGTCGGCCACGGCGAGAGTCATGCGCAATCGCCCATCTTTCAGCGTCTTCGTCACCTGGCTGGCATGCCAGATCCGGTCGCGCACCCAGGCGGCGGTCGCCTTGTCGAACAGCAATTCCACGTCGATGCGCGGTCCGCGCATAACCGTTAAGGCGTCCTGCACAAAGGCGTCGAGATCGAAGCCCAGCGGCATCTGATAGGGATGGTCGGTCACGGTCACGGAGCGGATGCGCTCGATGGCGAACACGCGGGGTTCTCTGCGCAGATGGCAGTACCCCACCACATAGAGTCCGCCCGAGGCGTACCAGAGTCGATAGGGATCGATCTCGCGTCTCGTCATCCTGCCGCGCGAAGCGGAGAAATACCGCACTTGCACGGTCCGGTGCTTGTCGATGGCCTGCGCGAGGCGGTCGATGGTCTCCCGATGGGTCCGATAGGTCTTGTGCGGTCCAAGCCCGACCGCAAAAATACCCTGGATCTGCCGGAGGTATTCGTGGGATGCGGACGGCAGCGCGGCGGCCGCTTTCTTCAACGCCGAGTCGAGCGCGGATTGAATGTGCGTCCCCTCCAGCGGTTTGAGCAACGCCCGACCCATCACCAACGCCATCAGCTCGGTCGAAGAAAAGCCCATGGCGGGCACATGCCGAAACCCGTCCATCAACCGCCACCGCACGCGCCCGTCCACCCGTTCGTTCAGGATGGGAAACCCGACCCGCTCAAGCGCTTCGAGGTCCCGGCGGACGGTGCGGACATGGTAGGAAGCGTCGTCGGGCAGCGCGGCTACGAGTTCGTCGAGCGTCGCACCCTGTCGGCAGGTTTCAAGGTGTCGCAGGATATGCCACTGGCGGGTGACCTGATCATTGCGCGGCATGGGCGAACTTCTGGCGAAGTTCAACGACCACGCACAAGGTATCTTGCGGATACGCAGGAGTCAACTTTTTTCGACTGCGATCCGATGCCGGTCCTGGAATCGATGGCAGAATAGGCGTACACGATGGTGTGTGCCGCGACGGAGCGGCGCGTCGGGACGGAATCACTCGCCTTCCGGACAGGAACGCTTCCGGTTATATCGGAATGTCGCGGGTTCCGTCGTAGGACGCCCGGGACTGGAACGCCAATTTTACGACATCCCCGTCCTTGACCGGCGAATCTTCGGTCCCTACCCGCTTGTTGACCGTAATGAGCACCTCTCGATTCGCCAGATAGCGATCCAGACCCGCGAGCTGTGCGTGATGGGTTTCAATCAATTGTTTGACGGTCGTGGGACCGGCAATTTCACACTCCAGTTCGCTTGTCCCGACCGCCTCCTGCAGTGTCCTGCCTAACACGAGCACGGTGACCATAAAACGTCGCACCTCGTCTCTCGCAAACCGGATCCGCGCGTTTACGCCCCGCGCGCGTGGCACCGGAAGCAGTCCTGCCGTTTCGGGTGCCGTTCCGGCACGGGTCTCGCCCCATCGGTTTGATGGCATCGCACGCAGCCCTTCTCCTCCGTGATGTCGCGATGGTCGGGGGTGCCGGGAATGACCGGATTGCGGTCCTTCGGGCTCGGGAGCAAGGCCACCCCGCCTACCACCGCCACGGCGAAGGCCACAAACAGCCAGTCGACTCTTCGCAGTCTCATGAGCGGGAGACTCCGTTCGGTCGCTCGGCCGCTCGATACGCCTCGTCGAGCAGTTGCGCGACATGTTTAACCACAGCCCGATCGCGCAACCCGTTTTGTAGCTGAATCATGCAAGCCGGGCAACTGGTCGCCACGACAGCGGCGCCGGACTGTTCGATCGCTCGGGCCTTGCGGGCGAAGATGGCCTGGGAGGTCTCGTAATCTTTCACCATGAAGGTGCCCGCCCCGCCGGCGCAGCGGTCGGCATCGGGCATTTCGACATAGTTGACGCCAGGCAACGAAGCCAAGATCGTGCGGGGTTCCTTCGTCACCCCGGCTGCGCGCAGGTGGCAGGACGAATGGTACGTCACGCACGTGGTCCCAGCCGCAGCCGGCGCCATCGGCGGCTGGCGCGGCGACCGTACCACGAATTCGGCGATGTGAACGACTCGCTTCGCGAAACGCTCCGCTTCCGCCCGTTCCTCCCCATCGGGGAACAGGGACGGATAGTCCTTGAGCATCAAGGTGCAGGACGCACAACCCGTCACGATCGTGTCGTAGGAGGCAAAGGCGCGTAGGTTAAACCGCGCGCCGTCCCGCACGAGGTTCTCATGTCCGTACGTTTGCACCGGCGTGCCGGAACACCGTTGCGGCGGCAGGACCGGCTCGACGCCGTGCTTCCGCAACACGGCGATGACTGCGTCGCCGACCCCGTCGTCAAGATAGTTCGCAGCGCAGCCATGGAAGTAGGCCACCCCCCCTTTCTTCCCGGACCCGGCCTCGTCGGTCGCCAATTCCCGATAGCGTTCCCGCAGATGCCGCACCGCGAACTTTGGGAGCCGCAATTCATGGGGCAGCCGGGAGGTTTGGGCCAGGGTCCTCATCACCGGTCTGGTCAGCCAGTCCAGCAGCCGTCTGGGAACCGGACGATCCCAGAACCGCTGCGTCCTCCCCAGAAACCGCAGGAACGACTCGAACGGTTCGCCCTTCGCCTGCAGCCGGAAGACCCACCCGGCCAGACGATTGGGGTGCTCCGCCCGCTTCTGCAAGATAAGGTCCGACACATCCACACCGGCCGGACAGATGATCCGACAGGATTTGCAATTCAGGCAGGCTTCCACCACGCGCTTGGAATTGAGGTAGCTGTAATCCTTGGCGGTCACGATCTCGAACCAGCCGCGCGAGCTCATATCCTCCGATTGAAAGACGTCGTACACCGGACACACAGAGTTGCACTTGGCGCATGTCGCGCAGGGCTTGGACAACCGCGTGTAGTCGATGTGGTCCGTGAAGGGCCGATCGCTGATCTTGACGCCGGGATTGAGGACATTCGAAGGGTCGAACGCGCGCTTCACTTGGACGAACAGTCCATACAGGTCATCGCCGAACATTTTTCTGACGTACTCGGCCCGCACTCGCCCGTCACCGTGCTCGCCGCAGATCGACCCGCCGAACCGCGACAATACGGTTGAATGAATTTCATGATAGGCGTGAACCATCTTCTCGAAGTCGGTCCGGTCGTTCAGATCGAGCAACGGCACGATGTGGGCGTTCCCGTTCCCGATATGGCCGAAAATCGCGACCGGTACCCGCTGTCCCGCAAAGAACTCCTCCAGGTAGCGGATCAGTTCACTGATCCGTTCCGCCCGCACGACGACATCGTCGACGAAATTGATCGGCTTCTTTCGCGAATCGAATCGATACAAGGTGGGATACAGCGCCTTCCGTGCTTTCCACAGTCGCTCCCGGCGTTCCTGATCGAATGCCAGCGCCGGTTCGGCAGCGAGCTTATAGGCCCTGCAGGCTGCGGCCATGCGGTCGGCCAGCCCCTGGAGATCCATCTCGAACGAATCGGCATCCAGCTCGATCAACAAGGTGGCGGCCGCGTCCGCCGGAATCCCGTGCGTGTGTCGCCCGATGAGATCCAGGGTGTTGGCGTCCATGATCTCGAGCGCGCTCGGCTCCAGAGCGAGCAGCCGCGGTACCGCTTCGCCCACCTCTTCCAGATGGCAGAAATGAATCAAGGCGGTCAGCGTCGCCTTCGGCTTGTCGACCAGGTTCACCGTTGCCTCGCTGACGACGCCCAACGTGCCTTCGCTCCCCACGAAGAGCTTTGGCAAGTCGAACCGGCCCGCCGCCAGACCGTCCGCCAGATCGAAGAGGTTGTACCCGCAGCTATTCTTGCTGACGGCCGGCTTCTTGGCGGCGATCAACGAGGCGTGCGTCTGCGCCAGGATCAACACCTCGCGGAGCGCCGGCACCGTGGCCAGCAGTCCTGCCAGGACCGGTTCATTCAATCCATAGGAGCGCGCATCCAACCACTGCTCAGTGACCAGACAGAGGCGCAGACTGCGGACATTGTGCTTCACCGCGCCGTACCGCAACGTGTGCGGTCCGGACGAATTGTTCGCAAGCATGCCACCCAACTTGCACATGTCGCCGCTGGAGGGGTCCGGACCGAACAGCAAGGCTTGCTGTGCCAAGCGTTTGTTCAACTCGGCCAGCACCACCCCCGGCTGCACGCGCGCCCATTTTTCTTCCCGATTGACTTCAAGAATCCGGTTCAACCGCGAGACGTCCAAAATGATGCCGGAGCCGATGGCGGAGCCGGTAAGGTTGGTGCCCGCCGCTCGCGGCGTCAGCGGGATGCCCCGAGCCGCCGCGTAGCGGATCGTGGCCGCGATATCGTCTTCAGATTCAACCAGCACGACCGCCGCCGGCTCCATGCGATAGATGCCGGCATCTACGGCGTAGGCCGTCTTGGTAGGACCATCGTCTTTGACCTTTTCATGACCGAGGCGGGCCCGAAGATCCGCCGCAATCGCGCGCGAACGGTCGGGAAAGATAAGCGTGGGGGCAGACATCATCGGTCCGTGGTGCATTCTAGTCGTTGGGCGACGCGAAGAACAAGAGCACGGTTGTGAGCATGCTCTGAATCTCCTAGAATGCCGATCGTGTTGGAGATGACGATGGACCGTGCCTCGCTCTACGTCACCCGCATGCTGCCGGAACCGGTCATGGCGGCCGTTCGGCAGCGCTATCGACTGCTCAACGAGCCGGCCGACCGGCAGGCCACCCCCGAGGAACTGCGCCGAGGCTTCGCGGAAGCCGACGCGGCGATCTGCACGCTCTCGGATCGCATCGACGCAACGGTCTTGTCGGAGACCACCCGACTGAAGATCGTGGCCAACTACGCGGTGGGATACAACAACATCGACGTCACCACGGCAAGCCGACGCGGCATCGTGGTGACGAATACGCCGGACGTGCTCACCGACGCGACGGCAGACCTGACCTGGGCGCTGCTCTTGGCGGTCGCGCGCCGCGTGGTCGAAGGGGATCGGTGGATGCGGTCCGGCACATGGCCCGGTTGGGCCCCGACCCAGATGTTGGGAACCGATGTCACGGGAAAAACTCTGGGGATCGTGGGCATGGGTCGGATCGGCCGGGCCGTTGCGCAACGGGCCGTCGGGTTTCGCATGCCCGTGGTCTATACCGGTCGAGGCGCCTGTCCGTCGCCGACCGGAGCGCCGGCCTGGATGCAGCTTCCGATCGATGAAGTGTTACGGCGATCAGACTTCGTGTCCCTGCACGTCCCGCTGACCGATTCAACACGTCATTTGATCGGAGCACCCGAATTGGCTTCCATGAAGTCCTCCTCCATCCTCATCAACACGTCGCGCGGGCCGGTCGTCGACGAAGCGGCCCTAGTCCGCGCCCTTCGGTCCGGAACGATCGCCGGAGCGGGGCTCGATGTCTATGAGCGGGAACCGTCGATGGAGGAGGGGCTCGCCGAGCTGCCGAATGTGGTCCTGCTTCCGCACCTGGGTTCGGCCACTCAGGAAACACGGGTGCGGATGGGGCTGATCTGTTTGGAGAATATCGCGGCCGTCCTGAGCGGACAACCTGCGCCGAATCGGGTCGGATGACCGGCCGATCAGATCGCAAGCCGGAAGGCCGGGCGCGCTCGCTCTTTGAGCGATTCCAGTCGCTGCGGAACGTCGTGAAAGGAGGGAATGGTCTGGAAGGTCCTGGCGGCATTCTCCCACTGCGCTTCCGCCTCGTAGAGCAACCCCAGTTCATAGCGGATAGCCTGGCCCTTCGCCCCTTCGCATCGGGGATCCGCCAACACGGCCTCGAGCCCGCGAATGGCCAGTCCAAGCTCGTGCTCCTCTTTCAAACACAGCGCCATCATGAGGCAGGAATCGAGATAGAACGCATCGGCTCGTTTTGAAACTTCAAATTCTTCTTTCGCTTCCGCATAGAGCCCCATGTTTTTAAAGGCCACGCCGAGCGCAAAGTGTGCGTCATAATCGCCCGCCGGCTCCACCATCGCCATGGGCGCCGTCGAAACCGCTTCTTCAGAAGGAGACTGACGGACGGGATCCGCGACAGTCTCCTGCGATGGCGAATCGGCAGAGGCAGCCACCGCGACCGGCTCCCCGTGCAACGTGGCCTTCTCAAGAGGATCGGTTGCCTTCGACGCGGCTGGTTCGCACATTCGCAGCCCGTGGCCGTCCGGCGTGGCATTGGCCAGCGAGAACTCATGTTCAATCCGACGAGTGCCGCCGCCTACCGACCCGTCGCTGTCCGGAGCCGCATCGACCAGTGAAAAATGGCGCTCGTGGTCCGCCCGAGGTTTCGACGTTGTGGTCCATAGGTCGTCGGGCTCGGCGCCACGGATTGAAAACCCGTTTGCCGGCGCGCCCTCAACCGCTTCGATCACCGACTCCTGCCGGACGCATTCGCTGGACGGCTCCGCGGTTTTGGATTCGGTTTCCGGTACCGGCTCGCCCAAAATCCTGGCCGCGAGCCGAGCGACCAAGTCGCTGTCCGCAGCCAGCGACTTCACTTTCTCGAATAACTCTTCATGGAGGCTTTCCATCCCCGGCTCCGGATGGTCCAACAACAATTCGACGGCTTTGGCATATTGCTGGGCCGCGGCCGTCCGGTCGCCTTTCTCTTCGCAGAGCTTGCCGTACAATTCCAGCAACGGCACGGAGTTGGGTTCCGCCGCCAGAAATTCCCCGATCAGCGATTCCGCCAAAATATAGTCTTGCGCGCGCAACGCGGCCCCTGCGAGGAACCGATATTCGCCCAGGGCCACCTGAATGTCTCCCCGCTGCAAATGCAGCCGGGCCAGCAACTGGCACACTTGCGGGTTTCCCGGTTCCCGCGTGAGCATCTGATTGAGGATGGCCTCAGCTCCGGCATATTGTTTCTCCTCGATCCGCCTCGTGGCTTCGGCCAACAGATCGATCGGCTCCGAAGACTTCTGCAAAGCCGGAGGGGCCCCCGTCTTCAGCGCCTTGAATGCGCCGGTCGCCCCCTTCTTCACGCTGTCGACGAATTGCATCGCTTCGCTGTTGTTGGGATCGATCCGGAGCACGGCCAGGTAGGCATCCCTGGCTTCGTCGTACCGTCCCTGCGCGGACCGCTCGCGCCCCAGTTGCAGGTACACTTTAGTGGCTTCGTCCTGCAGGTTCTCCTGCACACACAGCTCGGCGACCCGCTGCTGGGCGTCGAGATTGGAAGGATCCTGGCTGATGATCTTCTTATAAATCTCGAGCGCTTCCTTGCCTTTTCGCTCTTTCAGATAATACTTTCCGAGCGTCAGGTAGTCCTGGACGGCGCTGCTCAAGAGCCCACGCTCAGCGTTCAGATCGCCCAGATGTCGGTAGACTTCGTACCGGGTCGGGTCGACCTTGAGCACCTTCTTATACGCGGCGATGGCCTTGAGTGTTGCACCTTCCGCACGGAAGGCGGCGGCCGCCTGGAGAAAGGCCGTGATGGCTTCCGACGAGGCATTCCGTTTCAGATGGAGGTCGCCGATCGAGTTGTAAATGCTGCCATCGTTGGGCGCCTCCGCCGCCAGTTTCTTCCACTCGGCGATGGCCGCGTCGTACTGTCCACGCGAAGCGAGGAACTGGGCTTGTTGGAGGACTTTGCTGCGGTCAGCGGGCAAGACACACCTCTCTGCCTGAGAATAGGCAAACGCTAACAGTATCAATGGGTTTTGTCCAGGAAATGCGGGAATCGGACGATGACGCCTTCGCGGGGCAAAAAAAACCGGGCCTGCCATCCGGTGGAGGACAGACCCGGCACGGTGACCGCTCTCTACGACCGCCGCTTACGAAGCGGGGACAGCCGTTTTCAACACGTTGGCCGCCTGGGGCCCTTTGGCTCCCTGCACGATGTCGAACTCGACGTTCTCGCCTTCCTTCAGCGTCTTGAAGCCCTCGCCCTGCAAGGCCGAATAGTGCACGAAGACATCCTCGCCACTGTCGAGTCGGATGAATCCGAACCCTTTCCGATCATTGAACCACTTGACCGTCCCTTTTGTCTTCACAAAACCCCTCCTTTCCTCATCGACCACGCGCAGTTACGTAGCCGGCCCAAAAAGCCGTATCGTATATGGGAACGTATGAATGCCAAAAAAGACACGGATGGGACGGGTGAACTCGAAGGGCACCTGCAGGAGTGGTGAATCGCTCACGGAACCCATCGTGGAGTAAAAATCGCGCTGGCATGTAACATAGCGCTTCGATCATGTCAAGCGATTCTTTAGCGCGAAGGATTCGATCCTGCGGTTTACAAGGTGGGGGGACTCCCCTATAGTGTCGAAAAGCTTTGTCTATCGAAAAATCCCGTGATCTTACGTACGCTACTCGATCGCTATATTTTTACCGAGCTGCTTTCCCCGTTCGGCCTGAGTCTCGGCGCCCTCTGCTTCGTGATGCTCACGAAAGAACTGCTGCGCCTCGTCGAGCTGTTCGTCTCGAAGGGCGTCGGGCTCTGGTCGGTGTTCAAGGTGTTTGCCATTCTCCTTCCGTCATTTCTCGTGCTGACGCTGCCGATCGCCGGCATCGTCGCATCGATCACCGCCTTCGGACGCTTGTCGTTCGACAAGGAGCTGGTAGCGATGCGCGCCGCAGGGCTCAGCCTGTTCCGGCTCACGCAGCCCGTGTTCCTGTTCGCGCTGTCGGTGTTCGCCCTGACCCTGGTGCTCTCGCAATGGGGGCAGCCATGGAGCTCGGTGAACCTCAAGAAGGTCGCCTTGAATTTGCTCAGGGATCAGCTCGTCCTTGCGCTGGAGCGGGGGACCTTCAACGAGCCGATTCCCCGTATGACGATTTACGTGCAGGACGGCGGACGCGGCCAGGACGCCAAGGGTGTTTTCGTGTCGGACGAGCGAAACGCGGAAGAGCCGCGCGTGATCGTCGCGGAGCGTTATCACGTCGTGATGGACCCGGCCAACGACCAGGTGGCCTTGCGGCTGCTCAACGGCGTCATTCACACCCGACCGGATCAGGTCGATCAATACCAGCAGATCTCCTTCACGAGTTACGACCTCCGATTGAATCTGAGCCAGAGCGGCTATGCGGCGAAGGAGGAGCGCCCGACGTACGAGGCGATCATGGCGGAGCTCCAACGGTCGCAGGGCAAAGACCCTACGGCGCTCAGGCGCTTGACGGAGTATTACAAAGATCTGGCCTTTCCCACGGCCTCGCTTGTCTTTTGTCTCCTCGGCGTCCCCGTCGGCATCGTGTCGAAGCGGTCCGGCCGCATCGGCGGGTTCGCCGTCGGCGTCCTGATCGTCGTGGCCTACTACGTGCTGAACGTCGCCTGTGAATTTCTGGTAACGACTCTCGTCATTCCGCCGTTCGCCGGCGCGTGGGCCCCCAACGGTCTGTTCGCACTGATCACCGTCGCCTTGTTCCTCATCATGAGCCGCCGGTAGCCCCATGACGATCCTCTTCCGTTACATTCTGCGCGAATATGCCAAGATCTTCCTGATGTGTTTCGCCGGGCTTCTGACGATCTATCTGGTGATCGACTTCTTCGAGAAGGTGCGCCGATTCTTGCGCTACGACGCCAGCACGCTCCCGATGCTCGCATACTTCGCCCTGAAGATCCCCGGTATTTCGTTCCAGATCGCCCCGCTGGCCATTCTGATGGCCACGCTGTTGACTCTCGGACTGCTCTCGCGGAGCAACGAGATCACCGCCATGCGCAGCTGCGGGATCAGCCTCGGATGGATGACTTCGCCCTTCCTGGTGTTCGCCACCGGCGTCGCCTTGGTCCTCCTGCTGTTCAGCTCGACGGTCATCCCGCGCGCCTCGGAATGGGCTGAGGAAATCCGGTTGATGCAGATCGAGAAGAAACCGCTCCCCCTGACGGTCAAGGCTCCGCAGCCCTGGGTCCGCATCGGCGCGGACGCGCTGATGCAGATCAACGAGATCGACCTGGACGGACACACGTTGCGCGGCGTGCATCTCTACCATTTCGACTCTGCCTTCCGTCTCGATCGCATGACCGAAGCGGCCGAAGCGCGTTACACGCCACAGGGCTGGGTATTTGCGAACGGCTATCAGCGACGGTTTCATCCCGACGCAACGGTGGACGTGATGGCGTTCGGCCAGCAGTTCGTGGACATTCCGCTGATTCCGGACGACTTCTCCACGTCGCTTACCGGCGATTCGGAGACGATGACCGTCCGGGAAATCCGCAACTATGTCAACCGGTTCCGACACGAGGATGTGTCCTTCGCCCGGCTGCTCACCGACTACTATGCCCGCCTGGCGTTCCCGTTCGTCACCATCATTATGGTGCTCGTGGGCATCGCATTGAGTCTGCGGCGGAGCGGAGTGCGCGGGGGGAGCATGGCCATCGGCATCGGCCAGGCCCTGGCGGTGGGATTTTGCTACTGGGCCACCCATTCCATCGCCATTGCGCTCGGACGCGGGGGAGTGCTGGCCCCCCCGCTGGCCGGCTGGATGGCCAATTTGCTGTTCGCCAGTTTCGGGTTGTACTTGTTGCTCAAGGTCCGCTACTGACGGGATGCTGCGCCGAAGGCATCCGGAGTTGACTGCTCGTAGGCCTTCCGGTAAGTAGAAGCGCAGCACAGCATGTGGGGAGGATCGCGTTACGTGCCGTCCCGCGTCGTCATCACCGGCCTCGGGGTCGTCTCTCCGATCGGGATCGGGGTCAGCGAGTTTTGGAAATCCGCGTTGGCCGGACGCTCCGGCGTCTCCGCAATCCGGTCCTTCGACCCGTTCCCTCTGGAGAGTTACCGCTCGAAAATCGCGGGACAGATTCGTAACTTTTCGCCCGAGCAGTACCTCCCTCCCAACCAGGCGGACCGCGTCGATCGGTATGCGCAGTTCGCCCTGATCGCCGTTAAGGAAGCCCTTGCGGATGCCGATCTTGTGATGAAAAAAGAAGCGCCCCACCGGGTCGGCGTCATCGTGGGCGCTGGGATGGGCGGCATGGTCATGGGTGAGCGCGAGATCACCCAACTCTACCAGCAACAGAAACCCCACCGCGTGCATCCGAACTTCATTCCGGTCATCACGTTGAACTCGGCGTCCGGGATCGTGGCGATGGCCTACGGGGCCAAAGGGCCGAACCTGACCATCTCGACGGCCTGCTCATCGAGCGCCCATGCGCTCGGTCAGGCGCTGCACACTATCCGAAGCGGCCAGGCCGACGTCATGATCACCGTCGGAGCCGACGCGAGCATCACGCCGTTGGTGTTTGCCGGATTCTGTTCGCTGCGCGCCTTGTCCACCAAGTACAACGATCAGCCGGAACGCGCGTCGCGCCCCTTTGACTTGGGCCGCGACGGGTTCGTCATGGGCGAAGGGGCGGGCGCCTTGATCGTAGAGTCGCTGGCCCACGCCAAACGACGCAAGGCGCGCATTTACGCCGAGCTCGCCGGCTATGCAGCGACGAGCGAGGCCTACCATATGGTCATTCCCCGCGAGGACGGAGAAGAAGTCGCCACGACGATGAAGCTTGCGCTCCGGACAGCCGACGTCTCCCCGAGCCAAGTGGACTACATCAACGCCCACGCCACCTCCACGACGATCGGCGACGCCGTGGAGTCTAAAGCGATCCGGCATCTGTTCGGAACCCGAGCGGACAAGATCGCCGTCAACGCCACCAAATCGCTCATCGGCCACACGCTGGGAGCGGCCGGAGCAATCGGCGCGGTGGCCTCGTCCCTCTCGATCCACACGGGGCAGGTGCATCCGACGGCCAACTACGACGATCCCGATCCTGCCTGTCGCCTGGGCGGCATCAGTCGATCGACACAGGAGCGAAAGATCCGCGCCGCCCTCTTGAACGCCTTCGGGTTCGGCAGCAACAACGCGGCGGTCGTGCTCAAGAAGTTCGCCGCCTAACGCTTCACCACCAAGGAACGTGACCGATGACCGACCGTGCGATTGTGTCCCAAATCATTCACGCCCTCGCCGACTATCTGAAGCGAGATGCGGCTTCCATCAAGGACACTGATCACTTGCGAGACGACCTCGGTCTCGACTCCATGGCCGTCATCGAGCTCTTGTACAAGATCGAGGAGACCTTCAACATCCAGATTCCTGATCAGGATTTGCCGGCCCTCACCACGGTGAGGGCCGTAGCCGCGTACGTGGAGCGGCGCCTGGGCCAGGCCCACCCCGCTCCAACGAAGGCTCCCAAGAAGAAGGTGGCGCCGGAACCGAAAAAGAAGAGAGGCTGACGGTCCGATGGTTCTTCAGGAATCCCCGCTGTCCATCACGCTGTCCGACATTCATCGGCTGGTCGGCGGCACGCTTCACGGGAACGGAGCGGTCAGGATATCGGCGCTAGCCGGCCTCGACGACGCGAAGCCCGGGGCCCTGTCGTTCATTGCGAGCGACAGAGCTCTTAAGAATCCGGGCGATCTCCGGGCCGGCGCCCTGCTCGTTCACCGCCATATGCCCGAACTGAAGGCTCCGCAGATCGTCGTCACCAACCCCTTGCTGGCATTTGTGCAAGTGGCCCAGAGGTTTTTCGTTCGCCCGGCGGCTCCTCGCGGCATCTCCGGTGATCTGGTCAAAGGCATCGACGTCACCATCGGGCCGGACGTCTCCATTTGGCCGTTCGTCACCGTCGGCGATCGCGTCACGATCGGCGCGCGCGTGACGTTGTACCCTGGAGTCTTTATCGGATCGGATTCTTGCATCGGCGACGATTCGATCCTCTATCCCAACGTGGTCGTCCGCGAAGGCTGTTCGCTCGGCGCACGCGTCATTGTCCACAGCGGGACCGTGATCGGATCGGACGGCTTCGGCTACGTGCAGCATGAGGGGCGCCACCACAAAATTCCCCAGCTCGGCGGCGTCATCGTGGAGGACGACGTCGAGCTGGGGGCCAACGTCGCCGTTGATCGCGCGACTCTCGGCAATACCGTCATCAAGCGAGGCACCAAGGTGGATAACCTTGTGCAAATCGCGCACAACGTGACGGTGGGAGAACATTCCATCGTCGTGGCCCAGGTCGGCATCGCCGGCAGCACGACGATCGGGCATCATGTCATGATCGGCGGACAAGCCGGTCTTGCCGACCATCTTCGCATCGGAGACCAGGTGATGATTGCGGCGAGGGCGGGAGTCAATCGCAGCTTGGAACCGAACCAGATCGTGTCGGGGGCGCCGGTGATGCCGCATGAAACCTGGATGAAGGCGCAAGCCGTGATTCCCCGCCTTCCCGAATTGCGCCAGCTTGTGCGGAACCTGGAGCAGCGCGTCGCCGCGCTCGAAACAAGCCGGAAGAAACGGCCGGCTGGATCGCCCCGGAAACCGTCCACCCGTCCGGCAACTCCGTAACGGATTAGCTTACCACTTTGCGCCAGAAGAACAGCCGCGCCCAATAGAATCCCGCCCAGGGCAACAACAGGGCGGGAAGGGGGTGCACCTGTCCGTAGAGGGAAGCAGCCAGCGCGCTCGCGACGAGCACCGTGCCGCCGGTTGCATAGGCTACCGGAACGAACGCGCGTCCAGGATGCATGATCGGCGGGGGCGAGGCGTGCCCCTTCTTTTTTCTTCCCCGCTTCATCGACGCCGCCCTCATCCGGGCCGCAAGGACATCGGGAAACGCTTTCAGCAGGAACTGCTGATACCGCGTTTGCGCCAGGCCGATGACCCCGCCGAGCAGAAGCAAGCCAGAACTTTGATAGAACGTCGCCCATGTGTAGGTGTCGGCGGCCATCAGTTGATACCCTAAGCCGCCGACCCCGCCGACCAGACAGATCAGTCCGACCAAGCCGGAGGGGAACAGGATGTACGACTTCACATAGTCCCGCGCCAGCCGGTGAACCTCTTCCGGTGTCTGCACAGCGATCAGCTTGGCCACACACTCCGCCCCCGATCCGCAGTCAAATCTTGTACCTGCCCGGCATTATAGCGATGTGCAGGCGGGCCGCAAGCTGTACAACATTGAACCCAAATCCGAACGTGCTTAACGAGGGAAGTTCGCCGCAACCGTATTGTTATTTTCTGCGCCTGGGGCCTCGGTTTTATCTCCCTCAAACGACGATCGCATTCAGCGACGTTGCGGTTCACTCTTACTCTCGTGATTCGCCTTTTGTGCTCTATCAAATTTCATCGGCGACGCTCCTTCCTCGCCGTAGAAGATCAAATTCTTTTCCTGACACGTCGCCGGCCGCGTCCTTGCGGCAGCTTCGAGGTTCTGCTTCTACCGCGCTACAATGCCCTATCCCCAAAATCTGTGTGTCGCCTGTGGATATCCATGTGGATGACTCGTAACCTGTGTGTCACACAGCGATCTCAACCTCTCTGCCCAATTCTTAGGCAGAACTTTCCCAAGATTTTCATGGTGATGGAGCGAATTGGGGAGAGAAAAGAGGAGACCACAACGTATAGGGTGGCTTCAGGAAATCAATCTCTTATGCGAAGTCCGCCCAATGGGCCGCGCCTTCGAGTTAGCGATGTTCACGCGGGAAGAATTTCCTCGATCGCGGCCCGTTCGAGCCGGCCGAGTGCCACCCATTGCTCGGCCATCGGGACCAGAGCCTTGAGACGAAGCTCGATCGCTTCCAGCCGCTGAGGAAGGCTGTCTACCTTCCGGTAGGCCATCGAGGCCAGAAACGACTTGAGACCCTGCAGGAACATGAGAATGGTCGCTGCATTGATCGTCTTCGCGAAGTCGTGCAACGCCTCGACGTGCCCGAGAATCGGGTCCAACTGCGAAGCCGTCACGAAATCCGGGGCACTCCTCTCACGCAAAGCCCCGAGCAACTCGGTCATCGCAGGAATGCGTTCATGGACCTCCCTCAAGAATTCCTCGTCCAACCGATCGAGATCGCGCAGAATCCGCTCGATCGTCCCGACATCGACGCGCGTCGGATCTTGGCCCATTTCCTGTTCGGCGCGCTGAATGACCGCATCGAGAACGTCCCGCGCCGGCTGAAGCGAGCGCGCCCGGGCCTGTTGCAGCTCGCGGAGCGCTTCGAGCAGCGGCAGGGTCGAGCGAATCGGCTCCGGCTCACCAACCGACGACGCGACCGCGCGCGACGTCGGGCCGGGCGCCGCTTCACCCGATTCGTCCTCCGCTTGTGGACGGTGGTTCCCGCCGCGATCGATCTCGGCGTGTTCCGCAGACGGTCCTTCGGCCAAGCGGCGCACGGCGGTTGCGATCTTATCGAGACCCAGTTGAAGCGGTCGGAGCTTCTCCTGTAACGACTGCGCGTCGGCTCCGCCGACGTCGCGGAGCAGCGGCAGAAGGTTCGACGCCATCGCTTCGATCTCGCCGAGTTGCACGGTCGATGCCGACTTGGCCAGATTCGTGATACCGATCAGGATGAGGCCGTAGAGCTTCGCCCGGACCGGTCCGTCGACACCCGTTCCCAATTGGGTTAATGCCGTTTCGATTTGAGCCAGCCATTCGCGCGCCTCGAGCGCGAACAATCCGACGATCTCCTTTTTGAAACCCTGATCGAGCCGGTCGGAAGGCAGGGGCCGCGACGGCTGATCGTTCCGTTGCCGATCTTCCGGCCGTTCCGATTGTTTCAGAGCCGTGATTCTCGTTTCGACCACGCCCTGGATCGCGGACGCAATCGCGTCGAGGCTCTCGAGCAAGGCGGTGAAGTTGTCCGACGCCGCGCCAGGAACCGGCTGTCCCTCCGGTTTCTTCTGCGTTTCCCCGAACGTCACACGGCCTACGACCGGTGCATCCACCGTTTCGACGATCGACACGAGCGGAGTCAGACTCAGATCCACCAGTCGCGCGCCGGCGCCCTCGGTCGCCGCCTCCTCACTCACCCGCACGACCGGTCGAAGGGGACAGCGGCTGTTGACGCTCACGACCGTGCCCACCTCTCCGGTCGTCAAGCGCACGGACGTCCCCAACGGATAGACCGACAGTTGTTCCACCAGCGCCTTGAGAATTTCGCGGGGAAATGTGGCGCGTTCGGCGACGAGGAGCTCCCGCACGGCTTCGTGAGGCAACAGCCGACGGCGATAGGGACGCTGGCTGACCAGGGCGTCGAACACGTCAACGACACCGAGGATTTGCGCCATTTCGCTAATCTGTCTTCCCTTGAGTCTGTTGGGATAGCCTTGGCCGTTTGACCGTTCATGGGCTTGCCGTACTACCTGGGCCAGCCACTCATATTCCTCTCCGGCCCGGTGAATCACCTGGCACCCTCGCTCGGGGTGTTGCTCGATGAGACTCCTTTCGTCCTGAGTCAATCGGCCGGTCTTAGTTACCAGAGACTGAGGAACGGCGAACAAACCGATATCGTGCACGAGCCCGGCAAGAGCGAGCCGTTCCAGTTCTCCGCCGTAGTAGCCCAGCCCGATTCCGACCTTCGTTCCCAGAATGGCGACGTTGAGCAGATTGGTGATCAGCGGAGAGCCGGACGGATTGGAGAGAGCTTCGACGACCAATTCGTCATTGCGCTTGAGCAGCGAAACCAGCTCCTTCGCCGACGACTCCAGCCGCCCAAGACGGATCGGACGCTGACTTTGCACGGCGGCAGCCAGCTCGACCAGCTCAGCCTCGGTTTCCCGGTACCAATTCATCTGCAATCCAACCCTTTCCCCTCACACTCCGCCGAGGTTACGAATAGGCGACCACCTGCCGGACCAGCCCCTTTCCGACACGACGGGCTCCAATCATGCTCCCAACATGCAGGCACAGATCGCACAGCGAATTGATGAGCCGACACACGCCCCCGGTTTCGGTATAGATCATCGTTATCGCGCCCGACGAGAAGATATCGCGCTGACATCCGGCGGCCGCCATCCTGCCGCGAATGTACGCCTTCGTCCCCGTTCTGTCGAACGGCTCGAGATGATAGCGCACGGCGATGCGTTGAGCCAGTTGCGGAATCTGCGCCACGCGCGCCCGTAATTCCGGTTGGCCGAGCAGCACGATCGTCATCAGAAATCGGTCGTTGAGCTGAAAGTTGCTCAGCAGCCGCAGATCCTCGAATGTCTGCTCATCGCGAATGGCCTGGGCCTCATCCACCACCACCACGGTATCTACCCCGCGGCGATAGTTTGCCAGAAGGCGCTCGTTCAACCGGCGCAACTGCTCGGTTTTACTCCCCGCTCCCTCGAGTCCCAACTGGAAGAGGATCTCTCCGAGAAACTCGTCGCCCGAAACGGACGGGTTCGCAACCAGTCCGACGTCGAACCGTGACGGCGGGAGACTGAGGATCAACGAGCGACTCATCAGGGTCTTTCCGCTTCCAATCTCTCCCGTCAGCATCACGAGACCCTTCCTCCCGTGAATGCCGTAAAGGATTCGTTCCCTCGCCGCCTCATGCTGCGCCGACGGCACATAAAATCGCGGGTCGGGCACGTTTTCGAACGGACGGAGCGAAAGTCCCCAATGCCCCTCGTACGCGCTCGCGGGTATCGGCTCGATCTCTCGGATCGGTTCGACTATCGGCCTCGTCAGCATCGTACGTTCCTCGGTCACACGCGCGCGCCATTCGGTGCGGTCTAGTCGGTTCACGCCTGATTGGGAAGAACGGCGCCGATCTCCGATCGCTCCGTCCGGCCGTTCTCCACCCAGGCCTGAATGATCTCCACGACCTCTCGCAACCGAGCCTCCACTGCGTCGTATTTCTTGGCCGCAATGTCGATTCGCCGCTCCGAAGCCATCGTGAGAAAACTGTGCAACCCCATGAAGAACGTCATCGCCTGTGAGGCACTGACCTGTTGCGCCGCCGACCACAAGTGAGCCACCTGCTCGATCAGCGACTGATACCGTTCGTGCGGGAGATTCCCGTTCACCGCGCCGGCCTTGAGCTGGGCGATGCCTTCGACAATGGCGGGTAGTTGCTGCTGGACCGATTCGAGAAACGCCTGCTCGGCCTTTCCGTACCGTTCAAGAAACTCTCGCATCGACGAGACGTCGCATTGCCCCACTCCGCTATGAATCAGCCCCTCGACCTGCGCAATGACCGTCTGCACCAGATTGCGCCGGCTTGACCCGGCACTGGTCTGCCGCTCCTGCAGTCGGTGTAAAGCGGCCAGGAGGTTTTCGGCCGGGATCGTCACGGACATGGTATCAGCCGCAGCGCTTTCTGCCGCGAACGTCACGCCCGTTGCCCGAGTGAGCGCCGTATGGATGTGCCCGAGTTGTCTGCACAGCGCGAGAAAGTCGTTGGGGGAAAGCGCTGCGGCTGGGTCCTGCACGGCTTCGACGAACGGCAGCGCCGAGAAGCTCGCCCGTTCGACGTCGCTCAGATTGATGGTCGCGGCCGACCCGCCGAGGTTGGCCAGCCCCGCTTTGATGGTCTGGGCGAGTTTGATGTGGCGATCGGGAGCAGGCCCCTGCTGCAGCTCATCGAGGGCGACATGGATCTGTTGGAGCCACTCATGGGCCTCTTGCACGAAGAGGTCGATCAGCTCTTTTTGGAACGCATCGTCGGCATCGACGGCCATCGGTCTTGGTTCCTCTGGGAAGTCCTCGTCATGCGAACAGCCCCCGCGATCGCGTTAGGACCGGGTGTTCCCACTCCCGAGTTGCGAGGCCAAGCCGGCAATTTCCCCCAGCTTGCGCGCCATATCCTCGAACCGCTTCGTGGCGTTCGCGGCAGCCTGCTCGGTTTCCGAGATTCGTCGCGCAAGCAACTCGTTGCGATCCCGTTCGGCAGCGAGCAACGCCTCCATTTCTTGAACCTTGCCGGCGGTGCGCTCGAGTTCGTTCAACCGGCTGGCGATTTCAGCCGCTTTTTGGTGCTCCGCGGCCAACCGACTCTCGAGCTCCTGCACGCGCCGTTCCGTTTCCGCCAGCTTCCCGCTCACCTCTCCGACGCGCGCTCGCTCGACGGCCAGCGCCGCTTCGGTCTCCTTCGCCTGCTGCTCCACCTCTGAAGCCCGACGCTCCTCCTGAGCCACCTTGGTCTCCAGGTCTTTTGCCCGGGCGGCAGCATTTTCTAGTTCGGTGAGCTGCGCCACCAGTTGCGCCGCAGCGGCGCGTTCGGCATTGAGGGTCGCTTCGAGCTCCGATACTTTACTCTGTGCGCTCTTCAGGCCCTGGGCTTCCTGGTTCAGTTTTGCGGTGAGGTCCTGCTCGGATTTCAATGCCCGCTCCAGTTCCTGAACCCGACCGGCGAGCCGTTCGCCCATCGCCGCTTGCGCGGCCAGACCCGCAGACCGTTCCCGTTCCGCTTCCAGTTGAGCCGTCAGCTCCTGAATCCGGGCCGTCTGGCCCTCGAGTGCTCCGGCGCGCTTGGCCAATTCGGCGGAGCGGCTCCGCTCCGCCTCCAGTTCTGCTTGCAACTCATTTTGCTTCGCGACGGCCTGCCGATAGGTTTCGAGTTCCTCCCCACTGATGCGGGTGCCTCCCGTGGCATCGACGACCGGAGCCGGGGACGGCGCGGCGGTGGCCGGAGCACCCGCCACCGGTCTTGCGACCGGAGCGGTGTCCTCGCGCTTGGCCAGCAACTCCATGACCCGGTCCTTGAGCGAGGTGCCCTGGAACGGCTTCTTGAGCACGCCGTCGGCATGGCACGACTCGGCTTGTTTCGTCACTTCGTCGTTAACGATCCCCGAGATCAGCAGGACCGGCGTATTCGCCAGCGACGCATTCCCTCTCACAAAGGCGCAGACTTCGTACCCGCTTTTGTCCGGCATGATCACATCGGATACGATCACGTCCGGCCGTTCTTTAGAGAGGTAGGCCAACGCCTCTTCACCGTTCGCAGCCAGTGCGACCCTGAGCCCCGCTTCAGTCAAGAGCCGCTCGGCCACCTTCCGGACCGCGATACTGTCGTCCGCCACCAGAATCTTCGGCATATCTGCTCCCTTTCTACGCTGCCCGATCCCGCACCACCCCGCTATGCAGAGCAAAGGTGTGCGAATGAAATGATTGGAATTTCATCGGATCCATTCGCAAAACTGCCCACCGCCTCGAATTCCCCGTCTCGATACGGCTGAATCCGAACTCTGTCGATCGTCTGCAGAATCGGCATGTCTCCGTCGACACAGATGGCCATCGAGCCGCTGGGGTGCTTCGCCGTGATGCAGAAGGGATTCTCTCCCTGCACGCAGACGCCGAACAACTCGGCCAGATTGAAGACAGGGAGGATCTCATCGTGGTTCCGTACTACGGCGGATACAAACGGCGTCCGACTCGGAACTGGGATAGATCCTTTCCACTCCGAAATCCTGGCGATCTCCTCGATTGTCGCGGCCAAACGACGTCCCCCTACAGAAAACACGAGCAAGTGGCAGGCCTGCGAGTGGCTCTTCTGTTTTCGCCCCAGCGACAGCCTCAGCATGATGTCGCCTGCCCTCCGGCCGACACGGTGCCCGACGGCCGCCACTGCCGAGTGCCACTGTGGGGATATTCGATCTCCACAGTGTGGCCGGCTACGCAACCGTCCAACACCCACGCGGGATTGAGCACCAAGGCCACACTCTGCTGAAACAGCACGAGCCCACGAAACCAGGTCTGTTCCTCGCCGTGAAACTGCCGCGGCAGCGGAATCACCTGCGCCTGTTCAAGCTCCATCAGCCCGTGGACATGAGCCGCGTGAATCGCTCCTCGCCTCCGTCCCTCCTCAAGGAGCACGACGCGGGTATTCGGTCCCTCGGCGTCAGCCGGTAGACGAAGCCGAGCGGCCAGATCCAGGCCCGCGTAGGTGACGCCGCGCAGGATCACCGAATCGCCGGAGCCGGCTTCGTCCGTCGTCAACAAGCCTCGCACTCGGTCGGCGGGCAGAGCCAGATGCACCCCCCCGACTGTGACGATCAAGAATCGAACGGTGGGCGACAACGATCTCGCCCTCGCATGTTGCCCGCGCAAACTCATAACATGATTTTCGGTCCGAAACTCTTCGATACCGTAGTGGTCCGGACGCGGGCACGAACGATGCCGCTACTTGCGAACGGCCGGCGCGCGCCCAACCCACCGCTCGACTTCCTGCAGGAGCGCCCGTTCTTCGACCGGCTTGGCCACGTAGGACGTCGCTCCGATACTGATCGCCATCTGGCGATGTTTGTCTCCCGCCCGAGTCGTCATGACGACGACCGGGGTTTGTTGCGTCTGCGGACGGCTCCGGAGCGACTGGATCACTTCAAACCCGTTGAGCTTAGGCATCTCCAGATCGGTGAGGATCAGGCGGTAGGACCGCGCCGAGGCTTTTCTCAGACCGTCCTCGCCGTCCACGGCCGTGTCCACCTGATACCCGGCGTTCTCCAGCATTTTCCCGACGAATTTTCGAATGCTCAGCGAGTCGTCGATGAGCAGAATCGGAGCGCCCACATCCTCACTCTGCTCAACCTCCTGGCCGATCGTCCCGTCGGTCAAGAGCGCGTGGTCCTGCACAGCGGTGAGCGGCATCGGTTCCCTCGATTCCCGGGCGATCAAGCGGCCCGGGTCGACTACCAGAATGACGCGCCCTTCTGGATCAATCGTCGCCCCGCCGAATACCGACCGTTCGAGCGTCTTCAATGTCCCCAGGGTCTTGATCACGATTTCCTGCCGTCCCAACAGTTCATCGACTGCCAATCCGATCGGTCCGACCAGGGTGCGCACGATCACGATCGGCATGGCGATATCGACCGGTCCCTGTTCGCCCCGGAGTATATGCTGGAGTGCGTGCACCTCGATCGCTTCCTCGCCCACATGCAGCACGGCGCGATCGCCCATTCGTCGCATGGTCGTCACGGTGGGCATCGTGACCTCGCGCACGCTCGGGAGCGGGATCGCATAGCGCTCGCTCCCCGCCCGCACCAGCAAGGCCGTAGCGATCAGCAACGTCAACGGCAGGTTCAGGGTGAACTTCGTCCCGACACCGGGAAGCGATTCCACATTGATGTGCCCGTTCATCCCTTCAATGACGCGTTTCACCACATCGAGCCCCACGCCGCGCCCGGCCTGATCTCCGATCCTGTCGGCCGTCGAGAACCCTGGAGCGAAGATGAACTTGAGGGCTTCGGCATCGGACATGGCCTGGACCTGGTCCGCGCGGACCAAGCCGAGCTTGACCGCCTTGGCTCGGATTTTGGCGAGATCCAACCCCCCGCCATCGTCTTCGACTTCGATGATCACAGAGTTCCCCCGATGGGCAGCGTGCAGATACACGGTGCCCGTGGCGGGCTTCCCTTTGGCCAAACGCTCGGCCGCCGGTTCGATCCCGTGATACACGGCGTTGCGCACCAGGTGAATCAGCGGATCGACGAGACGCTCGACGACACCGGTGTCGACTTCCGTATGTTCGCCCGACGTGACCAGTGCAACTTCCTTGTTCGACGCGCGAGCCATTTCACGAATCGCGCGTCGGAATCGGGTGAACGGCGTCCCAATCGGCACCATACGCGCACGGGCGATTTCATCTCGCATGCCCAGCGTCAACTGTTGCAACTGGCTCATATCATCCTGCGCGCGGCGAATCGACCCGCTGAGCTGCGACATGGACTCGCTGATGTCGGCGGTCACCTCGCTGATCCGTCTGGCCAGGATGTTGAAATCGTCGTACTTATCCAGTTCCAGACTGCCGAAATCGCTCAGGCCGGGAAACCCCTGAGAAGCCGGTTCGGCCGGTCCGCTAGGCACCGGCTGAAACGTGAACGCGTGCTTTTCCTCGAAGGATTGGACCGCATCGACCAGTCTCGTCTTGCAGGCCAATACCTGTTGGGACAGTTGTTCCAGCACGCGCAACCGCTGCTCCAACCGACCGCGGCCGATCACGAGCTCGCCCACCAGATTCAACAGCCGCTCCAATCGATCGCGGCTGACGCGAATGACCTCCCGGTCCTCGCCGGCCTTGCCGTCGCCTGACCTGTCTAGACCCTGATCATCCCCCACGCTAGCCACCGCTTCCGCGGCAGGCAGAGGTGAAGGAGGCTGGAGCGTCTCGACGGACTCGATCGGCTCTCCGCGCTCCAGCCGTTTCAAATCCCCCAGCGCCGCGGCAAATCGCTGCCGCGCCCCTGCCATTATCGTCGGATCGCGACGCATGAGCACCCGCACCACGTCCACTGAACGGAGCAGGAGGTCGGTATGCCCCGGGAGGACTTTCAAGCGATTCTCTCGAACGGCTCCCATAAAATCCTCGACGTGATGGACGAGATCTCCGATGGACTGAAATCCCACGGTGTAGGCCGAGCCCTTGAGGGTATGCGCCGTTCGAAACAGTTGATTGATCAACTCCCTGTTCTCTGGATCCTTCTCCAATCTCAGCAAATTGGCTTCCAGCGATTCGAGATAATCCTGCGCCTCGGGAGCAAAGTAGGACAAGACCTCCGGATCAAGATGCGGCAGCAGATACTCGTCCGAGAGGCTGGCGGTTTCGTCGCTTTCCACGATCGCCGTGGGAGAAAGGCGTGAGTCAGAGGGAACGGCTGCCGCCGGTGTCGTCATGGACGACGGCGTGACGGCGGGAAGCACCACGGTTTCCCCGTTGCGCAATTGCGCGAGGAGGCCGATGACGACCGGCACGTCCGTCCGGAGTTGAGCCACATGCGCAGGATTGCGACGAAGCACAAGCCGGATCAGCCCCGCGGCTTGCGCCATCACCTGCAGCAATTCGCCGCTCAGTTCAATGCGGTGTTCTCGAACGGCGACCATACAGTCTTCCATCGGATGGGCGATATCGCCGATCACTTGGAAACCCACCGTGTACGCCGAGCCCTTGAGCGTGTGAGTCGTCCGGAACAACCGGTAGCATGCATCCTCATCGCCGGCATTCGCGTGAAGCGCTTGAACCAGACCGTCGATCGTATCGAGATACTCTTCCGCTTCGGGCACGAAATACGACAAGACCTCCGCGTCCAGAACAGGAACAAGGTAGTCTTCGCTCACGACCGCCGGAGCTAGATCGGCCACCGGTTGAGGTGCAGCCTCGGATATGAGCCCCTGCGACGCGGCCAGGCACCGTTCGACGACGGACGAATCCTCACCGCCCCCGCCGCCGACGGATTGAATCTGCGATTGAATGCCTTGAACGATTTCGCGCATCGCACCGACGGCGCGAGGCCACTCGCCTTCGGAAATGTCGGCCCCCTGCTCCAGGAGCGACTCAAGCCGCTCCGCCATGCGGGCAATGCCGCCGTACCCATAGAGCGCGGCCGCCCCACGGATGCGATGCGCAACGATATAATGTTCCTTGAGCTGCCGGGGACCCGGCAGCCCGTCATCGGCGGGATGCAGCGCGGCCAGCAGCACCGCCATGCCGTCCGAGGCTTCGGCGACGAATATGCTGACCAGATTCTGCTGATCGAACTCAGAACTCATCGGCGCCTCTTCGTACCCGACGCACATCGCTCGTGCCTCGGGTCAGCCTCGCCGTCACGCCAACTTGAACTGCGCCACCGACGCGGTGAGACTTTCGGCCAGCTTGGCCATGTCTTCGACCGTGACCCGCGTCAAGTCCGTGGCTTTCTGCGTGGCCATCGCGCCGCCGGTGAAGTCTTTGATCGAACGGCCCACCTGATCGGTCGACGCGGTCTGATTCGCGGCTGATGCGGCGATGGTTTGGGCGAGCTCCGCGGACCGTTGCGCGATCGCGGAAATCTCCTTGAACACGTCGCCGGTGCGCAAGGCGGACGCCGATCCGGCTTCCACGGCCTGGGTTTCGTGCTCCATCGCGACCACGGCGTCCTGGGTTTCGCTCTGGATCACCTTGACGAGGTCGGCGATTTCTCGAGTGGCCTGCGTCGAACTTTCGGCCAGCTTTCTGACCTGGTCGGCGACGACGGCGAACCGCGCGCCGGCCTCGCCGGCGCCGGCCGCCTCGATGGCGGCGTTCAACGCCAGCAGGTTGGTCTGGTTGGCGATTTCACGGATGGTCGACACGATTTGAGAGATTTCCAACGACCGGTCGCCGAGGGCTTTGACCTGTTTCGACATGCGTTGCACCGCCGCTCGAATACTTTGCATGTCCTGCACGGTCTCCTGCACGGCCACGCGGCCGCGCTCGGTGGCTTGGAGCACCTGACGGGCCGATTCCGAGGAGGCGCCGGCGATCTCCGCGACTTGACGCATCGATGCGGCCAGCTGCTCGACCGCCTGAAGAGCCTTGATGGATTCATCCGCCTGGTGTTTGGCGGTGCCGGCCATTTGCCCGGCGTTGTCCCGCAGGGCTCCAGCCGATTTGTTCACGCGCTCGGCTGCTTCTCGGACTTGGCGCATCAACTGGGCGAACCGTTGAATCATGAGGTTAAACCCGTCCGCGAGGTTCCCGAACATGTCGGCCGTCACCTCGCCGCGCTTCGTCAGATCGCCTTTCCCGACGTCGGACACCAGCACCAGAAACTGCATGAGCCGCTTCTGCATGGTGTCTCGCTCCTCCTCCGTTTGGACCAGCGTCGTGATCCGATCCAACATCACGTTGAACGCTTTCGCCATGTGGCCGACCTCGTCGTCGCTCTCGAGCTTGGCGCGGGCTTGCAGATTGCCGGCAGCGGCTTGTTCGGCGACGTCCGCCACGTGAATGATGTTCCGGGCAATATACCGGGCCAGGAAATAGCCGATGGCGCCCCCGAGGAGCAACGCCAAGAATCCTCCCACCAAGACGACGTCGGTGCGGTACGTCGCCTCGGCCTGGCCGCTCTCGTTCAACTCTTTGGCGATTTCTCGAATAGTGGTCATCAACTCTCGGACGCGCTGGGTGGCGGTGCTGTATTTGGTAGCGACGTCCACCGAGAGCGCGAGGTTGCCGAGATCCCGCATCGCCTGCTTCTGATCGTCGGACAGTTTGGAGTCGAAACTGTCCGTAAACGCGCTGATGGCGCCTTCCGCAGCCGCGAAGTATTCCTTCAAAGCCACGCGGAGAGCGGCCAAATCCTTGCCTTCGTTTCGCCCGGTCGAGGACTCGTGCAACTCGGAGGCCTGATATGCCTCCAGCGGAGCCAGAGTTTGCCGTTTCAGCTCAGCGAGCGGAGCGACGGCGTCGTCAAAGTCGCTTTTTCTTGTATGGCGTCCCGCGTTGAGCAACGCGTCATGATACAGGCCGAGGTTCGTACTGCTGATCCCCGTGTTGGACAGTGCCAGTGTCGACCCGTCATAAATCGTCTGCAGCTCGGCTTTGAGCTTGTTTAGACCGACCAGACCGACTACGCCCACCATGATCATGATGGCGCCGACAGCCGAGAACCCGACGATCAGCTTGGGAAGAGTCCTGAGATTTTGGAACCACGATTGAATCGACCACGTCCTTGCCGCCTTGCTGTGCCTCGCCATGACTTGCCTCCTCCTCACCCCTCGATGTAGCGGGATTCCCCCCGGACTTCTTCTGGGCCCGTGCGTCCCCTCAACGATCGACGTTCGTTCGGCCTTCGGTTCACTTGATGGCCACACCCTCGACGCAGGCCAACAGCTTCGGCACTTCCACCATGCCGCTCACCCGATCATCGATCTTCAGAAGACCGGAGAGAAACGGACGACTTTCCGTCAACGTCTGCGTAGAAGCCGTGAGCATGTCGTCCGGATGAACGGTCCGGATTTCCGGAACCTCGTCGATCAGGACGCCCACCTGTTGATTGCCGTACCGCACCACGACGACGTACTTCGGCGTCGCGGCCGCCGACATGCCCAACGCCGGCCGCAGATCCGCAAGAGGAACGACCGTTCCCCGGAGATTGGCTACGCCGACCAATGAAGCCGGCATGCCGGGGACCGGCGTCACCGATTCGAGTTCGAACACCTCGCGCACATGGCGGAGATCGATGGCGAAAAACTCCCCCCCCAAGGAAATCAGGCAGATCCGCGATGGAACGGCAGATTTGGCGTGCTCGGAGGCTGATGAAGTACTGACGTGCGGTTGCGTAAGAGTCGAACCCATCATCCCACAATCGGTGACTGGCGACCGTCCAGGCGCACCTAGCCCAGCGCGCGCTTCACGGCTGCCAGAAGATCTTCCGCTTTGAACGGCTTGACCACATGGCCATTCGCCCCCTGCTGCTGTCCCCAGAACTTGTCGCTCTCCTGTCCCTTCGAGGTACAGAGAACGATCGGGATTCCTTTGAAGCGATCATCGTTCTTAAGATCGCGGCAAGCCTGGAACCCGTTGCGGCCCGGCATCACGACATCCATGACGATCAGGTCGGGCTTCTCCGCTGCGATCTTGTCCTCGAGCTTGTCGGCGTTCGGGAATGACACCACGGTGTGATTGGCGGCTTTGAGATACGACTCGATGACCTGCAATTCAGCGTAAGAATCGTCCACCACCACAATCTTGCTCATAAGTCCTTTCCTCCGTTTCGTTGATGACAGCCGGCGTCAGCGCATTGGCATCACGATACTGATCGCGCCGGCCAATTCCCCTTCTTTCCAACCTTCCTTCCTCATGCCGGTGATGTCCCGCTCTCCCTTCGGACCGCCGTGACAGGTCAGGCATGACGCGCCGGCATATTCCGGATCCATCACGCGCATGACCGGTTTGCCGTTGATCATCGTCGCCTTGGCATATTGCTGGCCCTTTGGGTGACGGGGATCCGCGAACATCCGGAGCACCTCCGTTTCAAAGTCGTCCGGCTTGTTGCCGGGGAACCGATAATCCGTTCCCGTCAGCTTCATCTTGATGCCGGTCTTCCGGTAGAATTTTTCTCCCGCCTTTCGCGCGAACACGGCCGGAATGAATCCTTTGAAGGCGACGCCCTGCTTGTTGATGACAGGCTGCGCTTCCAGCACCACTTCCCGTTCGGACTCCAGCAGGGCGAGCAGCAGCGCGCTTTGCGGGATACCGCTCGGTCGGCTCAAATCCACGCGCGTCTTGGCCTTGAATTTTTCGATGATCTCGTGCGCGACGAATTCATCGGTGAATCCCTTGTTCCCCTTCGAGGGGTCGTTGATCAGCGCTTGGTGCTCGGACACCACGGCTCGCCCCGCCTTGAGCAACGCGATCAACAACTCTGCGGTTTCCGCCTCATCACCGGCCCTGGCATGAACGGGCATTCCCACCATCATGGCACAGAGGCCGGCTCCCAGGATCAGTGATGACATCCGCACCTTCATAGCGTTCCTCCTTAGCACGATGCCAACCGAATTGCCTCTCACGCAAGTCTAGCGACTTGTTGGCCGTTGGCAAGAAAACGGTGAAAATCGACAGCGTGCGATCCGCTTGCCCCCTCGATCATGTCACGACAAAGACACGGCAAAGGAACGGAGTGCACGCGAAGCACAGGGAGGCATGGCAACTTCTATGCCGATAGATCGCGCCGTCGAGACAGCATTGTCCGTTTCCTCGGAATGCGTCCAAATGCCGTCAAACACGCACGAATCGGCGTATCCGATGCCGTACATCAGCGAGAGGAACAATCTGCAGGCCTTTGTGCACCGTTGTGCAATACGTAACAATTCTTGGTCTTCGGCCCGGGAGGGATAGGAGGGGCACCGCGCGCACCCAGCACACTCCAATCGCTCGCAAGGACGGAGCATGAGGGAATCGCACACGGCGAATGGACCGCCGCGCGAGAGCGGCCGAGGCGAGCGGTGTCAGGGGGAGTCGGGCCGCTCCCAGAGCAGTTCAGGTTCGCCAAGCCGTTTGGACACCCACCGAGCCAAGACGAACAAGGCATCACTGAGGCGATTCAGATAGACCAGGATTGACGTATCGAGAGGCTCCCGTCGCATGAGCCGAACGCAGCAGCGTTCGGACCGCCGACAGATCGTTCGAGCCAGATGCAACGCGCTGGGCGTCAGCCCACCGCCGGGCAGGATGAACTCTTTCAATGGCTGAAGATCCTGCTGCCACCCATCGATCAATTTCTCAAGCCGAGTCACATCCTGGACATCGATACGAGGCATGTTCTCAAAGGACTGTCCGGGCGCGGTGGCCAAGAGTCCTCCGATATCGAACAGCTTGTTTTGCATCCATCGCAGCTCACGCCCCACTGTTTCCCGTACCGCGCCCTCGGTTTCGCGCAACGCTAAGGCGCGCGCGACCCCGAGAGCGGCACTCAGCTCGTCGACGGTCCCATAGGCCTCGACGCGGAGGCTGTCCTTCCAGACTTGCTGTCCCCCGGCCAACCGGGTTTTCCCTTTGTCGCCGGTCTTGGTATAGACCTTGGTTATGCGCATCCTGTCGCTCCTTGGTTCAAGTACGCCCAAACGGGACGCAGGTCGAGATGGGCGTCGAGATGGTCGGCCCAGCGATCCAATGCCCGCTTCAGCTCATAGGTCGTCTCCAGCGAGACGCTCACATCCAGCGTCGGCAGCCCCTTTCTCGCTCGGACTCGATTCAGCCACGCCCTGCGGAACAGCGGCGCATCGAAGACGCCATGGATATACGTGCCCCAGACCAATCCGTCCGGACTCACCGCACCATCGAAAAGTTCTGCATCCTCGCGCCCCTCCTCGACCAGCTTCTTTGGGCTGGCGCGCACCGTTCGAAAGCAAGGCCCGTCGGTCCCATGCGTCGTCCTCCCCATGTGAATGTGATAGCCCTGGACCACCGACGAAGAGCAACCGGGACCGAGATGCAGGGGGAGCGCGTCGACACGGGTGGTGATCTTCGTCTGCTCAAGACATGTCGTCACATCGAGAAATCGCAGGCCTGGTTCCGATCCACCCGACTCCACCCCGTCGGAATCGGCAATCCTGACCCCCAGCATTTGGTAGCCACCGCAGATTCCCACCAACTCGCGTCGCCGAGCGACATGATCGGAGATGGGCTGTCCCAACCCCGCCTGCTTGAGATACCGAAGATCAGCGATGCTGTCCTTGGTACCGGGAATCACGACGACGTCGGCCTGATCGAGGTCCTTCGCCTCGGCGACATACCGGAGTGCGACGTCCGGCTCCGCCGCCAGCGCGTTGAAATCGGTGAAGTTGCTCATCCGCGGGAGCAGAACGACGGCGATATTCACACGCTCCGGCGAAAACGGGCATGACGATGCACGGAGATCCAGGCTGTCTTCTTGATCGAGGCGAAGATGCGGCAAGAAGGGCACCACGCCCAAGACCGCAATTCCGCTTCGTTGCTCAAGGAACGCGCGGCCGTCCGCGAATAATTCGGATCGGCCGCGGAGTTTGTTGATGACAATCCCCGTCACGCGACGGCGGTCCTCCGGGGCCAGCAGATCCAGGGTGCCGAGCACTTGCGCGAATACGCCGCCTCGATCGATATCGGCCACCAGAAGCACCGGTGCATCCGCGTAGTGCACCATGGGCCAGTTGACAAAGTCGCGATCGCGTAGGTTCATTTCCGCCGCGCTGCCGGCCCCTTCGAGCACGATCACCTCGTACTGTTGCGCCAAGCGGGCGTAACTGTCCTGCGCATACTGAAAGAACTCCCTCGTTCTCCCTTGATAGGCCGCCGCGTCCGCCCGTCCCCATACGCGGCCCTGCACGACCACTTGGGAGCGCTCGTCGGACTCCGGCTTCAGCAAAATCGGATTCATGTCCACGTGCGGCTCGATGCCGCACGCCTGCGCTTGCAGCGCCTGCGCGCGTCCGATCTCCCCTCCCTCCGGCGTCACCGCGGCATTGTTGGACATGTTCTGCGCCTTGAAAGGAGCGACCCGTAGGCCGGCACGGCACATCAACCGGCACAAGCCGGCCGCCAGCAGGCTTTTCCCAACGTCCGATGCGGTCCCCAGTACGGCGATCGCCTTCGCTCTGGGCGGCTGCGGCATTGGCAATCAGTCCTTCGCTGACGGCCCGACCAAATTCCCACGTTCGGCCCGCTTCAACCCTCGCTCGACCGCTCGGGTCACGACCCGGCCGATCAAGGCTCCGACCTCGGTGTGGGTTCCGCTGTAGTACACCCTGCGAGCGGCCCGCAGAGGAGTAGCCACGACCACCGCGTCGGTGCCCGTTCCAGTCGCGCCGGCGCGACCGGAACGGCTTGGAATGGACCGGGACAGCAGCACAGCGGTCTTGGCTTCGGTGGCGACCTGAACGGCGCCGACCATCGCCGGAACGGACAGGCCGACATTCGTCACGAGGATGATGTTGATGGTCCCGGTCGGGCAGCAGCGCTGCCCGGCTCCCGAACAATGCGCCGGCTCCCCCGCTTTCACCGCGTTGGTCACCCCCACCGTGCAGAAGCAGCGAATCGACAGACCATGCGCCTCCTCTTGAACCGTGACGAGTCGCTTCATCGGCACGGCGGTCATGAGCCCCACGCAGGGAAGACGGGCTCCCAGCGTCACCGCCACGGCACCGAGGTACCGAGCCGGGTCGCTCCACGTCGCGCGTCGTCCTTGTCGTCCGGGAGAGCTTCCCGGCTGACGGAATGGGGCGGCGACCACCTGATGGTTGAGAATCGACCGCGCTGTGATCAATCCGCCTCCGCGCGGAGCCGAGGACAGCACCCGATGGATGGCGCCCAGATCAATAATCAGCGTGTTCTGAACGACCCGATGGCGCACCGCCATGCCGTCCTGGCTTGCTCGCCGCATCTCGATTACTCCAGCAAGGTGGTGAGCATCTCCACCAGCCGATCATTATCACGCCTGGTCCGGATGGCCACCCGCACCGTGCGACGGTTGAGTCCCCGCATCCCCGAGCAATCCCGAATCAGGATCCCTCGACGGCGCAGCGCTTGCGTCAACCAGCCGGCCTGACGAGGCCTTGGCAGCTCAAGGAGGACGAAATTGGCGGCGGACGGGAAACGGTTGAGTCCCGGCACCAAAGACAACCGTGCCAAGAACCGTTCCCGTTCCTTCTCCACGAAGCGGAGACTCCGAGCGGCATGCTGCCGATCCGAGAGGGCAGCCTCTGCCGCGAGCTGGGCGAACGTATTCACCGCCCAGGGGGGCTGATGCCTCATGACTCGGCGAACCACCGTTTCCGGAGCCACCGCATAGCCGATCCGGATCCCTGGAAGGGCGTGAAAT
>CAYULI010000034.1:0-36051 GCA_964445795.1 uncultured Nitrospira sp. | reverse complement strand
ACGCACCGCAGGCCCCACGGTAACCGGTGTCCTCTCCTTTCACCGCCGGCCGTTAGCATGTGCATGAGTGCGGTAAACCGTGAGAACGATGGTGATCGGCCTATGATACGCCTATCGCGTTTTGGGCGAGGCATAGGAGAGAAAAAGACCCTGGATGCACGTGACACCCAAAGCGATCACGCCTCATCCACTGAGCAGGTGAAGGGATTCACCGGTCGCCGTTTGGCCAAAGATTACCTCACCTGTTCAGAACAACGGATGGGGGAACGTGCCGATCTGTGCCGGGCCCCGTTCCCAGACGATGCTTTCATCCCCCCCGCCATCATTGGCCGCAACGTTCCGCCTCACAGCCTCCCGTGCCGTCCCTCGGCCCTCCCTGCTCCCTGCCACCCATGCCGCCGCGCGGGCCCCTCATCGGGCCCATGCCGCCTCCATGGCCCATTCTGCCCCGGCCGTGTTCACCGGCGAAACTCCGCTCGTACTGGATAATGGTCCAGATCTCTTCATCGCTGAGTCGGTCGCCGAATCCGACCATGCTCGTTCCAGGCGAGCCATGTTTGATCACCCAAAAGATTTCACCCTCCGTGCGATGGCGCCAGAACCCGCGATGGTGGAAGTTTCGCGGGGTGGGGTCGAGGCCGATGGCCGCCGGCCCGTTTCCCGCCCCATCTTTCCCATGGCAATTGAAGCAGGTCCCCTTGCCGTTGTAGAGACTCTTCCCTTTCTCAACGATCTCGGGCGAATCCGGCAGCGGACTCGTAAGGGCGCGAGCTTCGGCCAGTTTGTCGGCCGGCACCCGAGGCGACATCAGGTGCCGTTCCGCCGACTCGGCCTGCGATGCAGTCGCGCCAACCAGGACACAGAAAAGAACGACGGTCACCGTTCCACGCATGGATGATCTCCTCCGCATCAAAACGCGATGCTCTTGTTGCGCTCGGCGATCGCCTTGATGTAGTCCCCCATGCCCTTGATGGATGCTCCGTCCACCAGATCGGATGGATTGATCTGTCGGGCCACCGCGCAGGCCCCGCAGACCCAGATCGGCACGCCCGCCGCTTGCACGGCAGCCAGCAAATCTTTCAACGGAGTCAGATTGACGCCCGTGACGTGATCGGCCGTACCTTTTCGTCCCAGCGTCACCGCTTCGTTCCACAGCCACAGCACCACGTCATGCCCCTGCTCCTTCGCTGTCTTCGCCGCCATGAACGGCAGGGTCGCCATGGTGGGATCGTCCGTGCCCCGACTTCCGGAAATGATGAAACTCGCCATGCTCATTCCTCCGTGAATCGTCGTTCGTGAAGCGCCTCTTGCTAGACAAGCGTGACTTGCCAGAACAGCGAGACGGGCCGAGGATATGGTCCAAGCAAATCCCGCCTTTCACGCACGCCTCGCCCTTCACGCAGCGTACCTTAGCGAGGCCCCTTGAACGTCACCTTCAAGTACGCCATGACGTCGGCGACGCCCTGCTGCCCGATGGTCAAGCCCCAATAGGGCATATTGGCGGATTTCCCCATCGCCGCGCCGCCGTAATTGATCACGTTATACAGATACTCGACCGGCACCTCATTGAAGTTGATGTTGGCGTGAATCGCCGGCTTGGGCTCTAATGTCGCGGCGGCCGGTCCGTCGCCCTTCCCGGTAAATCCGTGGCACTGCGCGCAATATTCTTTATAGATCACCTTGCCGCGACCGGGACTTGCCTTCCCGAATTCCGGGCTCGTCCACGGCTCGTAGTACTTGAAGTCCGGAACCCCCTGGGTCGCCAAGAATCCGATGACGGCCCGCAATTGCGGATCGGTCGCGTCGGCGAGAAATTCACCGGTATGAATGATGAAGTCCTGCGGATTCTGTCCGAATCGATAAAGCCAATCCATGTTGTAGCGCTGACCAGCGTTCTGCAAGGCAGTGCTCTGCTGGCCTCCGACGAGTTTTCCGTTTTCTTCAATCGTGTGGCAGCCGATGCAGGCATGCGCCTTGTAGGCCATGCCCCCGAACGTCGCCTCGAACTTGCTGACCTTCGATACGTCGAACGCGCCCACTTTCACACGGGGGTCTTTGTTGTTCTTTTCGAAATAGTCGGCGATGGCGTTCGCCTCCGCTTCAGTGACCACCGGATGCTTCACCGGCCCTTCGCTCAAGTCCCATCGATATCCTTTGGCATAGAGAGGCGCTTCCTTGCCCGTGAGCCATCGGATGAGCCACGGGCGCTGATACTTGCTGCCGGCCCAGATGAGATCGGGCGCCCTGAGGTTGAAGCGAGAGTCGGCTTGCCCCTCCAGACGGTGACATTGGACGCAGGCCTGCTGGATCAACTCCTTCGCCCGACTCTGATCGCTCCCGAACAAGAGCCGGGGGAACGATATCAACCCGATGATGGCCACCAGGGCCATACCGATGAGCGCCCTTCTCTTCCGATTCCCCATACTCGCTCCTTTTGTTAATGGTTCCAGTTGACGATCCCTCGAATCCCGTCGTTCAGCAGACCACAGATCGACCGATTCTCCCTCACTGCGCCATCAACCACGCATGAACATCCGCAATATCTTGATGGCTCAACACACCTCTCCAGGCCGGCATCGGTCCGCGCCCGTGCAACACTGTCTCCCAGAAAAGATCTTCCTGTTTGAGAATCGGATTCTTCGCTAGCTTGGGCCCCATGCCCCCGATCCCTTTCGCTCCGTGACAGGCCTGGCAATTGCGCTCGAACAGAGCGGCCCCTCGCGAGGCGACGCCGGTCACCGGGCCTTCCGAGGCCGGCTCCTGAGTGAGCGGCTCGGCTCTCCGCAGCTCGATATCGGGCGGGGGGAGATAGTCCGGCGCCCCAGGATGGTATCGGGCCGACAGGTACCGCACCAGCAGCTCGGCCTCGTCGCTGGAAATTTCCGCGCCCCAATGCACCATCTTTTCCACGGTCGCCGCCCACCGGTCTTTCGGCAGTCGCTGCTGTGTCACGAGGTCGAGGCTATGGCAGACCGAGCAGCGGGCGAGCATCAGCGTTTCTGCGCGAGGAGCGAGGGCTGCGCTGACCGAAGCCGAATCTTCTTCCTGAGCGGCGGTTGTCATCGCCATAAGCAGACCGCCGACCCAGAGCAAAGCGAGAGCGGTCTGCGCTCCTCGCTTGACCGATGACGGATGACGCTTGATGCTCATACGGCGACCGTCACGGTGATCCGATCCCATCCGTTCCACAAGAACCCGCTCGGATTCCACGGACTCGAGGCCGGCTGCGTTTCACCACGCGCGTCGGTCGCGCGGCAGACAATCGTAACCGTCCCGGCGGTCTTCGCCCGCCACAGAAACTGCCATTGGCGCCAGGCATAGGGGCGATCCTCGCCGATCAATCTGGCCTGCTCCCACGTCCTGCCTTGATCGAAGGAGACCTCCACTTTCACGACCTTCGCCTCGCCGCCCCAGGCTACCCCCTGGATCGTCACGGGGCCGGCCTTCACGGTCTCTCCCTCGCCGGGAGCGGCGATGAGGGACTTCACCACCATCGCTTCGACCGGTACCATCGCTAGTCCCTGAACGGAATCTCCCGGCTTCGCCGGTTTCATCGGGACTCGATAGGCCGTCTGCATGTAGTAACCTTGCGCCTCTTCCGCCTGCACAGTGATTTCCGTCAGCCATTTCGTGCAGGAATCGGCCATCCATCCCGGTGCAATCACTCTGAGCGGGGCCCCATGCAGTAATGGCAAGGGCCGACCGTTCATCTCATACGCGAGAATCGTGTCCGGGTGTAGCGCCTTGGTCAGGGGAATGCTCCTGACAAACAGCGGAACGGTCGCGACGACTGGTCGATCCGCCCCCTGGAGTTGCACGTGTTGCGCGGGTCCCTTCACTCCCGCCATGGCCAACACATCCCTCAGCCGCACCCCGGTCCATTGTGCGTTGCCGACCGCGCCGCGTTCCCACTGCACGCCGGGAACTTTCGGACGATGAAACGCGCGGCCGTTCCCGCTGCACTGGACGACGGCGGTGATCGTGACCGACTCGAACTGTTTGAGTTCCTGCAAGGTGAAGGCGCGCGGCCGCTCCACCAAACCTCCGACGCGCAGACTCCAGGTCGCCTCGGCAATCGACTCAGGCGGCGGCGGACCGAAATGGCTCCTGACGAAGAAGCGATGGTTCGGCGTGAGAAACGACGTGAATTCGCGGACAGGTGTTTCGGCGTCGAACGGCCTGGTCACACGGGTGATCAGCGGCCCGGTTTGGTTGCGCGCGAGTTCTTCGTCGGCCGCCAGCACACCGGGGGGCCGCCGGTGTATCGCCAGACCGACACCGAGGCTCTGCAGTAGAATCGTGAACAGGGAACGCCGCGAGACGGTCATGGGGCTGCCTTGGCTCCTGGTGGTTGGGTACCAGCGTAACTGTGGGAATTCAGCGCGATCGTGACAGACGGCGGGAACGCCAGCGACTGGTGAACGGTGCAGCCATGGGCAACCTTCAACAACCGCTCCCTCTGTTCCGGCGTGATGGGGTGCGGCAAATGGATCGCAAGGTCGATCGTCCCGACGCGATGCGGACCTTCTGCCATCGTCCATTCGGCGTCGACCGCCAACCCTTCCCGTGGAATATTGTGCCGTGCGCAGAACCGTCCGACGAAATATCCGACACAACCGGCCACCGATCCGACGAACAGCTCGACAGGGCTCAATCCTGCATCCTGGCCGCCGTCTTCCACCGGTTGATCGGCAATGACCCGGTGCTTGCCGTTCGTGATGTCAAACCGAGTCCCCCCGTGGTAGACGGCCGTGAGTTTCATCGGTGACCTCCCATGGTAACTGTCCCATTCACCCTGTTAGTCGCCTTCTAGTACGGGACATCCGCCGGCTTGCCGCCCTTGGGCCAGTCGTGAACCTTGCCGGCAAAGTCGGGACGGGGCTGGTTGTTGATGTAAGCCGCGACATCGAAGGCCTCGTCGTCCGAGACCGACCAGCCCCAGCCGCGCGGCATATTCGCTTTGATGAACGATGCCGCTACGCTCACGCGGGCCATGCCCGCTGCGATGTTGTAGGACTGCGGCCCCCAGACAGGCGGGGCCGCCATGCTTCCCTGCCCGTCGGCCCCGTGGCAGAAAGCGCACTTTTTCATGAACACGGCCTTGCCGTTTACCGGGTCGGGTGGCCGGCTCGACGTTATGCGCGGGATGCCCCGCCATGGAACCTTGCTGTTCCGCGGCACATTCTGCGACAGCCATTCGATATAGGCCACCACGGCTTGAAGCTTGGAACTGTCCGGCGGCGGCGGCCGGCCGTTCATGCTGCGTTCGAAACATTCGCTCACACGGTCAGCCAGGCTCATCGTCCGATCGGCGCGCGCCCGATATTCCGGATACAAACCGCTGATCCCGACAAACGACGCCGCATTGGGATTCAGGCCGGCGTCGAGGTGACAATTCGTGCACGCGAGCTTATTGCCGACATAGGGCTGGCCGTACTCCTGCGTATCAACCACGATTTTGTAACCCAACCGGATTTGCTCCCCACGCAGATCGGCGGGAATCGTGTCCGGGGAAGGGGGTACAAAGAGCGCGTCGATCGTCCCGGCCTGTGTCTGCCGGTCGCTCTGCACGGAAAGGCTGTCGGCACGCGGAGGCGGGAGACACCCCGTGACCGCCACGAGCGTGCCGACCGCGACCAGCCGAACGAACGCCACAAAACCCGTCACAGGCTCCTCATTGCTTCGGGCTCTGGCCAGTTGGGCAGGTGTTGATGCCGAATAAGCTCCAGAGCGGGCAATATCCGATCGCTCCGGTCACAAGCGCCACCGCTCCGAGTGCGAGCATCACCCCCGTCCCGATGGCAGGCAACCCCGCAAAAGCCCCGATCCCAATCAGCAGGATCCCCACCACGATACGGATGGGCCGTTCGATTCCTCCCACATTACAGGTCATGACGTCACCTCCCTAGCTACCTTGCTTGAGCCGCCGGCTTTTTGATCGATGTGTCGCTACGGTGCCAACGGATAAACACTCTCACGCGTCGTGAGAGTCCTGTTCGGGATGATGGATTCATGGCAAATTTTCACACGGCTACGTGTTGTCGTGCCGACCTACCCGTCGAGCATGTCCGCTTATTGCGCAGCTAACGTCCGGACATAGGCCAGCACATCCCAGATTTCGTCGTCGGTGAGCGCTTCCCTCCAAGCTCCCATGGCCGTGTTTGCCTTGCCGTCGTGCACGATTTTGAACAAGCGCGCATCCAACTTGGATTGCACAGCCGGAGACGTGAGATCGGCGGCTGGCGGGGTGAACTTCATGTCCACTCCTTTGCCGTCGATGCCGTGGCACCGGACACAAATCGTGGAGTAAATCACGCGTCCGCTCAGCACGTCGTGTTCCTTCGGTGAGGCGGTCAGATCCTTCAGCCCGCCGCCCCCCGCAAACGCGAGAACCGCTGTTCCAATGAGTAGAGCGCCCATTCGTCCGTCCATGTCCCATCGGATCTCATTGAGCCACCTTGAGGTTCTTTGCGAGTCGGATGCCATGGCTCCCACCGTCAAGGTTCGTTCGAACCGACGCAAAATCCACGTGTTAGGAGACGAAAACAAGGGGGCGGCCAGGCCAGGAAGGCCGGCTGGCGACAAACGCGCCAGAGCCCATCGAGGGACTGGCGCAGGATGCTACAGCTCGGGGCTGACGTCGGGAGACCAACTGTCTGCGGCAGCCCACCTATTGCTAGTGATCGTCGCAGGCGGACCTCTCCTTCGTCGGATTGCTAGCTCGACGCTCCCAACCGTTCCGACAATCGCAGATTTTCGGAGTAATCGACCGGACAATCGATGACAGCCGGTTTCCCGCAGGCCAAGGCCTCTTGGAGCACGGCCTGGAGTTCGCTCGGTCCTGCGACGCGAAACCCCGCCGCGCCGAAGCTCCGCGCATACGCGACCAGATCCGGATTGCCGAAGTCCACCCCTGAGGTGCGGCCGAACCGCATCTGCTGTTTCCAGCGGATCACCCCGTACCCGTCGTCCCGCCATACGAGAACCACGATCGGCAGGCACAGCCGCGCGGCCGTTTCGAGTTCCTGTGAGTTCAGCAGGAACCCCGCGTCTCCGGTCACGGCGACGGCCCGTCGCTGAGGAAAGAGCAGCTTGGCGGCGATCGCGCCCGGCACCGCGATGCCCATGGCCGCGAATCCGTTCGAGATGATGCACGCGTTCGGCGTCGCGCACGCGAACATCCGCGCCATCCACAGCTTGTGTGCCCCCACATCGCTGATGACGATATCGTCCGGAGACAAGACCGCGCGGAGGTCACGAACGATGTGTTGCGGGCGCATGGGGAAGGCAGGCGGCGCGGCCTGCTCGGCCTCGAAAGCAGCGACGATCTTCTTTCGGCTCTCTTCCGCCCACCGGGGATCGAACGGGGAGAGATCCTTGCCGACCTGCTCCAGCGACAACGCAATATCGCCCAGGACGCCCACGCCAACGATGTAATGCGCGTCCACCTCGGCCGGCGACACGTCCACGTGCACGATTTGCTTGTTCCGGTCGGGATTCCAGAAGCAGGGAGCGTACTCGACGAAATCGTAACCGACCGCGACGACGACGTCGCTGTGCGCCACGACCGCAGCGGGATAATCCCGCAACTGAAGCCCAATCGTGAAGAGGGACAGCGGATCGCCGTCCGGGACGATCCCCTTTCCCATGAAGGTATGCACCACGGGGATGCCGAGCCGCCTCGCAAAGCGACGCACGGCTTCGTGTGCGCGTCCTCGAATGACCCCGTTCCCGACCAGCAACACCGGGCGTCGCGCCTTGGCGATAATTTCGACCGCGCGCCGGACCTGCGCAGTCAGCGGTTCCGGGAGGAACGGGCCCTGGACGCGCAGCGGCGTCTCATACTCGGGATCGCCGACCTGTTCTCCGGCCACGTCTTCCGGCAGTTCCAAATGGGTCGGCCCGGGTTTCTCCGTCTGCGCGACCTTGAAGGCTTTCCGCACCACCTCGGGAATGATGTGCGGCTTGAAGATTTCGGCACTCCATTTCGTGATCGGACCGAACATGGAGCGCACATCGATATACTGATGGGATTCCTTGTGCATGCGATCCAAGGACGCCTGCCCGGTGATCGCCACCAACGGTGCGCGATCCAGGTAAGCATCCGCTACCCCAGTCAACAGATTGGTCGCCCCGGGACCCAACGTCGACAGACACACGCCCGCCCTGCCGGTCAGCCGCCCGTGCACATCGGCCATGAACGCCGCCGCCTGCTCGTGGCGCGTCGGGATGAAACGGATGCGCGACCCGATGAGCGAATCCATCACGTCCAAGTTCTCTTCTCCAGGGACCCCGAAAATGAACTCGACGCCTTCGTTTTCAAGACAGCGGACAAGCAGGTCGGAGGCTTTCATACGCCGTTGCGCCGTTACGGCTTGATATAGGTCCATCCCTGTTCCTGGCGCTCCATCAGCCGGACCATGGCCGGCGCCGCGTCGCCCACTTCCGCGATCAAATCGTCTCTCGTCACGTTCATCGCCTTCATGGTGTTCGAGCAGGCCGTGTACTCCACGCCGTAGTCGGTCTTCAATGCGGTCAACTCGGAGGCGAACGCCGTCGTCTTTTTCAAGAGCAGACCGAGACCCGCGCCATGCACGACCAACTCCACTTGAAGGCGTTCGCGCCCGACTTCCTGGTACAGATGCCGGATGTTGTTCAACGCACCGCGTTGGGTCTTTTCATCGCCGGAGTTGAGATGCATGACCACCCGGTGCCGTCCGACGGCATTTCCTGTGTCCGGCGGCCCCTCCCCCCATAAGGGCGGAGCCACCGACAGCACCGCAAGCCAGCAGGCGGCCAGGACGCTCGCGTTCTTCATGATAGTACCCTCCACTCCCAGATCCGATTCACCTAGTCAGTCCCCGCACCCAATCGCCGAGAGAGTGCGACACAGCGACCACGCAGAGCGAGATGATCAAGATGCGCTTCCTTCTCACTCCTGCCGTCACCTTCCGCACCCCGGCGTGCGCCGCGCGCAGTCCTGCAGCCAGGAGGCAAGCTGGTTGAGGATCGCCGCAATCGCCCGGTTAGCGGCCTGCACGCCCCCGTAGGCATCCTCGCTCGGCGCGTCTTCCACTGCTTCGAACGTTCGCATCCCCACGATGCGAAATTCTTTCTGGTTGATCAACTGCGCCCGAACCGTCACCCGGACGCGGCTCGGCTGCTGGAGGAATTCCTGTTGCACGGCCACTCCATCGGTATCCAGACGATAGTCGCCTCGAACGGAGCTCGGCAACGGAACGACGGCCCGCCATATTCCATCCCGGTTGATCGCTTGCACCAGCAGAGGCAGGATCAGTCGCGCCGGTACGTCCGCCCACTGATTCACGGCGTAGTACTCCAACTCGTACCGGCGCCGCAGGTAGATCATGCGGGGCGTGTCGAATCCCGGCTCGGGCTGCAGCGGGCTCACGAGCAGGACCGGTCCGTTGGGGTCTGGGGGACGGGCGGCAGCGGGCCAGCCGTCCGGATTGAAGTAGTATGTGTGCACGGGCGGCGATTCGCCGCGCGAGGCCAGACACCCGGCGGTCGCCATCACGACCACTGCGAGCGATGCGAGCACGCTGCTGGCGGACTGTTTCGACATCCTGCTACTCCCCCGGCCCGCGGGATGGCGCCGTCCGCCCGAACACCAGCGCATTGGGTTCGCGCTCGATCTCGCGCGCCACCCGCGTCAATGTGGCCGCCAGTTGCCTGAGTTCCGCGACCAACGCACCGGTTTCCGGCAAAGTTTGCCGTGAGAACCGCTCTAATTCGGGCCTCGTTTCTTCGACCACGGCCTCCACGGACTGACCGGTCTTGGCCAGTCGGTCTGTCGCGGCTCGCAATGCGGCAGCGCTTTTGTCGATGCGCGCGAGCAACACGGGGACTTGCTCGTTGAGCGACGCGGTCAGTTTGGCCAAGTTGTCGGCGCTCTGCACGGCGCCTTTCAGCCCGCGATCCAAGTCTTCTTTATGGGCGGCGACCGTGTGCGCCACTTCGGCCAAGTCCTGGACAGTCCGTTTGAGCGCCGCGCGGTTTTCTTCGTCGAGGACCTCCGTCGCACCAAGGGCGACCTGGTCGAGATCCTGCAGGAGCTTTGACAAGCCGCGCTCGGACAAGAGGCGCGAGATCGCCTCGTCGAGCCGGAAAAACAAGGACGGCCCCGTCTTGATCACCGGATACTTCTGCCCTTCAAGCGCCTGCAACGGCGGAGAGTCGCGACTTCCCCCGGTCAGATTGATCGTGGCGAGGCCGGTGAGCCCCTGGGTCTCAAGGACGGCGATCGTGTCGACCTTGACCGGCGTTCCCCGAGCAATGTCCAACGTCAGTCGAACTTCCTCTGGATTGTCCGGGTTCAAGACGATCTCCTTCACGCGTCCCACATCGACGCCCCGATATTTCACCGTCGAGTTCACGCTCAAGCCCGCGACGGACTCCCGCATGTACGCCTCGTACCGATCGTAGACGCCGCGATAGTCGGTCTTGCCCAACCAAAGGATCACCCCCAGCAGGGCTCCGCCGAGCAAGACCACGAACGAGCCGACCAGCACATAGTTCACTTTGGGTTCCATCTCCCGTTTCTCGTATCTCGTCTCTCGTACCTCGCCTGCGAACGACGCTTCATGAGAGACGCTTCAGGTGCCCGCGTTCCACAGCGCCTGTTCTTGCGCAGCCCGCCCTCTCGGACCGTGAAAATATTCGCGCACCACGGGATCCGACAAGCGCGCCAACTCCCGCATGGTGCCGACCCCCAACACTTTCCCGTTGCCCAGCATCGCCACGCGATCGGCGATGCGCCACAGGGAGTCCAGATCGTGCGTGACCATGACCACCGTCAACCCGAGTACGCGCTTGAGATGCAGGACCAGCTCGTCGAACGCGGCGGCGATGACGGGGTCCAGCCCCGCCGTCGGCTCATCAAGGAAGAGCAGCTCCGGGTCCATCACGAGCGCCCGGGCCAGCGCCGCGCGCCGCCGCATGCCGCCGCTCAGCTCGCGGGGATACTTGTGCGCGCTGTCCGGCGGGAGCCCCACCATGCCGATCTTCACCGCCGCGATGTCGCGAACCAGATCCGGACTGAGGTCGGCATGTTCGCGCAACGGCACGGCCACATTTTCCGCCAGCGTCATCGAGCTGAACAGCGCTCCGTGCTGGAACATCACGCCGAACCGGCGATGAATCGGCTTTCCCTCGGACGCTCCCAGCTCCCGGCTGTCGATGCCGAAGAGCCGGGTCGTTCCCGCCGACGGATCGAGCAGCCCGATGATTTCTCGCAAGAGCGTGGACTTGCCGCATCCGTTCCCACCGGCGATCGCAAAAACCTCCCCCCGCCGGACGGACAAGGTCACATCGTCGTGAACCACGGCACTGCCGAAACGCGTGACGACGTGGCTCACCTCGATGACCGGCGCGCCGGTGCCGTCGGATCCGCCAATCGACTCAGCGCCCTTCACTCCTCCGCTTTCCATTTTCTCCGCGCTCCGCGTCGGCGCGAACGGCGAGCACAGCGCCTCGGGCGCGACACGGGAGGCCGGAACCGTTCGTCCCGCGCCTTGCCCCTGTGCCGCCCGTCTCGCACATCACAGATCCCACCAGTTGAGCACGACCGAACAAATCGCGTCGAAGACAATGACCAGGAAGATGCTTTGCACGACACTGATCGTCGTGTGCCGGCCGACGTCCTCCACGCCACCGCGAATCCGAAACCCTTGGTAGCAGCCGACCATGGCGATGATCATGGCGAAGAAGGGCGCCTTCCCAACCCCGATGAGAAAATGCCGCACGGCCACGGCCTCTTCGAACCGGTCGATGAACTCGACGAAACTCACGTTCAGTTGGCCCGAGGCGATCAGCATGCCCCCGAACACGCCCAAGCCGTCCGCGTAGGCCGTCAACAACGGCAGGGCGATCACCATCGCCAGCGTCCTCGGCACCACGAGGAGCCCCATCGGCGAGAGACCCAGCGCACGGACCGCGTCCAGCTCTTCCGTTACCTTCATCGTGCCGATTTCCGCCGCATAGGCGGAGCCCGATCGACCGGCGATCAGAATCGCCACGATCAACGGAGCGATCTCCCGGAGCAGCGAAATACCGACCAGATCGACGATGAAGATGTTCGTGCCGAATTTTCGCAACTGCTCCGCGCCCTGATAGGCGATGACGATACCGACGAGAAACGTCAACAATCCGGTGATCGGCAGCGCCCGCACGCCGTCGAGCTCGAGCGCCTTGAGCAGGGCACGCCATCTGATCGAGGCTGGATGACCGACGGCGCGCACCATAGCCACCGTGCTTTCTCCGAGGAACGCCAGGCCGCGGACCAGCGAGTCCCCATGCCTCCGGAGCACCTGATCGAGTCCCTCGATCCAGCCAATGGATCGCGCCGCCGCCTGCTGGCCGGCCCGGTCTCGCTGGACATCTACCAAGTGGAGAAGCTCGGCGAACGCCGGCCGCAACCCTTGGAGGGCCGGCTGCCGACCCCGGCTCCTTGCCGTATCGATGATCTGTAGCAGCACAAGGGCTCCGCCCGTGTCCATCGCCGTGATCTGGCCGGCGTCGCAGACGATCTGTGGAGCCTCGGGCCATCGCAGCCGGTTGCCTTGCTCCCGCAGCTCGGCAAGATGCGGGATGGTCCATTGCCCCCGGCAATGAACGACGTTTCCGGTGACGGTCATTGACGCACGCGACTCCACGACGGTCCTCGGTTCCTCTCCCCGGTCACGCTTTCTCCATGATCGCCTTGAGCTCAGACCCGGTGATGACCTCCCGCTCCAGCAGCATCTTGGCGCCTTCTTGCAGCGCCGCCCTCTTTGCTCCGAGCAGCCGCTTCACCCGCTCGTATTGTTCGTCGATGATCCGCCGTACCTCGCAGTCGATCTCGCGGGCGGTTTCTTCAGAGTAGTCGCCCTTCTCGCCGGTCGTCTGGATTTGAAGGAACTGTGGCTGGCGTTCCCGCTCGAGGGTGATCGTGCCGAGCTTCTCGCTCATTCCGTAGGCCTTGACCATGCTTTTCGCGATGTCGGTGGCCTTGACGAGGTCGTTTTGCGCACCGGTCGACGCCTCGCCGAAGATCAACTCCTCGGCGATGCGGCCTCCCAGCAGGACGGCGATCTTGTTCTCCAATTCGGACTTGGTCATCAAGAATCGGTCCTCGGTGGGAAGCTGCAGCGTGTACCCGAGCGCGGCGATGCCGCGCGGGATGATCGAGATCTTCTGCACGTGGTCGGCACCCGGAACGGACAACGCGACGAGGGCGTGGCCCGTCTCATGGTACGCCACGCGCTCCTTCTCCATCTTATTCAACACGCGATTCTTCTTCTCGAGTCCGGCGATGACCCGCTCGACGGCCTCCTGAAGCTCCGCCATCCCGACCTGGTCCTTCCCGCGACGCACCGCCAGCAAGGCCGCCTCGTTGATCACGTTGGCCAGGTCCGCTCCGGAAAAACCGGGCGTCATCCCGGCGACGGTCTCCAGGTCTGCGTCGGGACCGAGCGCGACTTTGCCGGCGTGGACCTTCAGAATCGCCAGGCGGCCGGTCTTGTCCGGACGATCGACCAGCACATGACGATCGAACCGCCCGGCCCGCAGGAGCGCCGGGTCGAGAATCTCCGGCCGATTGGTCGCTGCCATGAGAATCACGCCGATCCGCGGATCGAACCCGTCCATCTCGACGAGCAACTGGTTCAACGTCTGTTCGCGCTCCTCATGAGCCATCGGGCCCATCCCGCGCGCCTTACCGAGCGCATCGAGCTCGTCGATGAAGATGATGCAGGGCGCCTTGCCTTTCGCCTGCTCGAAGAGGTCGCGCACCCGCGCCGCGCCGACTCCCACGAACATCTCCACGAATTCCGACCCGCTGATGCTGAAGAACGGCACGCCCGCTTCGCCGGCCACGGCACGAGCCAGCAGCGTCTTGCCGGTTCCCGGCGGGCCGACCAGCAGAATGCCCTTGGGAATTTTTCCGCCCAGCTTGGTGAACTTCTCCGGCGTCTTCAGGAACTCGATGACCTCGCGTAGCTCCTCCTTGGCTTCGTCCACTCCCGCCACGTCGGCGAACGTGACCTTGATGTCCTTTTCCATGTAGATCTTGGCTTTGGACTGCCCGACCTGCATGAATCCCCCCTGGGCCTGGCCCAGGCGGCGGAAAATGAAGTACCAGATTCCGAGGAAGACCATGGCCGGCAGAAGCCAGGACAGCAGATCGCGCCAGAACGTCGTTTCGATCACCCCGGCGAACTTCACGCCGTGCTGATCGAGGTCGCGAACGAGATCCGGGTCCTCAACGCGGACGGTCATAAAGAGCTTGTGCTCTTTCGATTCGCCCTCCGGTTTGAGCCGGCCGGTGAGCGTCTGGCTGCTCACCGCGACGTCCTCGACTTTCCCGGCCGCGACCAGTGCCTTAAACTCGCTGTACGGGATTTCCTCGATTTTCTGTAGGGCGTGAATGAAATCGTGCACGAGAATGACCGCCCAAATGGCGAGCAGCACGTACCAGATGGAAAACGAGATTTTCTTGTTCATGTGCGTCTCCCTCGCGCGGCCGTCGCGGCTCCGCGCCATTTCCAGTTGCGGATCTCCGGCAGATCCTCTCCTCGTTCCGTAATGTAGAGTTTGTGCTCGGTCAGCTTGTCGCGAATGGCCTGTTTGGCGTAGTCCGCGCGGGACCCGCGCAGCGGCAACCGGTCGATGACGTCCCCCACGAGATGAAACCGGTCGATGTCATTCAGCACCGCCATGTCGAACGGGGTGGTGGTCGTCCCTTCTTCCTTGTACCCGCGGACGTGCAGATTCCTATGGTTGGTCCTCCGGTAGGTGAGCCGGTGGATCAGCCAGGGATAGCCGTGGAAGGCGAAGATGATGGGTTTGTCCGTGGTGAAGAGCGCGTCGAAGTCCCGGTCGCTCAGTCCGTTGGGATGCTCTCTGGGCGGTTGCAGCTTCATCAGATCGACGACGTTGACCACCCGAATTTTCAATTCCGGCAGCAGCTCGCGCAGCAACCCGACCGCAGCCAGCGTTTCCATCGTGGGAACGTCCCCGCAACAGGCCATCACCACGTCCGGCTCGCCGTCCCGGTCATTGCTCGCCCAGTCCCAGATCCCGATGCCGGCCGTGCAGTGCTTGATCGCGGCGTCCCTGTCGAGCCATTGCGGCGCCGACTGCTTGCCGGCCACGATCACGTTCACCAGGTTGCGGCTGCGCAGGCACTGGTCGGTGACGTAGAGCAATGTATTCGCGTCTGGAGGCAGATAGATCCGGATCACTTCGGCCTTCTTGTTGACGACGTGATCGATGAACCCCGGATCTTGATGACTGAAACCGTTGTGATCCTGCCGCCAGACGTGGGACGTCAGCAGATAGTTCAGCGACGCGATCGGCCGACGCCAGGGAATTTGGTTCGTCACCTTCAGCCACTTGGCGTGCTGGTTAAACATGGAATCGACGATGTGGATGAAGGCTTCGTAGCAGTTGAAGAAGCCGTGCCGACCGGTCAAGAGATACCCTTCCAGCCAGCCCTGGCAGAGATGCTCGCTCAGCACCTCCATCACACGACCGTCGGGCGAGACATGCTCGTCGGTCTTCAGCACATCTGCGGTCGAACAACGCTGATCGGCCTCGAACACCGCGGTCCAGCGGTTGGAGGCCGTCTCGTCGGGGCTGAAAATGCGGAAGGTACGCGGATTGAGCTTCAGAACGTCCCGGATGAATCGACCCTGGACGCGGGTGGCCTCCGCTTCGACGGCGCCGGGCTTCTGGACTGCAACGGCATACTCGCGGAAGTCCGGCAAGCGGAGTTCCCGCAAGAGGAGGCCCCCGTTGGCATGGGGGTTGGCGCTCATACGCCGCTCGCCCACCGGAGCCAGTTCGGCCAGCTCGGGGCGCAAGCGGCCCTTTTCGTCAAAGAGACGTTCTGGCCCGTAGCTTTTCATCCATCGCTCCAGCAGCTTCACGTGGGCCGGTTTGTCCATGTCGCCCATCGGCACCTGATGGGCACGAAAGGTATTTTCCAGCGGTTTTCCATCAACGGTCTTCGGACCGGTCCAGCCCTTGGGCGTGCGGAGCACGATCATCGGCCACACCGGACGAGTCTTGAATCCATACGTCCTCGCGTCCCGTTGAATCCTCCGAATGTCGGCCACGACCCGATCGAGCGTCGCAGCCATTCGCCGGTGCGTCCTCATCGGCTCATCCCCCTCGACGAAATACGGACGGTAGCCGTACCCGACGAACAGGGACGTCAGTTCATCCTGCGGGATACGGGCCAGCACGGTCGGGCCGGCGATCTTGTAGCCGTTGAGATGCAGAATCGGCAGCACGGCCCCATCGCGTACAGGGTTCAGAAACTTGTTCGAATGCCAACTGGCCGCCAGCGGGCCGGTTTCCGCCTCCCCGTCCCCGACGACGCAGGCTGCGATCAAGTCCGGATTATCGAACACCGCGCCGTAGGCATGCGCCAACGCGTAGCCCAACTCTCCCCCTTCGTGGATCGAGCCCGGCGTTTCCGGTGCCGCGTGGCTCGGGATGCCACCGGGAAACGAGAACTGCTTGAACAGCCGTTTCATGCCCTCTTCATCCTGCGACACATTCGGGTAGACTTCGCTGTACGTACCTTCGAGATAGGCATTCGCCACAAGGCCAGGCCCACCGTGGCCCGGGCCGGCAATGAAGAGCATGTTAAGGTCGTACTGCTTGATCACGCGGTTCAGATGTACATAGATGAAATTGAGCCCCGGCGTCGTCCCCCAGTGACCGAGCAAGCGCGGCTTGATATGTGCGCGCGTGAGCGGCCGCTTCAGCAAGGGGTTGTCATACAGATAAATCTGTCCCACCGACAGATAATTCGCCGCTCGCCAGTAGGCGTCCATTCGATGCAATACATCCGAGCTCAGCCCTCTCGTCTTCATCGATCAATCTCCATCCCTCACCTGGCGAGTCGCCAGGAGAACACAGCCCTTCGCTCGTGAACACGACCAACGAGCCAATAGGGAACGCCTTGCCTATCCGAAACTCCCGGCCCTGTCCCTCGCTATCGGCTGTTCGCTATCGAGGGTTCGCCGTTTGCTGCCCAGTCACCAACTGAGAGACGGATTCCGCGATCTCGCGCTCTTCATCCGTGGGGATGACCCGAACAGTCACCGGACCGTCCGCTTTCGAAACGACCGGATCGTTGGCCTCGTTTCGGGCTTCGTCGAGGGCAATGCCAAGAAACCCCAACCCGTCGCAGATCCGCGCGCGGACGACCGGCGAGCGCTCGCCGATACCGGCGCTGAATACCAGCGTATCCAGGCCGCCCAACACGGCGGCCAACGCACCGATCCATTTGCGGGCCTGATAGCAGAACAGGGCGACCGCGTCGGCGGCCCGCGCATCGCTGTTCTCCTGCGCGAGCAAATCGCGCATGTCGGGACTGAGCTCCGAGACGCCGAGCAAACCGGATTGTTGATTCACCATCCGATGAAACCGATCCACCGTCATCCCGTCCGTTTCGGCGAGAAACGAGACCAACCCGGGATCGAGATCGCCCGATCGCCGGCTCATCGGCATTCCGGACGCCGGCGTAAACCCCATCGTGGTCTCGACGCACGTCCCCGCTTTGACGGCGGCCATGCTGGCGCCGTTCCCCAAATGCGCGAGAATGACTCGCCCCTTGGCTTCGCCCGCGCGCCCGACTCGCGCCAGCTCCTTCATGAGGAAGGCATAGGACAATCCGTGAAACCCGTACCGCCGCGCGCCGAGTTTCTCATAGCGTCGCGGGATCGCCAAGAGACGAGCCACGCGCGGCAGGTCGCGATGAAACGCCGTATCGAAACAGGCGACTTGAGGAAGGCGCGGAACCCGCTTGCGGAACGCTTCGATCAGGCTGATTTCGGACGGCATATGTTCCGGATCGTAGGGACTGATCCGATGGAGTTCGGCCAGCAGCTCCGTCGTCACCGGCTCCGGCCGCGTGTATTTCATACCGCCGTGCACGACCCGATGGCCGACGGCCTTGAGAGTGTCCATTCCGACGGTGCGCTCCAGCCACTCCACCAATATCGCCAGGGAAGCCGCGTGATCGGGTGCGTCGATCGCCCGGCTCTCGCTGTGTCCGGTCGCGCAATCGGTCACCGTCATCACGCCGTTCGGCAACCCGATCCGATCGATGAGGCCGAACGCCACACGGATGGGAGCAGTCGCCTCGCGGAATAAGGCGAACTTGAGGCTGGAAGACCCGCCGTTGATCGTCAGAATGAAGGGGCCTGATCCTCCGCGGCTCATGCCACAGTCTTCCTTCCGAAGACAGAATCGACAAAGGAACCGGCGTGGCCCTTGCGTCGCACGACGTTAGAACGCCAGATACAGCCCGGCCCCTACGGTCTCGATCTTCTGCGCGAAGAACTGGCCGTAGGGATTGAAACCGTGATAGTAGTTCACCAGGAACCGAAAGCGGCGAGTCGATCCCTCCCGTGACCATTCGATCCCGCCGACAACATTGGTGTTGACGATCCACTTCAGTTCTTCCAGGGTCTTGAAGTCCGCTCCCACGATGGGGGTGATTCGCAAGCCAGCAAGTTCTTGGCTCAGGATCGGAGACTGTAGTGTAGGACCGCGCAACTCGACCCCCCACTGTACGCGGCTCCGGTCGAGCGACGCCGGTTCGCGATGCACCAAGTATCCGCCGCCCGCGTAGATCCGCGCCCATCGATAGTCGTACGACAGGATCGCTTCCACTTCTTCGTAGCTCAGGTTGACGCGATTGAACCCGGGTCGTCCGAGCAGGAATTCGTCGCCGAGATGGCTGCTTTGGTGATAGACACGCACTCTGGTCGACCAGTTCCCCGATCGCCAGGATACCGGTATCCCGACGACGAAATCCGTGTTGATCAGATCGGAGGAGGGCGCATCCAGGTTGAACTGCGAGAACACGCCGGCAAGCAATCCCACTTGCCAACCGTTGCAACCTTCCCGCCTCGTGTAGAACCCGAAGTTTTCGCCGAATCCCACCGATCCGATGTTGGCCGAGGTCCGTTCCGTTCTTGCTCGCGCCGCCTGCCACGTCGCAAAGAACTGCGGTTGCTTGGGATCCGCGAGCAACGGCCGGAACACGTCGTCGTTCGGGAACGCGACACGACCGGCCCTCCCCTGCCCACCCGGCTCGTACCGGCAATCGAGCACGCCCCCCGACGTCTGCTCCTGTGGCTCACCGGGGTAGGCCTCTCCGGACAGGAGGACGACCAGGACGAAGAAGCTGCGCCGAAAACAGTTCTGTCGTCCCGTTCGGTGCATGATGCAAGACTAGACGAGGTTCCTGATGGGTTGCAAGCGCGGACTCCTTCACGATCCGTCCTGGGTCGAGGGCTTCCCGACGACGTGATAGTAGAGCACGGGAATCACGATCAGGGTGAGCAATGTCGACGCCCCGACGCCGAACAGCAGCGACACGGCGAGGCCCTGGAAAATCGGATCGAGGATAATGACGAAGGCCCCGACCATGAGCGCCGCGGCGGTGAGCAAGATCGGTCTCGTACGGATCGCACCGGCCTTGACGACGGCATCCGCCAGAGGGACGCCCGCTTGTTCTTGCAGTTGAATGAAATCCACGAGCAGGATGGAGTTCCGCACGATGATGCCGGCCAGCGCGATGAAGCCGATCATCGACGTGGCCGTGAAATAGGACCCGGTGAGCCAATGGCCAGGCAGGACGCCGATCAAGGTGAGCGGAATCGGCGCCATGATGATGATCGGGGTGAGAAACGATTGGAACTGCCCGACGATCAGCAGGTAGATCAACAGCATCGCGACCGCAAAGGCGATGCCCATGTCGCGGAATGTTTCGTAGGTGATGTGCCACTCCCCGTCCCACTTCAGGGCGATCCGTTCTTCCGACCATGGCTGCGCCGCGTAGTACTGCTCCACCTCGTAGCCCTCGGCCGGCCGGTACGTGTCCAGTTTCTTGCCGACGCCGAGCACGCCATAGACCGGGCTCTCGGCTTTCTCCGCTCCGGGTCCTCCCACGTCGGCTACGACATACACGACAGGCTTCTGATTTTTGTGGTAGATCGTCTTGTCCTGAATCGTCTCTTCGATCGTGAGCAACTCGGAGAGCTGGACCATGCCGCCGGTATTCGCCCGAAGCCCAATTTCGCCGATGTGCTCGAGCCCGGTCCGCTCCGCCAGCGGCAGGCGCAGCACGATCTGCACCGGACTTTTCTCCTGGGGGTTGTGAACCAGTCCAACCTTGGTTCCCTCCAACGCCATGCGCAGCGTGCGCACGATATCCTCTGACGGGATGCCGGCCAACGCCGCTTTGGCCCGATCGACGGTGAACACATACTTCACCTGATCGGCTTCGATGGAGTCGTCCACATCGACGACGCCCGGCGTCGATTCGAAAAGGGCCCGGATCTCTCGGGCGACGGCCATCTGGCGCGCATAGTCCGGCCCGTACACTTCTCCGACCAGCACGGATTGCACCGGTGGCCCCGGCGGCACTTCGACCACCTTCACGTTGGCTCCATATCGGCGGGCGAGATCCTGCACGCCGGGACGAAGCCGTTGCGCGATATCGTGGCTCTGAGCCGCTCGTTCCTCCTTCGCGACGAGATTGATCTGGATGTCAGCCTCGTGCGGTTGATCTCGTAGGTAGTAGTGGCGGACCAGGCCGTTGAAGTTGAACGGCGACGCCGTTCCCACATAAGCCTGGTAATCCCGCACCTCTGGGATCGTGCGGATGTAGTCCGACAGAGCCTTGGTCACGCGCGCCGTTTCCTCCAGCGTCGTACCTTCCGGCATATCGACGACCAGTTGTATCTCGCTTTTGTTGTCGAACGGCAGCATCTTCACGACGACGTGCCGGGTGTAGATCAGCAGGCAGGACCCGATCAGGAGCAGCGCGACGACACTCAGAAAGACAGCGGCCAGAGCGGGACGTGCGAGGAGCGGCGCCAGGAACCTGCGGTACAGACGCGCGGTGAGGCCGGTGTCGTCCTCTTCGTGCTCAACCCCCTTGACCGTCACTCCCGGTCGGTAACAAGTCTGGCAGAACCAGGGGATGACGACGAACGCCACTAGGAGCGAGAAGAACATGGCGATAGAGGCATTGACGGGGATCGGCCGCATATAGGGCCCCATCAATCCTGAGACGAACGCCATCGGGAGAAGGGCCGCGATCACGGTGAAAGTCGCCAGGATCGTCGGATTGCCGACTTCATCGACGGCATAGATCGCGGCGTCAAGGTGGGGCCGAAGACGCAGCCGCAGATGCCGGTAAGTGTTTTCGACGACCACGATGGCGTCGTCCACCAGAATGCCGATGGAAAAAATGAGAGCGAAGAGGGTCACGCGATTGATCGTGTAGCCGATCAGCATGGACGTGAACAGCGTCAGGGCCAGGGTGAGCGGAATGGCGATCGAGACGACGAAGGCCGGGCGCGGTCCCAATGCCACGCCGAGAAAAGCGACCACCGCGACAACCGCCACGCCGAGATGCCAGAGCAACTCATCGGCCTTCTCGCGCGCGGTTTCCCCGTAATCCCTCGTCACCGTCACCTGTACGTCGGTTGGAATCGTGACACCCTTCATATCCTCCACTTTGCGAACGACGTCCCGGGCCACCGTCACGGCGTTGCTCCCGCCTTGCTTGGCAATCGCAACAGTGACAGCGGGAGCCTCTACCCCGTTACCCCTTATCCCCTTTACCCCTTGCCCTTCGCCGAACCAGACGTAGCTCGTCGCTTCGGCCGGACCGTCCGTCACCTCGGCCACCTGGCGAAGATAAACCGGTCGCTGATCGCTCACACCGACGACGAGACTCTCCAAGTCCTCCCGCGACCGGATAAACCGGCCGGTCTCGACGAGAAAGCTCCGGTTGCGGCTGTCGAAGCGGCCCGCCGGCAGCGCCCGATTCTCGCTCCGGATCACGCTCCCGACTTGTAACGGCGTCAGCCCGTAGGCCTTCAAGCGCGCGGGGTCGAGTTGCACGCGCAGCTCGCGCGTCCGCCCGCCCACAATGAAACCGCCGGACGTGCCTTGAACTTTTTTCGCCTCCTCCAAAACCTGCTCGGCCAATTGATGGAGCTCGAATTCGCCGTACCGTTGGCTCGAAAGCGTGAGCGTGACGATCGGCACGTCGTTGACGTCCTTCGGTTTGACGAGAAAGGGCTCCGCTCCCGGCGGCAGCAGATCCTGATTCGACATCAGCTTGTCGTAGAGATCGACCAGGCTTTGCTCCATCGGTTGACCAACGTAAAAGCGGACGATGATCAGCGCACCGCCTGGCCGCGAAACCGAATAGACGTATTCCACACCCTTAATCTCGGAGATCTTGCGCTCGAACGGCTTGGTGAGTTGTTCTTCGACCACCTTGGCCGAGGCGCCCGGAAAGGGGAGCCAGACATCGGCCATGGGCACGACAATCTGCGGCTCTTCTTCGCGCGGCGTGACGAGCACGGCGAACAGACCCAGGAGCAAAGCCGCCAGCATGATGAGCGGCGTGAGCTTGCTGCCGATGAAGAGCGCGGCGAGGCGGCCAGAAAGACCGAGGCGGTATGCAGAGTCGGAAGTCATCCCACGTCGTCAAGCGTCATTCGCAAGAACGGGACGGCTATCATGGCCTTTGTGGGGTTTCGATCGCTCCTCGACTGGCGGTTGACACACGACAATGGACGGGCGAGCATGGAGGGGTGACGAAAGTTATCGCGCCGCCGGCGCCGCCACCGCCTCTGTCACTCGCACCACGGCGCCGTCCACGCCGCGGGACCCGTCGAGCAACACCCGCTCGCCGACGTTCACCCCGGAGAGAATCTCCACCTGTTGATCGAACCGCCGTCCGGTCTTGATCCAGCGGAGCCGACCGATCTGATCGGGTCCCACGACGAAGACGCTCGTCAGCTCGCCGCGGGCGACCACGGCACTTTCAGGAACGAGCATCGTCTGGCTGGTCCCCTTGTCAAGTTGAAGCCGCCCGAACATGCCGGTCTTCAGTCCCGGCGTCGGCGGCAAATCCACTTTGACGGTGAAGGTGTGAGTTTGAGGATCGCCCGCCGGAAGAATCTGGCTGACGATGCCCGTCAGCACCAGCCCTCCCAGGGCATCGATGAGCACAGGGATCTTGTCCCCCCGGGACACGGATTTCAGATCCCCTTCGGCCACAGTCGCTTCGAGCCGCAGGTGCCGCGGATCTTCCATCTTGAGCAAGGGCTGCCCCGGCGAGGCCAGCTCCCCCGCTTCCACTTTCTTCTCCGTGATGACGCCGTCGAACGGCGCCTTGACGACGGTGTAACTGAGCTGCGCCAACACGGCCTTGCGATTCGCCTCGGCGACCTTGTAGGCCCGGGTCGCATTCTCCAGCTCTTGCTTGGATACGGCATCCTGCGCGTAGAGCGACCGCATACGCTCGAGCTGCGCTTTGGCGTTTTCGACGTCCGCGGCCGCACGAGCCAGATCGGCCCGCACGTCGCGGCTGTCCAACAGAATCAGCGTCTGGCCCTTGACGACCTGCGTGCCCTCCCGCACGAGCAGCTTGTCGATGGTCCCTTGAATGCGACTCGAGAGGGTCGCTTGAAACACAGGCGACACCTGGCCGGTGACTTCGACGCGAATCGGAACCTGTACGGTCTTGATCTCTACCACCGCCGCCTGAACGGTCGTCTGCGGCGCGGCAGACACGGCGGCGCCGGTCGGTTCCTCTTTGGATCCGCACCCGGCGGTCAGGACCAACACCGCCACGATGAACGATCGCACCACCCGCCATCCCTCCAACCGGCACCGTTCTACTCCTGGATGCCCAATCTCCTCAAGAGCGCCATCATCGGACACCAGCCGGTAAAGGCCGACTGAATCAAGTTGACCGCTACGAAGGCGGCAAGATAATTCCAGCGCGGATGGACCGTCGCTCCCAAGACGACGGCAAGCAGCACAACAACCCCGGCTATCAGCCGCAACAGTTCGTTCAGCCTCATCGTGCCCCTCCTTTCCCCTTGCCTCTGGGAGATGGAGCGCGACGAAAGGATTCGGGGACCTATGATTGCCGTTTCAGGCTGAGCATATAGCTCGTGAGGTCCTGCAACTGCCGGTCGGTGAGGGGAAATTTCGGCATGAAGGAGCCCGGCGACACCGATTGCGGGTCCTTGAAATGCCTGATGTGCCAATCCCGGTCCGGACGGGTGTCGCCGACGAACGAGAGATCCGGGGCGACCGCGCCGCCTTCGCCGTGAATCCGATGACAACCCGCACACCCGAATTCGGCGTAGAGCTGCTTCCCCCGCGCCACCGCCGGATCCGCCCGCGGGACGGCATACAGATTCTTGATGGAAAGCCCCAGCAGCGACAACACCACAACGAGAAAGACGACCCCCGATCCCAGCGCGACCGGTCGTCTGATGGGATTGCGGGCGGGATTACGATCGATGAAGGGCCAGAACAACATGATCATGACGACCAGAGTCGGAAGAATCCAGGTCGCCAGCGGCTCCAGCGGCCCGTGCACGTACTTGAGCAGTTCGTAATAGAAAAGGAAATACCATTCGGGCACCGGAACGAAGCTGGTGTCCGACGGATCGGCCTTGTCTGTCAGTGGGAGCGGAACGGACAACGCCGCCACCACGACGACCACGAACGCGATGCAGATGGCCACGGCATCCATGAAGACCTGCCGCGGATAAAAGGTTTCGCTTCCCAACGACGCCCGTTCGTCGGTCCAGGGCCCGGCCGGCCCGACCCGCCGCAAAATGAACAAATGCAGCCCGATGAGGGCCAGCAGCATGGCGGGAAGGAACAGCACGTGAAACGCAAAAAACCGGGACAGCGTCAGCGCCCCGAGTGTGTCGCCGCCGCGCAGCACCCGCATGGCGAAGTCCCCGACGAGGGGCACGGTGCCGACCATGTTGATCCCGACCTGCGTCGCCCAATAGGCCGTTTGATCCCACGGCAGCAGATAGCCGGTGAAGGCAAAGGTCAGCACGAGCACCAGCAGGACGACGCCGACCATCCACATGACCTCGCGCGGCGGCTTGTAGGCACCGTACAAAAAGGTCTGCAACATATGCAGTCCGATCGCGATGACCATGGCCGAGGCGCCCCAATGATGGAGCCCGCGCACGAAGCCGCCGAAGAGCACCTCCTTCTCGATGTATTGGATGCTATCGTAGGCGTGATCGGGCGTCGGCGCGTAATACACCGCGAGGGCCATACCTGTCACGGCCTGCAACAGAAAGAGAAACAGCGTGACCGAGCCGAACACATAGATCCAGCTCGCTCCGCCGGGGATCGGCTCATCGAGAAGCGTTCGCTCGATCGGTTTCAGATTGAGCCGACTGTCGAGCCATTCGTAGATTCGGGAGACCATACGACCTCCGGTGTCAGCTCGCTCGTGAGACGAGCACGACAGGCGAGACTCTGGGGAAAAGCATTCGGCACGTGTCACGCATCTCGCGCAAGTCCCGCCCTTCTCGCCGTGGTTAGAGCTCCACCACCTCGGGCACGCCCGATTTGAATTCCTTGAAGACCACGAGGAGGCGGCCGTTTTCGACTTTGGACGGCAACCGGTCCAACGGCCGCGGCGCCGGCCCGGCCAGCACCCGTCCGTCGATGTCGAACACGCTGCCGTGGCACGGACACTTGAATTGTTTCTCCTCGCCGACCCAGCGATAGCCGCAGCCCAGATGAGTACACATCGGCGAGAACACCGTCACCGCTCCATCCGACCGTTTCACGGCCCAGATGGCTTTGTGAGAGCGGCTCTCGAGGTAGCCGTCCCGGATCGTCGTGACATGCTCGAGTTGCTTGGGCTCGCCGACGGGCACATCGTCAATGGACCCGACGTCCACCCACGGCCGCTCCCGCCGCTTCAAGGCGGGAGAGATCAGGTACCCGACAAGCGGAATAGCGAGTCCGGTCCCGATGAGCCCGGCGATGCCGGCCGTCACCCACCGGAAAAACGTCCGCCGAGAACCAACCGGCGTCTTGCACCCCGCTCCGCTTTCGGCGAGAGGATCCTGTCCTCGCGTCATACGGATCGCTCCAGCTTGGTGATACCGATGGCTTTCAAGATCGCCTTTTCGAAGAACGGTTCACTGACGCCCTTCTTCATCTTCATCAGGAAATATTTCTCTAGCGCGATCTTGGCCAGATGTACCCATTTTCCCTTCTTGGCCCAGGTGACGTTCCGCGGCGCCATCTGCGGCAGTGCGACGAAAGCCATGCCCGTGTCGCCCATGTCGGCGAGGCAGATCGCGTTCCACGTCGCGGTCTCCTTCTTCGGATTGTTGTCGATATCCGCCTTGATGTTATGAACGGCCGCCGACACCATCGATTCGATCATATACCCGGTCTTCGGCGCACCCGTCGGCACCGGCGTTTGCTCCACGGGCGGAATCGCCACACAGACCCCGACCGCATAGATGTTCTTGTACGTGGGATTGGCCTGATAAGCATCGATGTTCACGAAACCCTTCGGATTGCACAGACCGGACGTACCCGCCACCGCATCCACTCCGACGAAGGGCGGGATTATCATCGAGTAACGGAACGGCACTTCCTGGCCGTCCTCCAGGACCAGCTTGCCCGGCTGCACCTCTTTGATCGCCGTATTATAAATCGCTTTGATCGAATGCTCGGCAAATTCATCCTCCATCAGCCGCCGCGATTTCCCCACGCCGGCCAGGCCCATGTGGCCGATGTAGGGCTCCGGGGTCGCAAAGTAAATCGGGACCTTCTTCCTGAGTTTTTTCTTGCGCAGATCCGCATCGAGGATGAATGCCATCTCGTAGGCCGGACCGAAACAAGAAGCGCCCTGCGCCGCACCTACGACGATCGGGCCGGGATCTTTCAGGAAACTCTGGTACGCGCCCCAGGCCTGCTCCGCGTGATCGACGGTACAGACCGATTGGGTGTAGCCGCTCGGACCGAGGCCCGGGACGGCGGAGAAATTCAGCTTGGGGCCGGTGGCGATGATGAGATAGTCGTAGGGCACCTCGCCTTTCGCCGTCACGACCCGATTGTGCTCCGGCTCGATCCGATCCGCCGCCGCATGGATGAACTCGATGCCTTTCTTCTCCAGCACGGGCCCCAGCGCGAAGCTGATGTCTTTCCGCTTGCGCCACCCGACCGCCACCCAGGGATTCGACGGCACGAAGTGGAACGAGTCCACGTTCGAGATGACCGTGACCTTGTGCTTCTTGTCCAACAACGCTCTCGCCTCGTAGGCGGCGGGCAATCCCCCAATCGATGCGCCGATAATCGCCACTCGAGCCATGGCATCCTCCACATACAGATGAAGCGCGCGCCCTACGTGCCGAGTTCAGCGTCTGTCTGCACTCGGCACTGCTTGCTCTTACCGTCCGCCGCCCATTCCACCACGCTCGGCCCGTTCCGCCTTCTCATGGTGAGGCTTTTCCGGTCGCTCCATGCGCCTCTGTTCTCTTGCCCGTTCCCGCTCGCGAGTCCGCTCCTGTTCCTTAACTTCCTCCTTCGTCTGAAGCTTGTCCTTGTCCTGGAGCTGTTGCTGACTCTTGAGCTGGTCGCGGTCACGATCGCGATCCTGCGCCGACGCAAAAGGGGCCATACTGATCGGCACCAATAGCATCGCCGCAATAGCGAAGGATAGCATCTTCCTGAACTGCATGGGATACCTCCTTGTTCATGTGACCTTGAGCGTGATCGCTCGAGTCAAAAGCAGACGCTGCCCCCTTTCCCTTTACACTCGCCATCCGGCCATGGCGATCACGTTGAGTAGGAGTCACCGTACCTAAAATAGATTCAGCCTCCCCTGAAATCGCTCGCCCCTTCACGATCCTTCGAACGCATTCTCCTGCTGATAGGCGAACGCTGACGGTTACTTATCCACGCCGAATCGATACAAATCGTGACATGTGGTGCAGCGGGCCGTCATGCTCGACAGACGCTGCAGAATCTGTTGATCGGTACGACCGTCTGTCCCCTTTTCCGTCCACCCTCGCACGAAGACCCACCCGGCGGCCGCCAGCGTGACGACCCACAAGACGATGGCCCCGACACACAGACTTGACTTCATCTTCATCCCTTCAGGAGGGACCTCTTCTGTCGGCTGACGGCGCGGTACCGGCGTCACGTAAGAGCCAAGTTGACGAAGGGGCACTCCAAAATTTGGACCGGCACCGGATGGGTGCGCACAGACAGCACTACATTACATTCATGTGGTTCAAGCCGTAGCAAGGATGGAACCCGCCATGGCACACTGCCAGTACCTCAAAGGTTTAGTAGGAAAATTCACCAGTTCAATGGAAACGGAGAGACGGCTTCTCTATCCACAGGGGAGGCCTGCTACAGGGCGAAACGGACGGCTGTTGCAGAAGGCGACAGTGCGGCAGGGTAGGGGCATACGAGCACCGTCACTGTCATAATCACGGCCAGCGCGAGCAGCAGCGCCAACCGCGGCGGTCAGGAAGCGCGGTACACGCGAGCCTCCCCCCCAGACGATCGCGCGTCACGCCGCCTGCCGCCTCTCAGAATCAATAGGTCACCACGCTGTGCCGGAGCAGCCCGAGGCACATCATGAATCAGAGACCACTCGAAAGATACCGGGTCGGAGTCCATCACATCCCTCCCTGGGCCACTCCATGCCCATTGACCCAACGGATGATGTCTTGTGTTCCCATCGCCCCGGACTGGCGGCCGATTTCCCGGGCGTGGTGGAAGAGGATGAGCGTGGGGATACCGGCAATTCCAAAGCGAGCGGCCAGCGCAGGCTCTTCCTCGGTATTCACTTTGGCCAGACGAACGCGAGGCTCCAGCGCCTTCGCGGCCAGCTCGAAGGCGGGCGCCATCATCCGGCAGGGTCCGCACCAGGGTGCCCAGAAGTCCACGACCAACGGGATGTCGTTGCGCGTGAGGTGCACGTCAAACTCCGCCATGGTCAGTGTGACCGGATGTCCTGTGAACAACGGTGCATGGCACCGGCCGCACATGGGTCCCTCGCTCAAACGGTGGCCTGGCACACGGTTGACGCTCTGACAATGGGGACAGACGATATGCACCGGCTCACCCACCCGAATCCGGCCTCACGTTAGACGTTCCCGCAGGCGATTGATCTCGCCAACACATCAGGCATGACCGCCACCCCTTCCCTTGTCCTTGCCTTCGCTCGTCGCAAGAACTTGCGGCAGACGAGCGGCCGAGGCCACTATCGTTGATCACATTCCTTGCGCATCATGGGGGAACAAACACATCCAGCGAGCGACACGAGTCCCACCCAACTGAGCACGGTTCGCGTCAGGAATACCGAGGACCAGGTCATTGTCCGCACCTCCCAGGACGGATCACGACACCGTCGTAACCGCCGCCTTGGCTGGCGCCGCACCGCCCGTGCGATCCCCGTGCCTTCCGTGTCGGTCCGTATCCCCACGCATAATTGGCGCTAGCCGAAAGCCGACGACCGAGGAATCCCTGGTCGGATGATTTCCAAGACATAGTCCCGACTGCCGAAGGTAAACGCGAGGCAGCGGCGCTCCGACTCCCGGTCGTCATACTGAAACAATTCCAACTCTTCGATCGGACGCACCGACACAGGACGTCGTCGTCGTGGCTGCCATGGGATCGGCAAGCAGCCGATCTCCTCCGTCAGCTCAATATGCCGTCGCTCGGGTGCCATTGTGACCTCCCGCACAGATCCCGAACGGGTAATACCCCCTTATCCGGGAGTGATCGACAGGAAGATCGAGGCCTTGCCCCGGGTGACCAGGAGCAGCACTCGATCCTTCGGTCCTAATTTTCCGACGAGCCGTTCGAAGTCCTGGACGGATTTCACCGGCTTCCGATTGACCTCGCGGATAATGTCCCCGGGCCTGAGGCCGGCCATGGCGGCCGGGCTTTCGGGATCCACCTCCCGCACGCGGACTCCACCGAGTTTGCGACCGGATCGGTCTGTCGGCGCCGGCTCGACCGTGATCCCGGCCAGCGCATGCGCGCCTTCCCCGCCGCCCAACCCGACTTGCGCAGTCTCTTTCGGCAATTCACCGACCTTGACGTGGACCTCACGCCGTTGCCCGTCCCGTAGCACGGTGAGGGCCACGGTGGAGTCGGGAGCGGTTTCGGCCACCAGTGTGCGCAGTTGGGTCGGATTGGTGACCGGCTTCCCGTCGTATGCGACGATGACGTCGCCGCGCTCCAGTTTCGCCTTGGCCGCCGGGCCATCTTCCAATACGTCGGCGATCAAGACTCCGGTGGCCTCGCGTATATTGAATTCCTTCGCCAGCTCCGGAGTCAGCTCCTGAACGGACACGCCGATCCACCCGCGGACGACCCTCCCGTGTTTTTGCAGGCTCGTCATCACGCTCTTGGCCATATTACTCGGAATCGCAAACCCGATCCCCATATAGCCGCCGGTTTGGCTGAAGATGGCGGACGGGATGCCGACGAGCTCGCCTTTGAGATTCACCAGAGCGCCGCCGGAGTTGCCGGGATTGATCGCCGCATCGGTCTGGATGAAATCCTCGTAATCCACAATCCCCATGTTGGCACGGCCGACGGCGCTCACGATCCCCATCGTCACAGTCTGGGTCAAACCAAACGGGGTGCCGATGGCTAATACGAGCTCGCCCACCCGCAACTTGCTGGAATCCCCCCATGCCAGCGTCGGGAGCCCGGTGGCGTCGATCTTGACCAGGGCGAGGTCCGACCGCGGATCGGTGCCGACGATCTTCGCTTTGAAGCGCCGTTTGTCCGGGAGAACGACGGTCAGTTCATCGGCCCCCTCGACGACGTGGTTGTTGGTCATGATGTAGCCGTCCGGGCTGACAATGATGCCGGATCCTTCGCCGAACTCCCGCTCTTCGCGACGGGGCCCTCGCCGGCCGAATTCGTCTCCAAAAAATCGCCGCCAAAACGGATCGTCGTAGAACGGACCAAACGGTTCGCCAATGGCGACCTTACGAGCCGATGCGATATTGACCACCGCCGCCGTCGCACGCTCGGCGACCGCGACCAGCACGTCGTTCGACGGGAGCGCGCTGGTGGATACCAGGATCGGCCTGGCGTCCCGAGCAGCGGGTATTTCACTTGTCGATGCAGCATCGGCGGTTATCCCGACGACGCCGATCCCGAAGGCCACCAATCCCGCGATCGCCCACTGCCACCACCGACCCCTATCCTCTCGTCGGGTGTTTGCTGTCTCTGTCATCGTGATCCTCCATATCCTTTCCTTCACATCAGCTGGCTTTGACTTCAATGAACCGCGACGAGGCCTTCGTACTCGGTTTACGGGGCATAGTGATCGTCAGAACCCCATGTTTAAGCTTGGCTTCCATTCGATCCGGATCAGCATCCTCCGGCAACGACAACACCCGCTCGAACGCACCGTAACGGCGCTCCATCCGATAGACCCCCGCATTCTGCTTCTCCCATTCCTGCCGCTTTTCTCCGCGGATCAGCAGAGTGTCATCCAGAAGCTCCAATTGAAGATCGCTCGCTTCCAAGCCCGGAACCTCGGCAGTGATCACGTATTCCCGATCGGTCGCGGCGATGTCTACGTGCGGCTTTAGAGCTGTCAGCCCGATTTCTCCGAAGAGACGGCTCGTGTCGCCCATTGGCCATCCGACCGCTCGGAACATTTGACCAAACAGCCGATCGATATCCGCATGGAGCTGGGTAAGCGGGTCGACCGGCGCATCCCCCCGCTTGACCGGCACCATGGCTGTTTCCTCCTCCTTCTTGAACCAATTCCACGGCATGAGTTTTTTCAGATTCATGGCATCCTCCTTTGACGCAGTTCCACCAGTTTATGTCGAAGGACGACCAGTCGAGCCGCCCCCCATGCCTGCCTCGCGTTTGAACCGTCTCAGCTCAGGAAGGTACTCCACACTGGGCTGGCGGCGAACCGGCTGAGGGAACAACGCCATCAAGCGGAGCACGGTGGCAGGCATGTCGGTGCTGACGGGCAACCCCAGACGACCGGCCTCGTCGCAGGAGATCGGATAATCGTGTGTCCAAGTCCCTTCGGTCAACACACGCGCCAGTTCTTCCGCCTTCTCCATCGACAGCCGGCCTACGAGCAGTTCTTGAACCGTGCGACGCAGTTGAGCCATGGCCTTTTCAGCCTGATCCGCGAGCAACAGCGTCTGATCGCTGTCTTGCTCCTTCAGCCCTCCACTTCATGGATGACGAGCACGAGCCGCCACTGTTTGGGCAGGTTGGCGAGCATCTGATTGATGGTGCGTTGAAGTTCCTGCCGCTCGACCACCTGCTCCGGTGTCGGAAGCGCTGAAACCGGAACGACATCCTCCAGCCGCACAACTTCGTCCGGTTGGTAAAAGTCGAACAGCCCGTCTTCCGAACCCGACATCGCACTCGCTTCTTCCAGACGCAACGAACCTCCTTCGTCTCGCATCCGGAACGGACAGCGGCAGATGACTCGGAACCGCCGTTTGTTCGAATGACGCTCCACGAGTCCTCGAAGCGACACCCGATCGGAGGCAAACCGCTGCACCTGCCGCTCCAACTTGCTCCGCTATCGCGCCAGGATGCGGGCGATGCGAGCCTCTTCATCAAGCCCCTTGAATCTGAGATCCCACTGCATGGATTTCCTCTTTGTGCGCCGTGACGCTCGCAGAGCCGCGGGCGGCCGTTCCGTCCCAGGAACCGCCATCCCTACCACGTCGGATGAAGTACCCGAGGCTCCACGACGCCACCGATCATCCGAATCAACACGTTTTCATCCTTCCAGACTCCGCGGTCGGCTCTCCGCAGCCGCCCGTCCCGGACCCGGTCCGCGATCCGGGAGAGGAATCGGAATGCGCTCGACTCTGCGTCGCGCCTGGGCTTCTTGATCCTGGTCGCGCAGGCGTTCCAGGTCAAGGTCGGACAAAGTGAGCGTCAGCTCGGTGCGATTGCCATGTTCATCAATGATCTCCCGTTCTAGAAATGTGACCTTCGTCCGCCCATCCTCCCAGACCGTTCGCCGGCGACGCAGATCGCCCGAATCGATATCCAGCTGGTCTTCACGGTCGACTAACGGGGGGCCATAGACCTCCTTCAGACGCGCCAGCAACCCCGTTGCTCCGCTCGGCAAGCGCTCAGACCGATACTGAATCTGAATCTCGTAGAGCGTGCCACGGTGAAACCGATACGACACACGCCGGATTGCCGGACCCGACGAGGGCTCCGTCAACGTCACAGTGGCCAGGTTCTGTCGGCGCGTTTTCGCCGATTCCGGACTCACGCGGCTGAATTCGCCGAGGCCCATCCCGAGCTTGGCTCTCTCGAAGGATCTCGGCAGCGCGCGTGGCGCAGCAGTATCCTGGGCGGCGAGATCCTCAACGATCCCAGCCGAGGGATGCACCCCCAGGACACCGACAAGCGCCAACAGGCTCCAGGACAGCCGGCGCGGGCTTCTCATCGGTCGCTGCGATTCACCAATCATGTGCACACCCCCAGGCTTTGACGCCGTGAGCCCGTGCGTCCATCCTTGGACGCACGGAGCCGCTCATCGCGAAGCCACGACACCGGCCGCATTACGCTTTCTTCTGGACCTTTGTCACCGTGATCTGGGACGTGTCCACGTCCACGACACCGCGAATCTTTTCGATATCGTTCGTCAAGCTAAATATGGCCGCGTGGTGCTCGACCGCGCCTTTTAGTTTCACGACGCCGTTTTCCACGCTGTACTCGATCTGATCCAGATCGACGTAGGGCGCCCACTTCAGATAGGCCAAGACGTCTTTCTCGATCTCGCGATCCGGGCGCGGTTTCCCGACGATCTTGATATGCTGCCCACAATAACCCTCCTTGTTGTTAGGTATGTTAACCATTGAACTGCCACCCCCCTGTAATGGCGGCGACATCCTACATCAACGTGCGGGGGGCAACCGGCCTGTTTCAGGGCCCTCTATTCACAATCCAACCGATCCTGCTCAGATCGCGATCGGGCCTTCGCACCAGAGGGGTATGGCGCTCGCAGGCTCGTACTTGGCTTCTTGTCGCTCCTCAACAAGTGACAGTACAACGGCCACCAACCAAGCCCCGAGCACCAGACCCACCACCAACAGGGACAACACTTCCGTCCGCGGCAGCAAGAGTCCCATCACCTGGACCACCCCCACGGTCATCGGACTGGTCATGCGATCTTCACCTCAATGGCCTTCGGCTTGGCCTGCTCGGACTTCGGCAGATGAACGCGCAACACGCCGTCCTTGTACTCGGCAGACACCTTCGTTCCATCCGCATCTTCCGGCAACGTGAAGCTGCGCACGAAGCTGCCGTAGCTCCGCTCCACGCGATGGTACTTCTTGCCTTTTTCTTCTTTCTGGAACTTGCGATCGCCGGCGATGGTCAGCACGCCGTTTTCGACCGTCACCTTCACTTCATCCTTCTTGATTTCCGGAAGTTCCGCTTTCACGAGGTACTCCTTCTCGTTTTCTTCGATGTCGACGAGCGGCGACCATTCCGCGACCGTCAAGGCCTCCTTCTCGCCCTCCCGTCGGCGCAGCGGCCGGCCGAACCACATCGACATCCGCCGCTCCATGTCTTCCAGTTCCTTGAACGGATCCCACCGTGCTATCGCTCCCATCGTCATACCTCCATAAAAGACAAATTGTCCGGTCGTCTCATCGAGGGTTCCGATGTCCTGAACCCACCGCATCGCTATCTGTTGCGGGAAATAACCCTCTCTGCCGTCGAGTCAAGATGTGGTCGAGCAAGAAATAGGCCACTGCTTGGGAAGCGCGTCATTGCCTCACAAATGCTGATTTGCAGCGATCCCTCGACCGAAGTTCGTGAAAGCGATTCGCGGTCGTATTGACGCAGTGAGGCTTTTCGGAGCAGAGAACAAATGAGGATGTGGAGTAAGGCGTCAGAGGGTTCCGCCTTGGCACACTAGAGGATCGGGACAAAAACATGAGTCGCGATCGTTTCGGTACCGAGCGAATGGTTCGGCTCGCTCGGCTCATTCGTGCCGCCGTCTTGGCTCGAGCCGTCGGGCTACGATCGCGCGAGCACGACGGCCGAGGCGATCACGGCCAGCGCGAGCAGCAGCGCCAGCCGCGGCAACCAGGACGCGCCGCGCACGACCATGTGCTCCCACGCCAATCGCGCACTTTCCGGAATGGCCGCAATTTCACCGACGCGAGGTCCCAGCGCCAGATCGTGCGTCGCGGTCAGCGCGACGAGGAGCGCCACCAGGCCCAACTTGACCCGCACGATCGCGGGCCACCCCGTCGGATCGACAATGGACAGTCCGCGCTGAGAGAGAAGGATGAAACCGGTGCTCACCAACGCCGCCACGGCAGCCCACACGACGAAGCGGAACCGCCGCGCCGCCGACCGGAACAATGCCGCGAACTCCGGCGCAGCGGTCCGACGTCTGACCAGCGGAGCGAGAACGAGCGACAGAAACAGCATCCCGCCGATCCAGGCGATCGCCGAGAGGAGATGGAGCCACACGAGCGCAAGGTGCGAAAGCGACACCGGCTCACCCCGGCCTGAGCCGAGAGGGATCGATCACATGATTGGCAGCGGCGCGGAGATCGAGCCGCGGGCACCACTCGACCTCCGCCAGGATGGCCGCTGCATGATAGGAACCGGCAGACAGAGCAGCGCCAGACTCTTGCTCCGCTTTGAGGCAGGGAGCGCAGATGAATTGGCAGGACACCGGGCACCGGTGCCCCTCGCATCCCACCAACGTATGGAAATGGGACGACTGTTCGAGGCAGTAGCGGGCCGGATCGTCGGCCGACAGACTATCACGATAACAGGCAAGCCGCTGCCACAATTTGGCGAGACTCGATTGTCTCCTCGCATTGACACTCGCCCAGGCGGCGGGAATCCGGACGGTCTCGCCCACCAGTTGCACGGCCATGTCGATTCCATCCGGCAGCGACGGGAAGACGGCGACCGCGATCCGCCGGTTGTCTTCCCATTCGATCGCAAAAGTGGGAGCGCGCCGAGCCAGGCTCAGCGCGCTCGCGCTCTCGTCCGTCGGATCGTCGGGCACATGCACGACGAGATTCACGCCATGACCTCAGAAGGCAATCCCCACATACGGCCCGACCTGGAAATAACTGTTCGTCGTGTTCGTCATGTTGGCCGCCAGGTGGTACCGCAGGTCGGCTCCGATATGGATCGCCT
>CAYULI010000033.1:0-36209 GCA_964445795.1 uncultured Nitrospira sp. | reverse complement strand
AGCGTGGGCACCAGAATGTCGAACCGGTCCAAGAACCGCAGCTCCGGATATTTGGCAAAATCGGCGATGGCTTTGAGCCGAGGCGCAAAGTGCGTCTGCGACGTAAACCAGCCGATGTGTGACCAGAGAAAGCCACGTTGCCGCGGCGAGTGCACGTCGTCCGGAGTATCCGACGCAATGTGATGGTGGCGATGGTGGCCGGCCCACCAGAGCGGGCCTCGCTGGGCACAGGAACCGCCGAGCACGGCAAAGGCGAATTGAACGGCGCGGGACGTTTTGAACGTCCGATGCGAAAAGTACCGGTGATACCACCCGGTAATAGCGAACATGCGGATAAAATAAAACGCGACAGCGACGGCTACCGCGGTCCAGCTCCATCCCACCCAGATGACGCCGACGCACATCAGGTGGACGGCGATGATGGGGATGCACCGCAACCAATCCATCTTCGGCTCGCCGTCGGTCTTCATGTACTCGAGGCCGGCCCACGAGTCGAACCAGCGGAGAAACGTGTACCAGAGTTCTTGCGCTTTCGTCGGATGCAGCACACGCACGTCGGACATTCCAAGTACCTCCAGGTAGGGGATCGGCGGTGTTATGAAGCGACGGACGGCGCCGGGGTCCCAATATGGCTACGTATTCCCGCGGCGCACAGGGAGAAAAACACTGTGGGATTGGCCGCAGAGGCTGATCGTCCCGCTTGAGGCGTCGGTAAGTCAGCCATACAACGGGGTCCCATTATACACACAACGCTTCAGAAAGTGAAACCGACCGGTTTCGGAACGGCCATGACACAGTGTCTTCTACCGGACCGTCGATTCCTGTCCATCGTTTGCAGGAGTTGCGCACCGGCATTGCCCCTGTGTTGAGTCGGACACGGTTCATTTGACACCTTTGTGCAGGCGTCTCTAGAATGCCTCTCCTATGAACGAGCGATTCTTGAAAGCCTGCCGCCGCGAGCCGGTCGACTGCACGCCCGTGTGGTTCATGCGTCAGGCCGGACGGTACCTGTCGGAATATCGAGCGCTCCGTGCCAAGCACTCGATTCTCGAGATGTGCAAGACGCCGGAACTGGCGACTCAGGTGACGCTGCAGCCCATCGATCGTTTTCCGCTCGACGCCGCCATCATCTTCGCCGACATTCTCCTTCCGCTGGAGCCCATGGGGATCAGCCTGGAGTTTTCCGAGGGGGAAGGGCCGGTCATCCACAACCCCGTTCGCGACCGAGGTGCCGTCGAGCGGCTTCGAGTCGTCGAAGGCGATGCGCTCGAATACGTTGCGGAAGCTATTCTCCAAACGCGCCGGGCGTTAGCCGGGCGGGTTCCGCTCATCGGGTTCGCGGGCGCTCCATTCACGCTCGCCAGTTACGCGATCGAAGGAGGCGGATCGCGCAATTACGTGCGCACCAAACAGATGATGTACGGCGATCCGGCGGCGTGGCACAAACTAATGGACAAATTTGCGCGCGTCATCACCGGCTACCTCCGCCGCCAGATTCAGGCTGGGGCGCAGGCGGTGCAACTCTTCGACAGTTGGGTCGGGTGTCTCTCGGCCGGGGACTATGCCGAGTACGTCATGCCGCACGTACAGCGGATCTTCGACGGGCTCAAGCGGGAAGGCGTGCCGACGATTCATTTCGGCACCGGCACGTCGGCCATCCTGAGGCACATGCGCGAAGCCGGCGGCGACGTCATCGGCATCGACTGGCGCGTCCATCTGGACGAGGCCTGGGCGATGGTCGGCCATGATCGCGCTGTGCAGGGCAACCTGGACCCCGTCGTGCTGTTCGCCCCGCTCCATGAGATCGAGCGGCGGGTGGAGGATATTCTGCGCCGCGCGGGCGGACGGAACGGGCACATCTTCAACCTCGGTCACGGTATTCTCCCGACGACGCCGGTCGATCATGTGGCGGCGACGATCGACATGGTGCACAAGCTGAGCCAACGCTGAATTTGAAGTAAGTGGCGCATAGCACAGAGCGAACAGCGAAAGAGGAAGGGTTGCCTCCTGACCTTCCCGCGCTATCGGCTATTCGCCACCTGCTGTTGCTCAGGAGAGAAGAATGCCTGGACCACAGAGACCCACTGCGATTCTTCTGATGGCCATGGGCGGGCCGGACTGCCTTGAAAACGTCGAACCGTTCCTGCTCGACGTCCGGGGCGGCCGTCCGACTCCGCCGGAGTTGATCGAGGAGATTCGCGAACGGTATCGGGCCACGGGAGGAAAATCGCCGGCCGTCGCCATCACCAAAGAAGTGGCCAAGAAACTCGAAACGTGCCTGAACGGATCCGGGGATCCGCGGTATCGCGTCTACGTCGGTCTCCGGCACTGGCATCCTTTCATCAAGGACACCTACGCCGAGTTGCTAAAGGATCGGCCGGAACGGGTCATCGGACTCTGCATGGCTCCTCAACAGTCGTCGTTGAGTACCGGCGCGTATCGAAGAAAGGTAGAGGAGGCGCGGGAGTCGTTGCGGGACGGCACGCCGGTCAGCTATGTCGGCAGTTGGCACCGACATCCTAGGTTGATTGCGGCCATTGTCGAGCGTGTCAGAGCGGGCCTCGACAGGTTCCCCGCCGAGATCCGTGCAACCGTGCCGGTGCTGTTTACGGCGCACAGCTTGCCCGAACGGGTTGTCGCCATGAAGGACCCCTATCCGGAAGAGGTGCGGGGAACGGTGGAAGCCGTGACGGCGTTGCTGGGTGATCAGCCGACCCGGTTCGCCTACCAGAGCCAGGGACGATCGAGCGAGCCCTGGTTGGGGCCGACCGTGGAATCGGTCGTGGACTCGCTGCATCGTGAGGGCTGTCGGCATGTGCTCGTGGCGCCGATCGGATTCATCTGCGACCACGTCGAGACGCTCTTCGATATCGACATCGAACTGAACCGGCTCGCTGCGGGGAAAGGCATGAAGCTCGAACGGATCGCCATGCTGAACGATTCGCCGGCCATGATCGACCTCCTGTCCGATCTGGTCGTCGCGCATGAGTCGTCCCTCTGTACCCGGTCGTGAGCCATCCTCGCACAGTGGTCGTGGTCGGCGGCGGCATTTCGGGCCTGGCGACCGCCTTTTCGCTCCAGGAACGAGCGGCTACGGCTGGCGTGCCGATCCGCTGCATCGTTCTCGAAGCCGGGTCGAGCTGGGGCGGCAAGATCGTCACGCACCGGGTCGGCGGCCGTGTGGCGGAAGCCGGCCCCGATTCCTTCCTCTCTCAGAAACCAGCCGGCCTGGAGCTCTGCGCCAAGCTCGGGCTTTCCGATCAACTCATCAACACCAACGAAACCGGAAAGAAGGCGTTCGTGTTGCGGGGGGGGCGGCTGCACGAATTACCGGAGGGGTTGATCACCTTCGTCCCGACGCAATTGGGCCCGTTTCTCCGCAGCGGGCTGCTGAGCGTGGCCGGGCTGGTCCGCATGGGATTGGATCTGGTGGTGCCGCGCGGGCCCTCACGGGGCGACGAGTCGCTGGCGTCCTTCTTTCGACGCCGGTTCGGAACTCAAGCCTTCGATCGGGTGCTGGAGCCGCTGATGGCGGGCATCTATGCCGGGGACGCCGAGCAGATGAGTCTCAAGGCGACGTTCCCGCGGTTTTTCGAGCTGGAGCAACAGTACGGGAGCGTCATACGCGGCATGATGGCTGCCAGAAAGAAGATGGCGAGATCGACTCCGAGCGGTCCCAAGCGCACGATGTTCGTGAGCCTCAAGAACGGCCTGGATGATCTCGTCACCGCGTTGGTCTCGAGGCTGACGCGGCAGGGTGTGGATCTGCGGAGGGGCTGCCGTGTAGAGGCTCTCAGGGTGCGATCGCACCGGCTCGGACGGTGGATGTATGATCTGGTCCTCAGCGATGGCGAGGCCCTGTCCTGCGAAGGTCTCGTGCTCGCGACGCCCGCCTATGTCTCGGCGGATCTACTGCGCCCACTCAGTCCGATCGCGGGCGGGCTGCTGGAGATGATTCCTTATGCCTCGACCGCCACGATCGTCCTCTCCTATCGGGCCGAGGCGGTGAGCGGGGCCGTCGAAGGCTTCGGCTTCATCGTGCCCAGGATTGAAGGACGCGATCTGATTGCGGCCACCTGGACCTCGCTGAAGTGGCCGCACCGGGCGCCGGCCGGTCACGTCCTTATCCGGTGCTATGTCGGCGGGGTGGGACGGGAGACCGTTCTCCAGTTGAGCGACGACCAGCTCGTCGCGCGAGTGCGGGCCGAGCTCGCGGCGATCTGCGGCCTGAACGCGGAGCCGACGTATGTCGAGGTGAACCGCTGGTGGAAGGCGATGCCGCAGTATACGATCGGCCATCTCGACCGGTTGGCGCAGCTCGATGCCGCCCTGAGCCGCTATGGCGGGTTGGTGCTTACGGGTGCCGGGTATCGCGGTGTCGGGATTCCGGATTGCATCCGCGACAGCGCCCTGGCGGCCGGAACACTCGTGGAGTTTTTGTCTCGGCATCCTGCCTAGCCGCCTCTTGTCAGCCTTCAGAGCGCGATTCTATAGTACGTCCCGGGAACGGGGGAACGAGAACATGGGAACAGCGCAACCGACGGACAGCAAGCTCACAATCTCCGACGTCAGCGGCCCGTTTCGCGAGCCGCGCGAGCCCGTCTTTTCGTATGACTATTCGATTCAGCGGCCGACCTGGGCGACGCCGCACGGGTTGCGCATTAAGGTTTCCATTCCGGATGAATTGGACCTTCTGAAAGGGCGGTTGCTGGGGGCGGTGACCGGCACGCCGGGGCAACAGCTCATAATCTCGAGAATCCTGTCGCGGAGGATCGCCGACTGGAAACTTCGCATCGCCGACGCCGAAGGGATGTTGTCGGAACGGCGGGATGTGATGGTCGGCCCGTTTACCGGGCCGCTGGCCCATCTCTATCCGAAGTTGCAGACGCTGTTCGAACAGGAACAGTCGAGGGTCCGCGAGGAAATTCGGCAGCGCGTCGGCATTTGACGCACGGGCTCCGCCAACCAAGGACAGACACCCGGCGCAGCTCCGCACGTGAAGAACTGTCTGCCGAGACTTGGTCACAGTTCCTGTGGACAGGCCTGTGAATAACTGGGCTCTCCTTGCGCGATCACCGCAATTGGCCACGTGCTCAGCATTTTGCCCAAGATTTAGTCATTGTGGGCACAAGAGACAAGCCCACAAGATGTTGGGGGCGGTAATTCCCCTAAGACGATCTTACAAAAACCGGGGAGGCCTGGGGATAGCGTACGGGCATAGACGCTCGGAGGGGTCGGCGGGGCCTTCAAAAAATCCGGCGATACCGCTTGGAGTGCACGCCGGACTCGTCGGCGAATCCGAGCGAACCCTTGTCCGGACTGCCCGTATCGTTCAAATCGATGCGATAGTGCCCGCGTACCTCCTCCATCGCAACCTCGAAAGGAATGGCCTGCGGGTACAGATCGCCTGGCGCGTGCGCGCCGCGGGCCAATGTGCGGATGGCGTCGGCATCGGCGTACCTCGGATCAGAAAAAATGTAGATATCAGCCACGGCATGCTCGCCGAGTCTGTGTCCGGGCGTCGTGGGGGGGAGGGAGTCGGCCAATTTCCCTTCCAGCCGGTCCTGTCTGAGCCGCTTGAGCAGGCCGATGATCTGGCTGTCCGTGGCCTGGGGCGGGACGACGATGCCGATCGCGTTCATGTCTGCGACGGTCGTCTGCACTTTGAAAATGACGGGGGCCGCTTCGGGGTCTTCGACCACCGGTGCCGTGACGCCCTCGGTGCCGGCCGCCTGTTTGTTCCTGGAACTCGGGACGATCAGCGCGACGAAGAGCCACAAGCCCAGGAGTACGCCGAACACGACGATCAGCGGATGGACGCCGGCGCGCTTTCCTTCTTCGTACGGGTCCTGGTTGTCGCTCATGGTTCGGGGTTCTGTTCGATCGGCGCGGCACTCGACGGCCGTTCGCGCAAGCGCTGCTTCGCGAGGTCCCAGAGGGCGTCCATCTCCGTAAGCGTCATGTCCGACAACGCACGACCCTGCGCTGTCGCCTGCGCCTCAACGAGATGGACGCGATCAATGAACCGGTTCACCGATTTGCGCAGCGCCTCTTCGGGATTGAGCTTGAGGAAGCGGGCCAGGTTCACCAGCGAGAACAGGATGTCGCCCAGCTCGGCCTCAACCCGCGCCCGCGTGGCCGGGTCCGCGAGGTCCGGTTCGCCTTGGGGCCCGGTCCGGGGCAGGGCCGCACGCAATTCGGCGATCTCCTCCGATACCTTGCCGAAGATCTGCTCGAGCCCGGCGGCGTTGTGCGGCCAGTCGAACCCGACCCTTGCGGCCCTGGCCTGCGTTTGGTAGGCACGCAGCAAGGCCGGGAGGGTTTTCGGGATTCCCTCCAGGGCCGATCGTCCGGCGCCGGCAGCCTCCCGCTCTGCGCGCTTGATCTCTTCCCACTGGCTGAGCACCTGCTCGCCGTTCGTCGGGTTGGCGGATTTGTCCCCGTCGCCGAACACGTGGGGATGACGCCTGATCAGTTTCGTGGCCAGCAGGTCGAGCACATCGTCGATCGTGAAGGTGCCCGCCTCCGCAGCGATCTGGCTGTGAAACAATACTTGCAGAAGGACGTCACCCAGCTCCTCCCGCAGCTTGGCGGTTTCGCCCTGATCGATGGTTTCGAGGACTTCGTAGGTTTCTTCGAGCAGATAGGGTTTGAGCGACTCGTGGGTTTGTTTGCGGTCCCAAGGACACCCGTTCGGAGCGCGGAGCGCCGCCATGAGATCGACGAGCTTGGAAAACCGGTCCGACATCATCTCCTGTCCGCGAAAAATGGTGCCCAACTCTATACCGAGAATACACGCGGCTTCAATGCCGCCGGCGCTTGCGAGCCGCCTGGCCCTGGTGGTAGGGTATCGGTCACGCAGAGTGGGACCGACGGCAAGGCGACAATGGCTGAGCAGGAGCAAGGATTCGTCATTCGCGATCGAAGGGGAGGCGGGGCTGCGGACACTTCGTCCGGCGCGTCCTCGACGCAACGTCCCGCAGCATCGGAGTCCGCCCCTCGCTCCGGCCAGCCGAAGGAGACGCGGGAGGTGCCCGTCACCTTTTCGTCCTTCGTCATCTCGCTCGGGTCCTCGTCGTTGATGTTGATGGGAGAACAGCTCGATCCCCAACAGAAACCGATTCCCGTCAACTTGTCGCAGGCCAAGGAAATCATCGACCTCCTGTCGATCTTGGAAGACAAGACCAAAGGCAATCTGACCGCCGAAGAGCAAACGGTCCTGCGCGACATGCTCTATGCGCTGCGCATGAAGTACGTCACGCTGGCCTCTCCAAAGTAGTCCGGTGTCGCACTCATCTCGTTCGGTACGTCCCCCCGGCAGGTCTTCCGGTGGAGACGATCTCCCATCGCCTTGGAGACTGTCCCGCGAGTTCGATATAGTCGCTAGTGCGGAACACCGATTGCCGGCGAGGCATCATAGATTCCGAGCCCGGTTGAATGGCTGACCTCGATCATCGCAAGAACGCCCCGGGATTCCAGCCCGCCGAAGCGGGCGAATCTCCCCATCTGCCCACGGGAGGCAAGCCTCGTCTCTCCGATTCAGACCGCGAGGCGGAACCGGAACGCAAGACCTTGCACCTGCGCCCGGTCTGGATCGTCCTGATTCTGCTTATCCCCTGTCTGGCGCTGACGGTCTACTACTCGCAGGTCGTCACGCCCGCCGGCGAGCAGAACGACTCGTTTCTGCCTTCGGCCGGCTATGCCTTCGTTCTGCTGCTCCTGAATTTGGATCTGATCGGCTTCGTCGTCCTCACGCTGCTGCTCTCGCGCAACCTGATCAAGGCCTACTTTGAGCGGCGGCACCGGCTTGTCGGGTCGGGGTTTCGGACCAAGCTGATCGCCGCGTTTATCGGTTTCTCCCTGATCCCCACCGTGCTGTTGGCATTGGTGGCCAGCGGGCTCGTCAACAAGGCCGTGGACGTGTGGTTCAACGAGCAGATCGAAAAAGTCATGAAGGATTCGTACGAGGTCGCGCGCATGCAGCACGCGGGCCACATTGCGCTTGCGGTGAACAGCGCACGAGCGATCAGCCAGGAACTGTTCCGGGAGGATATGCTCCTCCCCGAGCAGCGGGACCTGCTCGTGGCGGCGATGGCGCGGAAGCGCGCCGAGTACGGCGTGGCGGGTATCGAGGTCTTCTCGGCGAAGATGGAAACGCTCACGAAGGCGCTCGATCCGGAGATTCCGGCCGGAGTGCTGGATCTGCCGATCAGCCAACTGGTGCTCCAAGTCATCAACGGGAAGCAGGAGTTCACGTCGGTGCAGGAAGCGCAGACCGGCCGTCTCGTGCGCGCCGCGGTTCCGGTCGCGGCCAGCGGCCAGCGTAACGAGCTGGGCGGGGTCGTCGTCGTCGAAGCCTATGTGCCGGAATCCCTGCTGACGAAGATGGAGGGGATCGGCCGCCAGTACGCGGAGTACAAGGAAATCAAGGCCATGAAAAATCCGATCAAAGCCGGAGCCTACCTGTTCGTGGCCGTCGTCACCGTCTTGATCCTGTTCAGCGCAACGTGGTTCGGATTTTACGTGGCCCGCAGCATCACCGTCCCGATCCAGAAGCTGGCCGAGGCGACCGAGGCGGTCGCGCAGGGCGACTTGTCGGTGAAGATCGACGCCAAGGCGACCGACGAGATCGGCACCCTCATCGAGTCGTTCAACCGCATGACCGCCGACCTCCAAAACAGCAAATCCAAGCTTGAGGAAGCGAACATCTCCCTCCGGCAGACGAACGCCGAGCTGAACCGCCGCCGCGCCTACATTGAAACGGTGGTCGACACCATCGCCGCGGGTCTCTTGTCCATCGACCGGAACGGAATCATCACCACCTTCAATCCGTCAGCGGAACGCATCCTTGGATTGTCCGCCGACCGGTTCCGCGGGCGACCGGCCAACGATGTGTTCAAGGAGTTCGGGCTGGACCTCTTCCAGACGGCCTACGACCGGATGTTGGCCAACGATCGGGACGACTTGGCTCTGGAAGGGCAAGTGGATCTGCAGGGCAAGCTCAAGACGATCGGCTTGAACGGGTCGCGGATGCGCGACGAGGCCGACAGGGATCTCGGGTTTGTGCTGGTCTTCGAGGATCTGACCGAGCTGATCAAGGCCCAGAAAGTGGCGGCCTGGCAGGAAGTCGCGCGGCGGGTGGCGCACGAAATCAAGAACCCACTCACGCCGATTCAACTGTCGGCCCAGCGCCTCCGAAAGAAGTTTTATGAAAAGGCGCCCGATTTCGAGCGCGTCTTCGACGACGCGACGAACGTCATCGTGAACGAAGTGAGCAGTCTCAAGCACATGGTGGACGAATTCTCGAAGTTCGCCCGCTTGCCGGCGCCGCAAATGGCGCGGCAGTCCCTGCACGAAGTGATCGAACAAGTGGTGGCGCTGTACCGGGCGGCCCACAAGGATATCACACTGATCGTCAACCTAGACGAGGAGCTCCCGCCGATCAACTTCGACCGGGAGCAGGTCAACCGGGTTCTTGTGAATCTGTTCGATAACGCGATTCAGGCCATGAATCACAAGGGACGTGTATGGGTCAGCACCAGGTACGATACGAAACGGAAGCGCGCCATCGTCACCGTCGCCGATGAGGGGCCCGGCATCGCGCCGGAGGATCAAGAGCGGTTGTTCGTGCCGTACTTCACCAGGAAAAAAACCGGGACTGGCCTGGGGCTCGCGATCGTGCGGCGGATCATTACCGACCACGAAGGGCACATTCAGGCGGGCAACAACCTGCCGAAAGGGGCTGTGTTTACGTTCGAGTTGCCGGTGTAGCAAGCGGTCAATCGTCACTCGTCATTCGTCAGGCGAGAAGACGGGGCAGTATAAGCGATGCCGATTGCCGCCCCAGGCTTGACGCTTGACGGTTGTTTACAGGGGGAAACATGTCCGCATCGATCTTGATCGTCGACGATGAGGAGGCCGTTCGCGCCTCGCTGCAGAGCATCCTCGAGGATGAGGGATACGAGGTGTCGGTGGCGGCGAGCGGGAATGAAGCGCTGAAGGTGTACGCGACCGATCCGCCCGATCTCATGATTCTCGACATCTGGATGCCGGAGATGGATGGGCTGGAGACGCTGCGCCGGGTCAAGGAGTGCGTCCCCACCGCCCAGGTCATGATGATGTCCGGCCACGGCTCCATCGAGACGGCGGTAAAGGCCATCAAGCTCGGCGCCTACGACTATATCGAGAAACCGCTCTCCCTGGAGAACGTCACCCTGCGGGTCAAGCACGCGCTGGATCAGTATCGGCTTGAGCAAGAAAACCGCTCGCTGAAAACGAAGGTCCAGAAAAAGTTCGAGCTGGTCGGTCAGTCGCCGGCGATGCAGCAGCTTCGGCAATTGATCGAGACTGCCGGGCCGACGAACAGCCGGGTGTTGATCGGCGGAGAAAACGGAACCGGAAAAGAGCTGGTGGCGCGTGCCATCCACGCGCACAGCGCGCGGGCCGACCGCCCCTTCGTGGCCGTCAACTGCGCCGCGATTCCGGAAACGCTCATCGAAAGCGAACTGTTCGGCCATGAGAAAGGGGCCTTCACCGGCGCCACCGCCATGAAGCGGGGCCAGTTCGAGCAGGCCGACGGCGGGACCCTGTTTCTCGACGAGATCGGCGATATGAGCCTCAGCACGCAGGCAAAGGTCTTGCGGGTGTTGCAGGAACAGCAGTTCACGCGGGTCGGCGGCAGCAAGCTGATGAAAGTGGACGTGCGGGTGCTGGCGGCGTCGAACAAGGATCTCGCAAAGGAAATCGAGAAAGGGCAATTTCGAGAGGATCTCTATTACCGGCTCAACGTCGTGCCGATCGTCGTCCCCCCGCTCCGGGCGCGCAAGGAGGACATTCCGGCGCTGGTGCGTCACTTCATGAAGATTCACGCCGAAGAGCAGGGGTTGCGGATCAAAGAGGTGTCACCGGAGGCGATGGCGGTGTTCCAGCAATACGAATGGCCCGGCAATATCCGCGAACTCAGGAATCTGATCGAGCGGCTGATGATTATGGTGCCGGGGCCCGTCATCGACGGGCACCAAGCGACGATGTCGCTGCAAGGACGAGCGAGCGGCCCGTCCGCGTCGACTCCGGCGGTCAGCCCGCTCCTGACCAAGTCGTTCGATTCGCTGCGCGACGCGCGTAACGCGTTCGAGAAGGAGTACATCGCCCGCAAGCTGCGGGAGCATCACTGGAACATCTCGCGCACCGCGGAGGACCTGAAGATTGAACGGAGCCACCTTCATCGGAAGATCAAACTGCTGGAGGTGGAGATGCGACCAGAAAGTTAACGGGCGCGGCAGGGCTCTACACTTCCACACCTTCGGAGCGGCACGTTCTTGCTTCGAGGGGTGGAAGCCTTCGGAAATTCCCTCGCGGATTCGGTCAGTTTCCGCTTTCCTTCCCCTCGAAGCTGCGACGTGCTCCTTCGCTCCTCCGGTGAAGTCAGCGTGAGCGCCCTGCCACGCCTCAAAAGCAAGAGAGGAAGAACTCAGGCATTTTCCTGGAATAGCCTCGTGGCTGATTAAGGTGTAAGGCTCAACCATTCGCTTCTCCCCTGCGTTGACCCTCGGTATCACCCTCCTCTAAGATAGCGCCCCCATGACGACCTACCGCGAATCCGGGGTTGATATCGATGCAGGCGATGAATTCGTCGAACGCATCAAGCCCCTGGTCCGCTCCACGTTCCGGCCGGAGGTCCTGACGGATCTCGGCGGATTCGGCGGCCTGTTCGGACTCCAGACAAAGAAGTACCACGAGCCGGTTCTCGTGGCTGGCACCGACGGCGTTGGAACCAAGCTGAAGGTCGCGTTCTTGATGAACAAGCACGAGACGGTCGGCATCGATCTGGTGGCGATGTGCGTGAACGATATCGTAGTGAGCGGAGCCGAGCCGTTGTTCTTTCTCGACTACTTTGCGACAGGGAAACTCTCCGTCTCCACGGCCCAAGAGGTCGTGCGGGGGATTGCGGAGGGGTGCCGGCAAGCCGGGTGCGCATTGATCGGCGGCGAAACCGCGGAGATGCCGTCGTTCTACCCCGATGGAGAATACGATCTGGCGGGATTTGCCGTTGGAGCCGTCGATCGTTCAAAGATCATCGATGGCAAGACGATCGTTCCCGGCGATGTGATCATCGGACTGGCGTCGACCGGATTGCACAGTAACGGCTACTCATTGGCTCGGCGCGTGCTGTTCGACCAGGCGAAATTGACCGTGACGAGCCGGCTCCCCGAACTGGATCGTCCGTTAGGAGAAGTGCTGCTTGCGCCGACGCGCATCTATGCCAAGCAGATCCTCGCGCTCGTCGAAGAATTTTCGATCAAGGGCATTGCGCACATCACGGGCGGGGGCATTACCGAAAATCTTCCGCGCGTGTTCCCGAAAGGCGTCCGTGCCAGGATTCGCCGGAGTAGCTGGCCTATTCCGCCTATCTTCTCGGTCATCGGCCGGTTGGGATCGGTAGGGCGGGAAGAAATGTACCGCGTCTTCAATATGGGCATCGGATTGATCCTGATCGTGCCCGCCGGATCGGCGGAGGCGCTGATGGCGCGCGCGATGGCCTTAGGAGACCGGGCGTTTCTGATCGGCGAGATGGTCGCCGGAGGCGAAGGGGCATCCGACGTCGAATATGTGGACTAAGCGAACAGACCCGCTCCGGGTGGCGGTGCTGGCGTCTGGCCGAGGCTCCAATCTCCAGGCGCTCATCGACGCGATCGGTGCGAAACGGCTGGATGCGACGATCGTCGCCGTCATCAGCAACAAGAACGATGCGGCGGCCCTGGAGCGGGCGAGGAAGCACGGGCTCAAGGACATCTTTGTCGATCCCAAGCCTTTCGCCGGAAGACCCGACGGCCGCGAAGCGTACGACCGCGTTTTGCTGGACCTGCTGCAGCGACACGGCGTCGAGCTGGTGCTGCTGGCTGGGTATATGAAGATCGTGACGCCGGTCCTGGTGAACGCGTTCGCCAATCGAATGATGAACGTCCATCCTTCCCTGTTGCCGGCCTTTCCCGGGTTGGACGTTCAGAAGAAAGCGATTGAGTGGGGCTGCAAACTGGCCGGTTGCACGGTCCATTTCGTGACGGAAGGAGTGGATGAAGGGCCCATCATCCTTCAAGCGGCGGTCCCGGTCCTGGACGACGACACGCCGGAAACATTGGCCGCGCGGATCTTGGAACAAGAGCACAAGATCTATCCGCGCGCCGTGCAGCTCTTTGCCGAAGGCCGGTTGCGCGTGGAAGGGCGGCGTGTCGTCATCGAAGGCGGGAAGCCGGACGGGCAGGCGATCATCAGTTCATCGTAGCCTGGGTATGGTGGCGAACTTCTGGTAGAGACTCGATGATAGCTTGTGTATAATCCGTTCATCGGGGACGCGAGCGGTTCTTCCTCCCCGTTCTTCTTCCGCAGCCTACGGTCTGCGCGCTGATGCGCAACAAACCCTGCGGGTTTCTCTCCGTTCGCGTCGCCGGTTCCCACAGGTGGGGGGCTAGCTCAGTTGGGAGAGCACTACGTTCGCAACGTAGGGGTCGGGGGTTCGACTCCCCTGCCCTCCACCAAATCGCCACATCTGTCTCCGGCAGCTCGTGTCCGCCAGGCGGTGGACTGACGACTGGTGACACGCAATCCGATGGTCCATTGGAAAGATTTATCCGTCCGCTTGATACGATGAACCGATGACGAGTGGGCGGCGCGAGCAAGCGCCGTGAGGTGGACTCTCTTGACGCGCGCTCGGACCGCTTGAGCGCCTGTCACATCCCTTGGGAGCGCTCATGTGGATGGTCTTGCGGTAGCAAGGGGAGGTGTCTCGCCGCGGGCCACCCATTCCGTCAGCCCCGCCATTCTTGAAATCCCAGTTTCGGCCTGCGCAACCAGGTGTCTGCGACAGCCCGGTGTCTGCCGCCGCGTGCACCCCGGGTTCCACAAACTGCACCGAGCTGTTCGCTGAGGCGTTCCGCATATCGGGCTCGGTCGGGGAACCCGGAGGGGAGGGGGCCTACCGATACACCACCTCGACACGAGTGAGAAACGTGTCGAGGTCCGCCACATGCCGGTCGAGCGCGGGATAGTCGCGTCGCGCCGCGGCTAGTTCCATCGCACCGCCGATCTCGGTGATCCGGTCGAACCCGTACCCGCCACCGTCGCCTTTCATGCGGTGGCCCAGAACGCGGATCGTTTCAAAATCCTTGTCGGCGAGCGCGGTGCGGAGTGCGGCGAGATCCTTGCGTCGGTTGGAGAGAAAGACAGGGATGATGTCTTCAAGTTCTCGGTCGACGTACACGATCATGCGGCGGGCGGAGTCGGTCGGCGGCGTGGTCATCATCGATTCGTCTGTCCTTTGTGGGCCTGCAGAATGTTCAGCAACGTGGCCTTCTTGACCGGTTTGGTGATGTGGGTGTCGCAGCCGGCTTCGAAAACTTTGGCCGCTTCCTCTTTCAGGGCTAGGGCCGTGAGCGCGATGATGTGGGTGGGAGCCAGATCGTGCTCGCGCTCCCAAGCCCGAATGGCTCTTGTGGCGGCATATCCATCCATGATGGGCATCTGCATGTCCATCAAGATCACGTCGTAATGGCCATTCTTGAATTTGTCGACCGCGATGGCGCCGTGTTCGGCGATATCCAGTCGGTGATCGGTCTGCTTGAGGTACGACTTGATCAGCAATTGGTTGTCGGGAGAGTCTTCGACCAAGAGCACGCGCAACGGGCGTGACGCTGTCGCGGGCACGGAGTCGACGGGCTCTACGGCGGGCAAGGGGTGGCCTTTTGCCCGCCCCAGGGCGATGCTGATCGTCTGAAACAGGTCGGAGCGACGGATCGGTTTGACGAGATAGCCGCCGAGGCCGAGATCGTACGTGCGCGCAATATCGTCGGCCCAATGGTCCGACGTGAGCATGATGACGGTGAGCCGGTTCGCCCAGCTCGCTGCGTTCAACACCTCGGCGACTTGAAACCCGTTCATCTCCGGCATCCGACAGTCCAGCAGCAAAAGTTCGTATGGCTGGCCGGCATCGGATGCTCGCCGCAGTTCCTCCAACGCCGCGGATCCGCTTCCGGCTTCGGACACCAATGCCCCCCAGGCCCCAAGGGTTTCCCGGAGGATCAACCGATTCGTGGGATGATCGTCCACGACAAGCGTTTTCACGCCGGTGAGATTGACGTGGGACGCCGGTTTCGGCTGTACCGGAGATGGCTGGATCTTGAGGATAACGGAGCAGTGGAACGTGCTTCCCCGCCCGACGGCGCTCTCCACCCAGATACGGCCGTTCATGCGTTCCGCCAGGTGCTTCGAGATGGCCAGCCCTAGGCCCGTGCCGCCGTACAGACGGGTCGTCGAGGCGTGTGCCTGCGTGAAACATTCGAAGATCGTCTCGAGCTTGTCCGCCGGAATGCCGACACCGGTGTCGCTCACCGAAAACCGGATGGCGCCCGAGATCTGTTGGTCGGGGTCATTGGTGACGCGGACGATGACTGAACCCTTTTCAGTGAACTTGAGCGCATTGCCGATCAAATTGATGAGAATCTGAGTCAGCCTGGTCGGGTCGCCGACCAAGGCACAGGGGACGTCCGGCGCCAGATGGCAGGCGAGTTCCAGGCCCTTCTCGTTGGCGCGCATCGCAAGGATCTCGATCGTCTTGTCGATGACCTCGCTCAAGTCGAAATCGATCGATTCGAGCTCGAGGCGACCGGCTTCCACTTTCGAGAGGTCGAGAATATCGTTGATCAGGTTGAGCAGAGTCCCGCCGGCGCGACGGAAGATGCGCAGGTACTTCCGCTGCTCCGGCGTCAGTGGCGTTTCCCACAGGAGATCGGCCATGCCGATAATCGCGTTCATCGGCGTCCGGATCTCGTGGCTCATGCTGGCCAGGAATTCGCTCTTGGCCCGGCTGGCCACTTCCGCCGAGTCCTTGGCCAAGCGGAGTTCCTGGTCCGCCTGCTTGCGCTGGTTGGCTTCCATCGCCAGGGTGGCGAAGGTGGTCAGCGAGCTCGCGAAGTGGATTTCTTCCGGTGTCCATCTCCGGGGGCCGCCGACATGTTCGTTGCACAACACGCCGACGACTTTGCCGTTGAGTCGAATCGGGGCATCCAGCATGGCTCCGATTTCAAGCGGCTGCAAATACGAACGGGAGAAGTCTCGCGTGCGAGGATCCGAATGGGCGTCGTGGGCTGCGATGGCATATTCCTCCGTAGCCAGCGCCTCAAAATAGGCCGGATAGTCCCTCGCCCTCAGAACCGTGCCGGATGTGTGGCGTCCGGCCTGGTGTTCGAAGAGATTCAGGAGCCGAAGGCACGAGCCCTGTTCCTCCAGACTCCAGACGCTGGTCCGGTCCACCCCCAGCACCCGGCTTCCCAATTCCGTCAGCACTTCAAAGGCCCGGTCGAGGTCGCCCGTGTAGATGGCTTCGTGCTTGGCGAGCTCGCAGAGGGCGAACTGTTGCAGCTCCAGCATCAGGGCGCGCCGTTGCTCCGCCTGCTCGATCTGTTTCCGCTCGGTAATGTCTTCCGAGATGCCCAAGAGGTACTTCGGTGTGCCGTCTTTGTCGAAGATGGGCACTTTCTTTGTGTGTAGGATGCGCCGGCCCTTGTTTTTCGTCGCGATCGGCTCCTCGGGAATGTCGACGATGGAGCCCTCCTGGAGCACTTCACGGTCTTTCGCCGTGAAGAAGGCGGCTTCCTGCTCCGGAAAAAAATCATAATCGCTCTTGCCGAGCAACTCGCGCTGCGTATACCCGAGCAACTGCTCGCCGGCCCGATTGAGGCGGACGAACTTGAGGGTCTTCGCATCCTTCACGAAGATCATGTGCGGCAGATTCTCGATAATGGAGTTCAAGAGGGTGAGCGCACCCGGGGTTTCTCCTGTCGCGCGTCGCTGCGATTGGCGGGGTCGACGAGGAGTTGGGCGCAGATTCGGTCCCCGCTGAGAGGACTTTGGTACGGTTCGCCGTGATCCGGTGCGACGAGTCCGGCGTGGTGTGGCTGGTTTCTTCGGCATGTGTCAGCGATCGGGAATGGAGGCGCTCGTTCGTCTCGGCGAAGACCGTGCGGAGCGTGATGGGAGGGAGCAGCGACCTCGTCCCCGGCGTCGCTGCAAACCGGCCTCTCCCGAGCCCCTACTCCTCTCGGAGGTGTTCCACCAACGTCAGCGTGCTTGCCGGCTTGATCCGGTTCCGGCCTTCCTGCTTGGCGTGATAGAGCGCCTGATCGGCGGCTTTGATCAGATCGGTCGGGGACGCGTGCCGGCTGGGAACGATGGTCGCATACCCGACGCTGATTGTCACGAGATCGCCATCGGAGTGGCGGATGCCCAGGGATTCTACCCTGCGGCGTAGGCTCTCGGCGACTTGCGCAGCGCCGTCGATGCTGGTGCCGGGCAGCACGATTACGAATTCGTCTCCGCCATAGCGCGCGACCAGGTCGCCCGGACGGTTGACGGCGCTGGAAATCGCGGCGGCGACCTGCTTCAGGCACTCATCGCCGGCCGTGTGGCCATTCGCATCGTTGTAGTTCTTGAAGCGGTCGATGTCGAACATGATGAGCGAAAGGGGCGTCGAATCGCGCACGGCCCGCCGCCATTCCTGATCTAGAAAGTCGTCGAACTGGCGCCGATTGGTGATGCCGGTCAGGCCGTCCAGGCACGACAGCCGGAGGAGCATCTGGTTGGCTTCCTGCAGTTGCCGCATGACCTCGAGGAGCTCCTGTTCGCGCGCACGCCGCCGCTCGATTTCATGAACCAGCCGAAGCACTGAGCGCACCCTGGTCAACAGCTCGATCTTGTTCACCGGCTTGGCCACGTAGTCCATGGCGCCGGCGGCGAAGGCCAGCTGGAGGTCGACGGGGTCGGTCTTAACGGTCACCATGATGATCGGGGTGTCGCGAAAGCGATCGACCGCTTTGATCTGACGGCAGGCTTCGATGCCATTCATTTCGGGCATCATGATGTCCATCAGGATGAGATCAACCCGCGCGGCGGCTTGTTTGCCTCCATCCAGGCCCAGGTACTTGAAGGCGGTGGCGGCGGAGTCCGCAGTGAGAATATCCTCGTAGCCTGCGGCCGATAGGATCGATTGCAGCAGCAGCCGATCGTCTGGGGAGTCGTCGATGATGAGAATGCTCATGGAGTCTGCACAGCTCCGGGGGCAAAACTGGCGAAATCGTAACAACTAATCCTGGTAAACGCCAGGATAAAGCTTTTTAATGCAGGGCTGACAGAGGCCGTGGCTGAATTCAGCCTCCGAATGTTCCGCGAGATACTCCTCCAACTGCTGCCAGAAACCACCGTCGTTTCTGATTTTTTTGCATGAGGCGCAGATCGGGATCAGCCCCCGGAGGACCTTGACTTCCTTGAGGGCGCGCTGCAGTTCATCGTTGCTGCGCCGGAGATCGGCTTCCCGCTGCTTGCGGCAGTCCATTTCTCTTTTCAGGGTCAAGGCGGAGGCCACGCGGGCGAGGAGCTCGACACCATTGACCGGCTTGTTGATGTAATCCATCGCCCCGGCGGCGAACGCGTCCTTGAGATTGCCACGGTCGGTCTTCGCGGTCACCATGATGACGGGAATGTCCCGGAGGTGCTCCTTCGCTTTGATCTGTTTGCAGGCCGTCACGCCGTCGATTTCCGGCATCAGAATGTCCATCAAAATCAGGTCGATGTGGGCGCGGCTCTCCTGCCCGTCGAGGTTTAATGTTGCAAAGGCGGCGCGCGCGGAGTCGGCTGCGAGAATCTCGCCATAGCCCGCCTTGCTGAGGATCGACCGGAGGAGGAGGTGCTGGTCGGGAGAATCGTCAACGATCAAGATGGCCATACACGTCTCCTGTCGGATGGTTGTGCGAGATTCTGGAGTGGCCCGTCCGGAAGGTTCATCCGAGGATCGCCGGCCCCTGCAGACGACTACTGGAGCCTGGCTCTGACCAGGTCGCTGACCTGCTTTCCGTCCACCGCCTGGCCGGCAAGACGGGCCATGACGGCCTTCATGACCGCGCCCATGTCCTTCAATGAGCGGGCTCCCGTCTCGGCGACGACCGAGGCGACCACGGCCTCCAGTTCTTGCGGTGACGGGGCTCTGGGAAGATAGCCCTCGATGATCGTGATCTCCTGGCGTTCCTTGGCCGCCAGGTCCGCCCGTTGTGCCTTTTCGAACTGCTCGACCGACTCGCGACGCTGCTTGAGCAGGGCAGTCATGACCCGGCTCATCTCGGCGTCATCCAAGTCCTTCTTCAGCTCCACCTCTTTGTTAAGCACCGCGGCTTTGATCATTCTGATCACGTCGACGCGCAACTGATCCCGCGATTTCATAGCTAGTTTGAGGTCTTCGGTGAGACGGTCACGGAGCGACATGCGATCCTCGCGTTGTCGATGGAGACTCTGGCGCGGAGCATACTCCGCCGATCCCGGCGAGTCAACGAATTGGCGGGAATGGCATTCTTAACCGTGTGGGGAGTATGATGATGCCCAAGAGGAGGAAAGAAGAAGGCAACCGTTCGTCCGCCGCCGGCCAGGGAGGTTGACGATGCTTCGGATTGGAACAGCCGCGGTCGCGGGCCTGCTCATCGCGATCATCGGTTGCCAGACCACCCCACCGCCGGTTTCTTCGCCCCTGGTCCTGCCGACCCCGTCGATTCAGATACCCCGGGATGTCCAGCGGATCGCCGTGTTCTATCCTCTGTCGTCCAACCCGGAAATGGCCGATGCTTACAATCGCCTGGAGGGAGCAACCTTCCAGCTGAAGGCGCATCGGCCTAGCTTGAAAATCGTCGATCGCTTCCACCTGCCGGCTTTGCTTAACGAGCACCGGTTCCAATTGACGGGGGCTGTGGCGGACGAGAGCGCTGTGCGGATCGGGCGGATCCTGGGCGTCGACACTGTCCTGATCTACCGGATCGACGGACCGTCGTACCGGGACCGGCTATGGGCCCGGTCACATCACGACCTGCCGCCGGTGACGGTGACCAGCAAAGTAATCCGGGTCGAAAGCGCCGAAGTGCTCTATCATCGCGTCGTGGTGGCGCACATCGAAGACGCGCCTTCGTGGGGCTGGTCAGTATCGGACAGCTTGGATTATCAGCGGCTGAGCCGGGAGGCGATGGAGCGCGGGATCGCGCAAACGGTGCTGGAACTGGGCCGGGCCTTTGAGTAGGCGTTGAGGACACGACAGGGCTGAAGGAGGGGAGCGAATGGCGCAGAACAAGTGTGGGCGACGTGAGGCAGCGAGGGGGCTGAGTCTCGGCCTGTGGGGAGCGGTGTGGTTGGGTTTCATCGGTTGCGCGAGCGAACCGCCCAAGCCGGCTCCGACGGTCACGCCTGAGCAGGTGCGGACCCACGCCGACAAGGCTTTCGAGAAGTTGAAGCAGGAAGAACAGACCCGCGAAGGAGCGTCCCTGCCCCGTTAGCGGCTGGGCCCGGTCGGTCGACGCGGCGTGAGTCGGTAAAGCGGTTTGAGCAGGGGCAATTCCCGCAGCAGGTGGCGATGAGGACGGAATTCTACCTTGCGTGGTTCTCGGAACGTGCGGAGGAGTGTACCGGAGACGAGTAGCCGGAGGACGCCGGAAAGAAAGAAGATAAAGGGCAGGTTGGACGCGGGGTGAAGATCGAACGAACCGATACGCAAGGCATTTGGCACTGTCCCGATCAGCCAGCTTCCTGTGAACGTACCGACCGCCCATCCGAGCGCATTGACGAAGCTCACCACCGCGACGGCTTTGGCCCGATCCGCAGGTTGGACCGCATCGAACACGTAGTTCTGCAAGCCGAGCGAAAGTCCGGCCCAGACGATCCCGCCGAAAAAATTGACTAGGACGAGAAATGGCCAGGCCGTGCCGAACAGATACAACATCGGGAGGAGAGGAACGGTGAAGCCGGTGATCGTCAGGAGCGCCTTGTTGCCGAACCGGTCGCCGAAGTGTCCCCAGGCGGTTAAGGTTACGAACTGCCCGATGATGCCGGCAGCCAGCCAGGTCCCATATGTCCAGTACGGCAGATGCAGGTCCTGAAGCATATAGATGACGAAGAACGGTCCGGCGATTAGCACGGCAGCGTGCATCAGACCGGAGAACAACAGGAAGCGAAGAAAGTCCTGGGAAGCGCCCCTGCGGAGGAATTCCCGGAAGCCGCTCGGAGAGCCGTCTTTGTGGCGCGTCGAGATATCGGTGACGCCGGTGAGCGACCAGGCCGACGCGCTCCGGCACAGGCCGGCGATCAGGAACAGGAGCGCAAAGCCGGCCCACGGGAGTCCCGGCTGTTCGAGGGTGCTCAGCAGGCCGCCGCTCGCGCAGAGAGTGATAAAACTGGTGACGGCCATGACGCGGGCCCGTTGGGCGAAGTATTGTCCGCGTTCGTTTTCTTCCAGCAGATCGGTAATAAAGCCGTTCCAAACGGGTGCGCCGAAATGCGTGAAGGCGAAGTACAGGGCCGTTGCCATGATCAGGAGCCAGGGCCCCTGGTGGGGCCAGAGGAGCGGAAGGGCCACGATGGGCAGCCAGGAGATCGCCTGTCCTACGATGGAGAAGAGCACCTGGGATTTGCGGCTGGGAAACCAGCGGGCGACCTTGACGGAGAGCAACTGCGCCCAGGTCCCTACGAGCTGGGGTACCGCGGACAGGACACTCAGATGGAACGGAGTGGCATGAAACAGCAGCGCATAAGCCGAGAGATACTGTTCGCCCGCTCCTTGGGTGACCGCCTGAAACAACCCGTCCCGAATGCCGAAGCGGCGCCCGGACACATGGGATTCTCTTCGGTCGGGCGAAAGTGCCGACTGACGACGGTCGATCATGCCTGACTGCTTCAACACGACTGCTGTGGTCCTCTCCCACCGGCTCGATCGTCGATCGTCCGCGATCGCTAGATCGAAAGCGCTGGTTGACCGGTGCTCCGGACTCCCGATACCATGAAGTGACTGCTATGTCGATGCTCGACTCGATTCGACCTCTGAACCGGCCGGTCGCCACAATCGTCTTTTGCGCGGCCCTGGTGTCGGCGCACGCAGCCTGGGCCAAAGACCTCCTTGCTCCTAAAGAGCAGGAAACGACCGAGGTCGGTTCGACCCAGAGCCCGTCCTTCGACGAACAGAAGAAAGGGGTGCCGCAGTCGCTTTTCACCTGGATCAAGATGGCCAAAGGGTACGAGATCGAATGGGATACGTTCGGGCGTAAGGGTTGGTACACGCAGGATCCCAGGCTGAAGCCGGTCGAGCCCACGTCGGTATTTACGCCAGAGACGCCCGCGATCTACATTGTCTTTGAGGTTGCTCCCCTGGAAGATCCGGCGCAGTTTGGCGTGCAATGGTTTCTGGAGGATGCGAACGGGAAGCTGAGTCCGGCGCCGATTGGAAAAGATGTTCTCGAAGTTCCGGGGCATGAGCGATACGGGTATCTCGAATTGAAGAAGACCGGGGAGAAATGGGCCGTGGGCAACTACGTCGCGAAGTTATTCATTACTCCGCTGGGGCAACAGCCATTCCATGCGGTCAATCAAGTCGGAACCATGCGGTTCACGATTACGGAATCCACGCCGGCCCCCCAACCGAACCCTCAATAGGTCATCTCCTCAAGATGGGCACGCGGATCAGAGTCACAGACCCGGAAAAGCTGACCTTGCTCTACGAGCGGTTTCGCGACGTGTGCTTGGTCGAGAAAGAGGTGTGGAAAGAGATCTTCTTGCCGCGCGACGTCACCCAGGGGCCCGTGCGCACAAACCTTCAGGACCGGTACGAGGTCGAGATCGACGATCCTGCCGTCGAAGAGTCCCTCGATGCCAACATCCCCCGTGGCGCCGCTGCTCTCGGAGCAGCCATCCAGGAATTCCGGGAGCACATTTCGTTCTTCAGGCGAACGTAGCTTGGATTATCGGGCGGCGAGCAGGCGTTCCACTTCTTGCACGATTTCAGGAGACAAGGGCTTGGTCCGATGATGGAATCGGCCCGCCACATTCCCTGATCGGTCCACCAGATACTTCTGGAAATTCCACTCCACTTCACCGGGGAACGGACTCTGCTCCGTCAGATATCGATAGAGCGGGTGTTTGTCCGAGCCCTTCACGCTGATTTTGCTAAACAATGGGAAGGTCAGGCTGTATTTCGTAAAACAGAAATTCTTGATCTCTGCGTTGGTACCCGGCTCTTGCTGGCCGAAATTGTTGGCCGGGAATGCGAGGATCTCGAACCCTTTCTCTCGATATTGGTCGTACATCGACTGGAGATCGGAATACTGCGGTGTGTTTCCACAAAAGCTGGCGGTGTTCACCAGCAACAGGACCTTGCCGCGGAACTGGCCGAGGTTCACGGGCATGCCGTCGATATCGTCCATCGTGAAGTCATAGATGCTGGGGGTTTTTGCCGCCATCACGTTTCCTTCCTCCCCGGCCCGCGCTGTCCCCGGTCCGGCGACGAGGGCCCAGCCGAGCGCCAGGGCGGTGGTTGCGGTGAACATTCGAGTACCCATGATGGCCTCCTCGTTGCGGGGTTACAGCCGCTGAAGGGCGGCGATGCGCTCTTCGATGGGCGGGTGGGTGGCGAACCAATGCATGACGCCCGACGACTTTCCAGCGATCTTCATTGTGGCCAGGGCATCCTGAGTAGAGTATTCGAACTGGGTCCGGTTGACCCAGCGATCGATCGCGCGCAAGGCTCCGATCATCGCATCCTTCCCGTAGACCTTCGCCGCGAAGGCGTCGGCGGCATATTCACGGCGCCGCGAATGCCAATTCACCACCAGCATGGCGAGGAACGACAAGACCACCTGAAGGAAGATGTACACGATCATGGCGAGGAACGGGTTGCCTGCTGACCCTTCTTCCCGATCTTGGGCCGAAGGCTGCCCGACCAGTTGGGAGAGGAAGTTGCTGATGTAGTGCACGAAGGTATTCATCAAGCCTGCCAAGACGGTCGTCGTAAACATGTCGCCGTTGTAGACGTGGCCCATCTCGTGCGCCAGGACCGCCTTCACTTCATCCTCGTTCAGGTTCTGAAGCAGGCCGGTCGAGACCGCCACCATCGAGTTGTTCTTGCTGGGGCCGGTGGCAAAGGCGTTGGGGTCCGGCGAATCGTAAACCCAGACTTCCGGCATGTTGATGCGGAGGCGTTGCGCGATTTCCTGCACGGCGCCATAGATTACCTGCTCGGCACGGGAGCGGGGGTGGGTGATCTGCTGGCAATCGAGCATCGCGCGGGCCATCTGTTTGGAGAAGGCCAAACTGATGAAGGCGCCGCCGAAGCCGATAACCAGGGACCAGACCAATAACTGCTGGCTGAAGACACCTCGGACATCGATGCCGAAGGCCGGAAGCACTACGTTCACCAGCAGATTCGCAGTGAACGAGAGGGTTAGATAGATCAAAAAGTTCGCGATCAGGAACAGCCCGATACCCTTCAACCACTTCATCGAATCCTCCTTAAACCCCAAATCCCGCGGCCATGCTCCCCGCTGATTCGAGGAGCAAACGGCCGGACTCCGCCTATTATACAAACGAGATTCCCCAAATGCACCTTTCCCAGGCGTATACCGCGTTGGATCAAAGGATAAGGCTTCCTGTCGCGAGGTCAAGTCTCCACAAGTGCTTGATACTGGCTGCCCAAGTTGACCGGTTCCCATCCTTCCTGTTAGAACCGTCTCATGCTACGGGCTCACGCAAGGCAGTGTCTTCTTTCTGGGGTGACGGGACTCTATCTGGTTTTGGGTTCGTCGCCGGTGTTGGCAGTCGATCCTCCCGCCGTCAACCAACCCGTGCTCGTCCAGCCCGCCGCTGACGGCGTGCAACGGGCGACCATCACGCTCGACAGCTATTCGTACGCGCCGCGTCATCTGATCGTCGAAGCCGGCAAACCGGTCGAGCTGACCTTGACGAGCGTCACTACGTTCACGCCACACAATTTCATCATCAAAGAGCTGGCGGTGGAGCAGGATGTGGGTGCGGGAAAAACGGTTACGGTCAGGTTTACGCCGACACAGCCCGGAACGTTCCCGATCTATTGCGACAAACGCCTCTGGCCGTTGCCGAGCCATCGGGACAAGGGCATGGAAGGTACGCTCGAAGTGAAGTGAGACGGTTGCACTATCTCTCCAAGTAGAGGTTACCCACGAGTACCGATTTCTCCAGGCGCGAGCTGCTTCGCGATCTTCTGAAGAGAGTCTCCCGTCTTTTTTACACGACGCTCGTCGTGGTTCCGCCGGATGTGCGCGATCAGGTCAGTCTGGCGTATCTCTTTGCCCGTGCCGCCGACACCATTGCGGATACCGAGTTGATCGACCGCCCGCGCCGGCTGGATTTTCTGAGTCTGCTGAAGGGGCAGTTCGTCAGCGACCAGATCTTCTGGGGACAAATCCGCGAGATTGCGCGGGCGGTTGGGCCGCTGCAGCGCGATTCGGCTGAGCGTATGCTGCTCGAACGGCTGGAGGACTGTTTCCGGCTGTTCCTGGATTTCCCGCCCGACGATCGGTGCCGCGTCCGGCGCCTGATGACGACCCTGACGCAGGGCATGGAGATGGATCTCACCGTCTTCCCCGGACAATCGCCCCAGGATCTTGCCGCGCTCAAGACGCGGGACGATCTGGATCGCTACACGTACTACGTGGCTGGCGTCGTCGGGGAATTCTGGACCGACCTTATGTGCGGGCATCGCACGGCGCTAGCCACGTGGAACGTCCGAGAGATGTCCGAAGTCGCCGTGCAGTTCGGCAAGGGGCTTCAATTGACGAACATCGTGAAGGACGTCGCGCACGACCTACAGAAGGGCCGCTGTTATATTCCGGAGGCGATGCTCACGGAGGCAGGACTGAAGCCGCGTGATCTGCTGCATCAGGAGAATCTTCCGCGCTTCCGGCCGGTGCTGAATCGGCTCGTCAGGATCGCAACGGAACATCTCGACCAGGGCTGGCTCTATACGATGGCGATCCCGCGCCGCGAGCTGCGCCTCCGGCTCGCCTGCATGTGGCCGATCCTTTCTGCCGGCGAATCGCTGAAACTGGCGTTGCACTCGCCGGACCTTCTGAACCCTTCCGTGAAAGTGAAAATCCCGCGCAGCAAGGTCTATCAGATCATGGCGCTGACTACGTTCACCGGCGGCTGCGGCTATGTCGGGACGGCTTATTGGGGCAGGCTGCGGAAACAGATTGCATGAAGAACGCGGTGTTTGACGGCCGTGCAGTCTCCTGGTGCGCAGGCACCGAGCACATCGTTCACCGCGGGGGATGTCGTGAACCGTCAGATGTGCGGGGTGCGGGGTGCGCGAGCACAAGCTCGCTAACCGGCCTATCCCGTCTTCTTCTGCGGCTCCAGCAACTTGTCCCCCTTCTTAAAGACCCCATAGATTGCCTGAGAGGGGCAGGCATCGAGACAGAGGCGACAGCTCTCCAGACAGCGAGCGGCGTCGAATCTGTACGGCGGCGTCGAGAGCCAGGCGCCGGTCGGGCAGATCGGGACGCAGATGGCCTGATGGGTGCAACGGTCGGGATGGCGGACAAGGTGGTCGCGAACGATCATCATGGGTTTGACTCCTTCAAAGAGACCCTGAGAAAAGATCTCGAACATGTTCCTTTTCGGGATGCCGCTCACTTCCACTCCTTGACGAGCGCTTTGAGCCGGTCCTTGAGTTCAGGAATCTGCTCCAGATTGTTCTGGATGGCCCCAAGGATCTTTTCTAGCCGTGCGGACTTGAGTGCATCGCGGTCCTTCTTCACGAGCCGGTCGTATTCGGCGTACGCCTCCCCGTGTTTCGGCTCCAGAAAGGGCCGGGCAGCGCCGAGCGCCTCGCCCAGTTCGTAGGGCTCAGCCGCCATCGGCGGGGCGATCGTGAAGGTGCCGTCCGTGAACACGATGGCTGCGGCGCCCTGTTTGCCCTTGAGCATGATCACGGTCTCGATCGACTTGCCGGCGATCGATTCCCAATTCCCGATCAGCCCGGGAAACCGTTTCATGAAGGACACCTTTTCCAGGTTGGCCTTCCATTTGTCTTCGGTTGGCATAACGTCTATGACGGGGCCAGTCAGGTCCGCTTAAGCGGTTCGAGTTTTTCCGGCACCGGATGGTCCGGCATGAGCAGTCGAGTCACAATCTCGCCGTTCATGACGTGCCGTTCCATGATTTCCGTCACGTCGGCTTCATTGCCCACCCAGTACCAGACACCTTCGGGATAGATCACGACGCTGGGGCCCATGTCGCAATGGTCCAGACACCCGGCTTTGTTCGCCCGGACGAGTCCCTTCAAGTTAAGGCGTTTTGCTTCGCTTTTGAAATGGGCGTGGAGTCGTTCCGAGCCTCGGTCGGCGCAGCAGCCGCGCGGGTCGTCCTTGGGACGTCGATTGATGCACACGAAAATATGACGTTGGAAAGCGGGCATATCGGTGGCCCTACGCTGGCATGGTGGCGGTGTTCAGCCGCTCGATCAACAGGTTGACTTCGCCGATCGCCAGCAAGGGCGACGGCTGCTGGGCGGCGTTCAGCAGCGCGCTGATTTCGCGGAGACGCAGAGTCGCCCGACGGAATTCATCTCCCTTGGACAGCTCGGAGACCTGCCCGGCCGTCAACTTGTCGTACTCGGCCCGGATGTCGCGAAAATCGCGCTGGAGATTTTTCTGCAACGAACAGGCTTCGCAATACCACTTGGGGCTTTGATCGGACGATGGCGACAGACGATCATACGGACGGCCAAAAAAGTCTTTGCCGAGCGAAAATTTCATCAAGGTGGTACCAACGGCGCCGCAGGCATGACAGGATCCGGTCGATACGTCCATGTGCGCCTCCCTTCTCCAATGCACGCAACAGCGGGCGCATCTTACACCAGGGGTTTTTCGAGAGTCCAGCCGCGTGCCCGGCTCTGCTATAGTTGCGGAGGAAGTCGGAGGAGGCGATGACGAGTCGGCGGACGGCGAGACAGGCTGGGCTCTGTGTGACCGTGTTCGCGACGGTACTCTGGTTGATTGACGAACCCGCGGCAACCGAGATGTGGAAATGCACGCGGGATGACGGCGGTGTGATTTTTCAGGACGGAAGCGGGCGCGGCTGCCGGCCGGTCGAAGTTCTGCCGGAGTTACAATCGACGGGCGGGGCGGCGTCCAGCGGACCCACGGAGATACTGTCTCGCCCCGTCGATCAAGTCTTCGCGCCGGCAAAGGCGGCGCCGGGACCAGTACCCGCGCCAGTGCAGTCGTCTCGTCCCTTTGCCCCGACCTCTCGGATGGTTCCTTCACTGAGCTACCACGACCTTTCGCCCGCTTTGCGAGCGCAAGGATGGAGCATCCCCAATAAAGGCGATGTCGCGTTGCTGCAGCTTGATGTCAGCCACTGGCCGGTCGGAAACGGTCCCGTTCTCGTCGCCGATTATCACTTCAAAGATTGGGCGCAGCAGACGCTCCGGGACGCCGTCCTCGCCGCCGCGAAAGCTGTGGGATACGACCCGCGGTTTCTCCGCGTACATCTGACGATGCCGGTCGGATCGATCCTCTACAGCGGCGTGCGTATGGACGGACCGAGCGCCGGCGTCGCCTGGGCGGTCGCCGTCACGGCGGCGCTGCTCGGCGATCCCATCAGACCGGACGTCTGTTTGTCCGGCACGATCGACCTCGATCTCGCCATCGGGCCGGTCGGCGGATTGGAGCACAAGATCGATGGGTGCCGCATGCTCCCGCAGTTCCATGAAATGCTGGTCCCGGCCGGTCAAAATACATTTGCTATTACCGACAAAGGAATGGCACGATCTATCACGGTGAAGGAAGTTGCGACCCTGGCAGAAGCGTACGAAGCGGCGACGGGGAATCCGCTCCGGTCCGCGCCGTAAGGTATCGATAAGATGATCGTCGGCGTTCCGAAGGAGATCAAAGATCACGAGTATCGCGTCAGCCTTACGCCGGAGGGCACGGCGACCCTCTGTAAAGAGGGACACACGGTTCTCGTCGAACCCGGTGCTGGACAAGGGAGCGGGTTTACGGACGAAGAGTACCGGAGGGCCGGCGCGACGATCGTCGCCTCGAAGGATGAGCTGTTCGGAAAAGCGGACCTGATCGTCAAGGTTAAGGAACCGCAACTGTCCGAATATCCGCTGTTCCGCCCTGGACAATTGCTGTTCACCTATCTGCACCTCGCTTCTCTCCCGGAGCTCACGAAAGCGCTGCTGGAAGCCAGGGTGACCGCCATCGCCTACGAAACGACCGCGGCGAAGGACGGCAGCCTGCCGATGCTCCGGCCCATGAGCGAGATCGCCGGACGGATGTCCGTGCAGATCGGCGCGCATTATCTGGAGAAAACCCACGGAGGGCGCGGGGTGTTGCTGGGCGGTGTGCCCGGTGTGGAGCCGGGGAAGGTCGTGGTGCTCGGAGCGGGAGTCGTTGGGACATCGGCGACGCGCATGGCCGTCGGACTCGGCGCGCAGGTCACAGTCATCAATCTTGATGTGGACCGGCTCCGTTACCTCGACGATCTGTATCGCGGACGCATCATCACGCGGGCGGCCAGCGCGTCGGCGATCGAGCAGGCCGTGTGCGAGGCGGACCTGGTGATCGGCGCGGTGCTCGTGCCGGGGGCTAAGGCACCCAAACTCGTTTCCCGGCAAGTGGTCTCGCGCATGAAGCCGGGCTCCGTCGTCGTCGACGTTTCGGTCGATCAGGGCGGATGTTTCGAGACGACCAGGCCGACGTCGCATTCCGATCCCGTATACGTTGTCGACGGCGTCTTGCACTATTGCGTTGCGAACATGCCGGGGATCGTGCCCCGGACCTCGACTTTCGCCTTGACCAACGCGACGCTGCCTTATATAGTGCGCCTCGCTGCTGAGGGTGTCGATCGGGCGATTCGTTCGGATCCAGGATTGGCCAAGGGGGTCAATCTCAAGGACGGACAGGTCACCTGCCAGGGCGTGGCGGCGGCGCACGGGTTGCGTTTCACCCCCATCCTGTAAGACAATCCACCCCTCGTTACTTTCGTCGAGTTCTTGTCGGGGCGTAGCGCAGCCCGGTAGCGCACTGCGTTCGGGACGCAGGGGTCGGAGGTTCAAATCCTCTCGCCCCGACCATACCAAGCTTCGCTCGAGCCGCTTGGTGAATATCGTCTTTCCGAATTGATGCGGCTAGTGCTTGCCGTATGTCGCGTGTACCGCCTCTGATTATCGTTTTCGAGTAATTGACGGCGGCGGATAGACACTCCGGTAACTTCTCATCTTGCGATCAGATCCTCCCGCATCTCCTTGCCATGTGTGACGACGGGTCTGGAACGTATCTCTCACATCCTGCTACCGTTTTGTCGCGCAGAATCGCAAAACGCGTGACGCGTCAAAACAGGTGTGAGAATATCCGATGAGCCTGAATGTCCGGTGCTGGGCGCAGGTGCGCGGACAGCGCGGAGTGCGCGATGACTGAAGCGGCGGCAGAGGGGCCGGTCCGTGCCCATATTTGGGTGAGCGGCCGCGTGCAGGGTGTGGGGTACCGGGCGTTCGCCGCGCGAGCCGCTGGCCGGCGCGGACTCTGTGGCGGTGTGCGCAACCTGGATGACGGCCGGGTCGAGTTGGACGTGGAAGGGGGCCGGGGCGAAATCGAGGCTCTGCTTCTCGACCTGAAAAAGGGGCCGCCGGCGGCCCACGTGATGAAGATCGTGACGGAGTGGGCGACGGCGACGGGGCGGTTCACGAGTTTCAGCGTCTGGTATTAGACCCCCCCGCACAGGATAACGAAGCGGATGAGCCGACAGGACGACGAACAGCTTGAGAGGGGCGAAGCGCGCCGGCAGGTGGGCGATAACGTGGACGATGTCGGCGGCGATGGGGTGGGCGAGCCGGTCGAGAAAGAATCCGGGCGAGCGGAAGGCCTGGACACCCTCAAGAGTTATCTGCGCGAGGTGCGGCGGTCGACGCTCTTGACGTTCAAGCAAGAGCAGCAGCTCGGCAAGCGGGTGATGGCCGGCGATGAACAGGCCCGCCAGCAGATGATCGAGTCGAATCTGCGCCTCGTCATCAGTATCGGCAAACGCTACATGAACCGCGGATTCCCCTTTTCCGACATTGTCGAGGAGGGGAATCTGGGGCTCATCAAGGCCGTCGAGAAGTTCAACTACAAGCGCGGGTTCCGTTTCAGCACCTACGCCTCCTGGTGGATTCGGCAGTACATCGAGCGGGCGATCATCAATCAGGGCAAGCTCGTCCGACTCCCGGTTCACGTGGTGGAACGGCTTAATCGGTATCTCGGCAAGGTGGAACAGTTGGTGCAGGAGCTCGGTCGCGAGCCGACGGCCCAGGAAGTCGCCGTCAAAATGAAAACGTCGGAAGAGGAAGTGCTGGATCTGAAGCAGTTGGTCCGTACCACCTGTTCGCTCGACAGCCCCATCAATGATCGGACCGACACGTTTCTCCGTGACGTGATCGAAGACCCCATGAGCCTCTCCCCCGACGAGTCGGCCGACGGCGTGCGGCGGCGGGCGGAGCTGATGGCCTGGGTAAAGGAGTTGCCGGAGAAGGAGCAAACTGTTATTGTGTCGCGGTTCGGGCTCGACGGAGACGAAGCCAAGACGCTGGAGGAAATCGGCCGCGAGATGGGATTGACCCGCGAGCGGGTTCGGCAGATCGAAATGGCGGCGCTGGTGCGGCTTCGGAATACGATCGAACGAAAAACCATGACCCGAGCGGATCTGCTCTAATTCGTATGGCCGGCATCAACTACAAATCGCTGATCCGCGAGGTGCCGGATTTTCCCAAACCCGGCATCCTCTTCTACGACATCACCACCCTGTTGAAGGATCAGGCGGCGCTCCGGAGCCTCGCCGACGAGCTGACGGCCCGTTATCAGGGCCGCCGCATCACGAAGATCGTCGGCATCGAATCTCGGGGCTTTATCTTCGCCGGCATTCTGGCCGCCCGGCTGGGAGCCGGTTTCGTGCCGGTGCGCAAGCCGGGCAAACTGCCGGCCGACAGTTACGAAGTCAAGTACAGTCTGGAGTACGGCTCCACCTCCTTGGCCATCCACCGCGACGCGATCGAGATCGGCGAGCGAGTTTTGATCGTGGACGATCTCCTGGCCACCGGCGGCACGGCGGAAGCCACGACCAACCTCGTACGGCAGCTCGGCGGCGACATCGTTGGCCTCGATTTCCTGGTCGAGTTGAAGGGCTTGAAGGGCCGCGAAAAGCTGGCCGACTACGACGTTCATTCGACCATCCTCTATCCGTAGGGCCAGGAACGGCCCTCACCACAACCTCTTGTCAAACGGCAAGAGCCCGTGATATAGATGCCGAACTTTTTTGGCTCCGCGACCTTCACGTAAGGAGTAAGAAGTCTATGGCCTCGAAAGCGCAAGCCAAGAAGAAGCCCGCGGCGAAGTCGAAACCCACTTCCTCGACTCAATCCAAGAGCCGGTCGGCAGCCGCCGTCGTCGAAAAGCCGGCCCGCGAAGCGGAGGTGGAGGTGATTGAGCCGGTCCGCCAGAAGGAAACGGCGAAGGAGCGCGAGGCGCGGGAGCGGCGCCACGAGGTGCTACAGAAGATGCTCCTGGAAAAACGCCAGGAGATTATGAAAGAGATCGAGGGCAATCTTGGTCAGTCGTTGACGGAAGACCAGCAACGCCGACTGGAATCGGCGCGCGACGTCGGCGACCAGGCGTTGATGGACCTCGAACGGGAACTCGGCATTTCGCTGATGGAAATGCGCAATCGTCGCCGGCAGTCGATTGACGAAGCGCTGGCGAGACTGCACGAAGGCACCTATGGGATCTGTGCCGAGTGCGGGGTCGAGATCAGCGAGAAGCGCCTGCAGGCCGTTCCGTTCGCCAAGCTCTGTGTCGAGTGCCAGTCCAAGGCCGAGCTCCTGGAAAAAATCGAGAGAGAAGAAGAGCGCGAGTAGGTCTGGCGTCTCACGCCGCGTTCCTTTCCGCCGACGTGCATCCTCACAGAGACGGTCGTTCACTCGATGCTGGATTGATTCGTGCTTTCGTGTTTCTCCGTTCCTTTCGGTAACATGCGGCGTCACGAGCCTTCACCATGAACGGGCAGACCGTGCCGCGCGCCGTCGTCCTCGCCAGTGGCGGATTGGATTCCACCGTCGCCGCGGCAGTCGCACGGCGGGACGGGTTCGAGCTGTATCTCTTGACCGTTGCCTACCGGCAGCGTCATGCGGTGGAGGTCGAGCGCGCGAGTCAGGTGGCCGCGGCGTTAGGGGCGAAGCAGCATCTCGTGCTGAACGTTGATTTATGGGCGCTCGGCGGCTCGGCATTGACCGGCGAGCTGGCCGTGCCGAAGAATCGCACGGAAACCGAGCGAGGTCGGGGGATCCCCGTCACCTACGTGCCGGGCCGCAACCTGATATTTTTGTCACTCGCCGCCGCGCACGCCGAAGTGCTCGGCGCCCCGGTCATTTATTTCGGCGCCAACGTGCTGGACTATTCGGGCTATCCCGATTGCCGCCCGGAGTTCATCCGGGCATTTGAGGCCGCCGTGCAGGCCGGGACGAAAGCCGGAGTGGAAGGAAAGCGGATCGAAGTGCGCACGCCGCTCCTGAAATTGACCAAAGCGCAAATCGTTCAGCTCGGCGTGACCTTGAACGTGCCCTTTCACCTCACGCACAGTTGCTATGATCCGATCGGGACGGTGGCCTGCGGGCGGTGCGACAGTTGTTTGATTCGCAAGCAGGGATTTGCGCAGGCGGGAGTTGTGGATCCCATCGCGTATGCGATACCCTGAGCGTATAGGAAACGGTCTCGGTTGTTCGTTCGGCTAGATTGGTTTCCTCGGTTGGACCGAATAAACGAACCGAGCGAGGCACCTCGCTGGGAGTAGGCATGTCGCCGGAAGAATTTTTCATGTATCTGACGATCGGCCTAATTGTCGCCGTCCCCATGGGCGCTCGGCTCTACCGGCGTATGACGCTGCGGCGGACACAGGCGATGTTGCGCGAGCAATTCGGCCAACAGGGCGCCGGCAAGGACCAGCCTGGTGCGAAAGGATGACCCATTGAGCAGGTGTCGAACGGTCTGGATCGGTCTCTGCCTGGCGATGATCGGCACGACATCGGCGTGCAGCCAGGATGAGACCAAGCCCAAAGGCGCGTCGGCTCTCGTGCCGGCCGAGCTGCGGGCCGGCGAGGCCAAGTTCGCGGCCAACTGCGCCGGGTGCCACGGGCCGGCCGGTATCGGGACGAGCCAGGGGCCCCCGCTGGTGCATAAAATTTATGAGCCTAACCATCACAGCGATGCCGCGTTTCAGCGGGCCGCCGCCAGCGGCGTGCAGGCCCACCACTGGGGGTTCGGCAACATGCCGAAGATCGAGACTGTGACCCCCGAGGACGTCGATCAAATCGTCAAGTACGTGCGCTGGCTTCAGAAACAAGCCGGCATTTTTTAAGTCTCATCCGGTTCCCCCGCCGGTTCCCCTCGATAGGGTCTCTCGATTACCTGCGGGGCAGCGACCCGCGCCGGGTCGGCCAGGGCCGAGCTGGTTTGACATTCCGTGAAACCGCTTCGTAAGGTACTCCCACGATCGTGATGGGGCGGGTGATGGACCCCAAGCATTCAATTAAATTGTCCCTCGGGGAGAGGGTGCGACGAGAGGAGGGAGCGATGAACAGGGGAACGAGTCTCGTGCGTGGCATGATGGGCGTCTTGTGCATTGCGCTAACCAGCGCCGGGTGCGTGGCGGTCGAAGCCGGACACGAAGGAGTGCTGGTCGAACAGCCGTTCTTCTTCGGACACGGCGGCGTCGATCCGGTGCCTGCTAAGACCGGCCGGGTCATCGTGGCACCCACGACAAAGGTCATCGACGTCGATGTGCGACCGGTACAGTATTCGGAGCACTTCGATATTATTTCGGCCGAAAACGCGCCGGTGTCGTTCGACGCCTTCCTCATCGCCAACGTCATCGAAGGCCGGTCACCGGAACTCATCAGCCGGTTCGGGCCCAACTGGTATCAGAACAACGTGAAAGAAGCATTCCGGACCTTCGTGCGCGAGGAAGTCCAGAAGTACCCGCTCTTTCAACTGACGACCGATCCGACCACCAGAACCAAGCTGCAGGATGCCATCGCCCGGGAAGTCCAAGCCAAACTCATTGAAAAGCAGAATATTCCGATTCGCCTCAACCGGATCGTCGTCGGCAGCATCCTGCCGCCGAAAGGTGTAGTCGAGCAGACGACGCAGACCATCATCCAGGAGCAGCGGAAGATCACGATGGTGGAGTTCCAGAAGGCCGAGGAAGCGCGCGAGAAGGCTGAGCGGCAGCGCGGCATCGCCGACCGGGCCTACCGGGAGTCGCTCGGGCTGACGGCGCCGGAGTTCGTCGACCTGCGGCGCATCGAAGTGCAGAAAGAGATTGTCCAGCACTCCCCGACGGCCTTGACCGTCATCATGGGCCTCGAGCGCGTTGGCATCAACCTCCCGCCGCTCGCGGCGGAGAAGTAATCGCAGGTTCTGTTCGGTCCGTTCCGACACACGGGGACGCGAGTGGTGTTCGACCCACCGGCCGCTCGCGTCTCCGGCATTTCGCCCGCCCATGTGCTGCGCGCATGATGCGCGACACCAGAGCCTATAAACCACGAGCCCCCTGTCGTCCCCTCCGCGTGACGCGGAAAACGGGGACATTCTCCATTTCCGGGCCGCGTGAAGCGGCGGCCGTGCAGCGGATTCGAGAGAGCGTGAACCGAAGCGCACCCTGTGGATCGGCGGCGTGGACGGACGTGACGGCGGCGTTGTTGGGACTCGATGCGAGCCTCCGACCCATCGGCCGGCCACAGAAACTGGTGGAAACGTAGAATGTCCCCGTTTTCTTTCCCGGCAGTGGAACTTGGGTGCCACGTTGCGGGAACGGGGCCGACCGAAGAAGGAATTCGCTAACAATGGTTCCTGACACCTTTTTCTTTCACTTTTTCTTTCCCAGAACATTCCTGTTGACGACACGCGTGTTCCGCTGTAAAGTGCGCGCCTTCTAGTCGTCGCGAACACGAATAGCATGGAATGCTTCTGAGTCTGTGCGAGGGTGCACCGATGAGAAGAACACTGAGCCTCAAACAGACGCTGCTCGCTGTGCTGCTCGTGATGGTGGTGAGCTCGCCGTTGGCGGCGTGTGGTGAGCTTGCTCCCTATCCCGTGAAGGATTCGGGCTTGTTGGCTTCGGATCTGGCGTATGTGATCTGGCTCGATAATACCCGAGTGCTCTTCAATGGCTACACTGGCGTGGAGTATGCGACGGATGATCCCAATAAGATCACACGGTCTCGGGATGCCGGCTATTACTGTAAGCTCCCCGGTCAAGGAGACACTGGCAACGGAGAACTTCGGGCTTCCAGT
>CAYULI010000032.1:0-37047 GCA_964445795.1 uncultured Nitrospira sp. | reverse complement strand
CCGACAAGAAGGATCTCTTTCTGGCGCCCTACTATGGCTGGGTTGTGGAGCGATTGCTGGAGGCGATTCGGCCTGAGACGTCGCAAGGCGAAGCGCCCGAAGTGCCTCGCTACGAAGCGACACGCGGGCCAGGTTCGACGGCAGACGTGGACTTTTGGACGAGTCGCGAGGTGCGGGAGGTCGGCAAATCCCACCTCAACTATGTCGTTGCCGACACCAAGCAGTGGGAACAGTCGGCCGCCTATTACCTGGACAAGAGCGATGCGGTCGAGGCGTTCGTCAAGAACTTCGGGCTCGGCTTCGCGATTCCCTACCTCCACAACGGCCAGATGCATGATTACGTGCCGGATTTCATCATTCGACTCAAGACTGCACCCCCGATTCATCTGATCCTGGAAACCAAAGGCTACGATCCGCTGGAGGAAGTCAAGCGCGCGGCGGCGGAGCGATGGGTTGCGGCGGTGAATGCGGACGGGACTTACGGAACGTGGCGGTATGCCGTGGCGAAGAAAGTGTCGGACGTTCCCGGCCTGCTGACGTAAGCGGTTGCCTTATTCTTCCGCCTTTGCGCCGCCTGCCCAGAGCTTGATGGTGCGATCCCACGACGCGCTGGCGAGACTCAGACCGTCGGGGGAAAAGGCGACGCAGCGGACGCCGCCGGTGTGAGTTTTCACCGTCCTGAAGTTTCGGCCGGTGGCCACGTCCCAGAACTTGAACGTATGGTCGTCGCTGCCGCTGACCAGGACTTTGCCGTCGGGCGACATGGCGAACGATCGGACCCAGCCGGTGTGGCCGGTGAGGGTCTTCTGCTCCACGACGCGCGGCATCTCGAAAAACTTGATGGTGTTGTCCCGGCTGCCGGTGATCAACGTCTTGGCGTCCGGGGTGAAGGTCATGGCCCCGATCCAGTAGTCCATCGGCTTCTGGAAGCCGCCGTCATCCTCGATGAAGTAACCGCGGGTTTCGGTCGTGTCTTCCTCGTCCCGTCGCCAGTGCCCGTCGTGCAGCACTTTTTCTTCCCCGCTCGGCAGCACTTCCCAGATCTTGATCTTGCCAATGTCGGTCCCGCTCGCCAAGTGAATACCGTCCGGCGAAAAGGCCACGCAGACCGACCAGTGGTGGTCGTACTGGTCCTTGCCCAGCAAGGTCATCAGTTCCGTCCCGGTGGTGACTTCCCAGATCTTGATGTCCTTGTTGTGACTGCCGCGCGCCAGCATAAGGCCGTCGGGCGACAGCGAGAGGCTGCACACGTTGTGATCGTACCGGGTGAAGAGCAGCTTCGTCGGCTCGCCGGTCTTGGGGTTCCACAGCCGAATGGTGCGGTCTTCGCTGCCGGTCGCCATGGTCTGTCCGTCCGGCGTAAACACGATGGCGCGAATGTCGTTCGTGTGCCCGCGCAACGACCGCAGCAAACGTCCGGTTTCGATGTCCCACATCCTCACAAGCCGCTCGGCACCGCCGCTGGCGAGCATCGTGCCGTCGGGCGAAAAGGCGACGGCCCAGATGCCGTGCGAGTGGCCGCGGAAGGTTTTGACCTCGCGGCAGTCGGTCTTCCAGTACTCCAGAAAATCAACAGACGGAGCCGGCTGGGTGCCGGGCTGAGATCCGGGAAGCGCTCCCGGGATCGGCGGTGTCATCGTGTTGTCCGGCATGTCTCTCTGCTCTCTTTCGTGTGGACCAAGTGGTCAGGGTCCGTAGATTGCAAATCAGCGTTTGGGGCCAGTATAATTCCGCTGCACTGGCGAGATCGTAAGAGATGGCCAGCAGCCAAGTCAAGGTCGGGCCGGCCGTGGGGCGTTCCGTGAAAGAGGCAGCCGGCGCCGCTTCGGAGTCTCTCCCATCCTAACCTCAACAGTTCGAGGCTCTCACATGGAAATCAGGTTTCAGCCAGCGTTGCTTCAAGAAGTCATCGATTCGTTCGTCGAGAAGACGGAACGGGAGGGCGATCCTACCTATTATAAGGAGTTCCACGAGTACGCGGACCCGATCTACGAGAAGTTCACCCTGGAGGACCGGGAAGGGGAGTTCAAGAAACTTTATCAGTATCTGTTCGGGATCTGGGGATTTTCGGACATCATCCGGGACTCGTTCAACGAGTATCCCTTGCTCAAGGAGAAGGTGGGGATCGTTCTGGTCAAGGGCGTATTGAAAGAAGACCAGGAGGGTGTCGACATTCTACGCAAGTGGGGCTCGGTGGAGCAGGAACTGGCGAAGCAGTTCGAGGAAAAAGGGATGAAGGGCGTCGGCATCAAACTGATCCCCCGCCGCTTCTACGATCCGGCGCTCACGCGCTACTGCCGTCACGAGCTGATGCACATCTTCGACATGCTCGATCCGGCGTTCGGGTATGATCCGGACACGAAGGTCGGACAGAATCCCGGCGAAGAGACGTTGATCCTCCAGCGGTATCGCGTGCTCTGGAGCTTGAGCGTGGACAGCCGCCTGGTCGCAGCCGGAAAAGAGCCGATGCTGAGCAAGGAAGATCGGTTCAAGGAATTCCGGTCTTGGTACCGCAAAATTCCGCCGCCTCAGTTGAAGTCGGTTTTCGAAGGGCTCTGGCAGACATCGTATTTTACGCACTCCGAGCTGATCGAGATGGCGACGGACACGCTGCGCGTCATGGATCGCGCCGTCGATGTGGAAGGCGGCGAGTTGCCGGAAACGGAAAACAAGATCATGCTCATGCCGGGCTTCCCCTGTCCGCTCTGCCGGTTCCCGACCTATTCGTGGGTGGAGGACTTGGGGACCAAAGTCGAGCCCTACGTGCTGGATTTCATCAGGGAGAATCATCCCGGATGGGATATCGAGTTCGGCGCGTGCGATCGTTGCGTGGAGGTCTACAAGTTGCGGGCGGACGGTGTGATGTAAGGGCGGATTCGTTCGATCTTCCGCCTCAGGGCGATTGATTGTGGCCACCGATCCATCATACGGGCGGCGCGCGTTTCTGAAGGACTCCGTTCTGTCCGTCGCCAGAGCGGCGCAGGAATTCGCCAAACATCAAGATGCCGCGCCGGCACCGGCACCGGCGTCGGTGCGCACCGACTGGTTACGTCCGCCCGGCGCGGTGGAGGAAGCATCGTTTCTGGAGCGCTGCACGAAATGCGCCGATTGCATTAAGGCCTGCCTGCCGGGCGCCATCGTCGCGCATCCGCAGAACGGCACACCGGTCGTCTTTGCCGATCGATCTCCGTGCCTCTTGTGCGAGGATTTTCCCTGCATCGCGGCGTGCTCGACGGAGGCGTTGATGCCCGTCGATCGCATCGACGACGTCCGCATGGGTACTGCGCAGATCACGCACCGGCTGTGCACGGCGGGGCAGGGCTGTCACGCTTGCGTGTCGAAATGCCCGACGCACGCCCTCGCGATGGACTTCACCGCGCTGAGACTCATGATTTCTCCCGAGTCCTGCGTCGGGTGCGGGATCTGCGAATCCGTTTGTAAAACCGTGAACGATCATGTGGCAATTCGCGTCAAGCCGGCTCGTGCGCTCGCCGGGATCGACTGATGGCCGGAAGAATGGGAGGGAACCCTGTGTGGTGGAAACAAGCCAATCCACAATGTTTGGACCAGAAAATCAGACAGTTGGAGTGAGGACAGACATTGGCCAGTTCACCCTTGACATCCCCAGGGCCTTTACCTATCATACGCACGCTCGGGGTCAGAAGTTTCGTCTCATCGCGGGCGTTGTGTGAGCGTAGGACGCCTGGGTTGTATGCGACATCCAGGAGATTAACGTTATGACGAGTAAACAGCCGGTGCAGAGTGGATCTTCCTCCGCTACCGCCGTCATCCCGAATCCCCCCACGATCAAAGACTCCCCCGCAGTCGAACGGGCTCTCAATCGCAGCAAAATCTATCTGCTCATTTCGTGGAGCTTGCTCTATCCCGAAGACGACGAATTTCTGGATTACCTCCAGTGCGGAGAGTTTGTCGAGGACGGACGCGCCGCGCTCGATGCCTTGCAGGCGGCGCTCGACGGGCATGGTGGCGAGCGGGCCAAACAGAAGATCGCGTCGCTCAAGCAGCAGTTGGATCACATGGAGAAACTGGTCGCGTCGGAGTGCGTGAACTGGCAGCTCAGCGACCTCCAGGCGGAGCACCGTCGGGTGTTCAGTAACGTCATCACGCTCGACTGCCCTCCATACGAAACCCTCTTCGGGAACGATCACGTGTTCGCTCAGTCGCACGTCATGGGCGATATCTCCGGATTCTATAAGGCGTTCGGTGTGGAACTCTCCAAAGATATTCACGAGCGGCTCGACCATTTGAGCGTCGAGTTCGAGTTCATGCATTTCCTCGCCTACAAGGAATCCTACTCGCGGTGCCATGACGGCGCGGACAAGACACAGATCGTCGTCGACGCTCAGAAGAAATTCGTGAAGAATCACATCGGACGGTGGGTTCCGCTCTTCTGCCGCATGCTGGCTAAGAAGGCTGATTCCGGCCTCTTCAGGCATGTCGCCGACATGACGGCGGACTGGATGGAGTTCGAAACGGCCTTCCTCGCCGTCACGCCACAACCGTACACGGAAACCGATTATCGGCCGGCCACCTTCAGTGCTCCTGAGGGCCAGACGTATGAGTGTGGCGCCCAGGACCAGGGCAACGAGTTGAGCATGTTGCTGAACGAAGTGGGCGCCCAGTCGTTCATGGACGTAAAGGATAAGGATAAGGAGGAGGGAGGACCCGTCGGAACCGCATAGGTGTCCGGGGAATTCATCTCGAGTTTCATGCGAGCAGTCATTTGGGCGACGTTATTAATCTTTTAATCGAGAGGAGGGGTTAGTCGTATGAGAGTAGTGCAGACAACCAACAAAAAATTGGTGTTTGGCATTCTTCTCTGTGCCCTCGTCGTCGGCGGCATGTTGACGATCGGGCAGGTACCATTGGCCGTCAGCCAACCGGTGACGATTCCGGCTAAAACGGTCAAGGGCCCGATTCCCATGGACGGCGCCAACCCAATTTGGGAAAGCGTCCCGGGCGTCGTGGTTCCATTGAGTGGCCAGCTGATCACCACTCCGATGCACCCGAACATCTCCGTGAAATCGGTCTTCGTGAAGGCCATGACGAACGGCAAAGAGCTCGGGCTGCGCTTGGAGTGGAGCGATCAGACCAAAAATGACACGACGATCGGTCCGCAAGACTTCCGCGATCAAGTCGCCATTATGTTCCCGGTGAATACCTCCGGGGCGCCGCCCTTCCAGTGCATGGGGCAGTCCGGCGGCACCACCAACATCTGGCGGTGGAATGCGGAATGGCAAAAAGATCTCGGCAAGGACAGCGCCGGGATCTGGGACGTGGACGATCAATACCCGGGCATTTTCTGGGACTACTACTTTGAAGAGCCGGCTGGCGGCGTGACCTATCCGGATCGGATCGGTCGGAGCCTTGGTCCCTTCAATCCCGGAATCTGGTCCGGCAACATCATGTCCGACCCGACGCTCCGCGTGAGTTCGGTGGAGGACCTGAACGCCAACGGGTTCAGCACGCTCACGACCCAGGCTCATCAGGATGTAATCGGGAACGGCGTGTGGGAACCGGCGGGTGCCGTGAAGGGCGGTGCATATTCCGGCCCGACCTGGCGCGTGGTGGTGAAGCGTTCGCTGGAAACCAGCGACCCGAACGACACGCAGTTTAAGACCGGGATGTCCGTGCCCATCGCCTTTGCCGTGTGGGACGGCGCGAACATCGAGCGTAACGGTATGAAGGCGCTCTCGACTTGGTTCACGCTGAAGCTGTAAGGCCTGAGTGAACCGGTTTCGTGAGAGGTCGACGCCTTCCTCTCGCAGGACGGCGTAAGAGTACAAGATACAGAGAGAGGCCCCGGGTCAGCGTCACGAAGCGTGGCGAAGCGGTCCGGGGCCTTCTCTTTTTGGCTTCTCGGTGGGTATGGATGCTGTGGTTCCCCCACGGAGGGCAAGGGTTGCAATTCAGGAAGGCCGGAGTGTATAAGTCTCAGGGGTGTGATCTCGAAAACTCCTGATTTTTCTGGGCAAATAGAGACAGTACACCATGAAAGTCTCGCTGCTTTTTCCCCCGACCTGGCATCCCTCTCAACCCTACCTAAGCCTACCTTCCCTGACCGCTTTCCTCCGTCAGGGCGGCGTGTCGGACGTGTCTCAGCGTGACCTCGGGATCGAACTCCTTGACAGCATTCTCACACGATCGTATGGGGCGCAGGTGTATCAGCAGCTGTTAGATAAGCAGCGGGAGCTCGAACAGGCGCAAACGGGTGAAAGCGGTCCGGGAAGCCGGGAACACTATGCCCGAGTGTCGGATTCCCTCGATCACTTCTCGTACCTGATCGATCGCATCGAGCTGGCCAAGGACACGCTCAGGGGGGAGGGGTTCTACGATCTCGACGCCTACCGGGCCAGCTTGTTCTTGATCGATAAGTGGCTGGAATTGGTCTCCTCGGTCTATTTCCCGACCAGGCTCACGGTCGTCGATAACCAGTTCAGCAATTACTCCATCTACTCCTCCAAGGATCTGATGAAGGTCATCGGTGATGAGGTGCAGAACCCCTACATCAGCCTCTTCCGCGAGCAGTTTATCCCCTCGATCGTCCGAGACCGTCCCGATCTGATCGGGGTGTCAATCACTGCCACCTCGCAAATCATTCCGGGCCTCACGCTCTGCCGGCTGATCAAAGAGGCCGCGCCGGACCTGCATGTGACCATCGGCGGGAGCATTTTCACGCGGCTGGTCGACAACGTTCGCCGGTGCCCGAGCCTCTTCGACCTGACGGACGACATCGTTGTCTTCGAGGGGGAGACGGCACTGCTCGAACTGGTCAATCAGCTAGACGGAAAAAAGGATTACAGCAAGGTGCCGAACCTGATCTACCGGCAGAACGGCAAGATCATGGTCAACCAGCCGTTCTATTCGGAGAACGTGAATCAGTTGCCGGCCCCGAACTACGACGGGTTCCCGCTCAGACGGTACTTGTCGCCCGAACCGGTGCTGCCCGTGCAATTCTCCCGCGGCTGCTACTACAAAGACTGCGCGTTTTGCGCGCTCACGCTTGATCACCAGAATTTCCGGCAGAAGGAGCCGGCACGGACGATCGAGGAGCTGGCGTGGCTGAAGGAGCGCTACGGGGCGCAGTACTTCTTTTTTACCGACGAATGTTTCGCACTCTCGCCGACCAAACGACTCTGCCAGCAGATGATCGAGCGGCAACTCGACGTGAAGTGGACCTGCGAAATGCGGTTTGAGAAGAACCTGACGCGCGATCTGCTGGCGTCGATGCGGGATGCCGGCTGCCTGAAGATCGTGTTCGGGCTGGAATCCTTCAATCAGCGCGTCATGGATTTCATGAAAAAGGGCATCAAGCAGGAATGGGTGCGTCGCATCGCGGACGACTGTGTCGACCTCGGCATTGCCGTGCATTGCTACATCATCGTGGGGTTCCCCACGGAAACGGAAGAGGAAGCTCTCGAAACGATGAACTTCATCGTGGAAAACAAAAAGCTTCACGAGTCGTTCGGGTTCTCCTGCCAACCCTGTCTGTTCGACCTGGAGAAGGAAGCGCCGATCATGAGCGATCCGGCCGGGTACGGTATCCGGCGCATCATGCGGCCATCAGCGGAGGATCTCAGTCTCGGCTTCTTCTACGAAGTCCAGGAGGGGATGACGCCGGAGCAGGCCGAGCGTCTCTACCAGCGTGTGTACGAGCGGATCAGCGAGGTGGTCTGCGAGCTGCCGTTCAACTATTCGATGGCCGACGGGCTCTTGTACATCGCCAAGGCGAAAGAAGAAGCCGGACGCGCTCCGCAGCCGATCGGCTCATAGCAGCATTGACCCTATTTTTTTTCGACAGATATAATGGCGCGTTCTCGTAGGGAGAGGTCGTGATCAAGACAGCGACCATTGGTGAGCGGCTCACCGGACGAATCGGGGACTTCGGACTCCTGTTCGAGTACACCATCAAGCTCGTCCTGCTGGTCTCCTTTCTCGAACTGGTTCTGTATCGGCTCGTCTCCCGCCTGGGGATGCACGTAAGCAAGATGGCGGCGGCGCACCCGTGGGTGATCCCGACGTTTAGCGCGCTCACCCAAATCGGAATGTGGCTCCTGAACGCCGTGGCCGTGCTCCTCTTCCTCGGCATGGCCGTGACGATGATGAACAGGACCGTCCTGCAGGAAGGGGGCAGGCTGGCTGCGGCGGGGACACTCTGCGCCGCGCTGCTGTTGTTGCTGACGGTCGGGTTCCTGTTCGTGCAGCCGGCCATGCTCGGGTCGATCATCTACAACGGGCTGGCACTGGTCACGCTGATCCTGTTGACCCTGGAATACCTCTCGACGCATTACGAACGGGCCCAGCGCCTGCTTGGGATCACCTATCTCCTTGGCGTCTCGGGGTGGCTGTATTACCAGATTGTCTCGACCTCCTACAGCTTGGCCGGGACGCTCGCGGCGCCTCCGCTCGTCTACGAATTCCACCGAGCCGGCGAAGCGCTCATGGTGCTGGCCAGTTTCCTCGTCTTCGTGGCGTACGGCCGTGGGCTGTCCCTGCGGTCGAAGAATCGGCGCCAGCGCAGCCGGGCGATCTGGTTCTGGGGCACCGGGGGCACGATCTTCACGACCCTGATCTTTACCGACTACCTGCTCGACCTCTACAATCCTGCCCTGGCCTCGGCGGTCCGGCAGGCCTCTCAGGGGATCGGGTGGATTTTCCAGTTCGGTATGGGCTATACGTTTTATCTCCCGTTCGCCATTTATATGGCCGGATTATTGTGCTGGTCTTATACCGTCATCAAGCTCCTGACCATGGGGCGTCTGGCCGGGTACGGAATCGGCCTGATGTTCATCGCCGGGTACGCGCTGCTGTTTTCGAATCTCACCCTGATGGTGATCCTCGGGGTGATGCTGCTGACGCTCGATCGAGTCAAGCCGCTGGCGCCGGAGCCGACGCCGGCGGCCAGCCGTCCGTTGATGGGTTCGCATGACGGACTCGTCACGGATTAAGTGTAACGAAGGGCGGCTACACGAGGGTGAATCATATGGAGACACAGAAACCGACCACGGACCCGTCCCAGGCGGCCGCTGCCATCGATCCGGGGGATCAACCCCTGTCCCCGGACGAAGAAATCGCGGAACTCGAAAAACTGCTGGCTGCGGAGCCGGACGACTTTCAGGCCCGCTGCCGCCTCGGAGAGCTCTACTTCAGCAAGGGCCGGCTCGACGACGCGCTGGCCGAGGTGAAGAAGTCCATCGAAATGGCCGAGAGCCTGCGGGCGGAGATGAATCGTTCGCTGGCGATGTATTATTCGAACCTCGGCACCATCTACGCAACGAAGAACATGAGCGACGAGGCGGAAGCCGAGTTCAAGCATGCGCTCGAAATTTTCCCGCACGACGTGCTGGCGCTATTTAACCTCGGCCGGCTGTACGCGGAGAAAAAGAAGTATATGGAGGCGAAGCAGTACTACGAGCGTCTCGTCGAGATCACCCCGGACGATCCGATCGCCTGGTACAACCTTGCGGGGGTCTATGTCGAGCTGGACAACCCTCAAGTGTCCGATTACAACACGATCGACATGGGGATCCAGTGTTATCTGCGGACGCTGGAGTTGGACCCGAAACACCTGGAGTCCAGCTTCAAGCTGATGGAAATCGCTTTGAGCCACAAGAAGACCGATCTGGCGATCAAGGTGATGGAGAGCGCCGTCGAACATAATCCGGACGAACCGCTCGCCTACTACAATCTCATCAACGTGTACGACAAGTGCAAGATGTTCGAGCAGGCCGAAGAAGCGCGCAAGCGTCTGAAAGAACGGTTCGCGAAGAAAGCCAAAGAGAGTTCCGGATCCTGATTTACCTCTTACGAAGGAGCGCAACATGTTTGGGAGTCTCGGTTTCACAGAGTTGATCCTGATCCTGGTCATCGTGTTGATCATTTTCGGGGCGGGGAAATTGCCGCAGTTGGGCGAGGGACTGGGGAAAGCGATCAAGGGATTCAAGAAGTCGGTCCACGAAGCGGACGCCATCGAGGCGGAAGCACAGGCCGCGCAGCAGCAGATGGCGGCGACTCCGCAGGCCATTCCCGCGGCTCCTGCGCCGGCGGCGCCCGTCGAGCAACCGGCGGCCGCGCCCCAGCCGGCGACGCACGCCTGATTCCGGCGCCATCCGATCGAGGACCGGAACATGGATACCGAACTGCAACTGGCCGTGGGCTATATCGAGACCTTTGCGGGGAACGGGAAGGCCCGCAGCACCGGCGACGGCAAGCGCGCGGTGAAGGCCGGTATTCCGTTGCCGCATCATGCCGCGCTCGACAAGACCGAGCAGTGGCTCTACTTCGCCGAATCCGGATCGGATCGCGTGCGCCGCATCAACCTCCAGGACGGCACGATCCATAACTTCGCCGGCATCGGGGAAACCTGCTACAGCGGCGACGACGGACCCTGCGGCGAGGCCGGTCTCTATCTGCCCCTGGATGTCGCGTTCGATTCCCAGAACAATTTATACATCTGCGACTCCGGCAGCAATCGGATTCGCAAAGTCGATCACGAGACCGGCATCATCACCACCGTCGTCGGGACCGGACAGCACGGGTTCAACGGGGACGGCCCCGCTCTGGAGGTCAACCTGACGTGGCCGGCGGCCATCGCCTTCGGCCCGGATGACGTGCTGTACATCGCCGATACGCAGGCGCACAAAGTCCGCCGCTACGATCCGAGGACCGACCTGGTGACCACCATCGCCGGAACTTGGACGGAGGAGGATGATGCGCGCGAGCAGCCTTTGGTGGCGCGGAATCTCGTAGTGCTCTCGGGCGACGCGATCGGGATCGATTTCAGCGACGATCACGGCTGGCTGATGCCGGTCTGCTCCGACGGGCTGGATCTCTCCATGTATCTCGACGACGGCAAGCCCGCCATGGACGCCCGTTTGTACGACATTGTGGGGATTGCGGTGGACGGGAAGGGCGACGTGTACATCGTCGACAAGGGCAGCAATCGAGTGCGCAAGATCGATTCACGGACGGGCATCATCTCCACCGTTGCGGGGGTGTGCCGGTACGGGTTCGACGGAGACGGCAAGCCGGCGATTCGCGCTATGCTGCACGCGCCAGAAGCCGTCGTCTTCGATCAACGGAACAATCTCTACCTGTCCGATACGATGAACCACCGGGTGCGCAAGGTGGACGCCGTCACAGGCGTGATCACCACGGTGGCCGGTAACGGCGACAGTGGCTACGAGGACAAGAACATGGGCGGCTGCGGCGCCGCGCGCTTCGTGGCCAAAGAGTCCGCTGGCGCCCTCAAGCACGGCGACGGCCAACTCGCTATCGACGCGGTCGTGAATTCTCCCGTGGGACTGGCTCTGGATTCTCAGGGACACCTGTATATCTGCGAACGTGGGGAAAACAAAATCCGGCGCGTGAAGCTCGCGTAAATTCTCGGCCTTATCGTCGGCTCGTTTGTCTCGCACGGATTTTGTGGTATTCTGGGCCATTCCGACGGATTCCGTCGGCTCTCGGAAGTACTGCATGGTGCGAATGACGAACCTCGGCCGTTCCCGTCCCTTTCTGCTCGCGTATCTTTCGAGTCTCCTTGTCATGGCCGGGCTTCTCGGAGGATGGGGGATCCCCCTCGTCAGTTCCGGGGGCATGGTGATCCGTTCCCATCTGGTGGAGGGCGACCTTCCTGGTGCGCCGGATGATCCGGCTTGGGCCAAAATTCCGCCGATAACGCTCCCGCTCAGCGGGCAGGTGATTACGCGCCCCGTTTGGCCGGAGCCGACGGCCCGCGCGCTCGTCGTCCGGTCGGTCCACAATGGGACCGAGATCGCCTTCCTGCTGGAATGGCAGGACAACACCAAAAATGACCGGTTGACGCCGGGCACGTTCCGCGACGGGGTCGCGATCGGCCTGCCCCTCGGTGACGCTCCGGCCTTCTTCTGCATGGGACAGCTCGATCATTACATCAATATCTGGCACTGGAAGGCGGATTGGCAGAGCGATATTGACCGGCGGGCCGCGCGCCAATCCGAGAAGAAAGAAGGCGGCGTCCGGACGTTCGAAGTGATTCCCAGGCGCGTGTCGTCGGTGGAAGACTTGATCGGCGGCGGGTTCAGCACCTTGACGACCAAAGAAAAGCAAGGGCGCGTCCAGGGCAAGGCATTCTGGAAGGACGGCGTGTGGCACGTGGTGATGCGCCGCCCGCTGGCGAGCGAGGAGCAAGAGAACGAAGCGAAGCTGATCCCTGGCCGGGTGCAGACGGTGTCGTTCGCCGTGTGGAACGGAGAAAACAAGGAACGCAACGGTCAGAAAGCCGTGGCGCCGTGGTTTCAGCTCGTGATCGATCCGGTTGCCAAACTCTAGCGTTCCTGATTGGATGACACAATGGCCGGCACGTTTGTACGTTCCTCGGACGACCGGAAAGCCTGGGGCGCGGCCCTGCCGCGGTCGGGCTCCGTTGCAGGGGACGCCGTTCGGGCGGTTCTCGCGACCTTCGTCGCACTTCTCGTGCTGGCGGGAGTCGTGCAGGCGGCCGAGCCGTCCAACGAGATGACCGAAGAGGAAGCTGCACGATTGGGCGAGGAATTCGGTGTTGTAGTCGGTGCGGTAGACGAAGAAATTCAAAAGGAACTGAAACTGCAACGGCCGCAAGGCGTGGCAGTGTTCGAAGTGATCGGCAATTCCCGGGCGGACTATGCCGGCATCAAGGTGCGGTCCATCATCAAGGAAGTGGACAAGCAGGAAATCCGGAACATGATCGATTTCGGTAATGCGATCAAACGGGCGATGAAGGAATGCAATTTCACGGTCGGCACGTATGAACCGGCGGACCCCGGCGATCCCGTCGGGTGGGGTGTGAATTTTCATTTCGTCGGCTGCAAACGGGACTGAGGAGCGGGGGCCGAAAGGTGAAACGATTTGGAAAGATCGCGGCGATGCTCATCGTGCTGGTGTTCGTGGGCAGCCACGCCCTATACCACGGGCGCGCGATCGCTCAGAAAGCCGATGGCCAGAGTCCGGGCGATTGGGTCGCCGAAATCGAAAAAGTGTTCATTCGCTCGGAAGATTGCAAGCAGTGCCACGACCGCCACTACGAAGAGTGGAAGGGCATGCGCGAGCAGACGCCGGACCTGAAGACGTTCGGCCGGGTGGACGCGGCGCTCCTACACGGCACGGCGTTGGAGTCCCCGGTGTTCCGGACCGTACTGGGCGTCTGGATGCAGACCAATCCCTCTCCGGATGAGCAGCGCCGGTGCCTGTCGTGTCACGTGCCCTCGACCACGGTGTTCCCGCAGCATGCGGAGAAAGTCGTCGCTCAGGTTCTGGCCGGCAAGCCGCAGATCGAAGGGATCGGCTGCGCCTCCTGCCATCTGATCAACGCGGTGGAAAAGACGCCGGGGCCTCCGCCGACGTTCAAGCTGCAGCCGGGCAACACGCTGTTCGGTCCCTACGCCGATCCCGAAGACAATCTGGTCCATTCCGCGGCGCAGTCGGATCTGTTCCGCGGGGCGAATTTCTGCGCCTCGTGCCATTTCGACAAGGTGAAGGATGTCACCCAACGGGAGCTTCCCGGGGAGATTCTCCAGGGCACGATTTGCCAGGATTGTCACATGGAGCCCTCCACCGGCAGTTCGACCTCCAAACGAGGTGCGATGACCAGAGCCATCGGCCGCCATTGGTTCCGCGGGGTGGTGATTCCAGGCACGCTGTTAAAGAATCGCAATCTTCAGGCCGAGTGGATGCCGCGGGTCGATATCGAAGTGGCCAAGGCGGGCGCGACGGTGGAAGGCACGGCGCTGGTGAAAGTCGGCAGTCTTCCCCACAGTTTCCCCGATGGGGATCCAGTGCTCAAGCAATTCTTCCTGACGATTTCGATCAAGGATGCCAAGGGAAGAGTGCTCGTGGAGGAGACCAAGCACTTCGGATTACCCTTCGAGAAGATCATGCGCGGCCCCATTCCCGACCCGTTCATCAAGGGAGGGAATACGCGGAAAATTCCGTTCGCACAGCCTATGCCGGCGGGGGCGGCTCCGGCCACGGTCGAAGCCGTCCTGAGTTACTCGCTCGTTCCGACGCCGGAGCCGGCGTTACGGGACCGGTATCTCGCGACGTTGGGCACAGACAAAGAGCGGGATGAAGCGAAAAAGATTCTGGACGAATATGCGCAGCCGCGCGTGCTGACCTACCGCGCGAAATCTTTGTAAGAAAGGGAGCGGACGATCTTGGGACCTCGCAGACTCATGAAGGTGGCCGGGTTGGCGGCACCCGCGGTGGCGTTCCTCGTGCTGGCGTCCGGGGGGGGAGGCCATCCGACGCTCGCGCAAGACACGAAAGGGCAAGCCGTCATCGAAAAGGCGTTTCCCAATTCCAACAAGTGCAAGCGCTGTCACGAACGCGTGTTCGAGGAGTGGGAGACCTCCCCGTTATCTAAGTCCATTCATTCGCCCGCCTTTCGCGCGTCGCTCGATGCGTATCTCAACTTTTCCGGCGGGAAGGACAAGGCCCTCTGTTTTCGATGCCATGCGCCTCACGTGCGGGAGTTTCCCGATCAAGCGCAGCTCTTCGTCGATCAGGCCAAATCCGGCGATCCGTCCTTGGATGGCGTGGCGTGTTCCCAGTGCCACTTGATCAAGCAGGTTGACCGGTCGAAGCATCCTCCTGAACCCAAGTATGAGCTCGGTAGCAAGACGCTCTACGGACCGTACAAGGATTACGTCCAAAATCTTGCGCACCAGTCGATGGAGTTGGGGCTGTTTCAGAAATCCGATCTGTGCCTGAACTGTCATCAATCGGTGCCGACGGCGGGCAACTTGGGCAAGGCCAATGACCTGCTGGGCAACTGGGACCAGAGCCAGGCTGTGAAGTCCGGCAAAGAATGTCAGAGCTGCCACATGCCCGAACAGGTCGGCGAGTCGGCCAACGGCGAGAAGAAGCGGAAAGTGGCCAACCATACCTTCCCTGGCCGTATCGGCAAGCTGCGCCAGGAGGCAGCGAAACTGGACGTGCAGACGAAGATCGACGGGGATAAGACCACGGTCACGGTCAAGGTGCAGAGCCTGGTCCCACATAACCTGCCGACGACCCATCCAGCCTGGGCCAGCGTGGTGCTGGACCTCGAGATCAAGGGGAAGAACCTCAAAACGGTTTTTGCCGACAAACGGGTCTACGGCCGGACCTATGCCGACGCCAAAGGCCAGAAGACGATCTTCGACTTCGAAGCGGTGAAGGTACTCGAAGACACCGTGTTGAAGCCGGAAGAAACCAGAGTCGAAACTTTTACGTTCCCCACCCCCAAAGACACGAAAACGTTCGACGTCGAGGTGACGCTCAACTACGCCCCGATCTCCGGACCTCCGGCATTCCTCCAGCGGGTCGAAGCGGAGTCGGCCAAGGGCTCGCAGGACCCGGTCTTCCAACCGATCGAGATCGTGAAGCGGACGGAGAATATCCCGGTGGGCAAGTAGGCGAGGGGCGAGGATCGAGCGATTTGGGGGGCGCCGCAGGCACTCTTGACGGTAGAGAGCTACCTGTTGCCCCTTGCCCCGGTGCCGCTCCCTGGCCGGTCACTCAGAAACGATTCGCGATCCGGGCGACTTCATCTTGAAGATCTGTAGCGCGTTATAGATTCCCTTGGCCGGGTGGTTCAGGATGAGGCGTGAATTGGTGATGTGGGTGTCAAGAAGCTCGTACTGTCCGCCGCTGTAGTAGAGATCGCAGTCGTCGATCTGACAGTTCTTGTACACGTGATTGTCCAATGCCAGCTTCGTTTTGCTGAACGTCTGTCCGTCGATCACGATGTAGTTCGGTTCAAGGCCCATAGTCGATTCCTTCGCCGCGGACTATAGCAAGTCTCATTTTGATCCGCAAATAGACGGCTGACGCCGAGCCTGCCGTCGAAATACTGAACGCCCACCGGGCTGCGTCGTAATAAGACGTTCGTCTCGGTCTGTGCGGGCGGCACCTTTCAACTTGATCCCGTCGCGTCATCTGTATACAATGGCCTGACTTTTCAGGCAGTTAACTGCGCGGTCGAACCTGCACCACCCTGCGGTTTCCCCTCTAGGCTCATGTACTTTGGATGGGTTGAAGCCACAGGGAATCGTATGACATAAGGGCCGCTCAACCATCACGGGAGGGGACTGACGTGAGCGATTCAGCGATTGTGACGTTTGCCTTGATTGCGGCGGTGGCCGGCATCGGTTACGGCCTGTATCTCGCGATGTGGGTGTTCAAATTGAACGCCGGCAACGCGAAGATGCAAGAAATCTCCAAAGCAATTCAAGAGGGTGCCGGTGCCTATATGAACCGGCAGTACAAGACCGTCGGTGTGGTGGCGGCTGTGCTGTTTGTCGTGCTGGCCGGCGCGGGCGCGGTATCGGATAAGTTCGGTCTTCTGACGGCGGTTGGATTTCTGGTGGGCGCCGGCGCATCGGCCATCGCCGGGTACGTCGGCATGATCATCGCCGTCCGGGCCAACGTGCGGACGGCCCAGGCGGCTCACAATGGCATGAATGCGGCCCTCACGGTGGCGTTTCGGGGCGGCGCGGTGACCGGCCTCCTGCTGATCGGGTTGGGCCTGCTTGCCATCACCGGGTTCTACACCATCGCGCAGTCGATTTCCGGTCAGGAAAAAGCGATTCATGCATTGCTGAGCCTCGGGTTCGGCGGCAGTTTGATTTCCGTGTTTGCGCGTGTGGGCGGCGGGATTTACACCAAAGCGGCCGACGTCGGCGCAGACCTGGTTGGCAAGGTCGAAGCGGGGATTCCGGAAGATGATCCGCGCAATCCCGCGGTGATCGCGGACAACGTGGGCGACAATGTCGGCGATTGCGCCGGGATGGCGGCGGACCTGTTCGAAACCTATGCGGTGACGACGGTGGCCGCGATGGTGTTGGCGTTCACGATGTTCAAAGGGGCCACGGCGCCGGTCCTGTATCCCTTGGCGCTGGGAGGCGTGACGATCTTTGCGACGATCATCGGCATCCTATTCGTGAAGGTGGGTCCCGGGGGCGGTATCATGCCGGCGCTGTACAAGGGCCTTTTCGTCGCCGGCGGCATCGCGGCCGTGGCGTTCTTTCCGGTTACGTCGAAGATCATGGATGGAGTCGGCGGCGTGAGCGGGATCAGCTACTATGTCGCGGCCTTGATGGGCCTCGCGGTGACCTTGGCACTTGTGTTCATTACCGACTACTACACCTCCAAGAACTACGCGCCCGTAAAGTACATCGCCAAGGCCAGCGAGACGGGCCATGCCACCAACATCATCGCCGGGCTCGCGGTGGGCATGCAGGCCACGGCCGCTCCGGTGGTGGTGATTGCCGCCGCGATTCTCGGCAGCTTCTGGGTGTGTGGGGGGGCGAACTCCGGCGGGTTGTACGGCGTTGCGGTGGCGGCCGTGTCGATGTTGTCGATGGCCGGAATCGTCGTGGCGATCGATGCGTTCGGCCCGATCACCGACAATGCTGGAGGCATCGCTGAGATGTCGCATTTGGGCAAGGAAGTCCGCGACATCACCGATCCGCTCGACGCGGTCGGCAATACGACCAAGGCCGTGACGAAAGGCTATGCAATCGGATCGGCGGGATTGGCGGCGGTGGTGCTTTTTGCGGAGTATTCGCGCGAAGTGGCGGCCCACAACCAGGCCCTCGCGGCATTCGACCTCTCCGACCCGAAAGTCCTGGTTGGCCTGTTTCTCGGTGGTATGTTGCCCTTCATCTTCGGCGCTCTGTGTATGAAGGCCGTCGGCCAGGCGGGCGGTTTGATCGTTGAAGAAGTGCGGCGGCAGTTCCGCACGATCAAAGGGATCATGGAGGGGACCGGCAAACCGGAATACGGTACCTGCGTCGACATCGTTACCCAGGCTGCGATTCAGAAGATGATGCTTCCCGGACTGATCCCGGTCGTGTCGCCCATTCTCGTTGGCGTGATCCTCGGCCCGCAGGCGCTCGGCGGCGTGCTCGTCGGCAGCATCGTGACGGGACTGTTCGTCGCCATCTCGATGACCAGCGGCGGTGGGGCGTGGGACAATGCCAAGAAATACATCGAAGAGCAAGGGAAGAAGGGCACGGAGACGCACAAGGCGGCGGTCACGGGCGACACGGTCGGCGATCCCTACAAGGATACCGCCGGGCCGGCTGTGAATCCGATGATCAAGGTCATCAACATTGTCGCGCTCTTGATCATCTCGCTGATCGTGAGATAGCGAGAATGACGCGCGTGGTTAAGCGAGAAAATCGAGAGAGGCCAGACTGCACGGCGGGTTCGTCCGAGCGAGTCGTGCTTCTCGCGCCTGTCTCGTTCGTCACGTTTCGTGTTTCTGCGCTTGGCTTGACGGGCTCGCAAACCCTGGAGTAAGGTGAGCCCAGGGGTCACGTCCGGAGCTGATTCCACGAGCGTGGCCCGGAACTGCGGGAGGTGCTCGAATGGAAAAGCAGGAGCGCAAGCAGGAACCCAGGCGCGAGCCTCAGGCGAAGGACGAGGTCAAGCCGAACCCCAAGGTCGTCGAGGCCGGCAAGAAAATCAAGGAAGACATCGATAAGCTCGTCGACGAAATCGACGACGTGCTCGAGAAGAACGCTGAAGAGTTCGTCAAGAACTACGTCCAAAAAGGAGGGGAATAGCGAACGCTCCGCTCGCGTTCCCCTTTCCACCCCTTTCCCGCCGTCTTCCGCGCTCCATTCATCGCCATCCTCCCGCCGGACTGTCCGCTAACGTACAGAGTGTCGATCAGGCCGCCCAGTTTGACAAAGGGGAGGCGAGCCATTACCATTCGCGTCAATCCTGACGAGTGCATTCCCCTTACGGTACCGGCCCGCTTTGAGGCAGGGATGAAGTCTAAGCTCTGGGTATTTCGTACTATCGATCCCGTTCAACGGGCGGCGTTGGCCCAGGCTTTGGCGATTTCGTCCGCGACGGCCTCGTTGCTCCTTGCACGCGGCGTTACCACGCTCGACCAGGCGTCGGCCTGGATGTCGCCGATCCGCGCCCATGACCCCTTTCTCATTCCTGATATGGCGCAAGCGGTGGATCGGTTGCACGACGCCGTCCGCCGGCAGGAACGAGTCTGCTTCTACGGCGATTACGATGTGGACGGCATGTGCGCCACCAGCATCTATCTGTCGTTCTTTCGCGGCCTCGGCGCGGACGTGCGGGCCTATGTGCCGCACCGGATCAGGGAAGGGTACGGGCTCAACGAGGGTGCGATTCGCCGCCTGGCTGCCGACGGGGTGACGCTGCTCGTGACGTCCGATTGCGGCACAACCTCCCATCGGGAGATCGCCGTGGCCGGACAACTGGGCATGGACGTCATCGTGACCGATCATCATCAGAGCGATGAGCGGATGCCGCCGGCTTTGGCCGTGATGAATCCTCATCGACCTGACGCGCAGTATCCGTTCCGCGGGCTTTGTTCTGGCGGGCTGGCTTACAAGGTGGCGAACGCGTATGAGGCGAAATATGGGTCGGGAGCCGTACCGGGGGAGACACTCTTAGATCTGGTGGCGTTGTCGACGATCGCCGATGTGGTTCCCCTGCAGGATGAGAACCGGTCTCTTGTGCGCGAGGGACTGGCCCAGATTTCTCGGGGGGCCCGGTGCGGTCTCCGGGCCCTGAAGCATGTGGCCGGGGTTACCAGAGACTGCACCGCCGACACGGTTGCCTTCCGATTGGCGCCGCGCCTGAATGCTGCGGGACGGTTGGATGAGGCGATCATCGGAGTGCGGTTGCTCACGACTGAATCGGAACGGGAAGCGAAGGAACTGGCTGAGTGTTTGGAGCAATTAAACCGGGCCCGGCAGCAAATCGAAGCGGACATCATGAAAGATGCCCTCGATCAGCTGGAACGGCGTGAGCCTGCTGGTGCCGTTGTGCTGTGGTCACGAAGGTGGCACCTCGGAGTCGTGGGGATCGTGGCGGCCCGATTAATGGAACGGTTCAACCGGCCGACCGTAGTTATTGCCGTCGATGGACAGGGGATCGGCAAGGGGTCGGCTCGGACCGTGCCCGGGTTCAATCTCTACGAAGCGCTGGCTTCTTGCCGGGATTTGCTGACGGCTTTCGGCGGACATCCCAGCGCGGCAGGCCTGACGCTGCGCGAGGACCGGTTGCCGGAGTTTGTGGACCGGTTCTCCTCTTTGGCTGGAGCCTGGGCTCGGGAGACCCAGGCGGTACCTACCCTGCAAGTGGATTCCGAGGTCCGGCTCGATGAAGTCACACTCAAGTTGATGCAGGAAATCGACGCCCTTCACCCGTTCGGAGCGGGGAACCCCGAACCGACCTTCGCCGTGAGGGGACTGGAGATCATGAACGCGCGCATCGTCGGCGAGAAGCACCTGAGGATGACCCTGCGCCAGGGCCGCTCCATTCCGTTCGACGGCATCGGGTTCGGCATGAAGTCGCTGGAAGACCAGGGCCTATCGCTGAGGACCCCGGTCGACGTGGCCTTCACCCCCGAGTTGAACCACTGGAACGGGTACGACCGAATTCAGCTACGCATCCGAGACCTTCGTCCGACCGCCGGAGACTAGCCGGTATGCCATTCGAAACCGTTACCGATATCGAGCAGCTCTTAGGACGGATCCGAACCTACCAGCCGGATACCGATCTCGATATCGTCCGGAAGGCCTATGAGTTTTCCGCCAAGGTGCATCAAGGCCAGACCCGCCTGTCGGGGGAGCCGTACGTGAAGCACCCGGTAGCGGTGGCGGGATTTCTGTGCGCGCTGAAAATGGATGTGACGGCGGTGGTGGCGGGCCTGCTCCACGACACGCTGGAAGACACCGTGGCGACGGCCGACGAGCTCGAACGGGAATTCGGAAAAGAAGTCGTCCATCTGGTGGACGGCGTCACCAAGATCGGCAAGATCACGTTCAAGAGCTCCGAGGAGAAGCAGGCCGAGAATTTCCGCAAGATGGTGCTCTCGATGGCGGACGATATTCGCGTCGTGATCATCAAGCTGGCCGACCGCCTCCACAACATGCGGACGCTCGAGCATCTCGGTGAGAGCAAACGCCAGGAGATCGCCCAGGAGACGCTGGAGATCTATGCGCCGCTGGCGAACCGCATCGGGATCGGCTGGATCAAGAACGAGCTCGAGGATCTCTGCCTGAAACATCTGAAGCCGGACGTCTACGAGATGCTTCGCGTGCGCGTGGCGAAGCGGGACGAGGATCGGCAGCAGTACATCCAGGAAGTGAAAGCGCTCGTCGAGAAGGCCCTGGCCGAGGCCGGATTGCCGGGCACCGTCTACGGCCGTCCCAAGCACCTTTACGGTATCTATCAGAAGATGAACAAGCAATCGATCTCGTTCGAAGAGGTGTATGACCTCACGGCGCTGCGGGTCATTACCGACACGAAGATGAACTGCTATGCCGTGCTCGGGGTCATTCATTCCCTCTGGCGACCGGTGCCCGGTCGCTTCAAGGACTACATCGCCATTCCCAAGTCTAACCTCTACCAGTCGCTCCATACCACGGTCGTCGGCCCGAAGGGAGAGCATGTCGAGTTTCAGATTCGCACCGAAGAGATGCATCGCGTCGCGGAGTACGGGATTGCGGCCCACTGGAAGTATAAAGAGCAGGGACGAGTCGACGACAAGGACAGCAAGACGTTCGGGTGGCTCCGGCAGTTCGTCGAATGGCAGAAAGACCTTCCCGATAACCGACAGTTCATGGACTCGGTCAAGCTCGAACTCTTCCACGACGTCGTGTATGTGTTTACGCCGAAGGGCACCGTCAAGGAGCTTCCCAAGGGAGCCACGCCGGTCGACTTCGCCTATGCCATCCACACGGAGGTCGGCGACCATTGCGTGGGGGCGAAGGTCAACGGCAAGATCGTTCCGCTCAAGCACCAGTTGGCGAGCGGTGACACGGTCGAGATTCTCACGTCGCCCAACCAGACGCCGCACAAGGATTGGCTCAAGTTTGTCCGAACCTCGCGGGCAAAGACGAAAATCAAACACTGGATCAAAGCCGAGGAGCAGAAACGGAGCGTGGAGATCGGCCGTCGGCTACTCGAGTCGGAGCTTCGGCGTCACGGACTGGCTCCGGCCCAAATGTTAAAGTCCGACCAGTTATTACAAGTCGCGCGCGAGGCGGGATACGACAACCCGGACGATTTGGCGGCCGCCGTCGGATTCGGACATATCGCGACAGCGCAGATCGTCGGCAAGCTCGTGGCTCCGGTATCGGGAGGCGTTGCCCCGCCGGCTGAACCGGCCGGTCCGGCGAAGCTCCCCGCAGGGAAGGCGGAAGACAAGGGCGTCCGGGTTCAAGGGGCCCGCGATCTGCTTATGCAGCTGTCTCGGTGCTGTAATCCGGTGCCCGGCGACCGCATTCTCGGCTATATCACCAGAGGGCGGGGGCTGACGATCCACGCGGTGGACTGCCCGAATCTGGAGGCGCTGGATTACGACAAGGAACGGCTGGTCGAGGTCGAATGGGATACGACCATGCCCGGCCAGCACGCGGTGAAAGTCGCCGTGATCGCGGTCGATAAGACCGGAGTCCTGGCCAACGTGTCCTCGGCGATCTCGGAATGTCACGCCAACATCAGCCGGGCTGAAATTATGACGCGCGAGGACCGAAAGGCGGAGCTCGACTTCGTGGTGGAAATCACCGACACGTCACACCTGAATCGGGTGCTCAAAGCGATCGAACGGGTTGACGGGGTCATCACGGCGCGGCGGGTGCGGGCCTGGCAGGAACGGTCCTGAGCGTCGTGGACCACACAGCCGTCACGGGTTGGCGAACTGCAGCGTTGCGCCCTTCTCGATCCTATATACGTCCGCCGTTCCTCCTGGGATTTCCAGGACGAAGAGGGCGTCGTCGCTGTTTGGGCGGTATTGGGGACAACTGTCGTCCGTCCGAGTGCAGATGGGGACGTTCCGCTCGATGTGGATCACGCGTTTTTTCCAGTCCATCCAGACCAGATCCAGCGGAATCCTGGTGTTCTTCATCCAGAACGTCCAGGCCTGCGGCTCGTTGAATAGGAACAGCATACCGTGGTCTTTCTTCAAATGATCGCGGTACATGAGGCCGGTGGCCCGTTTTTGCGGCGTATCGGCGATTTCCGCCATGATCGTCGTGCCGGAGGGTGTCTGGATGGGGAGAAGGCGCGAATCCGAAACTGTGTACGGGGAACCGGCTCGGCCCGGTTCGATGGCACCGAGCGAGAGGAACAGCAGCACAGCCAACGGGCATCCGATCCGCATGACCCATCGTAACGGTGGACATCTTCCGAGTCAAGAAAGGGGCACCGGCAGGGTCGATCTGCGACTCTGTCCGTCTGAGTGCCTTGCAAACCCGTCGAGCGCTGTGCCATGCTCCCGTTGACCATTTGCAGGAGGCAAGGTATGCAGGAAAAACGGCGGGTGTTGTACAAGAAGGGGGTCTTTGTGTGTCCGAAGTGCCGCCAGTCCTACGTCCAGGAAAAATGGCTGGAAGAATGGCGGATTCGCTGCCACCGTTGTGACTATCGCGGAACTCTGACGGAAGTCTCGGTCGAAGAGCACATGGAAGAAGAAACATTCCGTCGGTAGCCCTTTCGACCCGTGCCGATGATGCAGCCCCTGGCCTGGCATCACTCTATGATGACGGAGCAACGGAGCGCACTCTTCTGAAAGGCGAACGGTTGCGTACTGTGTTCCGGATCATTCCCCAAGGGATTGTCCGTATCGCGGGTGTCTCCCTGCTGGCCGCAGCCTGGGCCGGTTTCCCTGCGCCCGGGTGGGCCGAAGAACCTCCGCTCTCGGTTAAAGTGCTCGTCGCGTACCACTCGCTGACCGGGAATACGGAGCGGATGGCGGAGGCGGTGGTCGACGGAGCCAAGAGCGTCGCAGGCACGGAGGTTGTGCTCAAGCGGGTCGGCCAGGTCACGGCCGATGATCTGTTTTCGTCCGATGCGGTGGTCGTCGGCTCTCCGGTGTACTGGTCCAACATGTCCGGAGAAGTGAAAACATTTTTCGACAACTGGCAGTTTAAATTCGGCGTCTTCCCCGAATTCAAAATGCGAAACAAGGTGGGGGCGGCGTTCGCAACCGGCGGACAGGTCTCTGCCGGCAAAGAAGTCACGATGCTGACGATTCTTGCGGCGATGCTGGGCAATCAGATGATCGTCGTAAGCGGAGGCGGGGCGTTCGGCGCCTCCGCCACCACCGAGGGAGACAGTCCCGGCATCGACAACAAAGAGTTGGCCGAGGCGAGGGCGCTGGGCCAGCGCGTTGCCGATGTGGCCAGGCTCCTTCGGTTCGGGCCTTCTCGTTAGCTCGCCGTTGACGAGGCGATCGATTCCTTCCCATGGACTGAGCCTATATACAGGCCACGCCATGAACGAGGCGTGTGCGGACGGTGGACTGCGCCTCAGGGACGGCAACCGGATGAATGCGGTCAGGGAGAGGAAGAAGCGGAATTCGAACAGGCGGTCGGAAGGGCCTGCGTGGCGATCTCCACGTACGCATGGATATTCTTCGCGCAGCGGCCGCAGCAGCCGTTCTGTTTAAGTCCGAATTTGGCCTTCAACTGGCAGGGCGTGACGATGCCGGCGCGCCCGGCTTCACGAACATCCGATTCGGTGATCCCTTTGCACAAGCAGATGTACATCGTCAACCTGTGAACGATTATGAGATGCATTCTCAGTATGCCATCGTCCGTGTCCTCTGTCAAGTCCCTTGAGGATGGTGGGGAAAGGGGTGACGGATCTCTCAGATAAAAGAGGTTAGGACAGCGTGGCTTCCAGTTGGCCGACCATCTCCCGGATGGTATCGAAACCGGATTGCCAGAAGGCTTCCGAGGTCATGTCCACGCCGACTTTGGCGAGAATCTCCCGTGGGGCCTGCGATCCGCCCGTGGCCAGCAAGTCGAGGTATTTCGGCACAAAGGCCGGGCCCTGTTCCTTGTACATCCGGTAGAGGGCGAGCACGAGTAAGTTCCCGAAGCTATACGCGTAGCAGTAGAAGGGGCTGGCGAAAAGATGGGGAATCGTGAGCCATTCCCATTGGAACTCCTCGGGTACGTGGACAGCCCTGCCGAACTGCTGTCGTAACTCCTTGAGATAAGCCTTGGCCAGGCCGTCGCCGGTGGCACCGTCCGCAATCATCTGATGGGCCTGTTGTTCAAACCGCACGAAATAGGCCTGCCGGAGGACGGTGGCGTAGATGTCGTCGAGCTGGCTCAGGAGTAGGCCCTGACGGACCTCCTTCCTGCGCTCTTGGGACATCAGGGCGTCGGAGAGAATGCGCTCGCCAAAGACCGACGCCGTTTCCGCCAGCGGAAGGGTCGAGTGGAACGTGAAGACGGAATGGTCCTTGGCCATCATCCCGTGGACGGCATGGCCGAGTTCGTGCGCCATCGTGGCGATGTCCCGTGCTTCTCCCGTAAAGTTCAGCATGACGTAGGGTGTCAGGCCGGGCACGACGCTATAGCAGTAGGCTCCGCCGAGTTTTCCGGGGCGGGTCGGCCCGTCGATGTGCCGGTCTCGGAACACCTGTTCGGCCAGATCGGCCAGCCGGGGGGAAAATCCGCGATAGGCTTCCAAGACCATGTTCACGGCGTCGGCGTACTTGTATTTTTTCCCCTCGGTCCGATGGGGGGCGTAGAGGTGATACCGGTTCATCGGCCTGATCTTGCAGATTCTCGCTTTCAACTTGAAATACTTCTGGAATACTTCCGCATTCTTCGCGCAGACCGAAAGTAGGACCTCGACCGCCCGGTCAGGCACATCGTTCTCCAGGTTGCGCACGGCGATGGGCGAGGCGAAGCGGCGCAGTTTCAGATTTTCCGATTTCCAATCGTTCACGAGCGTCTTGTATATTTCGCCCAGCAGATCCCGATGGGCTGTATAGACACGGTAGAGTTCTCGATATGCTGCTCGTCGCACCGACGCTCGCTGGTTTCGCACGCAGGCCATGAGCTCTTCTCGGTTCATGGTCTTCTTCCTGCCGCCGACCTTGAGCGTGAACAAGAAGTTGTTGGTTACGATGTCGTATAGTGTGCGCACCGCGCTCCGGCCCGTGACGTTCTTGAGGTTGATGATCTGTTCCTCCGGTTCGGATAGGGTGTGAGGCTTTAACCGCCGGATTGTTTCCAGGTGGTAGCGTAGATCGCCAGCGTCTGCCATCAGGCGCGCGGCGTTCGTGTCATCGACCCCTTGCCACCATAACTCAAAAAACAGCAGCCGGTTGTGGAGTCCGGTCAGACGCTCCTCGACCCGTGTTTTAAACGAGCGGGCTTCGGCGTGCGTGGTGTTTTCCGAATACCAGAGATAAGCAAAGGCGCCGAGGCGGGCCGATCCCCGCGCCACGGCTTCGCTCACCTCTAGCAAGGCAAGGAAATCGCGGCTGGATATGGCGGGCGACAGGCGCGACCGAGCAGCTTCGATCTGCGCGACCTTGCCTTCAAGGTCGGCCAGCAAAGTGTCGAGTTGATTGACGGGGTCCTTGTACAGATGTGTCAGGTTCCACCGATCGGGATACGACGGTCGCGGCGCTCGCGGCGAGCATGATACGATGCGAGGAGAAACGGTGTCGGCCATGCGATGGTCCCCCTGAGCTGACGAGAATACGACAGGGATCATACCACCACCCCTAGCGCCTCCGGCGAGAAAACTGCATGGTGCCGGGCCCAGCCGCCGGTGCGTTGACAGTAAGCGAAAGGGATGTGAGAATTCTTCGCCAAAGGGCTCCAGAATGACCGAGCAGGAACTCCATCGGGCCGTGCAATATGTGACCGCCAGCACCTCCTATGGGCGGGAAACGGTGGCGGATATTATCCGCACCGGCTTCGGGGAGCTGGCAGCCCTGGCCACGCAGTCGTCCAGACGGTTCGAGCGCGAAGCATTGCTGGAATACGTCTCGCAATGGGCCATCAAGCGCACGGGGCATCCCGAGCCCTTGGTCCGCGAAGTGCTCGGATGCGCCGGTCGATGGCTCGATGAAATGTACGACGAGATCGCCAAGCGCCAGCCTGAAATCTTGGGACTGACAACGAGCGACAACGAGGGCGCAGAACCGGCCTAGCGCCGGCCGTTCGTGAAGCGGGGTTCGAGGCTCGTTCTCTTGACCGTGTTCCGGGAGAAGCGCGTCACGGTAGGACGAACAACGGGGGGCGCATGGCACGTTGGCGACCGCGACGCACCGTGAAGCTGCGCGCCGTTTTCCACGAAGGAAAACGGTTGCCTGGCGCCTCCTGGAAGAGTGAGTTCGATCACGAGTTCCCACAGGCGCTCGAAGACCGATGGGCGACGCTCCACCGCTACTGCGCGGATCAATCGAGCCATCTTCGCCTGGGCCGGCTCCTGCACCGCCTCACCCACGACGACCCCGGCGTGCAGGAATCGGCGCTTGCTGAACTGGAACTGGCGACTCAACTGATTCGCGCCGGCGCCTGCATCCGGTTTCTCCCCGAGTCTCAGGCGCGGACGGCGGACCTCGAATGCCACCTCGACCGGGAGCGGTTCTTCGTCGAAGTCACGGCGATGGTGGGGTCGGCCGAGCGGCGGCGGCTGCCCCTTCGGGGAATGCTGGTGGATGAGGAACAGAGAGACGAAGAGGATCGCGGCGTGATTCTGATTCACCGGATCCTCGCGCGCATCCAACAGAAAGCCAAACAGCTTGCGGATTACTGCGACCCGGTGATCCTGAATATCTCCATCCCGCGCGCGGACCTGCAGAGCGGGAGGACCAGCCGGCGCGACGAGATTTGGCTGGATCTCAAGACGGTGGCCGGCTCCGTCACGGTGGCGTTGACGAGACACCGGCATCTGAGCGCAGTGCTCATTTCCCTGTGGGACGTGTATCCGCTCCCGTCCAAGGCGGCCACTAGGCTGGCTAACGTCGAGGTGGTCGAACGATCCATGCAGCAACGAACGGCTCCGCGTGTCCGGATGCTCATTCAGAATCCCGCTGCGTCGGCGGTCCTGAGCGAGGGTCAGAAGAAGGCGTTCTACGAGCTTCTCTGAAGTCTACGCGGAGAGCGAGCCTTTGAGCAGTTCCAGATTCTTCGTCACCATGGCGTCGCCGTTCTTGGTGGACACCTCGATCCCGATCGCGACGACGGCACGGCATTCGTCGAACCGACCCAGTTTGTGGAGGGATTGCGCCAAGGCATAGTAAGCGGCTGAATAGGTCGGCTTGACCGTCACGCATTGCCGCAAGGCATTCGCGGCCTCCTCAAAATTCCCATCGTCCATATAAGCTTTCCCGAGGCCGAACCAGGCCACGTCGTCGTTCGGATCCATGGCGAGAACGTTCTTCAGCGGCTCGATTCTTGGGTTAGGCATCATCGCTTCCCGGTGAACTACCACGACCGTAGCACGCGTTTCCGCCGATTGTCTATGCCGTTTCCTGCATGTTAATCTCAGCCGTGCAGTCAGGGCAAGGGCCCGTCCGGGACGAAAGAATCAGGACTGCGTGCCTCTAGCCACTGGCCTCTTGCCGCGACAGATCATGGGTAAAACCGGCCTCGTCTATCATCCAGCCTATCTCGATCACGATATGGGGGCCGGGCATCCGGAGTCCCCTAACCGGCTCCGCGCGATCATACAGCAGTTGGAACGGAGCGGGACCGCCGGGCGACTCACCCGAATCGAACCGCGAGAAGCCGAGGACGAATGGGTAACGCAGATTCACACGCCGGGCTATGTGGCGGCTCTCAAGCAACGTGCCCCGACGAGTGGCCGGGTCTCGCTCGATCCCGACACCTCGATGTCGTCGGGATCGCTCACCGCCGCGTATTTGGCCGCAGGAGGCGCCTTGGCCGGTGTCGATGCGATCATGGCGAAACAAGTCGACCATGTGTTCTGCGCGGTGCGTCCGCCCGGTCACCATGCGGAGGCGGGCCGGGCGATGGGCTTTTGCCTGTTCAACAACGTCGCCATCGCCGCGCGCTACGCGCAAAAGAGGCACGGCCTGAAACGGGTGCTCATCGTCGACTGGGACGTCCATCACGGCAACGGGACGCAACACAGTTTCGAGGACGATCCGTCGGTGTTGTTCTTCAGCATCCACCAATATCCGCACTATCCCGGTACCGGCCACGCGACTGAACGGGGCCGCGGCGTGGGGGAGGGGTTCACAATCAACGTCCCGATGGAAGCGGGAGAGGGAGACGACGCCTATCGGGCGGTTTTCGAGAAAACATTGGTGCCGGCCGCGGACGAATTCAAGCCGGAACTCGTCATCGTCTCGGCGGGATTCGATGCGCACCAAGACGATCCGCTGGGCGGCATGGGATTGACGGAAGCCGGTTACGCGGACTTGACTGCAATTGTAGCCGGCATCGCCAAGCGGCATGCGTTGGGGCGCATCCTGTCTTCGTTGGAAGGCGGCTATAACCTCATGGCGCTCGCCGCCTCGGTCGATTCCCATATCAAGGCATTGTTGGACGCATGAGGCGTTGGAAGACCGGTGCGCTCGCGTTGGTATTGCTCTCGGGCGCGATCTACGTCTACTACACCGAGGTCAAACCGGTCGTCATCTTCGGTTTGCGCTCGGACTATGCCCATGCCATTCCCTTTCAGAAGGTGCCTGAAGGACTCACCAGCCTCAAAGCGGAGTCGTGTGGACAGTGTCATCGCCAGATCTACGACGAATGGAAGACCAGCATCCATGCCCATGCCTACGACGACCCGTTCTTCCAGGCCTATTGGAGGAAGGACAAGAATATCTGGGTCTGTTTGAACTGCCATACCCCGCTCGAAAATCAGCAGCCCACGTTGATCAAAGACATCCCGCGTGGCCGTGTGGAGAAAGCCGTGCAGGAGGCGAATCCACGCTACGATCCGGAGTACCAGAAAGAAGCGATCACGTGCGCGGCCTGCCATGTGCGGGACGGGGTCGTCTACGGGCCGTTCGAGGATTCCGCGGCGCCGCACCCGACCCAGTTCGATCCCAATTTCCGGACGGCTCAGGTCTGCTATCGCTGCCACAACGTCGTGTCGGGTCCGGCGCAGTTCTATAACGTCGGACCGTGCGGGACCTACGCGGAATACGAAGGCAAGTTCTTCATGCAGGAGCGGGGCTTCATCTGCCAAAGCTGTCATATGCCGGAGATCGACCGGCCTGTGGCGGTCAACGGGCCGATCCGCCGAGGCCGGCAACATCTGTGGCTGGGCGGGCACGATCCCGACATGATCCGGAAGGCCGTCGCCATACAGGTAAAGGCCGACGCCCCATCGCCGAAGCCGGGCGATCGCGTCACCTTTACACTAACGCTCATCAACGCGGGTGCCGGACATAAGATTCCCACGGGCGACCCGGACCGGTTTTTCACCGTCGAGTTCATGGTGGAGGATCAGCAGGGGCGCGTCCTGGAGCAACAGACCTCTGCGATGGGGCGCTGGATCATGTGGCAACCGGCTGTCGTGGAATTGTATGATAACCGCCTCCTTCCGCTGGCGAGTCGGGAGTACGAGTATTCGTATCGGATTCCGACGAAGGGCGAGGGCTTGAAACTCAGGACCCGGGTGCAGTACCACATCCTCACCGACAAGCAGCATGAGATGCTGCAAACGAAGTATGGGCTGACGGGGAGCGAGCCGTACCGGTTTCTGATTTACGAGCGAGAGTTCCCGCTGTCCGAGTCGCTTGCAGCGGCATTGCGCCGGGAAAGCCATCAGCAGGCAGCTCTCAGCGTTCAGCCGATATCGCCGAGCTGCCAGTTGAAGGCCGACGGTTGATCGGGGCAGCCCAATCAAAAGGACTATCATGAAACATCCGCTCCTTATCGACACCGAGACTCTTCAGCAGAATCTGGGCAAGCCGGGACTGGTCGTCATCGACGTGCGCGGCAAGGCGGCGTACGAATTCGGCGGACATATCCCCGGGGCCGTGCATTCCACCTGGCACGAGTACAGCGATCCCCATGCCGTGCCTAAAGGACTCTTGAATCCCGATCTCGGCCGGATCGAAGAGATTCTCCGGCGGCTGGGCATCAATCAGGACAGCGACGTCGTCATTTATTCCAATCCTTTCGACAATTGGGGCGACGAGGGTCGGATGTTCTGGATGCTCGAATATCTGGGTCATCAGAAACTCCGCATCCTTGACGGCGGGTGGGTGAAATGGACGGAAGAGAGGCGCCCCTTCGAACATGGACGGGTTACGCCCCCGCCTGGCAACTTTAAGGCGCGGCCGGTGAAGGGCCTGTCGATTTCGAAAGACGAGCTCAAGATGATCGTCCGGGCGCCGCACCCGCATACCACCATCCTCGACGCCAGGAGTCTCGAAGAGTTTCTGGGGAAGGAAGTGTCCGGAATACCTCGCCCCGGGCACATCCCCCGGGCCGTGCACGTGGCGTGGAACGCCTTCCTCAACAAAGACGCGACGGTGAAAGACCTGAATGCAATCAAGACGATGTTGGAGGATAAGGGCATTGATGGGCAACACGAGTTGATCTGCTACTGCACCGGCGGTGTGCGGTCCGCGTGGCTGTATTTCATTCTGAAACTCGTGGGGTATCAAAAGGTCAGGAACTATCCCGGGTCCTGGTGGGAATGGAGCCGCGATTTCGCCTGCCCCGTCGAAAAAGATTTTCAGGGACTCCAGAAAATACTTGGATTCGATCAGACCGCCCGTCCTTCTTGACAGGCTGCGGGACGCTGTGTAAGGTGAATCACCATTGATCTCGCGCTAGTTGAGCGGTGCATTCTAACCCACAGAGGAGGCTATCATGAAGATCTCGATTCGTCGCAGCGCGCTCGTTGTCGCGGCCATCGGAGCGCTGGTCGGCGTCCCGGTGCTGAGCGGCCTCGCCTTCGCCGATAACAAGCATGTCAGCGAGGCCGTCGAGCATGCGAAAGAAGCCGTTTCCCACGGCAAGCAGGGACATGCCGACGCGCTGGTGAAGCACGCGGAGGGGGCCTTGAAGCATGCGGAAGCGGCCGGCATGAAGAATCCCCATCTGGACGAAGGCATCAAGCACCTCAAGGAGGCCATCGAGCATGGCAAGGCCGGTCACGCGGACGTGGCTACCAAGCATGCAGAGGGCGCGGTGACGCACCTTTCCGAAGTGAAGTAACACATCGAAGTACAGAGCTGTCAGCCGACAATTTGGTCATTGCGGGCGGGCAGGGGTCCATATCCCTGCCCGTTTCTGTATGAAGCGGAGTCATTCCCGTGCGCGTAGGATTCTACCAATTCGATCCGGAGTTCGGTGAGGTCGACAAAAACCTCGACAGGGTGACGGAGTCGCTGGATCGGGCCGAAGCCGATCTGATCGTCCTGCCGGAGCTCTTTGCGTCGGGCTACCAATTCGTTTCCCGGGAAGAGGCGCAACAACTGGCCGAACCGGTTCCCGACGGCCCGACGACGCGCCGTTTGATCGAGATCGCCAGCCGGCGCCGGATGCATATCGTAGCCGGCCTTCCGGAAAAAGCCGGAGCGCGCTGTTACAATTCGGCGGTGGTCGTGGGGCCAGCCGGCTTCATCGGCTGCTACAGGAAAACGCACCTGTTCTACGAAGAAACGCTGCATTTTACGCCGGGCGATTCCGGATTCCATGTCTGGGATATCGGGGCGGCCAGGATCGGCGTAATGATCTGCTTCGACTGGTATTACCCGGAGGCAGCCCGCTCCTTGGCGCTGCAAGGGGCGGACATTCTCTGCCATCCATCCAATCTGGTGCTGCCGAATTGCCCGGACTCCATGCCTGTCCGCTGCCTGGAAAACCGCGTCTTTGCCGTTACCTGCAATCGGATCGGCAGCGAAGCTCGCGGGGGGAAGGACCGTCTGACCTACATCGGCCAGAGCGAAGTGGTCGGCCCGAACGGGGTCATTCTGCACCGGGCTCCTCGCGACAAGGAAGACCTTGCGGTCATCGAGATCGATTCGGCCGAGGCCCGGAACAAAAGCCTCAACCGTTACAATGATCTCTTCCGGGATCGACGTCCCTCTCTCTACCAAGTCTGACTCCTCACAATCCCCGTTGATGGCGAGGCCTTGGCCGCGGCGCTTGCGCAGGGTCCATCGGCACGGTAGGATATTTTCATGAACGTGCGATTGGGCAAAGGTATTTTCCTCGTTGCCGCCCCAAGTCTGCGTGACCCGAATTTCCGGCAATCGGTCGTGCTGTTATGCGAGCATGGGCCGGAGGGAGCCTTGGGCGTCGTCGTCAACCGGCCGACGGCCATGTCCATCGCCGAGGCGCTGCCGCATGTACCGATCATCGAGGGCGAGGGACACGTGCTCTATGCCGGAGGCCCGGTGCAGACGAATCAAGTCATGTTACTCTATCGGGGCGAGCAGTTACCTGAAAACGCCCACCATGTGTTCGATGGCGTCTGTCTGGGCGGCGACATGGCGGTGGTCGAACGTATCCTCACCGGCGCGAGTACGAAAGAATCGTTCCGCGCCTATCTGGGCTATTCCGGATGGGGGCCGGGACAGCTCGAAAGCGAGATGAAAGCCGGGTCGTGGATCGCGTTGCCGGCCGATGCGGCGCTGGTGTTTGAAAAAGATCCCAGCTGCGTCTGGAACGAGATCGTGTATTCGCTCGGCGAACCCTATCGCCATTATGCCGACATGCCGTTCGATCCGTCCTGCAATTGACCGCGGGGGTGAGAGGTGCGTCACAAAAGGGGGCAACCGTCTCTTCCGTGTCTCGCCTGTTGCCTCTCGCCCCGCGCCGCTCGCTGTCTCTGAGATCCATTGAAGCCTCCCCCGCAGGGTGCTACCCTCAGCGCATGCCGCAGATCCCACTCACCGCGGATCGGCTGCCGCCGGCTCAGGCATTCGCGTGCGGGCTGATCATGGCCGCACTGTCGTCCGGCTGCGGTGTGGGCTATACGATCATCAAGTCAGAAGCAAAGATGGATCGCCTGACCATTCCGATGACGAAAGCGCAGGTGGTCGAGGAAATCGGGCGACCCGATCGCGTGCTGCGCGACGACGGGCGAATGCTGGTATGGGAGTATTCGCTCACGGCGCGCAGACAATGGCTGTACGAGTTGGGATACTGTCCGATCTCCATCTGGATCGGCGGCTGCATCATCTACCCCTTCACGAACATCGCGTCTGAGCATCAGCGGGAATATCCGCACCATGTCATCCTCGTGAACGACGAACTCTGCGCCTGGGGACCGCCGGCGGCTATTCTTCAACGGCGCCGGGCCTGCGCCACCGTCGGGGTGCCGTCGTCGTCGAACGGCGGAGGAGCCAGGCCCGAGCCGATTGTATCCGGAAACGGACCGATCGATCGCGAGACGATCGATCGCTATCGCACGATGGCCGTCATGCTTTTCGAAGACGCACCCGGCGCGCAGGGGACCGGATCGCGTGTGGCCGGCATTGTCACGACGCTCATGCTGGACCTGGACGTGCATATGGTCGAGCGGGCGAAACTGGATGAGGTGTTGAAAGAGCAGATGATTCAGTTGATCCATGCCGACGACGCGAACGTGCTCAAGGTCGGCAAGCTGGTCGGGGCGCAGGCCATCATCGTGGGCGAAGTCCAGCAATGGGAGCGCCGTGAGCAAGAGCGCATGCACGCGGTGTCGCTGGCGCTCCGGATGATCGACGTTGAAACCGGCCAGCTCTTGTTCAGCGGCGAGGGGCATCTGACTGATCCGACGACGGACAATCCGGAAAGTTCTGGCCGCCTGATCGTCCATCGTATCCTGGCCAGATTCGGGGCACAGACCGGTCTCCTGGGGTCAGGCCGCATCGGCGTGAACTGGGAGCTGCTCGAAGACCGGGGATCTCGCTTCTACGTCGTGCGCGAGTTACGGAGCGGACTGCCGGCGGAGAAGGCGGGACTCAGGGTCGGCGACCGGGTTCTGGCCTGCAACGGAAAGCCGCTCGCCGCCGCGAAAACGGAGCGGGATGCCAAGCGCCTGTGCCAGGTCGAAGCGGGGCAGACTTTGCAATTGGATGTGCGGCGTGCCGATCAGCCGGTCGAGGTCATCATGACGGCCGAAAAACGCCCCGGCCTGTAACGGTGGGTTGAACGAGTAAGAAGCGGGAGAGACGCATGGACCATGTCGAAAGATCACAGGAGGGAACCGAGGCGTTGCTGAAGAAATTGCACGAGCGGCCGCAAATGCCGCTGGGAGACTGGCTGCGGGCGCCGGCCCACGTGCATTACAAGGCGTTTCGCATGTCCGATCCGCCGACCCAGCGTCCGGCCAGCCGGTCGGAGTTCCAATCGGTGCTCGGCTCGTTCAAAGTTCCGGCCGAGTCCATCGTTCTGAAAGAAACCTTCGGATATGGCGTCAAGGACGCCGGCAACGGTGACCGGCTGATCGTCGTCTGGCAGGCCCATACCGAATACTATAACTATCAGCTCTGGCATCTGCCCGCCTCGACGACCTCCGGCGTTGCCTTCGGTACGCTGACGTTTCCAAGTTATGAGTTTCCCGTCACGCCGCTGGGCTCGGAGGTCTGTCGTCTGGACATTCTCTTGATGAGCGACCCGTTGCCACCGCGCGAGCGACTGCGCGTTCTTTTTCCCGGTCCCGTCATGTACGGCAGCCGCATCTTCGACGGGCACGCGAGTCTGGTCACGAGTTTCACTCCGGACGAATTCGGCCAGGAGCGCTACTGGGTCACGCTCGGCTCCCAGGCCCAGACTGCGCGGCTAAAAGACATCGTGGACCATATTGTGCGGATCGAAACGTACTATCATCTCTTGTTGATGCAGAAGCCGCTGTTCTCCGCCGCGATCGACCAGGTCTACAAATTCGAGCAAGTCCACCTGAAACAGCGGGAGATCATCACGGCCCACATCGCCCATGCGAATTCCGAGACGCTCCAGCGGTGGCTCAACAGCCTCACGCAAGATTTGCTCAAGACAAACCGCATCGCCGGCAAGCTACACTTCGAGTTGTCTGCCTCGGTCCCGTACGACAAGATTGTCCATTCCACGCTAGCCTCGCTCGCCGAGACTCCCCTGGATTCCTACCGTCCCGTCTCGGACTTCGTCCTCAGCGGGATCACGGGTGTGGCGGAAGGCTACCAGCAACTCTTGCGGCGCATCGAGACGTTGCGCGCCGGCTTTGAAGGAATCATCTCGATCATCCGCACGCGCGTCGATCTCATCGTCGAGGCGCAAAACCTGACGCTGTTGCAGAGCGTGGACAAGACCACCAAGAATCAGGCGCTGCTCCAACAGACCGTCGAGGGGCTATCGGTCATCGTCATCGCCTATTATCTATCAGGCCTGGCGGGCTACATCTTCAAAGGGCTACAGGAAATGGGCTGGCTCAAGAATGCTCATCTCGCCTCGGCCGTCTTCGTTCCTCTCGCCATCGGCCTGGCCTTTCTCACCACCACGGTCAGCAAAAAATGGATTCGCAGGAAGCTGGGCGGGGAGCGGCCGCAATCTCCTTCTTCGTGATTGCTCACATTCGAGGCGTCGAGTACGCTTCGGCCGCGTTGATGCTCGAGAGGGCCGAATGACCAACAAGACGCACGACCGCCAGGCGGAACTGGATCGCACGTCGGCGAATTTCCAAAAGGGCATCGAGCTCACCGAACTTGCGTTGCGCTTGCGCCTCGCCGGCATGCGACGGAGGAATCCGAATGCCACCATGGCCGACGTAATGCACGAAATTCGGCTGGCGAAAGAACGAGCATGGCATCCGGTGGAAGGCCGAACTGGGAATAGTAAACCTGTAGGAAGCAGTCGAGCTGGTCTCCATCGCGAGTAAGGAACGGAGACATTCGCCATTCAGTAGGACACTGCGGTTTCGCGCGAGCACACTCAACTCCACTCTCGCTATCTGTAAGGCCAGAGCCGCGTATCGTCCTTCAAGATTCTTTTTCATCGTTGTAACGCCTGATTGAATTGCTGTTCGCTTGAACGTCGTTTTCCGCCAAACCGCGATATCATCTGAGGAAGGCCGAGCGTCGTACCCGCCTTCAAATCGGCGAAGCCGTTGATCGCCTCTTCCATCAATTTGCTCGGTATATGAATTGGCCTCGGCCGTTGCTGATGTGTCTCCGTATGGCCGCCATCGTACGACCGCATGCTTTTTCTGAACCCCCTCTCTTGTTTACCCACAATGATCGTGAAAGCCTACCGTCCTGCCTGCATAGGCTAGAACCTATCTCAAAATTGCTTGAGCAGCATGGTGATCGATGCAAGCTGCACA
>CAYULI010000031.1:0-37562 GCA_964445795.1 uncultured Nitrospira sp. | reverse complement strand
CGGCATCAGCGGCCCGTAGTGCGAGCCCCGCATCCAGCCTTCGATGATCCAGGGAGTGCGGAAGGGCTCCAACACTTCCCCCACCGCCGGAAAATTCTGCTGTGCACGGACGATCATGACGGGATCGTCCTTCCCGACGTACTTCCCCGCGATGAGCGACAGCCGCTCGGTCGATGACGCGGCGGCGATCGTCCCGTCGGCCCTCGAGAACACAGACTTGATCGTATACCGGCCCGGCGAACCGATGAACATCAGCATGTCGTAGAGGTCTTCCGGACAGTCGAACGTGATCTTCTTGTGCTCGACAATGTCGTGGACCTCGAACCGGAATCCCTGGTGCATGGTCGGAGCGATGACCAGACCGGCCGTCGTAAAGGGATCGGCGAACATCTTATAGAGCGGGAGATTCCAGGCCCCGGCCGAGGTCTTGTCCGCCATAAAAATCAACACGGGCTCCGATTTCCGCTCGACAAATTCCATCTCGGCCAATCCGGGCCCTTGCCCCCGCACGTTACCGCTGAACGCATCGCTGAGGAGGTCCTGCCCTGCTCCATACAGATGGAGGTCTTTGGCCACCCGCGTCCCGGCCTCGAAGGTCTCCCAGGCCAGGCGATGGACCGGCTCGTGATCGACGCCGTGCCGGTGGGTCATGATCAACTGCAAGTCGTCCCCGCAGGCCGACACGTGATAATCCACAAGCAGCCCGCCGGTCTTGGACCGCGCGAGCGTCTTTCCCGCCGACTCGATGAGGGCCGGATGGATCGCCGAGTGACCGACCCATCCGCCAATGTCCGCCTTGATCAGGCTGATAGTGATGGACTTCGACTGGTCCTTGCCCGATTCCATGGCCATGTTGCACCTCTGTCGTTTATCCGCGCCCTCATCATCGTCCAAACGACGACGGCCGATCGCCCTCGCCGCGAAGATAGACAAACCAGTAGACTAGCGCCACCAGGACCGTCCCGCCGAGAATGTTGCCGATCGTTACCAGAACCAGATTGCCGACGGCGCCGCTGACGGACAGGGGCGCCGCGCCGCCCGCGGCGAGCGCCACACCGATTGGTAGAAAGAACATGTTCGCGATGGAATGTTCGAAGCCGCAGGCGACGAACGCGCTGATGGGAAAGACGATCGCCAGGATCTTGTCGGCCACGCTCCGCGCCCCCATGCACAGCCAGACGGCCAGACAGACGAGCACGTTGCACAAGATGCCGCGCGCGACGGCTGAAACCGGATCGAGCGCCACCTTGCGGCTGGCGATCTGGACCATCGTGTCGCCGACGGCCCCGTCGCCCAGAGTGTGCACACCGGCCAGCCACACGAGCAGCGCGGTGCCGCTGGCACCCAGAAGATTGCCGAGATAGACCCACCCCCAGTTTCTCACCACTTGGTTCGTCTGAACGCAACCGGTGGCCCAGGCCAAGGCAATCAGATTGTTGCCCGTAAAGAGTTCCGCCCCGCCGACCACGACGAGGACAAGGCCCAGACTAAACGTCACACCTCCGGCCAGACGCATCAGCCCGAACGACCCGGCAACCCCGCTCTTCCCCGCCGTGATGGTCACGGTGTAAAACAGCGCACCCAGCGAGATGAATGCCCCGGCCAGAACGGCCAACGCGATGGTCGTCGGGACCGGCATTGTCACTTTCGCCAATCCGACCTTGGAGACCCGCTCCGCAATTTGAGCCGGCGCATAGGCGTCGGTGGTTATTGCGATCGTAGGATTGGATGGCTCCATCATGCGTTCAGGGCTCCGCCGTCAGCTCTCAGCCGTCGGCTCCGGACAAGAATTCCAGCTGGCTGCAGAACGCTGACTGCTTCCTTTACACGATCAACTGCCGCCGCATGTGTCGGAGTTCCGCCTCGTCTTCGCTGTCGAGCTCTTCCCGTTGCACCGGCTCGACGCGCACCGCCGACACTTTGTACTCCGGACATTTCGAACTTTCGTCGGCACTCGACGACAGCAACTCGTTCACGGTCGAAGCGGGGAAATGAAAGCTGGTAAACACATGCCCCGGCAGCACACGCTCGCTACTCACGGCGGGAAGGAGCGCCTGCCCGCGGGCGCTCACCAACCGGACGATGGCCCCGTCCTCCAACCGCAGGCGTGCCATGTCAGCCGGGTGCATTTCGAGCACATCCGTGTCCACCAAGTCGAGAATGCCCGTCCTTCTCGTTTGAGCCCCGCAATTGTAATGCTGCAACACACGCCCGGTGGTCAGAATGAACGGATACTCCGCGCTCGCCGCTTCGCCCGGCGGCAGATAGTCCACCGCGACAAAGCGGGCTTTCCCCTTGGGAAACGTCTCTTGATGCATGAGTGCCGTCCCCTTGTGCGACGGACTCGGCACGGGCCATTGCAAGCCGGACGGGTGATCCAGCCGATCGTACGAGACACCCGCGAACATGGGCGTCAGCGTGGCGATCTCGTCCATGATCTCGGCAGGATGCCCGTATCGCATCGGATAGCCCATTCGATTGGACACTTCGCAGACGACCTGCCAATCCGGGAGAATCCCGTTCGGCGGCTCCACCGCTTTTCTGATCCGCTGAATGCGCCGTTCCAGATTCGTGAAGGTGCCGTCTTTTTCGAGAAAAGAAGCGCCGGGCAGCACGAGATGGGCGAATTTCGCCGTCTCGCTCATGAAGAGATCCTGCACGACGAGAAACTCGAGCCGGCGCAGCGCCTCATGCACTTTCTTGAGGTTGGGATCGGTCTGCGCCACGTCGTAGCCGATGATCCAAAGCCCCTTCAGGCGGCCACAGAGCGCGGCGTCCCACATATCCGGCGTCTTCATGCCCCGCTGCGTCGGCAACGGACGGCCGGTGACTTGGCGATGCAACGCTGCCAGTGCCGGATCGTCCAGGGATTGATAGCCGGCGAAATAGGTCGGCAGACAGCCGACATCCGAGGCGCCCTGCACGTTGTTCTGGCCCCGCAGCGGATTGATCCCGGTTCCCGGCCTGCCGATGTTCCCGGTCGCGAGGGCCAGGTTCACCAGCGCTATCACTCCGTGACTCCCCCACCGGTGCTCGGTCACACCGAGCCCGTGCACGCAGAGCGAAGCGCCGCTCGTGGCATAACGGCGCGCCGCCTCGCGGATGAGCCGGGCCGGCACGCCGGTGATGCGCTCGGTCTGCTCGGGTGTGCAATCCTCGACCGCCTTGATCCATTCCTCCAGACCTTCCGTTCTCTGGCCTGTAAATGCATGGTCGATGAGCCCTTCCTTCGCGATCACGTGGCCCATCCCGTTGAGCAACGCGACGTTGGTGCCCGGCTCGAGCTGAAGGTGCAGGTCGGCGAGCCGGGCCAGTTCGATCCTCCGCGGATCGATGACAATCAACGGCACGCCGCGCCGGTGGGCGCGCTTGATCCGCGCACCGACGACCGGATGGGATTCGGTGGGATTGGCCCCGACGACCATGATGAGCTTGGCCACGTCGATGTCTTCGATTGAGTTGGTGGCGGCGGAGGCGCCCAACGTTTCCATCATGCCGGTCACGGTCGCGCTGTGACAGACGCGGGCGCAGTTGTCGATGTGGTTGGTCCCGATCACGCAGCGGATGAACTTGCCGAAGAGGTAATTCTCCTCGTTCGTGCCGCGGCTGGAGGAAATCGCCGCGAGCGCATCGGGCCCGTGAACGTCCTTGATCCGCGAGAACTCTCGGGCGACGCGGTCCAGCGCCTCGTCCCAGGGCAGTTCCTTCCATGTCTTCCCGTCGCGCAGCAACGGCGTCCGCAGTCGATCCGGGGCAGTGATATAGGTCCAGCCGAACCGGCCCTTCATACAGGCATGGCCCAAGTTGGAGGGTCCGTCGTCCGCCGGTACCATCTGCACGACCTGCCCGTCGCGCAATCCAGCATGGAAGGCGCAACCGACTCCGCAGTAGGCGCAAACGGTGCGCACGAACCGGTCCGGCCTCCCTCGCTCGAGCACCGACTTTTCGGTCAACGCGCCGGTCGGACATTCCTTCACACAGGCGCCGCAGGACACGCAGTTCGACGAGGCGAACCCGTCCGTCGAATCGGTGAGCCACGCTGTGCCCGCGGCCGGGAACGCCCGGAAGCCCCGCTCCGCCATCGTGAGCGCGTTCGTACCTTGAATCTCCTCGCAAGCCCGCACGCAGCGAGCGCAGGACACGCAGAGATCGTTGCGGAACGAGAAGAAGGGATTCGAGACATCCTCGTAGGTCCTGCGTCGTTCCGGCTGCCGGTACCGCACCGTCTGAACACCGAGAGCCCGCGCCAACTCCGTTAAAACCGGCGCCTGTTGCCCTCCTTCAGGTTGTTCGGAAAGATAGAGCTCGACGATGTTCCGCCGATGGCGAACGAGCCGCTCGCTTGTCGTCGAGACATTCATCCCCTCCTGCGCCGGCGTGGTGCAGGAAGCCGGCGTGCCGGGTCGGCCTTCGATCTCGCAGAGGCAGAGTCGGCAGGAGCCGAAGGGAGCCAGGTGCTCCGAAGCGCAGAGACTAGGAATCGCAATACCCGCTCGCCGGGCGGCCGTATAAATCGTGTCGCCCGGCTGGGCGGTGACGGTTTGGCCGTTGATCGTCAGCTTCACGTGAACCCCGCCAAACGTCATCACATCCGACCGTCTACGGTCGGGGTGAAGACCTTACGACTGTTGGACCCTCAGACCCTTCTTGAACTCCGCAGGAAAATGCTCCATCGCCGTCAGAACCGGATAAGGAGCGCGGCCGCCGAGCGCGCAGAGGCTCGCCGTCTTCATTGTCTCCCCCAGGTCAACCAGCAGCGCCAGGTCGTCCTGCGTCGCGCGTCCGCTTTGTACCAGTTCGAGCAGCTCGCGGCCGCGAACGGAGCCGATCCGGCAGGGCGTGCATTTGCCGCACGACTCGTCGGCGGTGAAGGCCATGAAGTGCCGCGCGAGCTCGACCATATCGGTGCCGTCGTCGTACACGACGATGCCGCCATGGCCCAGGATCGCGCTTGCATCGGCGAACGCGTCATAGCAGATCGGGATGTCTAGTTTCGATTCTGGGAAGAGGCTGCCCAGCGGACCGCCGACCTGCACGGCCTTGAACCGCACGCCCGGCGCCATTCCGCCGCCGAACCGGTCGAGCACCTCGCGGAGGGTCATGCCGAACGGAATCTCGACGAGACCCGGTTGTTTGACCCGTCCGCCGATCTGCAGCGCGACCGTCCCGCGCGAGCGCTCGGTCCCGAACGAGGCATACCAGGCGCCGCCGCGCGCGAGAATGCTCGGCACGGTGGCAAAGGTGAGCACGTTGCTCACGATCGTCGGCTTGTGCCAGAGCCCGGACACCGCGGGGTAGGGGGGTTTCGCACGGACGACGCCGCGCCGTCCCTCCAGCGATTCCAGCAGAGCCGTCTCTTCTCCGCAGACGTACGAACCGGCGCCCATAACGACCTCGATCCGGAAGCTGGTCCCGTTCAGATCGAGCAGCTCCGCCTCGTCCGCTTTCTGAATCGCCGCGCGGATCGCCTGGGCCGCCGCCGGATATTCTTGCCGGCAATAGATGTATCCCTGTGTGGCGCCGATCGCATGCGCGCAGATCAACATGCCCTCGATCAGGCGGAATGGATCGCCTTCCATCACCATGCGATCGCAATAGGTACCGGCGTCTCCTTCGTCCGCGTTCACGACGACGTATTTCTCGCCGGCCTCGGCCTGTTGCGCCGCCTGCCACTTCGCCCAGACGGGAAACGCCGCGCCCCCGCGCCCTCGCAGACGGGATACTTTCAGTTCCTGGATCACGGCGTCGGGCGCCATCGCGAGGGCCGCTTCGAGCCCCTTGAACCCGCCGCGCGACTGATACTCATCGAGCGCCAGCGGCTCGGTGACGCCGAAGTTCGCGAATGTGACACGCGTCTGGTTCGCCAGGTACGGCACGGATTCGACCGGTACCCCTCCCCGTCCGGCGATCACGTCCGGCAGGGTCTCGGCGGTCACGTTGGGCCACAAGAGACGGCCGACCGGCCCGTCTCGTTCGATCATCGGTTCGAGATAGAAGGCCCCGCGCGAGGAGGTCCGCACCAATTGGACGTCCGGATGCGCCAGCAATCGCTCGGCGAGCCGCTCGGCTCCGGCGGCGCGCGACGAGGTATCGTTCGAGAGATACAGCCGGGCGATCGTCATCGATAGCGCTCCAAGAGAGCCGGAATCCGTTCGGGCGTCACTCGTCCGTGGACATCCGCGTCCACCACCACGGTCGGAGACAGGGCGCAGTTGCCCATGCAAAAGACCTTCTCCAGCGTGAACCGATCCGCTCCGGAAGCCCCACTTGCGCCGCAAGCCAGATAGGCCTGGACGGCGCGGAAGACAGCGGGACAATGGTTGGCCAGGCAGGATTCCCCCAGGCAGACTCGAATCACGTGGCGGCCGGGAGGCACGGTTCGGAGATCGGGATAATAGGACAGGACGCCGGCCACATCGGCCTCCGTCACGCCGAGCGCATGGGCGATCTGCGGGACGGCGGCGAGCGGCACGTAGCCCTGCACCTGTTGGATCGTCAGCAGCGTCTTCAGAATGTTCGGCCTGGCTGGTGGATGCGGGCGGCAGGCCGTGATCAGGGCGACCAGCCGCGCAGGCAGTGGCTTTGTCATGCCGGCACCTCATCGAGTCCGACGTGCGCGCGCAGCTTGTTGTACTGGAAGGCGGTCCGGCCCATGCGCGCGAGACCGGGGTCGTGCCGTTCCATTTCGTCGATCAGGGCGCTCACCCTGCTCCGCAGGGCCGGGGAGGCCACCGCGTGCCGGGGCGTCTGTCCGCCCAGCGCATGGTGCGGCTGATCCGACCACTCCAGATAGGCCTTCTCCAAGAACTGATTGAGCAGCGTTTCGTCCTCCTGTTGCGTGACCACGACCGTCGGGGGCTCGTCGGCCATGAGCTGCGCCAGCGACAGTTGGCGGGCCGGCGGCGTCACGGTCTCGCCGCGAAAATGGAGCGAAAACCCGAAGGTCGCCGCGAGGCGACGCTTGACGGCGTCGAGCCGCTCCGGCGTGTCGCATTCCACGATGAGCTGCGAGGAGGTCAGCGTGAGCTTCGCCACGATACTCCCGTCCGCGGCTCGTTCGATCCAGGTCCTGGCCGGCGGGAGCGACCCGGCTCCGTTGCGGTCGGGTGACGGGACGACCGGCGGCGCCGGTTCTAACTCCTGCATCTCGGACAACCCTTCTGCGACGAATCGATATTCGTGATGATCGTACAGCGCGACCGCATAGAGATAGGGCTGGCCGCCGGGGGTCCGGTAGCGGATATGGACGACGGCATCGACGAGCGCCGCCAACCGCATGTCCGCGAAATTCCACAACAGGATATACCCGAACCGCTTGGCGAACTCCCGCCACTCGCCGAGCGTCAGGGAGCCGGACGACAGTTCCATGCTGCGCTCCCATTCGCGTGTCTCCTCGTACAATGCCACGGCATCGTCCTGCGACAGGACGATCCCGCAGCCGGCCAGAACGCCTTTACCCGATGCGGAGTCCCTCGGATCGTGGATCACGCGCGTGAGCAGCACCTGACCCGCCTTGAAATCCTTGGCAAAATCGCCGCCCGGCACGACGAAGGCCGTTCCGTCGCCGATCGAGCGGAGCATGAGCGGCTGCCCCGCTCGCGGCGCGGCCGTCAGCTCCAGCAGGTCGAAGGAGGACTGTTTCAGCGGATCGAGCCAGACACGCTCTTCGTCCGGAATATGTTCGGTGATGACGTCCCGCAACTGCTCGATCAGCGTGAGCTGCCCGTCTTCCGGGTAGAAATCGCAGTACAGGAACAGCGTGGCCAGCTCGGTTTCTTGCGGGAGCGGCGCAATGACTCGTCCGGCCCCACCTGCCAGATAGGGTTTCAGCGCTCGGGCCAGTGCGAGTTCCCGCTGCACGGCAAACTCCGCTTTGAGCGACAGGAGTTCGAGCCGCGTCAGGACGGCGTCCAGCGAGGGCGGCCGAGGAACCCAGAACCCCGCCGCCTCTTCACTCGCGAGCTTCATGAATTTCTTCCATGACGATTTCTTCGGCGTCGAGCCAATCTCGCAAAGCCTGCCCCTCCTGCCGGCCCCGCTGCTCCCACAGCTCGTAGGCTTTTGTTCTGATGCGCTCCCAGGTGCCTTCGGGCAGTTCGATGGGCGTCTGAGCCGACGGGGAGCGGCTGGGCTTCTTGGAGGTTCCGGATCGTCTTCGTACGGCTGTCATGGGACACTCCTCGGTTAATCAATGATTCATCTGGACCGCGGGCGGCGCTGCTAGCACGCGGCGATGGCCCGGGTGGAATTTGGGGCTCCGAACCGTGAGCACCGGGCTCTGCCCTCTTCGAAGAACGGACTCCGCGACGCTCCCGCAGAACGCGTGTGACAGCCCCCGCCGGCCGTGCGTCCCCATGACCACCAAGTCGGCCGGGTACGATCGAACCGCTTCGAGAATGGAATCGGACGGAAGCCCTCCGCGCAGCTCGAAATCCGCCGTAAGCCCCGCGGCGGTCAAGGCCGAGACCAGATCCTTGAGGCGCGCCGCAGCCGCCTCGTGCGCCTGCTCACGCTTCGCCATGTGGGGCAGCGTGAAATCCAGCCCGTACGATACCGGCTCGAGCACGTGTAGCAGCCGGACTGAGGCCTGGGCCCGCTGCGCCACCACCACTGCGTATTCCAGCGAGTCGAGGGAGCAATCGGAAAAATCGACGGGCACCAGGATCCGGTCGAGCGCGACCGCCTGGCATTCCCCAGCTTCCTGCCCTTCCGCCGCAGGGCCTTCGGGCCGCACCGCCAAAACGGGACAGGGCGCGGTCCTGATGATCCGCTCCGCTGTGCTTCCCAGGACTACGTGCTCGAGACCGGTTTTCCCCCGTGTGCCGACGACGATCAAGTCCGTGTCTTCGGCTTCCGCCGCGGCGAGCACCTCTTCGCTCGGAATGCCGGTTGCGATGCGCGTATGCACGGGAATCCCCCGGTAGGCCGCGCGGGCCTGCACTTCGGCCAATCCCTTCGTGGCCTGCTTCATCAACTCGCCCAGGTACACGCGGTTCACCGGGTACTCAGGGTTGAGCCCGGGCGGAAACTCCAGGACGTTCATCACCGTGAGCGTGGCCCCCCACGACGCGGCCAGCGCGCAAGCATACGCCTCTGCCTTCTTGGCCCATCGCGACCCGTCGGTCGCGAGCAAAATCCGCGGTCGGCCGGTCGTGTCGTTCACACTGCCTCCACGCTCAATAGAAGCAACTCGCCCTTCATGTGTTGATGGATCGAACACCGGAACTCGTACCGTCCCGGCCGGGACATGTCGAACCGGATGCTCGCCTCGCGTTTGGGATCGAGCATCACGCCGCCGACGCCGCGCCCGTAGACCACCACGCCATCCCGCTCGACCTGCGTGAGAAGCCCTTCGAACATCGTCGAGCCGAAATCGTGCCGCTCGGCATCCTCGTTGCGAATCGTAATCGTGGTGGGCAGCCCCAGCCGCAACGCGCCCTGCTTCGTAATGAATTGGAAATCCTTGATCGTGACTTCGACGACTTGTTCGGATCGCGCCACGACCGGACCCACTTGGGCCCATCCCATCGCCAGCGTCGCGCCGAGCGCCAGGCACCATGTCCACGGTCGATCGCGTTGCATGACCGATCCCCCTTTCCCTGTTTAACCGGCCCCTTTTCGTTGGAGCGCCGGCAGCGGCACGGTCAAGACCGGACAACCGGCTGTACGAACGACTTTTTCGGCCGTGCTGCCGAAGAAAATTTTCTCCACGCTCCCGGAGCGGCCGCCGTAACTCCCCATGACCACCAGGTCGACTTTCTCCATGCGCGCGAGCCTGGCGATTTCCACGAACGGCGCCCCTTCGACGATGAGACGGGTCAACACCAACCCCTTCGCCTCCTCCGATTCCAGCAGCCGCCGGACATTCAAACGAGCATGATGGCGCAGCCGTCGCCGCTGCGCCGCCGCTCCCGAGGGAACAGCCAAGAGTCCCAACCGGTTGAGTGCCGCCAGCGCACTGGTGTCGATCACGTGCAAGATCAAAAGGCTTGCCTCGCACAGGCGCGCTAATTCCGTGGCCACGCGAAAGGCTTCGTCCGAACAGGGAGAAAAGTCGACAGGAACCAAAATCCTCTTGAACAGTCCGCTGTCCCGCTCCATGGAACGTCCTCCTGAACATCGGTGGAGCAAGGGCGGTGCCGCTGCGCGTCGCCAGGCGCCGGCTAGAATTCCGCGAGTTCGAGGCTGGTCCGCTCTTTCCACCTCCCGGATCGGTGGAGAGTTGCTACAGTGGTCGCTTGCCGGCTGTAGCAGAAGGCGCCATCGAGTGACCGGTCTCCGCCCGGCGTTCTCGCGTTCTTCGAGGGGATGGCGATCTTTACGATCGGCACCGGACTTGCTCACGATCGCTCCAGAGAGAGGGCCTTTTGACGCGCACGCACTGGTGGCGGCCAGGGGCGGTGCGGCTGGCCGCGATCATCGTGATCTCTGGGGGGTTGCTGCCCGACGGGACGGAATGTGCGTGAAGATGTGCGCGCTCAGGGAGGACCGACCGCGTCAGCGGCCCGCAACCGGACCTCCGAAGCTCTGAAGCTCTAAGGGGAGAATACTGATGAAAATCCTGCTCGCGGTCGACGGTTCGGATCAGTCCTACGAAGCGGTGCGGGCGCTCAAGTATCTGGCACGGGCGGAATCGGTGGTGGTCGTTCACGTGTTGGACGTGCCGACTCCCGCCTACCCGATGATGATGCCGGAAGTCGCGCAGGAAATCTACGAAACGCTCGAGCGGAACATGCGGGAGGACGGAAACCGTCTGCTGGACCGCATCGTCTCGCTCTTGCCAATGGATGCCGGTCCCGTGACCAAGCGGCTCGTCGTCGGCTCTCCGTCCGAACAGATCGTCGCGCTGGCCGAGCAAGAGCGAACCGACCTGATCCTCCTCGGAACCCGGGGGCTGGGTCCGATCAGGGAACGGTTGATCGGGAGCGTGGCCCATCGTGTGCTCACATTCGCGCCCGGCGCGAAACTGATCCTGCCCTGTCCGCTCAAGGCCTTGAATTACGTACTCCTTCCCTTGCAGGGAACCTATGATGCCGACCACGCACTGCGGTTTCTCGACCGCAAACCGTTTCGCGAGGCGGCGACGATCACCCTGTTGACGGTGCTCCCGCACACACGACCGCCTTGGCCGGTGGATACAGCCTCGGCGGAACAGATGGAACAGCATACCCTCCAGCGGGCGCGGGACTTTCTCAACGAGGTCGCCGGCAAAGTGTCGGCAATGGGACACCACACCCGGGTCGTCGCGACGCTGGGCACCCCCGTCGAAGGCATCCTGCAGGAAGCGAAGGCCTGCAAGGCGGACCTCATTCTGATGGGATCGCGCGGGCGTCACGGCCTGACGCGGCTGGTGTTGGGGAGTGTCTCCCACGCCCTGTTGCATCAAGCGTCCTATCCGCTGTTGATCTTCGGATAATGCCGGGGGCGACTATGCCGATGTATGACTACAAATGTCTGGACTGCGGGAAGGAATCGGTGCTCGTCGTGACGTTGAAGCAGCACGAGCGGGGCGAGGTACAATGTCCCGCCTGCGGGAGCAAGAAGCTCCAGCAGTTGTTCAGCCCCTTTATCGCCCATACGACCAAGAAGAGCTGAGCGCGCATGGGACAGGACGCCATCGGACAGAACTGTCGCATACTGGTCGCCACGCTCGGTCTGCTTGCGCTCGACTGGTTCGCGATGCCGTTTGCGCAAGCGCAGGACTATCCCCCGGACGTGGTCAGAGGCAAAGCGGTCTACATCCGCCATTGCCAGGCGTGCCATGGGGTCTCAGGCTATGGCGACGGTCCCGACGCGGCGGCCCTTAAGGTGCGACCGGCCAATTTCCACCGGTTCGGCTCCTTCCTAAAGTCGGACGAAGAACTGTTGCGCACGATCGAGCACGGCGTCGTCTTCAGCCCCATGCATGCATGGCGCGGTCAGTTGACCGACGGGGAAATGCAGGATGTAGTCGCCTACATCCGCCTGCTCTCGCAACAAGGGCGGTGAACCGGGGGTCTGGCATCCATACTTCAACAGATTGGCGGAGTGATCGAGTCCATACGTGTCGCTCATGATTTCCCTCCACCCCGATGACGCGCTCCTCATTGTCGACCTCCAAAAGGACTTTCTTCCGGGCGGAGCCCTTGGCGTGACCGGGGGAGAGACTATCGTTCCCACGCTCAGCGAGTATCTGCGTCGATTTCGGGCGAGAGGCCTCCCGATCTTTCTGACACGCGACTGGCACCCGCCTAACCACTGTTCGTTCCGCGCCCAGGGCGGCCCTTGGCCTCCGCACTGTGTGGCCGGTTCGCCCGGCTCTTTGCCTCCGGACCAGTTCGAAGTCCCTGCGTCGGCGGTGATCGTTTACAAGGGCATCGATCCGGACCAGGACGCCTATTCTGGCTTTCAACACACAGCGCTCCACCGCCATCTGCGGGCGATCGGCGCGCGGCGCCTCTTCGTCGGCGGCCTGGCAACCGACTATTGCGTGCTGAATACCGTCAAAGACGCGCGGGCGCTGGGGTACGACGTGTGTCTGCTGATGGACGGGATTAAGGCCGTGAATCTCAACCCCGGGGATGGTCGCCGCGCCGAAGAGGAGATGGTTCGGCTGGGGGCGACCCCGATCGCGCTGGAACAACTGGCCTCATGAACCCCTCATCCAGCGTCCTCCTGACCGACTTGTACGAGCTCACCATGGCCCAGGCCTACCTGCAGCAGGGGATGGACGAGCCGGCCGTGTTCGAATTCTTCGTGCGCAAGCTGCCCGCCCACCGGAACTTTCTGGTAGCCGCCGGGTTGGAGCAGGTCTTGGACTTTCTGACGGAGCTGCGGTTCTCCGACGACGAACTCGCGTGGCTGGACCGATCGGGTCGATTCAATTCCACGCTGCTGCGCTATCTGCAGACGCTCCAATTCACCGGGGATGTGGACGCCGTGCCCGAAGGCACCGTCTTCTTTCCCCACGAGCCGATTCTCCGGGTCGTCGCCCCTCTTCCGCTGGCACAACTGGTCGAAACCCGCGTGATGAACCTGCTCAACTTCCAAACGATGATCGCGTCGAAAGCCGCGCGGTCGGTGCTGATCGCGGCGGGAAAACCGCTGATCGACTTCGGCCTGCGCCGCGCCCACGGCGCGGAAGCCGGGCTGCTGGCGGCCCGGGCCAGTTACCTGGTGGGCTTCACCGGCACCGCGACGGTGCTGGCCGGCATGGCATTCGGCATTCCCGTCTACGGCACCATGGCCCATTCGTTCGTGCAGGCGCACCGCGATGAAGCGCTGTCCTTCGAGCACTTCGCCGTCGCCCAGCCGGACAATGTGGTGCTGCTGATCGACACCTATGATACTGAAGCGGCGGCCGCCAAAGTCGTTGCGCTGGCCCCGGCACTGAAGGCCAAGGGCATTCCGGTCAAAGGGGTACGGATCGACAGCGGCAATCTAGCCGAGCACGCGCGCAAGGTCCGGCGCATCCTGGACGACGGCGGTCTGCGCGAGACACAGATTCTCGCGAGCGGAAACCTTGACGAATGGCGCATCAAGGAACTGATGGACGGCCACGCGCCGATCGATAGTTTCGCGGTGGGCACGGCGATGACCACGTCGGCCGATGCGCCGTCGTTGGATTGCGCGTACAAGCTCCAGGAATACGCCGGGCGCCCCTGCCGGAAACGATCGGAAGGCAAAGCCACCTGGCCTGGCCGCAAGCAGGTCTTTCGGTATTATTGCGCAGACGGACGTTTCGACTACGACGTGGTGACGACGATCGACGATCGATGTGAGGGCGCCCCGCTGCTTCAACCAGTGATGAAGGGCGGTCGTCGTATCGGCGCCTATCCGGAGCTGGCGGCGTTGCGGCAACGGACTATGGCGCAGCTCGCGCAACTACCGGAACCCCTGCGAGCCCTCGAGCCCGTGTCGCCGTACGAGGTCCGGATCGCTCCGGCGCTGCACGAGCTCGCTCAGACGGTAGACCGCGGCATTTAACGCATGACAGAGATTCCAATGAAGAGCGCGGCTGCGTGGATCGTGATCGTTGGCGCTATGGTGATGCTTGGAGTTGCCGCTCCCTTCGGCTTGGCCGCAGGCCCGGCGAAGGCGCACAGGGCGCTGGCGGCCTCGTTGTGCGACAGTGCCTATAAGGGGCAATCCGTTCCGGCCAAGACATTGCAAGCCCTCGTGCGCTCGCATGAACAGTGGCTAGACCAGCGGAACAATCCGGAGTTTCATCGAGCCGACCTGTGTCAGGCGGATATGCGACAGGCCACGCTCGCGGGCGCCAACTTAGAGCGGGCGCAACTGGAAGGTGCCCTCCTGCGGCAGGCGAACCTCCATCAGGCCATCCTCATCCAGGCCAGCCTGGCGGGGGCCGATCTCACGAAAGCACTCGTGAATGACGGCAATATCTCCGGGGCCGATCTCCGGCGCACGCGGCTCGACGCGGCGGACTTGCGCCGCGCCAACTTGAAGGGAGCCTCCCTGTCGTCCGTCACCGGTCTCACGCAGGCACAACTCGACACTGCCTGCGTCGACGATCAGACTGCGCTGCCGGCTGACCTCAGCCGTCCGGCTCCCTGTACGGCAGTGACAAAGGAGACGCAGCCGTGACCGAACGGCGCGAGCAGGACGTCCGGATTACGCGCGGGCACTTGACACTCGATGGGATTCTCGGCCTTCCCGCCGACCCGCAAGGCGTCGTCGTCTTCGCGCACGGCAGCGGCAGCGGGCGATTCAGTCCGCGCAACAACTTCGTCGCCCGTCACTTGCAGCACAACAATCTTGCCACCCTGTTGCTCGATCTCCTGACGCCGGACGAAGCGGACGACCGGCGCAAGGTGTTCGACATCGACCTGCTGGCCGATCGACTTCTGTTGGCCAAAAGCTGGCTGGAAGAGGAGGCGCGGACGTCAGGATTGGCCATCGGCTATTTCGGTGCGAGCACCGGCGCTGGCGCGGCATTACAAGCTGCCGCGCGAGAACCGTCGAACGTCCGAGCCGTGGTGTCGCGAGGAGGACGGCCCGATCTGGCGGAACCCTATCTCCCGCGGGTGACGGCGCCGACGTTGTTGATCGTAGGCGGTTACGACGAACCGGTGATCGAGATGAACCGGGCCGCCTACGACTTGCTGACCTGCGAGAAGAAACTGATCATCGTCCCCGGCGCGACGCATCTCTTCGAAGAACCCGGCACACTCGAACAAGTGGCCGACCACGCGGCCGAATGGTTTGCCCGGTATGTGAGGCAACCACGCTGACAACAGCGCGCACGGATGAGCTACAGCAGTCTGGCCTTCACGACCTTCAGAATCCTCTCCGCCGCCTCGTCCGCCTGCACCGTTGTCGTGTCGATCGTCACATCTGGATTCAGCGGGGGTTCGTACGGTATGTGGAGACCCGGCACGGTGGAGGATTCTCCGCGCTGACCGCGCCGATACGTCCCTTTGGAGTCCCGCTGCATGCAGACCTCCAACGGGCATTCCACCGCCACCTCGATGAACGTTGGGATCAGGCTGCGTGCGAAATCACGATAGCGTCGCTTTACGGCTGTCGCGTCGAAGATGACCGTCACGCCATGGGCTACCAAGCGCGCGCCCACGAACGCCAGCGCGCGATAAAACAGATCGCGCTCCGCGTCCGAATAGGTCGGATCGGGAGTGAGCACTCTGCGCACCGCATCCGATTCTAGAACGTCGACAGCACGACCCAACGCGTCCAGCTTCGGCTTGAGGACTGCGGCAATCGTGCTTTTTCCGGAAGCCGGCAGCCCGGTGAGCCAGACGGCCAGAGCTCTCGGGGAGTCGTCACGCGTCATTGGTCGATCCCCGGTCGCGCGAGCGCGACCTGATCCGGTGATAATGCAGCGTCAGGATGCGGTTCCCTATTTCTTCCGATTGACGGTCGGCGCCTGACGGATTGCAGCCTTTTACAGTCCGCAGTATTCGTTCGCCCGCTCCGGCTCAAAGCGCGGCGCGTCGAGCACATTCTCGATGAAGCGGAAGATCGAGCGGCGCACGTCCATCGAGAGTTTGGGATACCAGACGGGGCTGGCCACGACCAATCCTCGAAAGGCGAAGAACGGGGCCGCGGTGGCCGTGACCGCCACGTCGCGGCTGGCTTGTAGATAGGTATCCCAGAACAATCGGAACAGCACCTCGAACGGGCCCTGCAGCCTGCCCCAGCGAATCAGCGAGTTGAGGATGTAATTCATCGTCATGGCCGTCACATCGTCGGCCGGTTCTCCCCACTCCCCGCGCGAGCGGTCCAACACCGCGAACTCCGTCCCCGTTCGAAACAGGACGTTATACGGGTGAAAGTCGCCGTGCACCTGAGACAACCGGTCGGTCTTGTGCCGCAGCCGCCAGCGCCAGGCATTGCAGGCGTCCTCGATCGTGCGCAGCAGCTCCTCGGTGATAAAGCCGAACCGCTTGGGATAACTGTCCGTCAACCCCATGATGCACTCGCCGTGGCCGATCAATTCGCGGAGCCGCCTCCTGTACAGATCGGGATCCCGTTTCTTCTTGCCATGGATCAGCGCGAGGTAACTGGTCATGGCTTTGACCCGTTCACGATCCAGCCTGCGCAGCGTGCCGCCCTTCATGAACCGCTCGAGATCGAGATGGTAATCGGTTCCCTCCGCCCACTGATTCAACACGAAGAACTCGCGCGCATGCGCGACCGAAAACAGCTCATGTGTGGCGGTAAAGGCACCGACGTCGAGGGCCTTGACATGGCGCGGCAGCCGACCGTAAGACTCGTAATCCCACAACATCGCCTGCGCACGGTCGGCCATGTGCTCGTGCCCGAAGGGGCCGGGCTTCATGGTTTCCAGCACAGCGGACTGGATCCGGCGGCCGACGCGGAACGTCAATTTGACCGGCGTGCCGTAGCCGTACTGTTTCTGCACGCCCCGGGAACCGGCTTGGCCGATGACGCCGCAGGAGAGAAGGTGCGTATCCGGTCCGAAGCGGGCCCGCAGGTACCGTTCGAGGGCTTGCTCGCTCAATGCCGGCATGCCGGACAACCTCGCAAATCACGTTCCACGGCCGAGGGCAAGAAGGCTGAGGCACGGGGCCTGGCATTGATGAAGAAGTTCGCACCTCCCATCGTGCCTCTCGCCCCTTCCCTCATTGTTCCTTCCTTGACTGGCGCATTGGGCTCCACCTGTCCGAGTACGACTGGGGAAAAATGCGTCAGTCCAGCGCGGGTACGAAAGCCGGGACTCATGGGCAAGGTAGCAGAATCTTGAGTCCCTCGTCTCTGGTTGCTTGCCACATGGCCAAGCCCCTCGTCGGCACATCGTTTGCTGCTTCCGTCAATGGGCGCGAGCGAATCGAAATAACCATGGAGGCAGAATGGACCTAGAAATCGAGTGCCGCAATGTTACTATGACCCCCCGGTGGCGAACTGAGATCGAAGCTCGGATGGAGGACTTGCAACGGGGCCACGACGATCTGATTCATGGCCGCGTCACATTGACGAAGAACCGTCACCACAAGAAACAAGCTAACGTCGCGGAGGCGCTCGTCGTCGTCACGCTGCCGGGACGCCATACGTTGACAGCCAGGAAGGAAGAAAAGACCTTTGAAGAAGCCATCCGGTCGGCTTTTCATGCCATCGGCATCGAGTTGCGCAAGTACCGAGAGAAACGGGCTCGCACCGAGGTGCGTTTGCCGCCGGTCCCGCCCTATCGGGGGGTCATCTGCAAGCTATTCCCGAAGGAGCGATACGGGTTCATCCTCAAAGACGGAGGCGGTGAAGTCTATTTTCACGCCAATGCGCTTCAAGGGTTGAACTTTGAGGAGCTGGAAGACGGGACGGAAGTCGTCTTCGGTCTTGAAGAAGGGAAGAAAGGCCCCCAGGCGACTGCCGTGCGGCGTCCGCCTGCGGTGGCCGTGAAGGCGCTATAGGTGATGACGGAGGACAAATTCAAGATCCCCGTGTCGATGCTCTCTCCGTCGGTCGATCCGACCCAACTCGGGTTCGAGGATACGAGCGAATTGGAGCCGCTCACGGAGATTATCGGTCAGGAACGCGCGGTGGAAGCGCTCGAGTTCGGCCTGCAGATCAAAGGGCCAGGGTTCAATGTCTATGTCTCCGGCCCGGTCGGCACGGGCAAGGGCACATTGGTCCGTCAGATGGTCAAGCGCCTGGCTCAGACGGAGCAGGCACCCTCCGACTGGTGCTACGTCAACAACTTTCAGGACGCCTCACGCCCCCTGTGTCTCTCCTTTCCCGCCGGGCAGGGATGCGCGTTCAAACGGGAGATGGCCGGGTTCATCGAGGGGCTCCGCCGGGATATTCCCCTGGCCTTCGAAAGCAAGAAGTATCTCGACGCGAAGGCCAAACTCAGCGAGGAGTTCGACGCAAAGAAAAAAGCGCTGTTTCGGGAGCTGACGTCATTGAGCCTTGCGAGCGGGTTCGGCTTCGAGGAGACGCCGGTGGGGTTCGGCCTGGTCCCGCTGAAAGACGGTCGGCCCATGACGGAAGAAGAAATGGAGGGCATGACCGAGCAGGAACAGCAGAGCCTGACGGAACGGCGCAAAACGCTCGAAGGGGAAATCCGCGAGTTCCATGTGCGCATCCACGCCTTGGAGAAAGAGGCCGAGCAGCAACTCCGCCATCTCGACCATCAGATCGTCATCAACGTCCTCGAAGGACGCTATGAAACGCTGCGACGGGCCTATCATGATCTCCCAGCCGTAATCGCATATTTGGAACGCGTCCACCACGACATCGTCCATCATTACAAAGATTTTCTGCCGCGCGAAGGGCCGTCGCTGCCGATTCCCGGCTTCGAGCCGCGTCGGCCCGATTTGTCCCGCTACACCGTCAACCTGATCGTCGAGCACGATCCCAAGGCCGGCGCACCGGTCGTCGACGAGGCGCACCCGACCTACACCAACCTGATCGGCAAGATCGAGCGGCGCGCGCACTTGGGTGTCATTTACACGGACTTTACGGAGATCCGGGCCGGAGCCGTGCTGCAGGCCAACGGCGGATATCTGATCGTCAACGCGCTGGACGTCCTGCGCCAGCCATTCTCGTGGGACGCCTTGAAACGCGCCATCAAGACGGGGGAAGTGAAAATCGAGGACCCCGGTGAATTCTATGGTTTTTCGACGGCGGGGCTTCGGCCTGAAGCGATCCCGATCAACGTGAAAGTCGTCATGGTCGGTCCGCCGGTCCTCTATCATCTGTTGCAGGCGTACGAAGACGATTTTGCGAAGCTCTTCAAGGTCAAGGCGGACTTCGACACGGAAGTGGTGCGGAGCGAGCGTCAGGACCGCCAATACGCCCGGTTCATCGCCAAGGTCTGCCGCGAAGAGGGACTGCCGCACTTTGGCGCGGACGCGGTGGCGGAAGTGATCCGTCAAGGACACCGTTTCGCCGATCGACATGACCGGCTGTCGCTACGGTTCAGCCTCGTGAGCGACCTCATCCGCGAGGCAGGCTACTGGGCAAGAAAGGAAGGCCGTTCGTTCGTGACTCGCGCCGACGTCGACGCCGCCATCGCTCATAAACGCCACCGTTCGAACCTCGCCGAGCACTGGATCCAGGACGAAATCCGGGAAGGCACCCTGATCGTCGACCTCGACGGCGAGGTGGTCGGCCAGGTCAACGGTCTGTCCGTCCATCAACTCGGCGACTATGCGTTCGGCCGTCCCACGCGCATCACGGCGCGCACGTTCGTCGGCACCAAAGGCGTTATCGACATCCAGCGCGAAGCGGAGCTCGCCGGCAACATCCACAGCAAAGGCGTCATGACGCTCGCGGGCTATCTGGCGGGCAAGTTCGCCGGCGCTCATCCGTTCGCCTTGAGCGCGTCGCTTACGTTCGAGCAGACCTATTCCGAAGTCGAAGGCGACAGCGCGGCCGTCGCCGAGCTCGTGGCGATCCTCTCCAGCCTCGCCGATGTGCCTGTCCGGCAATGGCTCGCCGTCACCGGCTCCGTGAACCAGTTGGGGGAAATTCAGCCGATCGGAGCGGTCAACGAAAAGATCGAGGGCTTCTTCGAGTCCTGCGCCCGGCGCGGGCTGACCGGCAAACAAGGCGTGATCATTCCGGCCCGGAACACCAAGCATCTGGCCTTGCGCCGCGAGGTGGTGGAAGCCGTCGAAGCCGGGCAGTTCGCCGTCTATGCCGTCAACACCGTCGACGAGGCGATCGAGCTGCTCACCGGCGTAGCGGCGGGTGAACGGGGCCTCGACGGCGAATACCCCCCGGACAGCGTCTTCGGCCGCGCCGCGGCGCGCCTTCGAGAGATGGCGGAGGTCGTGGCGCAATGGAGCGAGGGCGAGGAAAAACCAGGCGGGCACATCATCACGGAGCCATAAGAGCCCAAAGAGCCAACCGGCCGGCGAACGACCTTCGCCTCCGTCCGCCGCTCGTCACGGACACGCCCGCAGAAACTCTTCGATGTGCATCCTGATTCGATCCCGCACCTTCCGAAAGACCTGCCGTCGATCTTCGGCCGTCCCGGTCGCCGCGGCAGGATCCTCGAAGCTCCAATGAAGGGTCGTGCCCCCGTGAGGCCACAGCGGGCAGGACTCCTTCGCCCGATCGCAAACCGTGATCACATGGTCAAACGACCGGCCGGTGAACTCGTTCACATGCTTGGACCGATGGGAGGAAATGTCGATGCCGATCTCCTGCATCGATTCAACCGCGCCGGGATTCAGCCCGACGGGTTGCGTGCCGGCGCTGTGGACCTCGAAGCGATCGCCGGCCAGATGCCGCAGAAGCCCTTCGGCCATTTGACTGCGCGCCGAATTGCCCGTACAGAGAAAGAGGACCCGCCGTTTCATGCCGGGACCTCCCTCGTAAACCACTCGCGCGTCGCATTGCACAGCCGGCACACCGACAGCATGACCGGCACTTCGACGAGCACCCCGACGACCGTCGCCAGTGCGGCGCCGGAGTCCGCGCCGAACAGTGCGATCGCGGTCGCGACGGCCAATTCGAAAAAGTTGCTCGCTCCAATGAGAGCTCCCGGCGCCGCCACGGCATAGGGCACCCGCAGCCACCACATCAGCCCATAGGCCAACGACGCATTGACATAGACTTGGAACAGGATGGGGACCGCGATGAGCGCCACATGCCAGGTCTTGGTCAGCAGATTGTCCGCTTGAAACGCAAAGATCAGCACCAGGGTGGCCAGAAGCGCCGCCATGGTCACTGGGGCAAACCGCGGCAGAAATGACCGATCGAGCCACTCCCGCCCGTGACGTCCGATCAGCCAGAGGCGCAAGATCGTGCCAATGGTCAGGGGAATGACGATGAAAGCCACGACGGAATAGAACAAGACTTCGAACGGGACGGACAAGGCCGACGCACCGCGGACCAACAGCCCGATGATCGGTGCGAAGAGCACCAGCATGATGAGATCGTTCAACGTCACTTGGACCAGCGTATACGCGGGGTCGCCGTCCGTGAGGTAGCTCCACACAAAGACCATCGCCGTACAGGGGGCTGCGGCCAGGATGATGGTTCCGGCGATATATTGATCCGCCTCCGACGGACTGATCCACGAGGCGAAGGCATAGCGAAAGAATAGCCACGCGAGCGCCGCCATCGAGAAGGGCTTGACCAACCAATTAACGAACAACGTCACGACCAGTCCGCGGGGACGGTCCCCCACATGGCGGAGCGCGGTGAGATCGACCTTCATCATCATCGGGACGATCATCAGCCAGATCAGCACCGCGATCGGCAGATTGATATGGCTGCCCTCGCCGAATTCCCAAGTCCGCAGCGTGGCCACCATCCCGGGCGCCCACCGCCCCAACACAATGCCGAACGCCATGCAGAGCCCGACCCACAGGGTCAGATAGCGCTCGAACAAATTCAATCGCTTCTCGATGGCCGAGATCGGCGCCGTCAGGGTAAGTTCCATAGCGGTCCTCTTTCAACTTGTACGAAGATTACGCGCAGCAGGTCGTGGCGCAACAGGCCGCCGGACTCACAGCCGGCTTGATCGCACGCACAAATCCGCTGATGAACTTCCCGTCCACAAGCGGCGCGATCGCCTCGACGTCGACCCCCGTCCCCTCGAATAAGTCCCGGGCATCCGCGGCGCTATAGACGCGCGTGGCCTCGATGGACACCTGTTCGAAACCGGCGGCCTGGAGTTTGTTCTTGTACTCCGTCTCTTCCAACGCCCCGGCGAAGCAACCGGCCCAGAGTTCGAGGTTGCGCCGGACTTCGGCAGGCATCTCGCCGCGGATCACGATGTCGGACACGGCGAAGCGTCCGCCCGGCTTCAGCACGCGAAAGGCTTCCGCCAGCACGCGATCTTTGTCGGGTGAGAGGTTGATGACGCAGTTCGAAATGATCAGATCGACGGAGTGATCGGGCAACGGGATGTGCTCGATGTCGCCCTTGAGAAACTCGACGTTCGTCACGCCGGCCTTCGCCTGGTTGGCTCTCGCCAGTTCCAGCATCTCATCGGTCATGTCCAATCCATAAACTTTCCCAGTGGGCCCGACGCGTCGCGCCGAGAGCAGCACATCGATGCCGCCGCCCGATCCCAGATCGAGCACCGTCTCGCCCGGGGCGATCTGGGCGAGCGCCGTCGGATTCCCGCAGCCGAACGAGGCCAGCACGGCCTCTTGCGGCAGCACGGCCGTCTCCTCATCCGCATAGAGATGAGCGGTAATCGGATCCAGCTTGCCCGTCTCCAAGACCGTGCCAGTCCCGCAGCACGAATGCCGTTCCTGCTTCTGAGCCTGCAAAGCCGCTTGCCCGTATCGAGCCTTGATCTCATCTTTCAGCGTCTGAGAATCGTTCATAAGACACCTCCCATCAATCAATTTTGATGAATTAGGGCCAAAAAAAATCAGCAGCACTTGTCTGCCGACGCCGCCGACTTCGCCGCCCGCTTGAGCGTCATCACCAGGTCCTCAAGTTCCTCGATCGCATCCGGATTGAGCGAGTAGTACATCCACCGTCCCTCGCGGCGATCGCGGATGAGTCCGGCCTCCTTCAATACCTTGAGATGAAACGACAGCCGAGACTGCCCCGCCTTCATCGCCTCGGTCAACTCGCACACGCACTGCTCCCCGCCTGTCAACCGCTCGAGCAAGGCCAAGCGCGTTTCGTCCGACAAGGCATGGAACAGCATGACGGCTTTCTTGGGCGGAATTGTAGCAGCAACCATGGTCGCACTATATATCAACGAATTTTGATGTGTCAAGCCCCGCTCGACTTGTATGGTGTACGGAAATGCCGACGGGACCGGCACCAGCGACAAACCGATCGGAATGTGGTGCACACTCAGGCGAAGGCCCCTCTGGACACCATGTTTAGAACCTATCTCAAAATCGAAGGTCGATGTCCCGAACGAGTGCAGACTTGTGATACCGAGAAACCAAGACACGTGTTTTCGGCCCGACTCGATCCTTTCCGATGCGCACGGCTAGGCGTTGAGATACCGATCTCCCTAAAAATCGATTTTGAGATAGGTTCTATTGAGCTTTAACCGTAGTTCCAAACAGTTACGTCCGAGGCGGACCCTCCGAGGTTGCCGAAGATCGTATTGAGACGGACGCGGAACGGCATTGCATGGGATTTGCTCCATCCCTCGGGGAATTGCCATGTGAATGATGAGGGTCTACGCAGTTTCATCAGGTTGTCCTGCGGAGAGACGCTCTGATACGTTCCTCATCTCAAGTCTTAATAGGATACAGGGGGGCGAGACATGAATGACTTCCTACGGTGCGGCAGATCATTTTTCGGCGTTATGGGCTTGCTCGCGATCGGCCTGCTCGCCGGATGTGGCAGTGGCGACGGCGGAGCTGGCGGCTCACAGGCAGGCATCGTCAGCGTCTCGCTGACCGATGCGCCCGCCTGCGGCTTCGATCAAGTGAATGTTACCGTCAGCAAAGTGCGTATCCATCAGAGCGCCTCAGCGGATGAGAAGTCCGCCGGCTGGACCGATATCACCATCAACCCGCCGCGGAAGATTAATCTGCTCAGCCTCAACGACCCGACACAGCCCAATTTCGCTCTGGAAACCCTCGGTGAGGCGCCGCTGTCGGCGGGGCACTATACCCAATTGCGGCTTGTGTTGGTCCCCAACCCGAACGGGAACAATCCACCCCTTGCCAACTCAGTCGTCCTTACAGGGACACCCACCGAGATCCCGCTCGACACGCCCAACGCAGTGCAATCGGGAATCAAACTGATCCACCAGTTCACCGTGGGTTCCGGGCAGCGGGTCGATCTCCTGCTGGATTTCGATGCCTGCCACTCGATCGTCCAGACCGGAAGCGGAAAATACATTTTAAAGCCCGTGGTCAAGGTCATTCCGACTGTGCTGAACGGCATTGTGGGCTTTGTCGATCCCGCCATCCTGAGCAAGCCCGTCGTCGTCTCAGCTCAACGAAACAACGGCGAGATCGTCCGTGCGGTCATGCCGAACGCCAACATTAACCAGCCCCTCTCGCTCGGCAAGTTCTTCCTGGCTCATCTCGATCCGGGCAATTACGACGTGGTCATCACGGCAGACGACCATGCGACAGCGGTGATCACCGGCGTACCGGTAGGGAATACGACGATCACCACCGTCAGCACGAGCAGCGCACCCTTTTCATTGGCAGGCTCGACACCTCCGCGCACCATCAACGGCAAGGTGACTCTGACGCCGGGGACCGACGATGTGACGGTGTTTGTAGCAGCGAAGCAGTCGTTGAACGGTGGTCCTACTGTGACGATCAAGTCGAAGCCCACGGCGCTGATGCCCGGCGATCCGGAAGGTGACTCCACCTATGCGCTGGAGCAGCTACCGCCGGGTGCGCCATCGCTCGGCACCTACAGCGCCACGCTGCCTATCACATTGTCTGCGCTCGCCCAATCCGGCGTCGCAGGGAAGTACGCCATCCAGGCGTCGGCGGAGGGATACCAGTCCCAGTTCGGTAGTGTGGACGTGTCTGGTGGAGATCAGACCCACGATTTCGCGCTGACGCCATAAGAGAATGCTTGTCCCCTTTGGGACAGCCCTGACTACGGGTCGGGTTATCCGTCACGGCGCACCATGATGTAACGGCCGATGTCCCGGCGCCTGGCCGATGATATGGACACGCGGCCCGCGCGGAAGCCAGATCACTGTGTCTCCGGCCGGCTCGCCGCCCACCACCCACTCGAAGAGCCGCTTGGCGTCGTTCAACTCCGGATCGTTCGGCACCCCATACTGTTCCTTTTGCATCGGTTCGTCATAGAGGCCGATGCACCCGTGCGAGGCGGGATACCCCGGCAGATCGCGCCCGTGAATCCAGTATGAGACGCCCTCCCGATTCACATGAAAGCGCAATCCATAATTCATGGGATAGGGCCGGTCCGTCCCCTCGACGGTGTAGAGGGAGGACCGATGGGCGCGATGGGCGGCCGTCACGCGAAACCAGCCGGTGGGGGGCTCGTTGGGCCCGGCCCCTGAGGCGATCGGCCCGGCGAACCGGAGCGCTCCATATTCATAGGCGCCGAGGAACTGCTCGGAGAGGTCGATCAGAACGAACCGTTCGTCCTGTTCCGCCTCGGGATAATACGAAGGCAGAGGTTGGAACGCCGCAAGATCCTCGATCCTTCGCGGCACTTTGAGGGAGACGCCGGGTCGGGCGTGGCGCCGATCGATGCGGTTGAAGCGCGCGACATCGACCCAGCGCTCGCCGAACAGCTTCTCCAGCGATTCGCCAGCTCGCAGGGTCCGGCACTCCCATGCGATCGTGGCATCGCTCGGATACGCAATTGCACAGAGACCGCGGCGCTTTGGGGAAGGCGGCGCATTTGAGCCGAACGCGAACAGCGCCCCGGCCATCGCGGCCAGCCAGGCGAGCATGGCGAGACAAGCAGAAACAACGAGACGACTTCGACCTGCATATTCCCTCGGTAGACGAATGACCATTGACGAACGACGGTCTTGTATCGCCCCTTGCCATTCGCTCCTGGCCCGACCGAGGTGAACGCGACTGCGCTACAGAATGCGTATGCGGGTTACGGCACCGTCTGCCATGCGCCCTCCGCCCACACGTAGCTCCGTCCTTCGGGGTCCCCTTCCAGCCGCTGCACGAGGACGAAACGGCAGCCGGTCTGTTTGTACAACAGCTCCGCCTTGTGGGCCATCAGCATCGCCAGATGCGGATCGAGTGCGGTTCCGGAGACCGTCATCGGGACGAAGATCTGTCCATCGAGTCCGCGGAAAATCCGGTGCGCGTCCACTTTCGGAACGGACGGATGCGTCTCTTCACGCAGCCACCCGATGAACCGCTGGAGCGCGGCCAGCTCGTGCTCGTCGAGTTCGGCCCGTAACCGGTTGTTGTGATCCATCGATGCCCTTGGTCCTCAAATGTATCGCCTACCTCGCGCCGGGCTGGCACTTCTGGCTGGGCCCGCTCCACGTGAATTTACGACCAATACTGCGAGGCCCTCAGATAACCGAAGATCAGGTCACGCCGTGCGACAATGCCGACCAGCTTGCCGTTCCGAACCACCGGAACCCGCGTCAAGTAGCGGTCCTGGAACAGGTCGGCGACCTGGACCAACGTTTGGTCTTCGGTGACCGTGACGGGATTCGTCGACATCAACTCCGTCGCCAGGACTTTTCGCAGATCGCGTCCGTCGATCATGGCCTGCAGAAGATCGTACTCCGTGACAATGCCGACCAGCGTGCCGTCTGCTTCTACCACCGGAACACTGCCGATGTTCCGATGCGTCATCAGATGGGCAATCGTGAGCGCGTCGGTGCGGGGCGTGCAGCGCATCACCGCGTCCTGCATCAACTGTTCGACGGTCAACGTTTTCGGATCGCAGGCCTTCATGAAAAACTCGGTCTGTCGCATCCCTGCTCCCTCACTTTCCGTTGCGGCGTTCCCCTGCCGCCAAGTAGGCGCGCAACACGTCTCGTCGCGCGATGATGCCCACCAGCCGGTCCTTCGCGTCCACGACGGGCACGCGCACCAGATCGCTGGCCCGCAACACGTGCACCAGCGTCCCCAGCGTCGTCTCCGCCCGGACGGAATAGGGATTGCCCGTCATGATGTCTCCCGCCGTCAGCGCCCCGAGACTGTGCCCGTCGTCGATCGCCGCCAGGAGATCGTGCTCGCTGACGATACCCGCCAACTTCCCCTTCGCGTCGATCACCGGGACGGCTCCGAACCCCTCGATCATCAGCGAGGCGATCACGTCGGCTTTCGTCCTCAGGTGTGCGGACTGTACCCGCTTCTCCATCACCTGCTTCACCGTCATCGAGGCGAAGTCCTTGGCCTTCGGAGCGCCGGTCTTTTTCTTCGTCGGCATGAATTCCTCCCTCCCCTCCGGCCCCGCGGGCCCTCGCCGAGGCCGCCGGTCACTCCGCCGGCAGGTTCACCGCAAGCCCGGGATCCTCCGGCCAGCGTATATAGACCGTCTTTTGTTTCCCCGCCTCGACCTTGATACCGCCGAGTATTTGGGTGCTGTTCCCGTGTGTGGCCGTGATGTCATACGACCCCGGGGGCAGATCGACAAAGAGCCACGGCCCCTCTACATGTTCCCGAGGGATTGTGAGGACCGTCGCATTCTTGTGCGCCGTGATACGGACCGTGGCACCGGCCAGGTACGGCTTCCCTCCTGCCGTCAGCACCAGCTTGAGAGCAAACGGCGGATACTCCGCCGCGCGCTCCTCGAACCCCACCCCGGCGCTGAAATACCGGACCTCTCCTGCCCGATGCAGTGGCAATACCTCTACGACCGTCCGGCCATCGGCTTGACGGCTCAACTCGAGCTGGTCTCCGGACGGCCCGATGCGGGCTACGGCTCCGCCTTCGGCAAGACTCACCGCTCCGGCGCCGGCCAACCAGACCGCCAGGGCTAGAACGATTCCGTTTTTCATGCCCCCTCCCTCTTCCCTGACCGTCTAAGAAGGCAATGCAAGTGCCATCCGATCCGGATCCCTTCCATTCCTGATTTCCCCTGCACGGACAAGCGTCTTTTCTCTTTCCATGCCCCTTCCTATGCCGCCTGAGTGACGCCAATCACCACAGTCCCTATTCCCCCTCTGCTGCAAAACGCCGCAGTGCCCGTCTCGGCGGCCCCGTCTTCTTTCCTACAAGTACAGAGAACCGTACGGATTTTCCGCGTGCTTCGCTCTCCTTAACGGGCATATCCAATGCAGATTAGACATCTGCCTGAATCGTGCCACATTCCACGATCAGAACGGAAGGAGCCGGTCATGCGAATTCTCTGTGCCGTCGACGGGTCGGAATACGCCCAATGGGGAGTCCAAGCTTTGCAGGCGCTGGCCGAACGGGAACCGAACCAGGTGATTCTGTTGCACGTGATCGATACGTCCGCCCTCAAGAAGGCCAAAGGCAGGAACCCCGCGGCCCTCAAACGCGCCCTGGCTGCCATGGAGAAAGCCGGGGGGCATCTATTGCGTGACGCCGAGCGCGCGGCCCGCGTGGCGCTCGGACAAGCGGCCACCGGCCCGCGCACGAAATTCCGGCGACTGCTGGCGCGCGGCCCGCTGGCCGCCACCATTGTGCGGCAGGCCAGCCGGCTGAAGGCGGACCTCATCGTGATGGGCTCCCGCGGGCTCAGCGACATCAAGGGATTCCTCTTGGGCAGCATCTCCCGCCGGGTAGCGGCGATCTCGCCCTGCGCCGTCTTGGTCATCAAGCAGCCAACGCCGAAACTCGTCCGCGTGATCCTGGCCGTCGACGACTCGAAGCATTCGCGGGCCGCCGCCCGGTTTCTCCGGACCCGCATCCTGCCGGAATCCGCCACCGTCACCATCCTCTCCTCGGCGGAAAGCCCCGTCACGGACCTGGCCGCACGCTATCTGTCCGAGGCACAATTGGCCGAACTCACACGGCCGGTCCTCGATCGCGCGACTGTCTTGGTCAATGCGCTGCGCGACGACTTCATCAAAGACGGCTATCCCGCCGTCACCGAGGTGCGGATGAACCACGTGATCGACACCATCGTGAAACAGGTCGAAGCGAGTCAGGCCGATCTGCTGGTGATCGGCTCGCGCCTATTGACTCGTAGCGAGCGGCTGCACCTCGGCAGCGTGTCGGAAAGCCTGCTGCGGCATGCCCCCTGTTCGGTGCTGATCGTGCGAGGCGCCCGTGCCTGAGGCGGGGCCGGCTCCGGCGGATCCGGTGCCTGTGTCGCGATCTCCGATGCAACCCTCATCGGGCAGGACAGACAGAAATGGCTAGCGGACAGGAATTCCGATACCATGACATCAACCGGCTGCCGGGCGACGAGGTGCTCAAACGGCTCGAAACTGCCGCCGGCGGCCTCGCGCATGCCGAGGCATTCCGCCGCCTCGCGCAGTGCGGTCCGAACGTTCTCGCCGCACCAGACCGGTATTCGGTCTTGCGCGGGCTCGCCCGCCACTTCACCCATTTCCTCGCCGTCCTGCTCTGGATCGCCGCCGGCCTGGCCTTCGCGGCGGACTTCGTGAGACCCGGCGAGGGCATGGCGACCTTGGGATGGGCGATCCTGGGCGTCATCGTCATCAACGCCGTCTTCGCCTTTCTCCAGGAATACAGGGCAGAGCGGGCCGTGCAGGCGCTCCACCGGCTACTCCCCGATAAGGCCTGGGTGCTCAGAGGCGGACATCCGGTCGAAGCTGCACGGAGCGAGATCGTGCCCGGGGACATACTTCTGCTCGAAGAAGGGGAACGGGTCCCGGCGGACGCGCGCCTCATCGAGGCGACCGGGATGCGAGTCGACAACGCCGCGCTCACCGGCGAGGCCAAACCGAAACGGCGGACGGCCGATGCAGCGGAGGACGGACACTGGCTCGATCAGCCCAATCTCGTCTTCGCCGGCACCACCATCCTGTCCGGGCACGGGCACGCGGTCGTGTTCGCAACCGGCATGCGGACGGAATTCGGCCGGATCGCGAACCTCGCCACCGCGGTGGAACCGAGCCCCAGCCCGTTGCAACGGGAAATCGTGAAAGTGACCCGCGTTATCGCCGCGATCGCTATGGCAATGGGCGCCGCGTTCTTCGCGATCGGGCTGTGGACCGGGCTCGGCTTCTGGATCAGCGCGATCTTCGGCATCGGGATCATCATCGCCAACGTGCCAGAAGGGCTGTTACCGACCGTCACGCTCGCGCTCGCCATGAGCAGCCAGCGGATGGCGAAGCGCAAGGCGCTGGTCAAGCACCTGCCTTCGGTCGAAACGCTCGGCTGCACCACCGTCATCTGCACCGACAAGACCGGCACATTGACCGAAAACCGCATGAAGGTGGACCGGTTCTACGTCGACGGCCTCGTGATCGAATCGCGCGAAGGCTGCTTTTTCACCAGAGGCCGCCTGGTCAGCACAACCGACGCCGAGCGGTGGCAGACCTTCTTCGACGCGCTCCTCCATTGCCACAATGCCAAACGCATCCGGCGCCAGGATGGGCGGCTCGCCGTCACGGGCGACCCGACGGAAGTGGCGCTGCTCGAATTCGCCATCGAGCACGGGCTGGCGCACCGTACCCCACTCCGGCGCATGGGCGAGCTCGCGTTCGACGCCGACCGCAAGCGGATGAGCACGCTGCACTGGTCGGAAGGCCGCCTCATCGCCTTCACCAAAGGCGCGCCGGAGTCGGTCCTCCCGCTCTGCGCGACGGCCTTGGTCTGCGGCGCAACCGTGACGATGACGCCCGACGAGCGAACGCGCATCTTGAGCCAGAGCCGGTCATTCGCCGAACAGGCCTATCGCGTGCTGGCCGTAGCCATGCGCGAAGTGGTCCATCAGCCCGAACACATCGAAGTGGAGACGATCGAGACGGACCTGACGTTTCTGGGACTCGTGGCCATGATGGACCCGCCGCACCGGGAAGTGCCGCGGGCCGTCGCGACCTGCCGCCGCGCTGGCGTGCGCGTGGTCATGATCACGGGCGACCACCCCCTCACCGCGCTGGCCGTCGCGCGGAAGATCGGACTGGCACCCGAGCGGGCCGCGGCTCCGACCGCCGGCTTCGTGCCGGTGATCGAAGGGGCGCAGCTCGACCGGATGAGCGACGAGCACCTCCGGCAACTGCTGACACCGTCCCGGCCGGGCGAACCAGACCCGGTGTTCGCCCGCATGGCCCCCCGTCACAAGATGAGGGTGGTCTCGACGCTCAAGGACATGGGCGAGATCGTCGCCGTCACGGGCGACGGCGTCAACGACGCGCCCGCGCTGAAGAGGGCCGACATCGGTGTGGCGATGGGGATCGCCGGAACGGACGTGGCCAAGGAAACCGCCGACATCATCCTGCTCGACGATAACTTCGCGACGATCGTGAGCGCGATCGAAGAAGGGCGCACGGTCTATGAGAACATCCGGAGGTTCTCCACCTATATCCTTGCGAGCAATGTCCCGGAAATCGTGCCGTTCCTTGGTTACGGCTTCGCCGGAATGCCCCTGGCCCTGACGATCCCGCAAGTGTTGGCGGTCGATCTTGGCACGGACATGATCCCGGCCCTCGGCCTCGGGACGGAGCGGCCTCACGACGACGTGATGGACCTTCCGCCGCGACCGAAGACGGAACGGCTGCTCAGCCTGCCGCTCCTGTTGCGCTCCTACCTGTTCCTCGGCATCGTCGAAGCAGCCGTGGCGATGGGCGGATTCTTTCTCTATCTGTATGGCCGCGGTTGGACCTGGGGCGTCCATCTGGACTGGTCCTCTCCTTTATATAAGGAAGCCACCACCGTGACCTTCGCCGCGATCGTCCTGGCGCAAGTCGCCAACGTGTTCGCCTGCCGCTCGGATCGGCTGTCGGTTGTCCGGCTTGGTTGGTTCACCAACAAGCTCGTCCTCTGGGGCATCGCCACGGAACTGACCCTGCTCGCGTTGATCACCTACACCCCGGTGGGGAACGAGATTTTCGGGACGCGCCCGTTGCCGCTCTGGATCTTCGGGCCGCTGGCCCTGGGCGCCTGCGTTCTGCTCCTGGCAGAAGAATGTCGTAAGATGATCGCGGATCGGCTCCGCCGGAAACAGCCGTCCGGTGCGGTCCCTGAGGGGGGCTGATATGAGTGATGACCAGCGCGAACCAACCCGCCATGTGCCGCTGAGCCACGTGATTCCCAGGGACCCAGCCACCCCGGCCGCCCCGGCCTCGTTCGATGCGCCGATGGACCAGGGCCGAGGACTCCCCGTCTCCGTCATTCCTCTTCCCGCACCGAGTCGGCGATCGCGTCTTCCCTGGATCGCCGTCGGCCTGACAGCCCTGGCTGTGGTCGGTTCAGGGGCATGGTACTGGTTCCTGAGCAGTACGGAGCCAGTCCGCTACACGACCGCCCTCGTGGACCGGGGTCCGATTACCGCGCTCGTCACTGCCACGGGCACCGTCAATCCCGTCGTCTCCGTTCAGGTCGGCAGTCAGGTTTCCGGCAAGATCGCCAAGCTCTTCGCGGACTTCAATTCCGTCGTGACGCAGGGGCAGGTCCTGGCGCAGATCGACCAGCAGCCGTTCCTGGCCAAAGTCAGCCAGGCGCGTGCGGCGCTGAAGAGCGCGAAAGGGAATCTGGCCAAGGCGAAGAATATGGAGACGCAGCGCAAGAGGGAGCGCGACCGCATGGAAATCCTCCGCAAGCAGGCCTTCGTATCGCAAGCCGATCTCGATCTCGCCGAAACCAATTACCGCGATGCCGTCGCGCACGTGGAGGTCATGCAGGCGCAAGGGGATCAGGCCGAGGCGACGCTCGCTGCGGCCGAGTTGGATCTGGGCTATACGACCATCTATTCTCCCGTGAACGGCATTGTCATCTCCCGCAACGTGGACGTGGGCCAGACCGTCGTCTCCAGTTTTCAGACGCCGACGCTCTTCGTGATCGCGCAAGATCTGACCCGGATGCAGGTCAACGCCAACGTCAGTGAGTCCGATATCGGCGGCCTCGCAGAAGGCAAGATCGCCACCTTCCGCGTGGACGCCTATCCGAAACACTTCTTCGAGGGCACAGTCACGCAGGTCCGCAACGCGCCGATCAGCATTCAGAGCGTCGTAACCTACGACGTGGTGATCACCGTGGACAACCGCGAGCTCAAGCTGAAGCCCGGCATGACCGCCAACGTCACGATCGTCACGGCAAAGAAGGACGATCCCCTGCGGGTGCCCAACGCGGCGCTACGATTCCGCATGCCGAACGTCCCGGTGGACCGGAAAGTCCCGCACGTCTGGGTGCTGGACGGAGAGGGGCGGCCGCAACGGATCCCCGTCACGACCGGCATCGCCGATTCCCTGTTCACGGAAATTACCGAGGGCCCGCTGAAGGAGGGCGACCGCGTCATCGTGGGCATCGAGACGCCCGACGAGCGGACCCAGAAGAAACTGCCGCCCGGCTTCGAGACGGGGCCAAGGATGCGCTGAACAGGCACGGGCCTTATATCCGGTCTATTTCATCGATCCAGTCTGTCTGGCCTATTGGCTCGAACTGACTGGACAGCCCAAATAGACAAGATAGACCGGACGACTCAGCAAACCAATGATGTCCTTTCTCTGGCTCACGGTCTTGTCTGCCCTCCGCGTACTACGCCGCAATCCGTTGCGGGCCGGACTCACCATGCTCGGCATCATTATCGGCATCGGCGCCGTGGTGGCGATGGTCAGCCTGGGCCAGGGCGCGACCGCCTCCGTGCAGGCCGAAATCGCCAGCCTGGGCACCAACGTGTTGATCATCGTGCCGGGCGCCACCACCGTCAGCGGGGTGCGAGGCGGGCTCGGCAGCGTCTCGACCCTGACGGTCGACGACGCCCAGGACATCGAGAAAAAGATCGGCGGGGTGACGACGGTGATGTACGCCACGCGATCGGTGCTGCAAGTCGTCCGCGACAACAACAACTGGAGCACCGTCGTCCTCGGCACCACGCCCGAGTTCCTCGACGTCCGCAGTTGGCCGATTGCCGAAGGCAATTTCTTCACGGCCTCGGATATGGACTCAGCCGCGAAAGTCGCCGTGCTGGGGAAAACCGTCGTGCAGAATCTCTTCGAAGGCGGCGAAGAGGTGGTCGGCAGCGAGATCCGCATCCGCAACGTGCCGCTGCGGGTCATCGGCGTCCTCGCCTCCAAGGGCCAGTCGATCACGGGGCAGGATCAGGATGACCTTGTCGTCATCCCGTTTTCGACCGCGGAACGCAAGGTCCTCGGAACGAAGTTTCTCGGCACCGTCGGAATCGTCATCGTGGCGACGGAATCGCGTCACGACATTCCCGCCATCGTCGACGAAATCAAGGACCTTCTCCGGGCAAGACATCGCCTCCAGTCGTCCGACGAGGACGACTTCACGATCCGCGCCATGGAGGACATCGCTCAGACGATCGCCGGCACGAGCCGGACGATGATGCTCATGTTGATGAGCATCGCATCGATCTCGTTGATCGTCGGCGGCATCGGGATCATGAACATTCTGCTCGTGTCCGTCACGGAACGGACGAGGGAGATCGGCCTCCGCATGGCGGTCGGCGCCAAGCGCGCCCATATCCTGCTCCAGTTTCTGATCGAGGCCGTCATCATGACGGCGATCGGCGGGGCATTGGGCATCGGCGCGGGCATCGGCATCGCCCGGCTGCTGACGACGATGATCGGGTGGCCGACGATCGTTTCCTCGCAGGCCGTCGTCACGGCCTTTTCGTTTTCCGTCGTCGTGGGCGTATTCTTCGGCCTCTACCCGGCCAACAAGGCGTCGAAGCTGAACCCGATCGAGGCGCTGCGATATGAATAAATAAATGCGGGAAGATCGCGACCGGCGCGACAAGCGGGAAAGGCGCATCGTTGATGCGTCGCCCTTCTCGCTTTTCCCGCTCGTCTCCGCTTGGAGACACAGCCGTTGGCAATACTCTCATTCCGCCATGAGAAAGCCAGAAGTGACCGAGAACGGCACTCCCTACTGGGCGATTCCGGTACCAGAACTCCTGCACCGGCTGGACACGACACCGGAGGGGCTTCGCACAGAACAAGCCGAGGCACGCCGCGCACGCTCTGCGTCGTTGCGGCTCAAACCCCATCGGGATGTCCGGCCCCTCGGCTTGTTGCTCGCGCAATTTCACAGCCCCATCATCCTGATCCTGCTGTTCGCCGCCACCGTGTCGCTGTTTCTATCGGACCGGACCGATGCGCTCATCATCTTGAGCATCATCATGGTCAGCGCCCTATTGGGCTTTTGGCAGGAACACGGCGCGGCCAAGGCGGTGGCGGCCCTGCTCGCGCTCGTGCGGGTCACCACCGAGGTGCGGCGTGATGGGACACCGGTCGAAGTCCCGCTGGAGGAGATCGTCCCCGGCGATATCGTCCTGGTCTCGGCCGGCTCCAGCGTTCCCGGAGACGGCCTGCTGCTGGAATCGAAGGACCTGTTTGTCGACGAAGCCGTCCTCACCGGCGAAACGTACCCAGCCGAGAAATCGGCCGGCCCGGTGCCGGCCGATGCCCCGCTTCACCGGCGGACGAACTGCCTCTTCATGGGCACGCATGTGGTCAGCGGGCATGCCACCGCCGTCATCGTGCGCGTGGGCAAGGACACGGTGCTCGGACACATCGCCCATCGTGTGACGCTCCGGCCTCCGGAGACCGAATTCGAGCGGGGGGTCCGGCGTTTCGGCTATTTGCTGCTCGAAGTGACGCTGCTGCTCGTGCTCGCCATCTTTGCGATCAACGTCTATTTTGACCGGCCGGTGCTCGACTCCTTCCTCTTTTCCATGGCGCTCGCCGTCGGCCTGACTCCACAATTGCTCCCGGCCATCATCAGCGTGAATCTCGCGCACGGCGCGCGACGCATGGCTCAGCACAAGGTCATCGTCAAGCGCCTGACCTCCATCGAAAACTTCGGGAGCATGAATGTGCTCTGCTCCGACAAGACCGGCACGCTGACAGAAGGGACGATGCGCCTCGAGGCGGCGCTCGATCTGGAAGGACGCAAGAGCGACCGGGTCCTGTTCCAGGCGTATCTGAATGCCGCCTACGAGACGGGGTTCGTCAATCCGCTCGACCAAGCTCTTCGCGAACAGGGCGCGCACGACTTGTCCGGTTATCGCAAACTCGACGAAGTCCCCTACGACTTCCTTCGCAAGCGACTGTCCATCCTTGTCGCGTCACCCACCACTCACCTGTTGATCACAAAAGGCGCGGTAGAACCTGTGCTGGCCGCATGCACGCACGCCGAATTGCCGGATGGAACGGCGATCGCCATCGTGGACTGCCGAGAGAAGATTCAACGGCAGTTTGAGGATCTCAATCGGCAAGGCCTGCGGACCCTCGGTCTGGCCTATCGAGACATGGGACAGGCCACACGCATCGACAAGGAGCAGGAGACGGACATGACGTTCCTCGGACTCTTGGTGTTCGCCGATCCGATTAAGCCCGGCATGGCGGAGACCATCGCTTCGTTACGGCACCTCGGCGTCTCGCTGAAGATCATGACCGGCGATCACCGGCTCGTCGCGGCCCACGTCGGCGGGCAGGTCGGGCTCGACGGACGACGGCTCTTGACCGGGCAGGACCTGCGCCGGATGACGGAGGATGCCCTTGCACACCGGGTCGCCGACATCGATATTTTCGCGGAGGTGGAGCCCACTCAAAAGGATCGCATCATCCGAGCCTTGAAACGCTCCGGCAACGTCGTAGGCTATATCGGCGACGGAATCAACGACGCGCCCGCGCTGCATGCGGCCGACGTCGGCATCTCCGTGGACGGCGCCGTGGACGTAGCGAAAGACGCCGCCGATCTCGTGCTGTTGGAGAAAAACCTCGACGTGCTCGTCCAGGGAGTCCGCGAGGGGCGGACCACGTTCGCGAACACGCTGAAATACGTCTTCATGGCGACCAGCGCCAATTTCGGCAACATGTTCAGCATGGCCGGCGCCTCGCTTTTCTTGCCCTTCCTGCCGTTGCTGCCGAAACAGATCCTCTTGACCAATCTCCTGACCGACATTCCCGAGATGACGATTGCGACCGACCGCGTCGATCCCGAATTCATTGACCGGCCGCGCCGCTGGGACATCGCCTTCATCCGAAAATTCATGTTGACGTTCGGCCTGGTGAGCTCCGTGTTCGACTACCTGACCTTCGGCGCGTTATTGCTCGTCCTCAGGGCCTCGCCGGAACAATTCCGCACCGGGTGGTTCGTGGAATCCGTCATCTCCGCCTCGGCCATCGTGTTGGTCATTCGCACCAGGCGCACGTGTTTCACCAGCCGGCCCGGCCCCTACCTCGTGCTCGCCACGGCGGCGGTCGCGTGTGCGACCTTGCTGCTGCCCATCCTTCCGATCGCCGCGCCGCTGGGACTGACCCCAATGCCGCCGTCCTTTCTCCTCCTCTTAGCCGTCATCCTGGCCGGCTACGTGCTGGCCGCGGAACTGGTGAAGCGGAGATTCTACAACAACGCGGCACGATAAACCGGCGGCCGCAGGACAGGCGCCAGCCGGTGCCGCACACATACCCGCCGCTCATGCGTTCTTTCAAGATGGGGGCCGGATAGACAAAGGGCAGGGAGTTTTTAGACTCCCTGCCCTTCGGTGACCCTCTCGCGTCCGTTCCCGGTGCGCCTCGAACCGACACGCACCGGGACAGACATCGTGTCTTACAGCCAGGTCACGCGCTCGGCCGGCCGAATGTAGATCGGCTCTTCGACCTG
>CAYULI010000030.1:0-37910 GCA_964445795.1 uncultured Nitrospira sp. | reverse complement strand
GGGGAACTGATCGTCATCAGCGATCAGGGGCTCGACAGCCACCGGCCCTTCGCCCCAACGCATCCGGCCATGTGCGTGTTCGAGTACGTCTACTTCGCGCGGCCCGACAGCCGGATCTTCGGGGCCAACGCCGTGTACGCAACGCGCAAAGCCTTGGGGCGACAGCTGGCCCAGGAGTCGTGGGTGCCGGCCGATGTCGTCATTCCGGTTCCGGACTCCGGTGTGCCCGCCGCGCTTGGGTATGCCGAGGGGGGCGGGATTCGATTCGAGACAGGCTTGATCCGAAACCATTACGTCGGTCGCACGTTCATCGAGCCGGAACAATCGATCCGGCATTTCGGCGTGAAGGTGAAACTGAACGCCGTGCCGGAGGTGCTCTACGGCAAGCGTGTGGTCGTCGTGGACGATTCGCTGGTGCGTGGCACGACGAGTCGCAAGATCGTGAAGATGATTCGGCAGGCCGGGGCGAAAGAAGTGCATATGCGCATCAGCTCGCCCCCGATCATCTCTCCATGTTTTTACGGGATCGACACGCCGACCAAGAAGGAGCTGATCGCTTCGAGCCATTCCATCGAAGAGATCCGGAAATACATCACTGCGGATAGTCTGGCCTATTTGAGTCTCGACGGCATGCTCAAATCCGCACCAGGCACGCCTGATCAGTATTGCAACGCCTGCTTCACCGAAAAGTACCCCATCCCATTTACGCGCGCGGAGGAACTTCAACTGGGACTGTTCGAGTCCTCGCATTGAACTCTGAGGGAAAGCGTCGCGCTCTTCCCTTACAAGGGATCAGTTCAGGAGTGGGACCTATGCAGACAAGGGGCAAGCCGAGGGTGCCCGTCGATTACGTGGTCCACTTTACAGGGGACCACGGTTCCGGCCACGGCGTCATGCGGAATCTGACCATCGCCGGAGGGGAAATCGAAAGCCAGGAGCACATTCCTAATGGAGCGCACCTCTGTCTTCAGGTGCAGCCGTCCGGGGCGCGGCCGCCGCTCGTCGTCGCCCTCGCCGTGGTGCGGTGGCGGCGGGGCGACCATTTCGGTGTCGAGTTCATCCGGTTCGACGGGCAGGCCAAACAGCAGCTTGAAGACATGCTCAATCAACGCGACGGCACGCCCGCCGAGTGAGTCCGGCCGGTTCGGTTGCCCATGAAAAAATCAGCATGTTAGGATGCGGGTGGCCTTCGCGCGCATCAAGGAGGTTCCCATGAAACGGATTCTGCTTGCGTTCGGGGCGCTGGTTCTTCCGATCTTCGTGGTTCCGCTCGTACTGGCCGCCGGTTTCTTCAAGATCGGGGAAAGGGCTCCGACATTCACCCTGACGGCGATCACGGGAGAAACGGTGTCTCTGGAGGCTTATAAAGGCAAGGTCGTGGTCCTCGGCCTGTTCCACATCTGCGACCCCTGCATGATCCAGGGGGCGAATCTGCAGAAGGTCCACGAAGCGACGCAGGGGAAAAACGTCGCGGTCATCGGCGTCAACTCAGCCGGCAATTCGAAAAAAGACGTCGGCGAATTTCTGTCCGCCTTTCCGGTGAAAGTGACCTATCCGTATCTGCTTGATCCCGGCAAGGTGACGGACAAGCTGTACGGGGGGGGCAGGTTCATCCCGAACGTGTACGTCATCGACCAGAACGGAATCATCCGATGGCAGCGCGTGGGAAACATGGATCTGGCCGGCGCAGATGTCATCCTTGCGGAGGTGGAAAAGTTGTTGGCGGGCGGTGCGAACAAGATGTAGCGGGTCCTGTCGCCGATCAGCCAAGTCGGCTCGGCCGCCTCACCGGCTCGGCGGCGCGCAGAAAGGGGGCGCTGTTTATTCATCGGACTGTGCGTTCTCGCATCTCGCCCGCTTGAGGAACCGGCTGCGGACGGTTGGGCTCCGAGATCGGCGCCACTCGTGTCGTTCGAACCGAAAGGGCAGGGAAGGACACATACAAGTATGGATGAGCTTGAAGAAGGCAAGCAGAGGTTTCTGGAGCTGGTCAACGGAATCGACGGCGCGGTACAGGTCGTCATTCCGGTCACGCCGTCGAACAGCATGTTCCTGATTTCGCTGACGAAGGGATCAAATCGTAAGTTCATCACCGTGGCGGAAGACGATATCCTCGATCTGGCGAACGACGACGGCATTGTTGCGAAGGTCACGAAAGCCGTGAAGGACGCGGTTGCGGCGCTGTGACCGCGCTCGTGTCATAACTCGTGTCATAAACTGTCAGTCATCAGCGACAGCGCTTATTCATGAAACAGCTTTTGCCCGGCATCTGGCAGTGGTCCTGGTTCTCCGACGAGAAACAGCTCGATTTTAACGGGCTCTTGCTCATGGTCGGCGAACACAAGATTCTTGTCGATCCTCCTCCGATGACGGCGGAAGCCGGGACCTTCATCCGGCGCAACCGTCCGGTCGACTACATCATCGTGACGAACCGCGACCACACCCGCGAAGCCCCAACGTATCAAAGGGAATTCGCGTGCCACCTGTTTGTGCCGGACGCCGACGCGCCGCTGATGGACCTGAAGCCCACGAAGACCTTCAAGGACGGCGAGTTGCTGCCCGGCGGCATCTGGGTGATCCAGCTCAAGGATCAGAAGTCGCCCGGCGAGTCGGCCTTGTTCATTCAACAGGGCCGCGGCGTGCTGATCGTCGGAGACGCCTTGATCGGGAAGCCTGCCGGCTTCGTCAGCATGCTGCCGGCGGACAAATACGCGGATATAGGCAAGGCCACAGAAGGATTGCGCCGCCTGCTCAAATACAATTTCGAAAGTCTGCTCGTCGGGGATGGCGTTTCCATCCTCGCGGGCGGTAAAGAGGCGGTCGAACGGCTGCTGCGCACCTGACATGTCTCTTCGGAATGGACTGTCGGAAGAACTCAATCGCCAGGGTAACGAGCATTTCTCGCGCGGGTTCTACACGGAAGCCTATGCCTGCTACGCGAAAGCGCTGGAGTGCGACCGGCTCACGGGGGACCGTCGGGCGCTGGTAGCGACGCTGGGGAATCTCGGTAACATCTGCGCGGTCAGTGGCCGCCGGGAGTTTGCGCAGGCGCATTACCATGAGGTACTTGAGCTGCAGAAAATCCTCGGCGACGAGAAGGGCATCGGCACGACGCTGGCCAACCTGGGCAATCTGCGTGCCGACGCCGGTGAGTGGGATCGCGCCCGGGCCTATTATCTTGAAGCCCTCGATCTGATGACGAAGACCCACGACGAGGCGGCCAAAGCCGTTCTGTACTCCGATCTCGGATTGGTGGCGCGGGAGACGGGTCAGTTGGACGAAGCGATCGAGTGGTACGAGCGCTCCCTAGTGCTGATGCGCCGTCTGGGAAACCAGGGCGGTGAGGCGGATGCCTGGCGCATGCTCGGTCGGACCTTCCTTACCCAGAAACGCTACGACGACGCGATCGCCTGTTGTCAGACCAGCCAGTCGATCGCCGAACGGCTGCGGGACGAGCTCCGCACGGGCGGCGCCCGCTACGTCCTGGCTCAATGTTACGAAGCGCAGGGACGGCTACAAGAGGCAGTGGATCTGATCGAGCAGGTCGTCTATATGGATCGGAAGTACAGGTTGCCGAAACTGGAAGAGAATACCAGGCGTCTCCAATGTCTCCGGGAGCGGCTGGCGCTCGCGGTGCCCGAACCATCGGTCCGAGAGTCCCACCCGTGAGCCGGGCGCCCTCACCTCACTGGCCCGCCGCGCGGGCCGCGCTGTTCAAATCCTTTCCGCAGTTTTACGAGATCGAAACGGGCGGGCCGCTCGTGCTCGATCTCGGAGACGGGGGCTGGTTGCTTGAGGTGAAACCGGAGGGGACGGTCGTCTGCCAGTACGGCGTAGCGATGGACGATGTCATGAGTCTCATGTCGGAAGGAACGCCGGAGGACCTGGGCACCGACGAGGTCGCCAAGCAGGCCAAGTATTTTATTCAGCCGGCGGTTTCGAAATTTCGTCCGCTCCTGCTCCAGTCCGGGTTTGCCGAATCGACTGAGATGAACGACGAATTCGTGGCGGTGACGTTCGTCCGGTCCGTCGACTTCCGCAATCTCGACAAAATCGAGGACCTGATCCGCTGGTGCTGCCGCCACATCGGAGCAACGGGATGAGGAGACGCATCAGAACATTCGATGAGTTTCGTGACGTGGTGTCGGAATACCGGCTGCCGCGGGTGTTGCTCGCCGCCTTAGAGCTGGACCTGTTTACGACCGTCGGAGCACGGACCTGGACGATCCCTCAACTGGCCGCCGCGCTCAAGGTCAGCGAACGGGGGCTGACGATTCTCTGTCGGAACCTGGCAATGGCCGGCCTGTTGCAGAAAAAGGGCGAGCGGTACAAGAACAGCCGTCTCGCGGCGACGGCGCTCAATGCCAACCATCCGGCCTATCGCGGAAGTTATCTGGAGCTGATCAAGAACCATTGGACCGACTGGGTCCGCCTGCTGGAGTCCGTGCGCAGCGGCTTGCCGATCGATCATGACATGCCGGACACTCCGGACTGGCGGCGGCAATTCACCTGGGCGATGCACCATCGAACCCTCGAAAAAGCTCCGGCCATCGCGGCGCAACTGAATCTGCGTGGCGCTGAAACCTTGCTCGATCTCGGCGGTGGGCCCGGAACCTACGCCCTGGCATTCCTGGCTAGGAATCCGCGTCTGCGAGCGACCGTCTGCGACCGTCCGGCCGCGCTGGATGTCGCGAAAGAAATCGCCGCCACCCATCGCGCGGGCAAGCGGCTGTCCTATCTCCCGCTTGACTTCAATCAGGAGGACATTCGAGGGACCTACGACGTCGTCTGGTATTCCAATGTGCTCCACATCTATTCCCCGGCGGACAATCAGGCAATTTTTAGACGGGTGCGCGCCGCGCTGAATCCGGGCGGCCGCCTGATCGTTCAAGATGCGTTTCTGCACGATCGGGAGGGGTTGTACCCGGCCGAAGCGAGCCTCTTCGCTGTGTCCATGCTTCTCTTTACGGAGGGCGGCAATACCTATACGGCAGCGGAGACGACCCGATGGTTAAAAGATGCCGGCTTCCAGCGGGTCAAGCTGCTCCCAGTCAGAAAGGAGGTGGAGGACTGGGAGGATGGTATCCTGGAGGCGACGGTCGCCGCTCCACGTCCAGCAAAGCCTTTCCGCCGTAGACGATCAACAGGAACTGCAAAATCCCACTGATTCCTGCGGTAAAGAAGCCGGACCATCCGTCTTGGCTTTTGGCGATCATCTGCACGACGGTCGCCAGATCAAGCGCCAGACCGACCGTGCCGTACATGACGCAGACCATCGGTGCCCACCGGACACTCTGCCACACAAGAGCCGCCAGCCCGACCGGCATCAGGATCAGGAACCCGACCCGGAAAGTTCCGTGGGCCGATGCGGCGACACTCTCGCGATTCAACGCCAATGTCCCTCCTTCGACGATCAGAATCCCCAGCAGGATGGGCAGCAGCCTGTTCGACTTCATAGCGGCACTATAGACACGGTCGTCTCGGACCGCAACGGCGCCTTGTTGACGAGACAGAGAGGGTGCTAGGCTGATATCCGGGATGAGCGGAGAAGAGTGTGCGCACAGCCGGGAACCGAGCCAGGAGAGCCTGTTGATTTACGATGGGGAGTGCCGGCTCTGCCTGGCCACGAAGGAAAAGCTCGAACAGATGAAAGAACCCCCTCAAGGGATTCGATTTGTCCCCTACGAGAGCGAAGAAGCCAAACGGGCTTTAGGGGAACGGTACGACCCGGGACGGCCGGACCTGGCGTTTCTCGTGCAGCCCTCCGGAGCAATCGAGAGGGGACTCGATGCCTTTCTTCCATTCGTGCCGGCCCTGCCAGGGGGCGCGATGCTGCTCGCGTTGCTCAAGCTTCCGCTTGTAAAGCGTGCCGCGGAGTGCGGGTATCGCTTCGTTGCCCGCCACCGTTATCGCTTGTTCGGGGAAATTCGCCGCTAGCCTGCAACCCCTCTTTCGGGGGGAATCCTCCTAGACTGGGGAATTTACCAGTCAGTCGCTGTCTTGCAGAATGCGTCATACCATCACGGAGGGGGTATGTCGCCGATCGATTGGTTCTCTCGACTCCTCGCGTTCTTGATTCCACAACCTTCCGTTCCAGTCGTCCCCAAGCCATACCGTCCAACTAGTAGCCTCCATCGGCGGCACCCCCGATTCATCCTGTCGGCCGTCGCAACAGGCGCGGGACTCATGTGCTCTCCGGCGGTCGGATTGGTCGCTGCGGAGACGGCCGTACCCCTCGACGGGCTGAAAGGAACCATCGTCGCGGCCGGGTTCGGTTATCAGGCGGCCGACGCATCCACGATCACGGTGAAAGTCTACGACGCAGCGAGCGGCGCCGTGTTGTCGGACGAAACCTACGAACTCAATGTGAAAGAAGAAAGCGGCAAACAGGCGAATCCTGAGCAGGAACGCATCTTTGCTGGCGGTGTCGGGCTCGGCGCCACGGACCTCTCGAATTTTGTCCTTCGCGTGTACGATGCGAAAACAGGAGCCTTTCAGTGGGAAGGACTGCTCAACCTCACGCCGCGAAATGGACCGGAGACAGGACAAACGATTTCAACCGTCACGCCGCGGCGTGCCACGGTCACGAGGGTTGTCGTCAACGAACCGGCGTGTCGGCAACCCTCGTTCCTGATCCGCGCACTCGACGCGGCGACCGGCTGGTTAGTCTGGCAGGATGAATTTTCAGCCGACGGGGCCGGCTTCGGCCGAGTCGAACGAGTGGCCGACCGGCTGATGAGCCGGGCCGGAAGCTGGTCCGGACTCTCTCCCACCTTCGATTTCAGAATCCGCATGTTCGATCGCAGCGGCCGGCGCATTGTGTGGGAAGATCGCGTGACCCAGGATGAGCCGGAAGAGGAGACGCACGAAGCGTCCGATGATCACGCCTCCATGCTGCCAACCTGGCCGCGCGTGCTGCAGCAGGACCGCGCGCCGGAAGCGCTGTAACCTTCGCCGCTGGTTCCCGTCGAAAACATGCTTCCTGGGCAAGTCGGGGTCCGGTTACGTGCGTTTGTGCTGAAAAGTGTCGAGCCAGCGGGCCTGAAACTGTTCGTAGGACACGAACAGTTTAGATTGGAGCGCGGTCGCTACCGATTCGCGAGCTTTGAACGCGGTCAGGAGTTCATCCACACGGGCCATGCCCCACCGGTCGATCAAGAAGCGCACGGCCGAGTTGGCCTCCAGATAGGCCAACGATGCGACCGGTGAAGGCAGCCGGGCCCACGATCCCTCGAGGTATGGCAGCGGAATGACCTTGATCTCACCCTTCATGGCCTCGTCCAGCTCGGGCCAGTCGCTTCCCGCCAGTTGCATCGCCAGTCCTTCATTCAGCCAGACGGGCAAGGCTCCGCCGCTGGCGCCCAGCCGGTCGTGCAGCAGTGCATGCACGTATTCGTGACGGAGGACGTCGGTCAGCCATTTGGTGTCGGCGGTCGCGCCTTGCGTCGGAATCCGGATGCGGCCCAGAACCGAATCGAACAGACCGTCCGCCCAGGCGGGACTGCCGGTCGCGCTCTGAAACGTGTCCCTCGTGTGCAGCACGACCACGATCGGCTTGGACGGAAAATGCCCAAGTCGCTGTCCGATGTCGCGGTAGGCTTCTTCCAGAATGCCGAGCACCGTGGTCCAGGTGCTCTGATCCTCAGCCCCTTCGAATTTCACCGTAAAATGGGTGCTGCTTCGGGCGGTCATGCGCGCTTCCGTCGCATCGGCTTGTCGGATCTTCGCCGCGACCTTCTCCAGGTAGGATTGCAGCGCCGGATCATTCTTCAACCGTTCTGTGGCCTGGGTCAGGTGCGTGGCGGCCTCATCGAGCCGGTCCGCTTCGTACAAGAGATCGGCCATGGCCAGGTGGGGGAAGGGCTCGCCAGGAGCGAGCGCCATAAGTTTCGTCAGAAAGTCCATGTCGAGCGCGCGATCGCGCTGCTCCCAGTAAGCATGGGCCAAGTTGAGCTGAATGACGGCGTTCTGATCGTCCAAGGCGGCTGCTTTCTTGAAGGTGTTCAGCGAGACGGCAGTGCCGTTGAGGCGTTCCTGGTGCAGCCCGAGATTGTTCCAGAGGATCGCCACGAACGGTCTTACGTGAGGATCGGACAAGATCGGAGCAGGCAGCGCCGTCAATTTCGACTCGGCTGCCGCGAGGTTGCCCTTTTCGATTTCATCGCGAATGGATTCCAGTAGGGCGGCTTCTCTGATGGCGGGCACGACCGTCTGATCGAGCGCGCGAACGGGTCTCGTGTTTTCGTCCTGGGACACGGGATCGGGAGCCGAAGAAGACTGAGCGACCGGCTCGATCGGGGCCGTCTGAGCCGGTACCGGCGGTGGGGGAATCATGGGTCTCACGAACATCTGGTAGGCGACGAAAAGCAGCAATGCCACGCCGAGCGGAATGAGGATGTGCGTGATGTTGCGACGATACATAGGGAACCGCGATGTCCAAGTGTAGCACCCTAGGCAAAGTCGACCAAGCGTTCTGGAGGTTCGTGCCGACATTGAGTGGGGCCTGGTGCTATGCTACGATCCGCTCTCGGTATGCAGACGCCCTCCGAGCCGGGCCGCGCAACGCCGTTTCAAGATTGGCTGGACCGTCTCGCACGGCCCATCGAGTTTGCGAGCCGGGATGATTGCGCCCGTTTGGGGGCGGTCAAGAACCTCAGCAGTTTCGTCGCGTCCCAAGTGCTCTCCGCGCTCGCGCAGCGTGTATACCCCAAGGCAATTGAGGCCCGCCTCGTCTCACTGCGGGATCTCTTTGTCGATTTCCATCAGACACTGCCTCTCGAAGAACAGCGCCAGCGTTTGCACAGGGCACAGGCGATTCTCCAATCGCTGCGCCGTAGCGCCGAGCGTCTGCCCGAACGGGAAGAGCCGGCCGGCGAACCGTCTGCCGGCGAGAAACCACGCACGGACTTGTGGAAACTGCCCATCCGCTTTGTGAAGGGCGTGGGGCCAAAGCGGCAGGTACTGCTACAACGCTTGGGCATCGAGACGGTCGAAGACGCGTTGTGGACCGTGCCCTGGCGATACGAAGACCGCTCGGTGATGACGTCGATCGGGAATCTTGTTCCCGGTATGGTCACCTCGGTCTGCGGGACGATCAAGAAGTCCGAAGCCAAGCGAACGAGACATCGGCGGCTGAGCGTGCTCGAAGTCGAGGTAGAGGATCTGACGGGACGTATGCAGGCGGTTTTCTTCAACCAGCCCTACCTGGAAGATGTACTCACGGTCGGGAAGCGCGTGATGATGAGCGGGCGCGTCATCGCCGGTCGCCAGGGTTGGATGGTGCCGCGGATGGATGTGGCGCAGTTTGAACTGGTCGGGGATGAGGTGGAATCCACGCTGCATGTGGGGCGGATCGTCCCGATCTATCACGAGACGAAGGGATGGACTTCCCGCCAGATGCGTGTACTCGAAAAGGGGCTGTTGGAAGAGTATGCGCACGACTTGCGCGACCACCTGCCGGTGCCGGTCAGAGCGCGACAACGATTGATTCCGATTCAGGAAGCGTTGCAACATGTGCATTTCCCGAAAGCCGGGACCGATCTCCGACTGTTGGAGCAGGGCAAGACGGCGGCGCATCGGCGCCTTGCTTTCGAAGAACTGTTTTTGCTGCAACTGGCGCTTGCTGCGCGGCAACGGTCCGTGCAATGCGAACCCAAGACCATCACCTTCGATCCGCGGTCGCCGATGCTGGAGAAGCTGGCCCGTCTTCTGCCGTTCCGCCTGACGCCGGCACAGGACCGGGTGATTCGAGAAATCTTCCACGACATGATCGCCCCGCGCCCGATGAACCGTCTGGTGCAGGGCGACGTCGGGTCCGGAAAGACAGTGGTGGCACTGCATGCGATGGTAATGGCATGCGGCTCCGGCTATCAGGCTGCCCTGATGGCGCCGACGGAAATCCTGGCCGAGCAACACTACCGGAATTTGTCCGGCATGCTGGAGGCGCTGGGACTCAAGGTCGTGCTCATGCGAGGCGGTGACAAGGCCGCCGCGAAGAAGGCGCAGGCGGCCGGACTCGCCTCCGGAGATACGCACGTCGCGATCGGCACGCACGCGTTGATTCAGAAAGGCGTCGCCTTCAAGAATTTGGGCCTGGCGGTGGTGGACGAACAGCACAAGTTCGGCGTGCTGCAGCGCAAGATGCTGATCGATAAGGGGTACAAGCCCGACGTGCTCGTGCTGACCGCCACGCCCATTCCTCGCACACTGGCGATGACCATCTACGGCGATCTGGATGTCTCGATCATCGACTCGCTTCCGCCCGGACGGAAACCGGTGCGGACGTTTCTGTTCGGCGAGCTGCAACGGCGGCGGGCCTACCAGCTTCTGCGCGACGAGTTGCGGAACAAGCGACAGGCTTATGTGGTCTATCCGCTCGTCGAGGAATCGGAAAAAACCGATTTGCAAGCCGCCATCCAGGGAGCCGACCGGCTGCAGCGCGAGGAATTCCCTGAGTTTCGAGTCGGCTTGCTGCACGGGCGCATGACGGCGGTGGAGAAAGAAGCCGTGATGGCCGATTTCAAGGCCGGCACGATTCATCTGCTTGTCGCGACCACGGTGATCGAAGTCGGCGTTGACGTGCCGAATGCGACCGTCATGATGATCGAACATGCCGAACGGTTCGGGTTGGCCCAATTGCATCAACTCAGAGGACGAGTCGGGCGGGGCGCCGGGCAGTCCTATTGCCTGCTCATGGCCTCGGGGGTATGGAGGGGCAAGGGGGTAACGGGGCAACGGGGCAATGGAACCCCTCTACCCCCATACCCCCCTACCCCTACCCCGTATCCCTCATCTTTCGCGCGGGAACGGCTGGAGGCGTTGGTGCAATCGAACGACGGCTTCGTCATCGCCGAGGAAGATCTACGAATCAGGGGACCTGGGGAATTCTTCGGCCTGCGCCAATGGGGTATGCCGGAGTTCCGCGTGGCCAACATCGTGCGGGACGGTGATTTGCTGCAACAGGCCAGACAGGAGGCCTTTACGTTGTTGAAGCTCGACCCAGGATTGAAGGCTGCCGCCCACCAAGGACTGAGAGAGGCGATGTTGCGCAAGTGGGAAAAGAAATTGGAACTGGGGTCAGTGAGCTAGGAGAAGGCGAGGAACACGGGGTTCGAGGCAAGGGGCGGACGAGTCCCCCTGTTTCCGCTCCCGCTGGCTGCTAGCCCGGAGGGCTCGTGGGGTTGTTACAGCGAATAAAACACGATTTGAAAACCGGCCTGGCCACGCTACGTCTCGGCACGGCGCAGGCGGCGAGTCGGGCGCTCGAAGAGACCGAGTTGCTCCGGATGCGGCTTGAAATCCGCAAGCTCGACCAGCAGCTCCGGGATCTGTACAAGGACATTGGCGAACGGGCAGTCGAGATGAAGGAACAAGGTGAGACGGCCGAACGCGTCCTGTACGATGCCGAGATCGGCCGGCTGGTACGCGAGGTGCAGACGCTCAAAGAGTCCCGGAAGAAACTAGAAGCCGAGATGGAGGGCATCAGAAACGAAGAATGACCCCGCCCCATTTCTCCACCCGGCGATTGGGCGGCATCGATATCGGTACCTTGACCTGCCGATTGCTGATCGCCGATCTCGTCTCCGGCAGCCGTCTCAAAGAAGTGCGTTCTGACCGCCGGATTCTGCGGCTTGGGGAAGGCGTTGATCGGACGAAGCGGCTGAGCGAAGCTGCGATGGATCGCGTCATTCGATGTGTGAAGGAGTGGCAGGAGCTGATCGAATCGTATCGGGTTGAAGCCTTCACCGCGGTTGCCACCAGTGCCGTCCGCGATGCGGACAATCGCCAGGACTTCCTGGATCGCATCAAGCGTGAAGCGGGACTCGACGTCGAAATCATTACCGGAGACGAAGAAGCGCGACGCACCTTGGTCGGGATCCGATCCGGCTTGTCACCGGGTGTCACCGATATGTTAGCGCTCGACATCGGCGGGGGCAGCACGGAGTTCATCCTGGATCGGCCCGACCAAGCCCCCATCGCGCGCTCCATCGACGTCGGTGTCGTGCGCCTGTGCGAGCGGGTGTTGCGCCACGATCCCCCCAGCGCCGAAGAAATTCAGGAGGCCCGCACTTGGGTGCGGAGGGAAACAGAATCTGCGGTTGCCGGCATGCCGCGAGCCGGCCACATGACATTCGTCGGCACGGCCGGGACGATTACCTCGCTCGCCGCGATGGCGCAGAAACTCCCCGCCTACGAGCCGGCGCGAATCCATAACTACGCGTTGAGGTTAGACGCGATTCGTGAACTAGAACAGACCCTCCTCAGCCGAACCAAAGCCGAACGAGTCGGCCTGCCGGGGTTGGAGAAACACCGCGAAGAAGTCATCGCCGCCGGAGCCATCATCATCCGAACGATCATGGAAACGCTCGGACACCAGACTGTGCTGGTCAGCGATCTAGGGTTACGCGAAGGGGTGTTGATCGATCTAGCGATGCGGAGGGCAGGAAATCGGTGAGCGACAGAGTTGCCCGTGCTCAGCCGGTGGACTACAAGGCAGCTCGTTGGGAGGGGCTGATTGACTTCCTGTCCCTGGCCCCTAGACTTCGCCGGACTTTCAAGGAGTGGGGAGCATGGATCAGGAATCGCTGGCACAAATTCAGCAAATTGTTGGTGCTGCTAGTGAAGCTCTTCGGGCTGATCTTACCGGGGTTCTGTGCACTGAAATTGCCGATGCCAAGCGACACACCGGCGTACTGACCAAGGGACTCAGACATGAACTTCAGCTTGTCGCTGAAGGGTTCCAGATGCACCTCGATCGGCGTCATGCCGACGATCAAGCCCATCTGGATGAACAGTTCAGGGAAACTCGCGCGCTCATCCAACTGTCTTACGGCCAGATTCAAGAACGAGTCGAGCGCCTCGAACAACGGGTCCGCACCATCGAGTGACATCTCGGCTTGACCGTGTGAGAGTAGATTCCTACTGCTGTAGACTTCACCGCCGGTTCTTGTTCTTGGTCAACCAGGCGTTCGGCGTGGCGCCCAGGCGTTGATCATCGGCTTGAGTCGCTTTACCCCCCACCATCCCGTCTTGCTCCACCGTTTGGGACTCTTGTACAGTTCGTGGTGGTTTCAGCACGGCGGGATGTGACATGATCCACAAAGTTGTCTCAGAAGCGACACCGGTGATTCCTGCCGGTTCAGTGCGGGCGCAGGTGTTAGCGTTTTTCGGTCCTGCGGCGGCCGGGAACGACACGCGGACGACGCTGGCCACTCATTGGATTTCGTTACGGCGCAGTCGTTGGGAGATCGGCTGGATGCCTGGCTGCGCCTGATACATTGGACACGCGTCGGCACCAGCGGATCGCTGCAAGTCCTCGCGGCCCGCATGCGTTGGCGCGAGGCCTACCTGTACTGGGAACTCCTGCTCGACGTCCTGGAGCAGGTGCCGGCCGTCCGGGAGGCGGTGCAGGAGGCGATCGGCCGGATCATTCAGGACACGGATGCGGTGAACCTGTTCGCCGACGCCGGTCTGCCGTGCGATCGGGGCTTCCTGGCCGAATTCGGGGACCGCCTCATGAGCAAGCTGCTGCCGACGGTCCGTAACGATCGGGACCTCACCCACCTCCTTCAACGGCAGTATAGTAGCTTGGTAAGTTGGTAAAAGTGAACGGGAACTGCTCCGATGCTTAGCCAGGCGGTTCGTGCGTTCGCCGTGGGACTTCTTTCTCCCGCCGCGCGAGGAGCCGCCGGCCGCGGGCGTCCCGGCCGTTGAACCAGACCGCTAGACCGCGCGCCGGCCCTACTTCTGTGAATACCACCGATAGCCCTTGTTCTCGGTGAACTTGGGCGGGCTTTCATGGCGCCGCCAGGTCTTTCCAATGGAATGAAAGGGCATTTCTTGTTCTCATCCGTCCAGGAGTGTAAGATGCGACCGGTGTCTAGCTAGAACGCCTGAGCGGCTCATTCATTAGCATGAAGCGCGTACAGTACACTGTCCAAAAAGAAGCACGCGAAGGACTTCTTCGTCGGTTGGCCGCTGAACTGGAGAAGGAGCCTGCAGTCGGATTCGCCTATCTTTATGGATCACTGCTCGATTCCGAAACCGTGCACGATATCGATGTCGGTCTGTATCTTCGTGAGCCAATGGCTAGGCCTGGTCCGGTGGTTGCCTTGGAGTTATCGGTTCGGCTCACGGCCGTGGCGGGACTGCCGGTGGATGTCCGGGTTCTGAACGAGGCGCCGCTGTCGTTTCTGTATCACGTTCTGCGCGGCCGCCTTCTCGTTTGCCGGGATGAAGCTTTCTTGACCGCTACCATCGAAGATGTTGCTCGTCGCTATCTCGATCTCGCCCCGTTGCTTCGTCAAGGCACGAAGGACGCCTTTGCAGCATGAGCCTCAATACGGATCTCATCCGGGCGCGGTGCGCTGAAATCGATTCGTCCCTAAACCGTTTGAAGAGTTTCGTCGCCTGTCCCGCGGGCAGTTCCTTTCCAATCAGGATACTCTCGATGTGGCCTGCTATCGATTGCTCATCGCTATTGAGGCGGCATTGGCGCTCTGCTTTCACGTATCGGCTAAACGGTTACATCAGGTTCCCGAAGAGTATGCCGGCTGCTTCAGTGCACTTGAGCATGCCGGGCTCATCCCCGCAGATCTTTCGAGCCGCTTACAACAGATGGCGCGCTTCAGAAATTTGCTTGTGCACGTGTACCGGAAGATTGATTACGGGCAGGTCTACGACGTTGTTACCACACGCCTGGATGATCTGCGCGCGTTTCGTGCCGTCATCGCCGGATTGATCTAGCGCGGCACTTCCTACCTCTGCGAATACCACCGATAGCCCTTGTTCTCGGTGAACGAGGCTTTCGGCGCCCCGCCGGGCTTTTCGAGCAACAGCACTTTGAAGTCGAGCAGACCGAACCAGGCGGGATCGGCCACGTCGTGGTAGTGGCACCCGTGCAGTCTGGGGAACATATCGCCGAGGGCTTGTTGCAACTCTTGCTCCGTATAGGCGCGTACGGTGAAGGGTTTGTTCATGGCCTGGCAGAACCGTTGGATGGTGTAAGCTGCGCCGGTGCAGAGGACTTTGGTGTCCGGTTTCAATGCGAGGAATTGGGGCAGCGACAGGCAGCGCTCCTGGAAGCCCAGCCAGCGGACGGCTTGCCGGAGATGGCTGTACTGGACTTCGTATTCTGTATGGCCCGGCAATTTCACCGGCGCCGGCCAGCCTTCCTCGATGCCGAACTCCGTCAGGAACGCGCGACCTCCCGGTTTCAACACACGCCAGAGTTCGGCCACGAATCGAATCGGTCCCAAGTTGAAGATCACGTCGTCCGGCGGATTCGCCTCGATGGGAAGCCGGAGCCGCCTGATCCAATCGAGCGCCTCCTGATGTTGCTTGGTGTCACCTTTCCCTTCCGTGAGTTCCTTGCGCGTCAACTTCACCGGCGTCATGTCGGCCATGTTCTCGTTGTCGATCACGAGGTCAATAGAGCCGTCGGCGAAAGGCAGCCACTCGCCGTTGGCGCGCGTGCCGGCGCAATTCCAACCTCCGGCCCTAGCTCGTTCAAGTTGGAGTTGCAGAAACGGCTGCGTGATGTCCAGTGAGAGATACCTGATGTTCTGTTTCTCGAAGGGCAGCAGTTCCTTGCCGAACTCGCGCGCGACGTAGCCCAGTCCCCCGCCGACCTCCAGAATGACCTTGGGTTTGGGATGGAACCAGCCGAGCTTGCGGAGCTGACGCATCAACAGCCTGCCGTAGGTCAACCCGTTCAGCGTGTCGTTCGGTTCACGAAACAGATGGGAGACGGTCGTTTCGATCAAGTCGAAATGGCCGTCGTCCTTGCCGGAGTCGGTCAATTCATGAAGGTGGAAATCCTCCAGGTGTTCCTCGCCCTCGAACCCTTCCTGTCCCGACCAGCCTTCACGAATTTGCTGCAGCAGGATGTCCCACTTCGCCTTGTGGCGGTGGCCGCCCGGCGGTTCGGCCCCGTAATAGCAAAGGGAGTAATTGGGCGTTGCCCAGCGCTCCAGGTGCCAGTGGCCGGGCTGCCCGTCGGGGCCGCAGACTTTGGTGCCGTATTTTTCTAGCAGGGCGCCCACGGTGGTATGGCCGTTCATCGACCGCAACATTTCCACGCCGATTCGGTTCAAGCGGACGAGCGGAACATTGTCGTCGAGCGGGGCGAACCAGTATTCGTCGTCGCTGTGCTGGTATGTCACCAGGTCTGGAATGCGCCAGGCCAGGAGGTTCAACGTCTCTCCCTCCAGATGGAGGGGATCTTGGACGGCGGCGACCGGTTTCATCTGGTGACAGCCCTTGTCGGGACACGCAGCCTACCTGAGGGGGCAGCGGTCCTGCAAGAGCTCCGGAGTTACGAAGCGTATTTCGCAATCGTGTCTTCAGAGACGAGCGGCGAGAGACGAGATACGAGCGAAGAACGTTAGAGCTGGGAAGGCATGGACGAGCCGTCAGTCACGGTCAGCACCCCCCGCATGATTGGATGGATGCGGCAGTGGTAGGGATAACGGCCGGGGGGCAATCCTGGGAGTGTATAGGTCTCTCCCGGCGCGACCGTACCCGAGTCGAATGCGCAGGGTGCGCTGTCATCCACGCAGGCGTTATGGGTGATCGTATGGTGAGTGGGTGTGGGATTTTCCCACCGGATGGGACTGCCGCTGGCGATCGTGGCAGTCACCGGGACGAAGTAGGGCGAACTGTCCTCGATGACGATCTGCGTGTAGGGTGGGCCGGCCACTGTTGCCCAGGGGAGCGTCCCTATCCCCACTGTCATGCCTACGATGAGCAGAAAGCGCTTCACGAGTCTCCTCTTGCGCGACTCTATAATTTTAGTTATCCAACAGTGTTAGATTCCGTCGTGGCCCGAAGGATTCATCCCGCTGGTTTTCTTCAGCATTGATCTTATCATGGGTGCCGGCTCATCCCGGTAGAGGGAAAGCCTTACCCGGGGGTTGGTTCTATACGTTACTCTGCTCCCCATGCGGCTGCGTATGCTCTTGCCGGTACTGCGGTCCTGGTGCCATGGGCCGAGGTGAGCGACACTCAGCGGGGACCGGATGGATCGCGCAGGGGGTCCGAAAAGAGGCGGTTGCAAGAGGCTGTTCGTTCATGCTAGATGGAGGCCGCCACGCGACCGGTCGAGCGTTGCACACGTCGGAGGAGGAATGGTGATGGCGAAGAACAAGAAGAAGGGCGCTGCCAAGCAAGCTTCAGCCAAAACAAAGATTGCGAAATCGTCGAAGAAGCGGTCGGTAAAAAAGATTACGAAGAAGCGCACCGCTGTGAAACGCGTCAAGCCGGCCACGAAGAAAAAGCCGGCGAAGAAGGTCGCGAAAAAGGCCGCTCCGAAGAAGGCCGCCGTCCGGGTCGGCCAGCCGGCTGCCGCCAAAAAGGCAGTGGGCCAGGAAGAGGAGGCCCCGAACAAGCCGCTGCAAACGAAGGCTGCTGCCCCCGCTGAGCCGACAGTGACCGATCTCGAAGAGGAGCTGGTCGAAGAGGAATTGGAGATGGAAGGCGAGATCGAAGATGACATGGAGGAAGATCTTGCTCTCGACGGGGAAGACGACAGCGAAGATTTTATCGAGAAGTCTGAAGATCTGTTAGACGACCACGACGATTACCGCAACAACTAGCGGCCGGCGTTTTCTCATCGCTTCCGAACGGAGAGGCACCGACCCATCCCGGATGCCGATCTCGATCGACTCCTTTGCCTGTCCGCCTCTTGCCACCGCCGGCCCGGACTCACGACGACCATGAGCCATTTTCTGTTTACCGCCGCGACGCTGCGGGAGCGCAGCTCACTCGAGAGCGCGGAGCTGCAACTGCGGCACGGACTTTGGGGCTGCTGTACTGCACTGATCCGCGAGAATCTTGGCAAGTACCTCCTTCCCGATTCGTACGGCCTCGTCTACGCGCTGAAGGTCGGCCTCTGCGCGGAGTTTCGAATCCTCTCGCCGGTCCTGCCCATTCAGGAAATGGACGAATTCGTGAGGGATGAGGTGAGGACGGAGGCGAAATTCGGCTTTATTCGAGTCGCGACCACGCGGCGATGGGTCTCGTCGCCACCGGTCAGTCATATGTTGTTGCAGGAGATCCTCCGGATTCCCGATCAGACCGAATTGACGCGCCGGCTCAGTCTCGGTATGCATCGACTCACCAACGACGAGTATCGGTCGATTGTGGAGCGGTTGGGGCCCGGCGTACCCATTGCCTGATTCATCGCCGTTGTCGGCTCTTCAGATCACTGCGTCCTGCAATCTTACGACCCCGCGCCTTGCCTTGCCGTGAGGCATCTCGTATAACGACCCCATGCGAATCGGTCCCATGGCGTTCCGGATATGCTTCGGGCTGTTGGCCTGGTCCGGTGTTGCGAGCCTTCTGCCGGGCCAATCGGTGCGCGCTGCCTGTGTCATCGAGGCACCGGCGCCGGTGGAAGGGAAACCGGCCCCGCTGATCAGGCACTTGGCCGCAGGCTGCACGCAGGCCGAGCGGGAGGCAAATGCCGTCAGCGGGGCGGCAGTCATCGCGGCGATCATCGAGGGGCAACCGGTGGATCTCAGCGGGGTCGTGATCCACGGGGAGGTGTCGTTCGATACCTTGCCCGTCGAGGTCACGCAGTTGCCCAAAGGCCTGTCCTCCGAGCAGCGGGCTGCGCTGTCCGAACTCAATGCCAACGAACTCCGTCTCGTCCGCGCTCCTGTGACAATCCGGGACTCGATCGTGACGGGGACGGTCCGTCACCGGTCGCGCAAGGGCACGCTGCAATTCGAGAGGCCGCTCGACCTCCGGGGTACGACATTTCGGGATGGGGTCGATCTCTCCCGATCGGTGTTTCAGGGCGGCTTGGACCTCTCCGGAGCACAATTCGACAAGGAGGCGTACTTCGTCCAAGACCAATTCGGCCGTGTTCTGGCGTGCAAGGACACAAAGTTTGGTCCGCACACGAGGTTCCACCGGTCGGTCTTCCGGGGGCCGGTCGAGTGCACGGGTGCTGTGTTCGACGGCATGGCCGAGTTTCTGGAGGTGAGTTTCGAGCAGCCTTTGACCATGGAACGAACCCGGTTCGGGTCGGGAACTGGATTTTCAGGCAGCCGGTTCCTCCGCCGCGCGAATTTTTCAGAGGCCATCTTCAGCCGCGAAACGTTCTTCACCTACTCGGTATTCGATGGGGACGTGTCGTTCGCGGGCGCGCAGTTTCTCGCGGGCGTCGATTTTTCCGACGCCGAGTTCAAGCGTCCGGACGATCTCGCCAAGGCGCGGTTCGATCAGGCGCCGCGCTATGCACGCGCGAAACGCACGGCCCGGGAAGACCGTAACACCGGCTTGCTTCAGTCACCGGTCGGGCAGTATGCCGTCACCCTGTCCTTTCTGTTGGTGGCAGCCCTGCTTCTCGCATACGCCTTCAAGATGAAATAGGGGAGAATCGATCCCGTATCCCCTACATATAGATTCGGGCTTGCCGGCCACCCCATAAGTTGGTATAACCAGCCGTGTGAATCCCCGAATTGACGGCTTCGAGCAGACCGAGCTCCCGTATCAAGTGCGCATCGAGAATTTCGAGGGACCGCTCGATCTCTTGCTCCATCTCATCAAGAAAAACGAGATCAATGTCTACGACATTCCCATTGCCATGATCGCACAACAGTATCTGGAGTACGTCGAGGCCATGAAGGAGCTGAATCTCTCCGTGGCGGGCGAGTTTCTGGTCATGGCGGCGACCTTGCTCCAAATCAAGTCGAAAATGCTCCTCCCGGCGGATGAAACGGCGGAGGACGAAGAAGACGGCCCCGACCCGCGCGAAGAACTCGTGCGGCGGCTGCTGGAGTACAAAGCGTACAAGGAGGCGGCGCGGCAACTGGACGGGCAGGAGAAAATGTGGCGGGAGATTTTCAGTCGCGAACAGGCCCCGCCGGTCGAGTTGGAGGCGGACGAAACCCTGCTGGAGAACGTGTCGCTCTTCGATCTGGTCGACGCCTTGAAGGGAATTCTCGAGCGAAGTCCCGGTAAAAAATTATTGATGGAGATCATTCCGGACAATTTCACGGTGCGGGAGCGGATGAACCTGATTCTGGAAACGTTGGAAAGCAGGGAGTCGGTCTCGTTCGAAACGTTGTTCGAGGCGTCTTGCCACCGGATGATGATCATCGTGACGTTCCTGGCCTTGCTGGAGCTGATCCGGTTGCGGGTGGTGCGGGTGTTCCAATCCGAGGCCTTCGGGCCGATTCTCGTCTCGCGGACATTCTCGTTGGTGCCGGATCCGGCGGAACTGGATGATGCTGATTCGGAATGGAGGGGAACATGACTGCGATCGCGGCAGAGATAGCTCAGGAGGCATCGATGGCGGACGGAGCGCAGCCTGCGCCGGAATTCCGGAGTCCCAACTCGGCGAGCGGCAGCGGGGCTGCCCTCACCGTCGCACAGGCCGTTGCCCAGCGGGAGTTGCAGGCGATTCTCGAAGCCATGTTGTTCGTGTCGTCGGAGCCGCTTTCTACCACCCGGATCGTGGCGGCCCTGGGTGATGTCACGAAAGTCGAGGTCGAGCAGGCCTTGCAGCGGCTCGCGGAAGACCTCGAAACGGAGGGTCGTGGTATTCGACTGGCAGAGATTGCCGGCGGGTATCGCCTGGTGACCAAGCAGGAGTATGCGCCCTGGATCAAACGGCTGGACAAGGCTAAATCCGGTGCCAAACTCTCCCGCTCGGCCCTGGAATCACTCGCCATCATTGCGTACAAGCAGCCGATCGTGCGGTCCGAAATCGAAGAGATTCGCGGTGTGGAGACCTCGGGCGTGATTCGGACGCTGCTGGAGCGCAAACTCATACGGATCGTCGGCCGCAAGGAAGTGCCAGGCCGGCCGATTATGTACGGTACCACCAAGTTCTTTCTGGAGCATTTCGGGTTGAAAGACCTGTCGCAGTTACCGCCGCTGCGGGAGTTCAAGGAATTGGGCGAGGCCGAACAATCGCTGCTGCCGATGGATGAGACCCTGCCGGACATAACCACTGGTCCGGACGCCCATACCATGCCGGAGTCTATCGAAGGAGTCGGCGAGGACGCGCCTCCCGTTAACGGGGAAGAGGCCTCCGTCGAACTCAAGTCACTTGAAGAGGAAAAGATCGGTGATGAATTGAAGATCAAAGAAGATTTAGTCGGAGAGCCGGTTGAGCAAGGGTAGCTGTAGAGAGGCGCCTGTCTCTGGACCGGCCGCGAGAGCTGCAGATGCCGTATTCACACACTGTCTGTGCTTCCCCGCTCCTTGACTCTCTTTCCGCGGCTTTGCTAGACTGGCCAATCCCGATCTAAGTCGTTGAAAGACCCATTGTTTCCTGCAACCGGTCGGTATTAGCAACACGAGGCACCCCCTATGATCAAAGCATGGCTACTCGACGAAATGTTTCGGTTCGATCGGCTGGTTTTGTCAGCGGAAGGTTCCCAGGGAGAATGGGGAGCCGGCGATTCTGTGGCCGAGGAGGAGGAACTCCCTCCACCACCGCAAAATGTGCAGGCGAAACCGGGCAACGGGCGAGTGACGATCACCTGGGACCCTGTGCCTGATGCCCTATATTACAACCTCTATTTCCAGACCACCAAGGGCGTGCAGATCAAGTTTTCTGAGCTGACCCGTCCCATCGCCGGCCCGGAAGATTTCAAGACCGTCATCGGCGTGAAGAAAGAGAAGGCCGCCTGTCTCGAAGGCGCCACGTCTCCCTACGTGCATGACGATCTTGCCAACGGCACCTGCTATCACTATGTCGTCACAGTCGTGACTCCGAAGGGCGAAAGCCCCGAGTCTCAGGAAGTGATGGCGATTCCGTCCCCGTACCTTCTGGCGATGCAATTCGGACGGGAAGGCGTGGATGACGGCGAATTCAACTCCGCCACTGGGATCGCACTCGATAAGGACGGCAACATCTACGTGGCGGACACGGACAACCATTCCATCCAGAAATTCGACAAGAACGGAAAGTTTCTGGCGCGGTGGGGTGGCGAGCCCAGTTCCCAGGAAGGAATGTTCTATTATCCGCGCGGGTTGACGGTCGGGCCGGACGACATGGTCTATGTGGCCGACAGCGGCAACAACCGCGTCCAGAAGTTCGATCGGGAAGGCAATGTCCAGAAGGCCTGGGGCAAGTTCGGGTTCGCCTGGCGCGGCGCCGACATGGGAAAATTCGACGTCCCCTGGGGGATCACGACGGACCAGGAAGGTAACGTCTATGTGTCCGACACGAGCAACTCCCGCATCCAGAAATTCCAGTCCGACGGACAGCCTCTATTGAAATGGGGGCGCGACGGGAGCTTCGACGGGGCCTTCTTCTTCCCACGCGGGGTCGCGGTCGACTTTGTCGGGAACATCTACGTAGCCGACGAGAGCAACAACCGCATCCAGAAATTCGATGCCCGCGGCAGCTTCCTGACAAAATGGGGGCGTGACGGCAGCGGTCCCGGCCAGTTCAAATCGCCCTGGGGGATCGCGTGCGACGCGCTGGGCAACGTGTACGTCGTGGATAGCGGCAATCATCGGATTCAGAAGTTCGACGGCAACGGTACCTTTCTGTGCTCGTGGGGGAACCGAGGGAAGACGGAAGGCCAGTTGAACTTCCCCTACGGCATCGCGGTGGACAAAGAAGGCTGTGTCTACGTCGTCGACAGCGGCAACAACCGCGTCCTCAAGTATGTGCCGACGGAAGAGGAACTGAACCGCGGCAAGAAGGAGACGACGCAGGCCGTGGGCGAGGGAACCGCGCAACCGCCGCGCAGCATAGCGGTCAAAGCGGGCGACACGGAAGTGTTCTTGAGCTGGATGGAAGTGCCCGGCGCCGTGTCGTACAACCTGTATTTCAACACGACGTCCCATCTGACGATCCAGAGCGCCACTAAGATTGAAGGCGTCACGAATCCCTACACGCACACGGGTCTGACCAACGACACGGCCTATTTCTACGCGGTCACCGCGGTCTTCGAGGACGGGACGGAGAGCCCGTTGTCGGAAGAGGTGACCGCGACACCGGTGCTGATCGACATCACGGCGCCGCAGAATCCCTACGCCGTCATCAATCACGGAGCCTTCATGACGAACTCGCCGGAGGTCGTCGTGACCATCTCGGCGACGGACCTGGATACGGGCGTAGCCGCGTACTTCATCTCGGAAAGCCCATTGACTCCGATGGCGGGTACGCCCGGCTGGGTCGACGTCGAACCGGCGGCCAAGTTCGGCGCGACGATTCCCTTCATTCTGTCTCCGGGCGACGGCCAGAAGACGATTTATGTGTGGTTCAAGGATGTCGGCAACAACGTGTCGACGCCGGCGAGCGCGACCATCCTGGTCAACACGTCGGGCTACCTCTGTGTGTCGAAGTGGGGTAAACCTGGGCGCGGCGCCTCGCTCCTGCATGGCGGTGAGTTCATGGCCCCGATGTACGGGCTGGCCGTCGACCAGCAAGGGTGCCTCTTCGTCGTGGACAACGGCAATAACCGTATTCAGAAGTTTGACAATGCCGGCAACTTCATCATTCTGTGGGGCAATTTCGGGTCAGCCAACGCGAATTTCCACAACCCGACGGGCATCGCCTGCGACGGCAAAGGCGACGTGTGGGTGGTGGACACGAACAACCACCGTGTGCAGAAGTTTGACGGAAAGCTCGGCGGCTACCTGATGAAATTCGGCTCGCGGGGCAACGGCGAAGGGCAGTTCAACGCGCCCTGGGGTATCGCGATCGACCGGGTCCGCGGTTTTGTCTATGTCGTTGACAGCGCCAACTTCCGCGTGCAGAAGTTCGACATGACGGGCGAGTTCATCATGGCCTGGGGCAGCTTCGGCAACGGCGACGGCCAGTTCTATTTTCCACGCGGCATCGCGGTCGACCAGAACGACGGATCGGTCTACGTCGTGGACATGGGCAACCACCGCGTCCAGAAATTCGACACGAGTACGAACGTTCTGCCGCAGTTGCTCGCGAAATGGGGCGGCAGCGCGGAAGCTGGGCATGCCAGCAGCCCGCTGGCGCAGGAAGCCGGCCAACTCCGCTCACCCTGGGGTATCGCCGTGGACGGAGCGGGCGATGTGTACGTGACGGACACCGGCAACCACCGGGTCGAGAAGTTCGATCGGGAGGGCAACTTCATCACCCAGTGGGGCGGCTTCGGCAACGGCGATGGCCAGTTCAACTTCCCCTACGGCATTGCGGTCGATGCCAAGGGCAGCGTCTTCGTCGTCGACAGCGGCAACACGCGGGTGCAGCAGTTCATGCCGGCGGAAGAGGGCAGCGAGCGGTTGCAGGAAGACGCGGAAGCGCAGGCGAAACTGGAAAAGGCGCAGCAGACCCAGCAGGTCTGAGCGGCCCTTGCGACAAGGGGGAACATGCTCGACAAGGAACCTAGGCTCGGATTGACCTACGACGACGTCATCCTCGTGCCGTCCAAGTCCCAGGTGTTGCCGAACGAGGTGGAGACCGCGACCTTCGTATCGCGCAACATCAAAATCAACATTCCGATCGTGAGCGCTGCAATGGATACGGTGACGGAGTCCCGCCTGGCTATCGCGATGGCGCGCGAGGGCGGCATCGGGATCATTCACCGGGTGCTGGCGCCGGCCGATCAGGCTGCGGAGGTCGATCGGGTCAAGAAATCGGAAAGCGGGATGATACTCGATCCCGTCACGATCTCGCCCGATCAGACTATTCGAGACGCCCACCAGTTGATGGCGAAATACCGCATCTCTGGCATTCCGGTCACGAAGAACAAGAAGCTGGTCGGCATCCTGACCAATCGCGACCTCCGTTTCGAAACCCGCATGGATCTCAAGGTGTCGCAGGTGATGAAACGAGAGAAACTCGTCACCGCTCCCGAAGGGACCAGTCTCGAAAAGGCCAGGGAGATTCTGCATGAGCACCGGATCGAAAAGCTGCCGGTCGTGAACAAACACTTCGAGCTCAAAGGCCTGATCACCATCAAGGACATCGAAAAGCGCATTAAGTATCCCAACGCCTGCAAGGACGCCCACGGCCGTCTGAGGGTCGGAGCGGCTGTTGGTGTCGGACCGGAGACGGAAGAACGGGTAAGCCTGCTCAAAAAGGCGGGCGTGGATCTCGTAGTCGTCGATACGGCGCACGCGCACTCGCAGGCGGTGCTTGACACCGTCAGACTGATAAAAAAGCAGCACCCGGACCTGGAACTGGTGGCCGGTAACATCGCCACGGCCGAGGCTGCCAAAGACCTGCTGAGGGTGGGCGTCGACGCCGTAAAAGTCGGTGTGGGGCCCGGGTCGATCTGCACGACGCGGATCGTCTCAGGCGCTGGGATGCCGCAACTGACGGCTATCGCGGACTGCGCCAAGGCGCTGGAAGGCAGCGGAGTACCGATCATCGCGGACGGGGGCATTAAGTTTTCCGGCGACATCACCAAAGCGCTGGCTGCCGGGGCGTCGGCGGTCATGCTCGGCGGGTTGCTCGCGGGCACCGAGGAATCGCCGGGCGAAACAGTGCTCTATCAGGCCAGGACCTACAAGGTCTATCGCGGGATGGGTTCGATCGGTGCCATGGAGCGCGGCGGTGGAGACCGTTACGGCCAGGCCGGCCGACCGGCGCCGAAGCTGGTTCCCGAAGGGATCGAAGGGCGAGTGCCGTACAAGGGCCCGCTGGCCGCCGTCGTCTACCAACTGGTCGGCGGGGTGAAATCGGGCATGGGGTATTGCGGGGCCAGGACGATCCCCGACTTGCAACAGAAGGCCACGTTCATCCGTCAGACCGTGGCGGGCCTCCGTGAAAGCCACGTGCACGACGTCATCATCACCAAAGAAGCGCCGAATTACCGGATGGACTGGGAGTAACGCCAATAGCAAGTAGCGGATAGCGCAGAGAGAAAATTTCGCCCCCGTTGGTGCTAGCTGCCAGCTATATGCTACTGGCTAAGACATGGAACTCTGGCACGATAGAATCCTGGTCCTGGACTTCGGGTCACAATACACCCAGTTGATCGCCCGCCGCATTCGCGAAGCGCAGGTGTATTCGCAGATTCTGCCCTGCACGGTTCCCCTGGCGACAATTCTGGCCTACCGTCCGCAGGGCATCGTGCTCTCCGGCGGCCCGTCCAGCGTGTACGAGAAGAAGGCCCCTACCGTCCCGAAGGAGCTGTTCGATCAGGGGATTCCCATTCTTGGCATCTGCTACGGCATGCAACTGGTGACGCATCTCTCCGGAGGCGAAGTAGTCAAGGCACCGCATCGGGAGTACGGCAGAGCCGACCTGACGATTGACGACCGCAGCGATCTCTTCAAGGGAGTGGGCGAGGGCGGATCGACCGTTGTGTGGATGTCGCACGGGGACCGGATCGAGCGGATGCCGCCAGGCTTCCGGTCCATCGCGCATACGGGCAATTCGCCGATTGCGGCGATGAAGCGGGACGATCACAAGCGGCGCATTTACTGCCTGCAGTTTCATCCGGAAGTGGCCCACACCCCCGAAGGCGCTACGATCCTGCGGAATTTCGTGTACGAGATTTGCGGCTGCAAGCCGACCTGGACGATGCAGTCCTACGTGGATACGGCGGTGAAGCAGATTCGCGAGCAGGTTGGCAAGGAGCGGGTGATCTGCGCGCTGAGCGGCGGCGTCGACTCCTCGGTGGCCGCGGCGCTCACGCATCGGGCCATCGGCGACCAGCTTACGTGCATCTTCATCGACAACGGCGTGCTGCGGGCCGGTGAGCGTGATCAGGTGCAAAAGACCTTCGCGGCCCAATTGCACCTCAATCTCCGGATACTGGACCGGGCCGACCAGTTCTTGGCCGGATTGAAGAACGTGACCGACCCGGAACGGAAGCGGAAAATCATCGGACGGGTGTTCATCAAGAACTTCGAAGAGGAGTCCAAGAAGCTGAAAGGAGTCAAGTTTCTCGTTCAAGGGACGCTGTATCCCGACGTGATCGAGAGCGTCAGCTTCAGGGGCCCGTCGGCCACGATCAAGACGCATCACAACGTCGGTGGGCTACCGGCGCGCATGAAGCTGAAGCTGATCGAGCCGCTGCGGGAACTGTTTAAAGACGAGGTGCGTGTGCTGGGCAAGGAACTGGGTGTGCCCGATGAGATCATCTGGCGGCAGCCGTTCCCGGGCCCGGGGCTGGCGATTCGCGTGTTGGGCTCCGTGACGGAAGATCGTTTGGCTATTCTGCGGGCGGCCGAAACGATCGTCGATCAGGAGATTCGCAGGGCTGGGTTGTATCGAGAGATCTGGCAGGCTTTTGCTGTGCTGTTGCCGATCCGCACGGTCGGTGTCATGGGTGATCAGCGGACGTACGACAACGTGATCTCGATTCGCGCTGTCACGAGCCTGGACGGCATGACGGCGGACTGGGCCAAGATCCCGAACGACGTACTCGGCCGCATGTCCAACCGGATCATCAACGAGGTCAAAGGCGTCAATCGAGTGGTCTACGACATCAGTTCCAAACCGCCGAGCACGATCGAGTGGGAGTAGGGCTTATCGATGTGACCTAAGCCCGGGCTATTGGAGGCGTCTACCGAGCGATAGACTGTACTAGGACGCATCAACAGCAACCGGGAGGAGATCATGAGTACAGCACGAACAACGCTTGCATTATGCATTTGGCTCATCGTCAACCCGCTTCCCGCCGAATCTGCCATTGAGGATCTGGTCTTGGGTCCAGCCAATGAAGGCGGCGCTTATGTTGTCTCGCAGCAAAATGCCCAAGTAGCGTATGTTGGCATGCATGGAACAAACCTCTATGTCTCAGTCGACGGTAAAGAAGGTCCTTTGTTCGATGAGTTCTTCAGTCCGAGTGGCGCAAGCACCCACTTGATCGCGAAAACCATGGTTTACAATGCCAATTCCGGCGGACAGCAGGCCGGGATCGGGCTTTGGCCGGTTGTTTTCACTGAGGACGGCAGCCACTATGCCTACATTGGCCGGCAAGGTGCGGACTATGTGGTCATCCATGACGGTAAGGGGGTTGGCCGAGGATCCAGGAAAATGCTGGCGCTGGATTATGGGCCATTAACGATCTCACCAAAAGGTCAGCACGTCTATTGGGAAGAGATGGAACGCGGTGCCCGCTCAAAATGGCGTTTGCTGATGGACGGCAAGCCTGGCCCGTGGAGTGGTCATCAAACGATGTTACCGGTCTTCGATCCGGAACAGGAAAAACATTACGCCTACACAGCCGGCACGCTTGAGGATTATCAGCAGCAAATGCTCATCGTCGATGGAGCCCAGGCGAATTACGTCGGCATCAAACCGGTTTACACCTCCGACGGCAAAAAACTGATCACGATTACGCAACCCTCGGTAAAAAATCCAAAGACGGCGTTACTGGTCAACGGTGACCCGGTGATTCCCCACCCCATCAAGGACGTTGTCACTTCCCAGGTTGGCGGGCATTTCGCGGCTATCGCAGTGCCGCGGCTTGAAGGCGCAATGGGAGTCGATGCAATGTTCCTGGACGGCAAGCGAGTTGCCAATACTGATGGCGTCCAGAAGATCTGGTTCAGCCCGGATGGTAATCACTGGGCCGCAGCGTGCAACAACCGGGCAGCGCGTTCGATGTTCATGGTCATCGACGGCAAACCGCAAAAAGAATATACCGGCGTTAACACCAATGAAGTCTACTGGACGTCGGATAGTTCGCGCTTCATCTATACAGTGAACAGCGGCGGACGCTCATTCCTGGTAGTCGATGGACAGGAGCGTGCGATTCAGTACCTGGCCTTGGCTGTAGCGGAAAAGGGTTCCCGTTTTGGCTATCACACCTGGGATGGCTCAAACCAGATTCACGATGTCGTCATAGAAGACAAGTCTGTGCTCCCAAAAGGCTATCGCCCGATGGGCAATGTACCCACGTTTAGCCCGGATGGTTCCCGCTACGCATTCCAGGTCGGGCCGCTCAATCGGAATGAGCGTGTGGGCGTGGTAATTGATGGTGTTTTACAAACCGATATGCGGCCTGAATCATTCTTTACCTCGCAAAGATCTGTCAAGGACCAGGCAGTGAGTTTTATCTTCAGCCCGGATAGCAAGCACATTGCTTATATAAACAATGCAAGCCAGCACACGGCGGGCATCTATGTAGATGGCAAGCTGGTGTATAACACCAGTCAACCGGTTTATTTCCTACGCTTTACGCCGGACAGTAGACACTTGTTCTGGATTGCCACGCACAAGGCGACCGTACCGGGGAAAGCAGGTACCCATGTAGTCTATGTCGATGGCAAATCAACTGTCAGTGGTGACAGCCAGTTTTTCTCTGGTGCCAATGCATGGAGTTTTGATGAGAAAGGCGTGTTGACGTTTCTGGCCGCTAGCGATGACAAGGTTAAGCGCTATCGCTTGACTGCCTCTGCGGACACTAGCATCGATGCGATGATTGAATCCGCGGAAGCGGCACGCGCCAATACGGCAGCCGCACGAAAAGAAGATCAACAACGTGCTGCACAGTCTGCTGCGGACAAGAAGCTACAGGAAGCGCAGGCAGCGGCTGAGGCTAAAGCCGCCCAGCAAGAGCGTGTCGATGAGGCGAAGAAGGCGCGGATGGAGGCTCTTGAAGCCAAGAAAAAGGCCCGGCAGGAAGCGTTGAATGCGCAAAAACTCAATGCACTCAATACGAAGCGGGCGAAGCAGGGGCTGCCGCCGTTGACACAGTTACCGTAAAGTTATCGGGTAGTGGGGAGTGTGGTGCCAGTCTTTTTGGTGACCGAAGATCGTGCAAGGCGTCGAGTTTGATTTGATCCACAGGAATTCGATCACGGCAGCAACGCGCAAATCATAAAAACGAGCAGGTGGAAACCGCATGCATTGCCACGGATGAATGGAGAATGGAAATTCGGCTGCAAAAACTCATCGCCGGTACCGGCCTGTCGTCCCGGCGGAAGGCGGAGACCATGATCGCCGCCGGTCGCGTGACGGTGAACGGCAAGGTCGTCACCGAACTGGGGACGAAGGTGGACCCAGCCCGCGATCACGTCAAGGTCGACGGCAAGCATCTGGCCGCGGCCCAGCCCTTCGTCTATCTCATGCTGAACAAGCCGAAGAACGTCATGTCGACACTGGACGATCCAGGCGGGCGGCCGACGGTGAAGGATTTCTTGCGCGGGGTGTCTGTCCGGGTGTTTCCCGTCGGCCGGTTGGACTTCGATAGCGAGGGTTTGATGTTGTTGACCAACAACGGCGATCTAACACAGGCCTTGCTCCACCCTCGCTATCATGTGCCGAAGACCTACCTCATCAAAGTCAAAGGTGTCCTCACGGATGAGGAAATCGGCGAGCTGGAGCGCGGAGTCAAACTTGAAGACGGGATGACAGGCCCGGCGACGGTAAAGAAGGTTCGCAAGGTCGAGGCCAACTCGTGGGTGGAGATTACCATCCATGAAGGACGCAAACATCAAGTCAAGCGGATGCTGGAGGCGGTCGGACATCCGGTCATCAAGCTGGTGCGGGTGCGGATGGGGCCGTTGAGTTTGGGGGACCTGGCGCCTGGCGAGTTCCGGTTTCTGACCGACCGCGAGGCCAATGCGTTGCGTGAGATGGTCGAACATCGTGTCTCTTCCGTCGAACGGGGAGAACGAGCGGCCGCACATCCCAAGAGGATGCCGAGGCGGGCGGGTTGGGCCAAACCTGAGAGGGCGAGGAAGTCTTCGGCGAAGAAGGCGAAGGTGGCATGACATTTCGGACTCACAAGTGCGGTGAGTTGAACAAGAAACACGTTGGGCAGACGGTCGTGTTGAACGGCTGGGTCCAGCGTCGGCGCGATCACGGAATGGTCATGTTCATCGACCTCCGGGACCGGACGGGCATCACGCAGGTCGTGTTCAATGCCGAGCGGAATGCGGCCGTGCACAAAGCGGCGCACGCCCTGCGCAGCGAGTGCGTCGTGTCCGTGACCGGCCAGGTGATGGCGCGTCCGGAAGAGTCCAAGAATCCGAACCTCCCGACCGGCGAGATTGAAGTCTTTGTCGATGCGGTCGAAGTGTTGAACGATGCCAAGACGCCGCCGTTCCTCATCGAAGACGACGCCGAGGTGACCGAGGCGATCCGACTGAAATACCGATACCTCGACTTGCGCCGCCCCCGCATGCAACGGCTGGTGAGCTTGCGTCATGCCATCATGCAGGCGGCGCGGGGATTCTTGAACGCGGAGGGGTTTCTCGAAATCGAAACGCCGGTGCTCACAAAGAGCACGCCGGAGGGCGCGCGCGACTATCTCGTGCCGAGCCGCGTGAATCCGGGGCAGTTTTTTGCGTTGCCCCAATCGCCGCAGTTGTTCAAGCAGATTCTGATGATCAGCGGGATGGATCGCTACTATCAAATTGCGCGCTGTTTCCGGGACGAGGACCTGCGCGCCGACCGCCAGCCGGAGTTTACCCAGGTCGATATGGAGATGTCCTTCGTCGATCAATATCAAGTTATGGGCCTGATGGAGCGGATGATCGTAACGATCTTTCGCGAAGCGGGCGGCGTGGACCTGCCGACGCCATTCCCGCGCATGACCTACGCGGAGGCGATGGGGCGGTATGGGTCTGATAAGCCGGACCTGCGCTTCGAGATGCCGCTCTACGACGTGACGGCGTTCGGCGCCGCGAGCGGCTTCAAGGTGTTCAGGGATGCCGCGACGACCGGCGGCATCGTGAAAGCTCTCATCGTGAAAGGCGGCGCCGTGATGGCCCGCAGCCGCATCGATGCTCTGGGCGAAACCGCCAAGGGATTCGGCGCCAAAGGGCTGGCCTGGCTCAAGGTTACCGGGGAGGGTCGGCTGGAGTCCGTGATCGCCAAATTCCTCGATGCCAAGGCGTTTGCCGCCGCGTTGCCCGAGGCCAAGGCGGGCGATCTTGTGCTCTTTGGCGCCGACAAACCGGCGGTGGTGCACGACGTGTTGGGTCGCATTCGGCTGCTGCTCGGAGAAGAGCTGAACTTGATCGATAAGACGGCCTGGAAGCCGCTGTGGGTTACGGAGTTCCCGTTGCTGGATTATTCGCCTGAAGAGAAACGCTATGTCTTTATGCACAATCCGTTTGCCGGGCCGATGGATGAGGACCTGCCGCTGCTGGATGCCGATCCATTAAAAGTTAGAGCCAAGGCCTACGACATGGTGCTGAACGGGAACGAAATCGGCGGCGGCAGCATCCGGAACCACCGCCGCGAGATCCAAATGCGGATTTTCGATCTGTTAGGCATCAACAAGGATCAGGCCCACGCGAAATTCGGGTTCCTGTTGGACGCACTCGAGTACGGCGCTCCGCCGCACGGGGGTATCGCCTTCGGCCTCGATCGCCTTGTGATGTTGCTCGGAGGGGCGGATTCGATCCGGGATGTGATCGCGTTTCCCAAGACTCAGCGGGCGCAATGTCCCTTGACCGACGCGCCGTCCGCGGTGAGCGCCGAACAGTTGAGGGAACTGCGCATCAAACTCGATCTGGTCGAGTAGGGAGGCGACGACCCGATGGCCGGCAATACGTTCGGTCGCGTCTTCACGGTGACCTCCTTCGGCGAAAGCCACGGGCCGGCCATCGGCTGTGTCGTGGACGGGTGTCCGCCCGGCCTCGCGATCTCCGCTGAAGAGATTCAGAAAGACTTGGACCGCCGCAAGCCCGGTACCTCACGCCACGTGACACAGCGACAGGAATCGGATACCGTCGAAATCATCTCCGGTCTGTTCGAGGGGCACACCACGGGAACTCCGATCGCCTTGCTGATCCGCAACGAACACGCGCGGAGCAGGGACTACGGCAACCTGATCGATACCTTCCGCCCCGGCCACGCCGACTATACCTATTGGCAGAAGTATGGGATTCGCGATCATCGCGGGGGCGGGCGGGCGTCCGCGCGCGAAACTGCGGTACGGGTGGCTGCGGCGGCGATCGCGAAAAAGTGGCTGCGCGAGAAGTACGGGGTGCTGATCCGGGGCTATCTGAGACAACTCGGGCCGATCGAGGTGCCGTTCAAGAGCTGGGATGACATTGAAACCAATTCTTTCTTTGCCGCAAACGCCGAGGTGGTGCCGAAGCTGGAATCATTCATGGACGAGTTGCGGAAAACCGGCGATTCGGTCGGAGCGAAAATCACGACCGTGGCCGAGCATGTCCCGGTCGGCTGGGGCGCCCCGGTCTATGCCAAATTGGACGCCGAGCTGGCGGCGGCAATGATGAGCATCAATGCGGTGAAGGCGGTGGAGATCGGGGCCGGCTTCGCCTCCGTCGCGCAACGGGGGTCCGAGCACGGAGACGAGCTGACGCCGACCGGCTTTGTCACCAATCATGCCGGCGGCATTCTCGGGGGCATTTCGACGGGCCAGGATATCGTCGTGACGATCGGTCTCAAACCCACGTCGAGCATTCGTGTCCCACGCCGGTCCATCGATAAGAGCGGCAATCCCGTCACGGTCAAAACCACCGGCCGCCACGATCCCTGTGTCGGCATCCGAGCGACGCCGATCGCCGAAGCCATGATGGCGCTCGTCCTTATGGACCACGCGCTACTCCATCGCGCGCAGAATGCAGATGTAACGACGAAGACGCCGAAGATTGCCGGTTCGGTGAAGCGAGTGACCGGAAAGGCCCCTCCGGCCTCCACAAAAGTGAATCCCACCCCCACCGAAGCCTGAGGTTTGCTTACGGCTGCTCACCATGTCCGATAACTAGGCCGCAGCGAGTGAGAGCTTGAGGCGTACTGGTTTGGCACGTCAGTGACGTGAGCGATTCGAGAACGCAGTTAGCGGGAGGCGGCCGCTGTGTCTAGTCGTGCCCCTGGAAGTAGAGGATCTGGTTCATGCGGAAAAAGTCGCGAAACTGGTCCGGTGCGATGTGCTGCGAGTGGAACACGCGGCCGTCGAAGATGACGAGCCGGTTGGGCTTCATTTCAATTTTATAGAGGAGTTCCCAGAACTCGTTCCCGTCGTTGATGTAGGCGTTTCCTTGGACGGCGTATTCCGGCCGAAAGAAGACAGTATTCATGAACTCCGCGTAGCCGTCCGGTGTCCTGAGGGCTTGGGCCGAAATGCCGTGCTGCTGCGCCAGTTGCACGAGTTCGGCCGTGATGCCGATGGGCACTCGCGAAAGCCCGGTCGGCCGATGGCGATAGAGACCGGTGCCGCCACTGCACATCTCTTCGGGATTCAAATACACCATGGCGGTCACACCCTGATCGATATGCGGTTGCCGCTGCCAGGGCGATAGCCTGTAATCCCGGTTTTGTATGGCCGAGAAGATCACTGGATGGTACTCGGCATGAAACGGTCTGAGCGGTTCGCCCCATAGTTTGCCCAGGGTCCTAATCAACGAGGTCGTATCCAACGTGATCATGGCCCGTGAACCCGGGTAACTCCCTACGACGGCGCGGGACTCGGTGTAGTAGAGCCCGAGCGCCAGTTCGGCGATTTTTTGAGGATGCCGGTAGAAGTGGTCGGCGAGCAGAACTTTATGGTTGGTCGGTCCGATGCGGTGGACCGCCACATCGCAGGCAGGATTAATTTCCAGGACCTCCGCGCTCCACATAGAAGGGAGCCTCCCGGTGAGCTGCCTTCTCGGCGGGAGAGTGTGAACCGGTTCTTATCCGGAATCAAGCGGGAAAATTTACGAGGTTGATGGGGGGCCAACCACCCTATCCTGACCGAGTCATCCCCCTCCCAATGTGACGGTAAACGTCAGATCCGCATCGATCCGGCGCACCTTTACCGCCACGCGCTGGCCTGGCGTGGTCCGTTCGATCAAGTAGTTCTTCAAATGCGCGGCGTCGAGGATTTCGGTCTCGTCCACTGCAATGATGATATCGTGCTTCTGGATGCCGGCGGATTTGGCTGGCTCCGATACATCCTTCACGGCCATGCGCCATTTGGTACCGTCCTTCACCGCCATCATCTGAATGCCCATCTTCGAGAAGGTCAGGGCCTTGCCCGCGAGGGTGGCATTCACGATCCGTTCAGCCAGAGTGGCTGGAATGGCAAAGGCCATGCGACTGCAGCGCGCGGTAGAGTCGTCGCGCTCGGTTTGGATGATGGCGTGCATGATCCCGACCACGTCGCCCTTGTCGTTGAAGAGCCCGCCGCCGGAGTTGCCGCTGCAGGCGGCCACGTCGGCCTGGATCAGTCTGCTGTCCACTGTCTGCAGGAAGGTGTTTGTATTTCCCAAACGGCCGAACGCCAGGGTGGGGCCCCATCCCATGGGATAACCGACGGTGAACACTTCTTGCCCGGTCTGCACGTTACCGGAGGCGAAGGATACGCCGGCACGTAGCTTCGCGCGATGGGGTTCAGCGATACGGTAGACGACGATATCCATGAAGGCGCTGTCGCCAACAAGATCGGCCGGTAGCTCGTGGAGGTCGGTCGTCAGGATGTGAATCTGTTTGGGTATGACGGCGCCGGTGGTAGGCTCGTGTTTCTCCGCCGCGTGCCGGGCGGTCACCACGTAGCCGTCGTGCAGGTGGAATCCGGTACCCCGCACGAGAAGCCTGCCCGGTTTGTCGGGGGCGCGTTGGTCCTGGGTGTCTTCCAGAATGCCAACGGTCGCCTGTTTAGCACGGAGAAACACGTCCTGCGACCCCGCCACGGCCGGTTCGGCTCGAAGATGGCTGGTCCAGAGGCCCGTGCCGAAGAGCATAACGCCCGCGAATGATGCTGACGCGACACGAGGGTAGAAACGTGAGCTCCTGAACATGAACTGATCCTTTCGACATACGGCAATGGCGCACCGCGACAGTATACTGTGAAGAGATTGGTTCTGGAAGGGTCGCATCGCCGCAAACGCCGAGAGGAGGGCCATGAGGACACGGTCAAGGAATAGTCTCAGGATGCCGGTAGGAATGCGCTTCTTCTTCCCCGTTGCCCGTAACAGAGGGGCCGGTCCTAGCCGCAGATGTCAAGGCCGTCAGGGGGGTGTCGCCGGGCAGATCGAACCATCCCTCAAGAGTCTCGCAATCGAGAATGAGAAAGTACCGATGGACGCGGACAAGAACTTGGAAGAAAGCGAGATGCCCAAGAAGGTGGGTACCAAATTGAAACGGTCGGCCGAGTCGCTGGGTCTGAAGGTCGAAGAGGCGGAAGGAACGGCGAAGAAGGCGTTCATGTCCGAATAGCCGAGGGTCGTTCGGACGAAATGCTTTCTTAACCGGCGTGAATCTGTCACTGCAATCCGGGGGACGTTCCTCCCGCGATGGTGACGAGTGGCCGTCGGTGCGGAGGTGCTCGCCGAAGCAAGCACCTCCGAAACGGCTAGGGTGTTGTGGAGGCGCTGGACTCCAGTTGTCCTGCGATCTGCTGAATATCTTTCGGGTACAGCACGATCTCTATTCGTCGATTGGATGACCGGCCCTCCTCCGAGTCGTTCGAGGCCACCGGGCGTGTGTCAGCATAGCCGACGGCGGATAGGTACTGGCGGTCTACGCCGCCTTGATCGATCAGGTACCGCACAACCGTCGTGGCCCTCGCAGTCGAGAGCTCCCAGTTGGTCTTGAAACGTTCCTGCAATTTCGCGCTGATCGGCACGTTGTCGGTGTGTCCTTCGATGCGGATCTGCTTATCGGTTATCTTGCTCAGGATGTCGCTCACCTGCTTTAACACCTTCAGGCCGGCCGGTTTGATCTGGGCCTGACCCGAATCGAAGAGCACGCGGTCGACCATATTGATCGTCAATTGGTCGCGTACCTGCTGGATCGTGATATTGCCTTTAGCGATTTCGTCCTGCAGGGCGCGCGCTAGCTCTTCCTGCGTACGCGTGAGCCGCTTGATTTCTTCTTCCTTGGCGACTCGCTCCCGTTCGAGCCTGGCCTTCTCAGCAGCCTCGGCCTTCACCCGTTCCCGTTCCTGCTCCAGACTGGCGGCAAGTTGCATCTGCTCTTGAGCAAGCCGTTCCCGCTCCTTGGCCAGCCGTTCCCGTTCGGCTTCTTCCGCTTTCAATCGCTGTCGTTCCTGTTCGAGGCTGGCCGCCAGCTTTGACTGTTCCTGTTGAAGCCGCTCGCGCTCCTTGGCGATGCGGGCCGATTCCGTCTCCAGCTCAGCGGCCCGTTTTTGGAGCTTGGCGATTTCGCTCTGGGCCGCCGCTGCGTCGCTGGCGAGCTGCAGTTTGTCTTTCTCGATCGCGCCGACGTGCGCCGCTTCATCCGCCAGTTTCTTTTCCAGGACCTCGATCTGCCCGCGGACGTCGGTGAGCTCGCCGACTAACTGGCTCTTATCCCGTTCCAGCGCGTCGAGCTTCGATTGCAGCTCGCCCGAATGGGCCTCGATCGAGGCTCGCTCTCTGGCCAAGTCGGCGGCCTGCCGTTCGAGGGTCTTCCGCTGGGCGGCTTCTTGATCGAGCGCCTGCTGCAGGCTCGCGAGTTGCTGTTGGAGTTGATCCAACTGCGATTGTTTGCCCTGAAGTTCGGCGGCCGATCCTCTCTTGAGCGCCTCCAACTCTGCAGCCTGCTGAGCCGCGGTCTTCTTGGCCGCCTCCAGTTCAGTGAGGGTCTTCGTGTGGGTCTCAGTGCTCACGCAGCCGAGCGGTGCGAACGCGCACGCCATCGTGAGAAGGGAGGCGCCCAATCGGTTTGCACGAAACATATAGGGTGGTTGCATACTCTCCTCCTTTGAAGAGAAAAAGAAAACTCACCAGGTGAGAGCAAACTCGATGCCCACGCGGACGCACATTCTCATGAAAAGAATCCCATCTTCTCAACGAGTTGGCAGCGTCAGATGAGGCGGGTACAGAAGATGATAGTGTAGCGCTTTGTCAACGACTCCCGGCGGAGTGTAGGTCGAGCCCTACAGGCGTGGGCCAGGTGGAATCGGGAGGATACAACGGGTAGAGACATGAGAATGGGGCGCGGCTTGAACCGCGCCCCACAAGGGAGTTACTTGCCGCCCATGTCCTTCTTCTCGTCCTTCTTCTTATCGTCGGACTTGGGACTGGCCATGTCTTTCTTTTCGGCTCTTCAGGAATTTGTGTGGGTAACTGATCCCTCTTGCGCTATGCTCGGGGCC
>CAYULI010000029.1:12795-38334 GCA_964445795.1 uncultured Nitrospira sp. | reverse complement strand
CGTCGCAATTGCGCGTATCGTCCACCATGACGAAGAGCACGGCCTTTTTGCCGAGAGTCTGGTGTTCCGCGAAGCTCTTCCGCCATTCCTCAATCCCCAGCGCCAGGTAGCCGGCATATTTCTCCGTGAAGAGGGCGCTCTTGCGGTCTGTCAGTCTCGCGCGGCTGGCGGCGTCCGGCAGAATGGGATGTTTGACGACATTCTGATGAATGGCTTCAACCAACGGGTAGTCCGAGACGGTCTGCACGAAGATCGCCCCGTTATTGTGGCGCGGTGTGGCCGTCACGTCCACTTGCAAGGCAAGGCGGCAATCTTTTTGGAGCATCTTGTGGTGGATATCCTGAATGGATGTGAACCAGGCCATCTTGGGATCGTGAATGTGATGCGCCTCGTCGTTGAAAACGGCGAGTTCCTCGACTTCCCGCACGATCTCACCGAGGTCCGTTTGGTTGTCGGTGGTCCTGCCGGCGGGCTTCGGACCGAATGGGGCAAGAAAGTAATCCCGCAGGTCGTCATCCTCTAACGACGGGTCGCTGAGCTCGCCAAAAAACACGCGGTGGATGTTGGTCAGGAACAGATTGCCGCTGTCGCGGACGATGCGCACGTCATCCTGGATATGCAGGGTGAGTTGGAAATCGTCCCGCCAGTTGCGGCCCTCATGGCCGTTTGGAGGCAGAATCGGATCGTTGAAAAATATTTTCAGCCCGTCAAAATCGGCTCTCAGTCGGTCGAGCACAATGATGTTAGGTGCAATGACGAGAAAATTGCGAGAGAGCGCCGAATCCGTTTCGTACGACCTGTGAAAGAAACTCCAGGCAATGAGTAGGGATAAGACTTTGGTTTTCCCAGCGCCTGTCGCCATTTTCAACACATAGCGCGGCCAGTCTTCGTCGAACATGCCGGACGAGACCGCGCCCGACGCATCGAACCGCATCAGGTCGTATTTATCGCGGACACGGCGGACTTCAAACAGCCAGATGACTGTCTCAACCGCTTCGCGCTGGGCAAAATAATAGCGAAAGGGAGAGAGCGAGCCGTCAGCATTTTCGATCAGATGTTCGTTCTCGAACCAGTGTCGAAGCAACGCTGCAGAAGTGGCGGATGCGCCTGTGTAGCCGTGATTCCGCCATGCAAAGACTTCCTCCCGCACCTTTGCCACGAGTGGCGGCAGCAGCTTCTCATAGGCCGTGCTGCGGAGCGTTTCGTCGGCAGGAAACCACCGCTGATCGGGAATCAGCGGGGCATACGGCGAATTTGGAAAGTTCGGGTGAAGGGCCATGTTGCACGAGAGTCTAGCCAATTCTCCCAGATGGGGCAATTGGAATGCCGTGAGCCATGCCTTCCATGCACGGCTTGACACCGCCTCGAAGCGGGTGCTACCACGCTGGGCATGTTGTCGGTGGAGGAACCGGTACAGGAACGACGTCAGACGCCCGCGCCGCCGCAGGCGATTTCGACCTGGTCGGGCCAGGCCCGCGAGCAGGCGGTGCAGCGGATGTTCACAGCCATCGCCGGCGTCTACGATCTCAACAATACACTCTTGAGCTTCGGCCTCCATTACCGCTGGAAGAAAATTGCGGCTTCGTTGGTGCCTGCGGTTGGACGGGGAACGGCGCTCGATGTGGGAGCTGGGACCGCCGACCTCGCCCTCTTGATCGAACCTCGCATGGGAACCGAAGGGCGCGTCATCGCCTCCGACCTCAACCATGCGATGCTGGCCGAAGGCCTAAAGAAGATCAGCGGCAAGGGGCTGACGGGGAAGATCACCTGTCTGCAGGCGAACGCGGAACACCTGAGCTTTTCCGACAACGCCTTCGATGCCGTCACCACCGGCTTCTGCATGCGCAATGTCGGAAACCTGGTGCAGGTCGTCGGCGAAATACGCCGGGTCCTGAAACCGGGCGGGACGTTCGTCTGCCTCGAATTTTCCCGGCCGGCGTTCGGCTGGTTGCGCGCGCTCTACGATTGGTATTCATTTACCTTGCTACCATGGATCGGCACGAAGGTCGCGCGTGACACCACCGGCGTGTACGAATACCTGCCGGCGTCGATCCGGACCTTTCCCGACCAGGAACGGCTCTGTCAGATCCTCCGCGAGGCCGGCTTCCGCGACGTATCGTATCGAAACCTGACCGGCGGGATCGTGGCGATCCATGTGGCAATCAAATAACGGACAGCCGGCAGCGAATCGCTCCTAGCTTCAGACCAAAGGCGCTGTTCGCCATTTGGTATCAGCGACCGGCTATCTTATGAACTCCGTCCTTTACATTTTTCTCCCCTGCAAGAAGGTTTATCCTGTCGGGGTGACCTACCTGGCCGACTTCATCCACCGCCGCAAGCCTGAGGTCCGCCAGCGCATCCTCGATCTGTCGTTGTATCCTGCCTCGCAGCGGAGCCGTGCCATCCGCGAGGTGGCGACCGAATTCAAGCCGGACCTGGTCTGCTTTTCCTGGAGAGACATTCAGATCTTCTCGCCGCACGAAGGCGATTCGTCGCTGGAGCACGCGTTCAATTTTTACTTCGCGAGCAATCCCCTGAAGCGGATCGTGGCTTCGTTCGAAGGCCTGAAGCAGCTCTACCGCTATTACAGCCACATCTCTACGATCCTCTCGTACCCCTGGTTGATCCGGAAGGAGTTCCCCAAGTCCCATATTATGATCGGGGGCGGTGCTTTCACGGCGTTCGCGGATCAGTTGATCGAAAAACTGCCGGAGGGCACCATCGGCATTCTCGGCGAGGGCGAGGACGCGATTCTGAAAATGATCGAAGGCCGCTCGATCGAGGACGAGCGCTACATCGTCCGCGAAGGCCAGTCAGTGCGGAAAGGCCGACAGGGATCGCCGGCGCTGCTCGATGCGTTGACCGTGGACCTGCCCTATTTGACGTCCATTTTCCCCCAATACCGTGAGTACCGGGGAGAGGCCATCGGGGTTCAGACCAAGCGGGGTTGCCCCTACGATTGCGCCTTCTGCCTCTACCCCTACATAGAGGGCAAGCGAGTCCGCTACCGGCCGCCCGACATGGTGGTAAAAGACATCGCCCAGCACTATCACCAATGGGGGACGCGCCGCTTCTGGTTCACCGACGCGCAATTCATCACGGGCAAAGAAGCCTATCCCCAATGCACGGAGATTCTGGGGCGCATCATCAGTGAACGGCTGGAGATCGAGTGGTCTGGCTACATCCGGACGTCGCTGATTACCCCCGAACTGGCCAAGCTGATGGTCCGATCCGGCGTCGGCGACCTGGAAGTGGCGATCACCTCCGGCTCACAGGAGGTCTTGAACAACCTCCACATGGGATTCAAGCTCGAGCGGCTCTACGACGGATGCCGGTACTTGGCGGAAGCTGGCTTCAGGGGTAAGGTAATCCTCAATTATTCGCTCAACAGCCCCAAGGAAACCGAGGAAACCCTGCTGCAAAGTGTAGAATCCTACAAGACGGTGGCATCGATCCTGGGCGAAGAACGCGTATTCCCCCTTATGTTCTTCCTGGGCATCCAGCCGAACACGGACCTGGAACACCGCCTGCTGGAAGAGGGATACCTCTCGGCCGGCTACAATCCGCTGATGCTGACACCCACGAGTATCCGGAAGCTCCTCTATAACCCGGCCCCCTTGAACAAGATCATCGCCAAGGCCTGCCTCAAGGCCTGGGAACGGAAAGAAGGCAGCCGCGACCCCCGACGATGGACCGGATCGTTGTCGCAAACCGAGGCGGAACCGAGTACCTACGCCGACGCCAATCTCATGCGTGGCATCGAGCGGAACTCCGGGCGCGATGCGTTACTGTCGCTCGAAGAGATACTCCGTTCCCGTCGACCCTCCCCCTCACCATCGAGTACCCCTCACCCACACGTAACTTCACCAAGCTGATCTCCCGCCAGACATCCTTCGTCAGTCGCCGGCTTTCCCCGGTTGACGGTTGACCCTTGACGCATGGCGCCTACCCTCGACTCCTTGCATTCCGCTTCGGCGCAGTGCTATCATTTTCCCTCTTTTAGGCCGGGGAAATTCGGCAACCGTCTGTTTTTCCTAGGATTATGACCGTGATCTCTGGCGGAGAGCGCTCCAGGAGGAGGCAGTTCGATGTATAAGACCATCTATATCCCGGTCGATAACTCCGACCATTCCAATACGGCCGTGGATGTCGGCATCTACTTGGCCAAGACGTTCGGGTCCAAGATCGTCGGCAGCCACGTGTATGCCGCCAAGATGCATGATAAGCGCTTCAAGCAAATGGAGGCGGGTCTCCCGGAGGAATACCACGACGAGAAAGAACTCGATCGGCAGCGCCAAATTCACGATTCCTTAATCACCCGCGGTCTTCAGATCATCACAGACTCCTACCTGGATTACGTCGATAAGAAATGCTCTGAGGCGAACCTGCCGGTCGAACGGCGGTCCCTCGAAGGGCGGAATTGGAAGGTCCTGGCGGAAGACATCAATACCAACGGCTACGACCTCGTGATCATGGGCGCGCTGGGCGTCGGTGCCGTGAAGGATAGCGTGATCGGCAGCAACACCGAACGGGTTGTCCGTCGGGTCCGTAACTCCGACATGCTGATTATCAAGAACACCCAGCCAATGACCGGCGGCAAGATCGTCGTGGCGGTGGACGGCAGCCCCTACTCCTTCGGCGGCCTGATGACCGGCCTTGCACTCGGCAAGGCCTTCAACATGCCGGTGGAGGCCATTTCGGCCTTCGACCCCTATTTCCACTATGCCGCCTTCCACAGCATTTCCGGCGTCTTGAACGAGGAGGCCGGAAAGGTCTTCCGGTTCAAGGAACAGGAAAAGTTGCACGAGGAAATCATCGACAGCGGGCTGGCGAAAATTTATCAGTCCCACCTCGACATTTCCCGCGAGATCGCCCAGGCGGAACAGACCGATATCAAGACCACGCTCTTGGACGGAAAAGCGTTCGAGAAGATCATCCAGTATGTCCGCAAGGACATTCCGGCCCTGCTGATCGTCGGACGCATCGGGGTGCACAGCGACGAGGACATGGATATCGGCAGCAATACGGAAAACCTTCTCCGCAGCGCGCCGTGCAACGTGCTCATCTCCAACCGCAAGTACGTGCCGCCGATCGACACGCAGGCCGAATACACTATCGCCTGGACGGAAGAGGCGCTCCGGCGCATGGAGAAGATTCCGGTCTTCGCCCGCGGCGTTGCGAAGACGGCCATTCACCGCTACGCCATCGAGAAGGGCCATACGATCATCAGCAATTCCGTGGTGGATGCGGCCGTCGGCCACATCCTCCCCAAAGGCGCGATGGAGGCCATGCGAGCGCTCGGCGGCAGTCTAGAAGCGGCCGGCATCGACCGCGACAAGATGCAGGCGGACGACGCCGTTGCCCAGGACCTGATGGGCTCCACACTGAGCAGCATGATGACGCAGGTGGTCCAGGAAAAGCCTACGGTCTCCGGCACGACCCAGGCTTACCTCGACCGCATGAGCCAGAATTACTTCGTGTGCGACGGCTGCGGCTATATCGGCAAGGGCGACGCACCGGTCAAGTGTCCGGTCTGCGGCGCCGAAGGGGCTCGGTTCAAGCAGGTCGACAAGAGCATCTTCGAAGCCGCGGCGAAGGCGGAAGGGGCGATTGAGACCGACATGGCTTATGACGACGTGCCGATGCAGTGGACCAAGGACGCCAAGGAAGCCATTCGTGCGGTGCCGGCCGGCTTCCAGCGCCGGCGTGCCAAGGCCAAGATCGAAAAAAGCGCCCGCAAGCTGGGCATGACCACGATCACGCTCGAGTATGCGGCGCCGATGATCAAAGAAGCCGCCGCGGAGGACTATCAGCCGATTTTCGCCAACAAGGGGGCTGGCACATCGGCGGAGGCCGCCGAGAAACTGGAGTCCGTGAGCGCAACCGGGGCCAACGGAAACGGTGACTATGAGAAGGGCCACGGTAACGGTCAGACCGAATCGTCTCCCTATACCTGGACTCCGGACGCCCAGGCGCGGCTGGATCGGGCACCGGAAGGCTTCATGCGCGACTGCACAAAGGCGTTGATCCTCAAGCACGCAGAGAAGCTCGGCGTCACGCTTATCACGCTCGAGGTGGCCAACGAAGGCATCGAGCAGGCGAAGGGCTACATGGCGGAAGCCATGAAGACCGGCAACCTCAAGGACATGATCGCGAGCCTGACCGGCACCGGGAAGAAGGGATAGAGGGTGTGGGCAAGTCTCTTCCCATCTTCGACGGTCCTTCGCTCTCGGGCGCGTTGGGCTCGTTTCAACAACAGGGCAGCCATTTTTTTACGCCGTCCCCGAAGGGTGAGGGACCTCACGACGGCCGCACGGTCGACGACTTCAAGCCCTATCTCGTCGCCCTCAATCTGACCAAGCGTTGCAACCTCAAATGTCACCATTGCTACCTGGACGCGACCACGAAGGCGGCCGGCGGCGACGATGAGTTGTCGACTGAGGAATGCTTCCGGCTGATCGACCAAATCGCCGAGGTGAACAAGGGTTGCCTCCTCGTTATCACCGGCGGGGAACCGCTCGTCCGGCCCGACATTCTCGACATCGCCCGGTATGCGGTGCAATTGGGCTTTATGGTCGTCTTCGGGACGAACGGCATGTTGATCGACGACCGCATGGCCAAGACGCTGGTCGAGATCGGGGTGATGGGCGTCGGAATCAGTATCGATTCCCTCGATCCGGAGAAACACAATGCGTTCCGCGGCGTCCCGGGGGCCTGGGAAGCCGCAGTGGCCGGCATCGAGGCCAGCAAGCGCAACGGGCTCCAGTTCCAGATCCACTTCAGCGCCCAGCCGATGAACTACCAGGAACTGCCGGCCGTAATCGAGTGGGCCCATCACTTGGGCGCGCGAGTGCTCAACGTGTTCTTCATGGTCTGCACGGGACGGGGAGAGGAGCTGACCGACATTACTCCGGCCCAATACGAGGAAGTGCTCGGCTATCTGGTGAACTGCCAGGACAATTACAAGGGCATGCTTGTACGCGCCCGGTGCGCTCCCCATTTCAAGCGGCTGGCTTATGAAAAAGATCCCAACTCTCCCATCACCAAGGCGACCGGCTACATGGGCGGCGGCTGTCTGGCGGGCACAAACTACGCGCGCGTCACGCCGAACGGCGAACTGACTCCCTGCCCCTACATGCCGCTCTCCGCCGGCAACGTCCGTCGGCACAGCTTCGCCGATCTCTGGGTCAAGTCCGACGTCTTCAATTCTTTCCGGTATCCCCAACTGAAGGGCAAGTGCGGCGATTGCGAATACAGCGACATCTGCGGTGGCTGCCGCGCCCGTCCCTATGTCGACCACGGCGATTGGCTCGACGAAGACCAATGGTGCCTCTATACCCCCAAGGGCGGCGAGAAGATCAAGGTGGCGTTCAATGTTCCCGAAGCGACGGAAGTGGCCTGGGACGAGGCGTCGGCCTTGCGACTCAGCCGCATCCCCTACTTCCTCCGAGCCATGGTGAAGAAGGGCGTAGAGAAGCATGCCCGCGAGCACGGTGTCAGCGTGATCACGGTCGAGCTGATGGAAGAGTTGCGGAAAAAGCGATTCGGAAACGACGCACCGGTCTTCAAGTTCTAATCACGTCGATGGGTAGATGACGGTTGAGGCCTAACGGGCTTACGATGGACGCACTCCAAAGCATCGTCACCGACCTAAATACGTTGATCCCGATCGTGAACCACTGGTTTCACCTGTTGTCGGCCGTTATCTGGATCGGCGGATTGGCCTTTCTCGTCATGGCGGTGACACCCGGCCTCCAAAAGGCGGTCGCCAGGGAACAGATCAAGCCCATCACGGACGCGTTCTATCAGCATTACAAGAAAGTGGCAGGCATTCTCCTCGTGGTGTTGCTGTTTACAGGAGGGATCAACCTGCACTATGTCAATCAGGTGTTGACCTCGCAGACCGGGAGCGGCATCCAACACCACGCCAAGTATCTCACGGTATTCTTCATCAAGTTGTTTCTGGTGCTCTGCCTCCTCACGCTCTTTCTCTATACTGTTATCTTCAAACCGGACGAGGACGAGGGGGAAGAAGGAACGTACGAAGCGATTCCCTATCAGCGGGCCGCCTTGTGGATGGGGTTTTTTATCATCTTGTGTGCGGCCGCGCTCAAGCACCTACACCAGTAGCGGGCAACAGACTACCCTCACACTCAATTCATCGCCTGTATCAAAGAAGATAACCCTCCCGTACCCAATCTGATTCAGGCTGGTCGCCTCGCTAAAGGATCCCCAGCACCCATCGCTCGTCCAGCAAGGAGTGTCCTCTCGGTAAATCAACGACTTAGGTTTTCCCAATTGGGGAAACCCGCTTGGGGCTCTCCGTGGTACGGGCATTGCTGAGTCTTTCCTCCATGTCGCGTCGTCGCCACCAGGAAACCTCCGGACAGGGTTGGGCTACCCCCCCAACGTCGCCAAACGGGATGTGGCAACGTGCAGAGCCGCCGGTCACCGGTTCAGCCATGCAGGCGAGCCCGGTATCGCTGAACGATGCTTCCTCCGGATCGTGCCCATCCGGAGCAGCCCCGTCGCCTCTCGCTGCTGCCACGAACGCCGTGCCTCTCTCGGGAGGCACGGCCCGTACTTTTCCATCGTTTTTCTCCTCTTTGGGGTATCGCGGGGCTGTTTCCTTTCCGAACAGCACGGAACAGGCTCATTAGTTAAAAGCCCCGGGGCACAGAGGAACGGAGGCCCGGTCGGCCGCGAGGTCATGCATGATCGAACAGACTCCCGATTCCGGCGCGCATAATGCGCCCGATCGTCCCTCGGAGGAGCTCGAACGACGGCACTCGGTGCTAGTCGTCGACGACGACCCTGATATTCTCACCGCCTTGCAAGACCTGTTGGAGTTCGAAGGCTTCCGTGTCAACTGCGCCCAAACCTGCCGGGAAGCGTTCCGCTCCATCGAACAGAATCGGTACAACGCCGTCCTGCTGGATCTGGGGCTCCCGGACGGCGACGGGCAAACCATCCTGGAGCGGATTCGTCAGGACGATCCTTCACTGCCGGTCATCGTCTTGACGGCGATGACGTCCACGGATCGGAAGGTCGGATCCTTTGCCCAGGGCGCCTTCGCACATCTGACCAAACCGTACCATCGGGAAGAGCTGAGGGCGATCCTCCACCGAGCCATCGGCATGAAGTCGCTCGCGACCAAGGCCGAGGGCATCGAGATCGCCCTCACCGAGAGCGAGGACCGCTTCCAGTCTCTCGTGCGATCGGCGCCGGACGCGATCGTCGTAGCGGACGAGCACGGCTACATCGTCAGTTGGAACGACGCGGCGTCGAGGATGTTCGGGTATACCCACGCCGAAGCCCTGGGGAAACCGCTCACGGTTCTCATGCCCATCCGCTATCGCGAGGCCCATGAGATGGGTGTCGAGCGCATGCGCACCACCGGCCAGTCGAAACTGATCGGCAAGGTGGTCGCCTTGCAGGGGCTGCGCAAGGACGGAACGGAGTTTCCGATCGAACTGTCGCTGGCGACGTGGAGGGGGCGCGGCGGATCGTTTTACAGCGGGATCATCCGGGATACCACCGAACGCACCAAGACGGAAGCGGAACTCCGGGATACCGTCGAGCGGTTCCATTTGCTCACCGATCATCTGTCGCTCGTGTTCTGGATGACCGACACGGAGAAAAACGAAATGCTCTATGTCAGTCCCTCCTATGCGCGCGTGTGGGGGCGCCCCTGCGAAGAACTCTACGCCTCGCCGCGCGCATGGTTGGCGGCGGTCCACCCCGACGATCGCCCCCGCGTGCTCCACGCGGCCTTGACCAAACAGGCGATCGGTGCGTACCGCGAGGAATACCGCCTGCTCCGCCCTGACGGGACGCTGCGCTGGATCCGCGATCAGGCCTTTCCCATCCGCGATGTCTCCGGCGTCGTCCATCGCGTCGCGGGGTTGGCCGAGGACATCACGGAAGAAAAAGACCGGGACGACGCGGCCCGCCGTTGCGAAGAACGCGTCCGGCTGGCCCTTGCCACGGCCGAACTGGGCATTTGGGAATGGGATCGGGCAAGCGACCGCCTCTATTGCTCAGGCCGAGCCATGAGTCTGCTGGGCCAGCCGGATCGGAGCCGCTATCTCTCCCGGCAGGAATTCCTCGCGCTGATCGACGAAGCCGACCGGCCGGCTGTGGCGCAGGCGATGGGCCGATCGCAGGGCGCCTCCCCCGTCTGCGCATTTCGTCATCGCACGATGCGGCCGGACGGATCGCTGGCCTGGCTGGGATGGTTCGGCTACGCGTCGAACGACGAGGAGGGATCGCCCTCCCGCCTGATCGGATCGGTCGGCTTGGTGACGTAACCAGGCCGCCGGTTAGACCGAAGGCTTGGTGCCGCTGAAGGCCCGCTTGAAGACTGTCCGCAACCCGAAGTAGGCGAAGGAATCTTTGAGGTTCGAGTAGAGCCGCTTGAAGGAGCCCATCTCCGGATTCGTCACATACTCCATCGTCAGCACGATCCGTTCCTCTCCCTCGCCCAACGGCGTCACGGCGTGCCAGAGTTTGTCGCCGTTGAAAATCACCACGTCGCCCGGCTCGGTCACCAGTTCGAGATGGCGCGGTTCCTTCGTCGGATGGTCCTTGAACAACTCGCAGACCAACTTGCAGTGCGTCGACCGGTCCACGAGACCCATGAGGATCGTGTACCGGGCGCCCTTGTAATACGAGGTGTCGTAGTGGAATCCGATGTGGTCGCCCGGCTCCGTGTAGTAATAGAGGGCGCAGGAATGGGGATCGTTGTCCGGACAGAACGTGAGTGGCGCCTCGATCAGCCGGCTCAGAAACGATTTAAACGACTCGGACCGGTACAACTCCAGGAACCGCGGTGCCTTCTCCTGCACCGTGTAATAACTCACACTCCCGCCTTTTTTGTGGCCGGGAATATAGTTGCGGTTCAAATCCGGTTTGACGCCCTGAGCCTGCGGGACCAGCACCGCCTCGACGAAGGAGCGGGGCAGAAACCGCTTGATGACCAAGAATTCGTTCTGCTCCCAATACTCGCGATGCAGCCGCTCAAAATCCAACGCCGCGACCGCCCGCTCCACCGCCTCCGCCACAGAGCCCGACGCAACGGTCATCCTCTTGCTCCTTCTAGGATCCGCCGAGTACCGGGGCCTTCACCACTTCGACGTCCGGCGGCGCTTTGAACTCGAACAGCTCGTCGCCCAGGCCGAGATTCGGCTTCAACCCGGAGAACTCGAACGTGGACACATTGCCGCTCACCTCGTACACCGAGACGGTACGGATGAAATAGGTCTTGGGAAACACCTCCACGACGATGCGCTGGAGACCCCGCGCCGCCTCCGTGTCCCGTGCCTTGGGGATCAACGTCATCAGCCGGATGCCGCCGACGCCCCGCTCTTTTCCGGTCGTCGGCCGGACATCGAAGGATTCCTCCAGCCGGGCCGCGCCCTGCAACAGTTCGAGCGGCGCCTTGGACGCCGCCATCTGTGTCAGCTTCCCGACCAGCACCTGCTTATGTTCCGGCACGTACATTTTCACGTCGTCCTGATTCACGTAGATTTCTTCATGCGCCGGATCGAGGTAATCCCACCGCAGCCGTCCGGGCTTCTTAATGTAGACTTTGCCGGAGGAGGTCAATGGCCGCTCGAACCCTTCGATCCTGGTCTTTTGGATGAATTCCGCCTGGAGATCTTTGGTCTTTTCGTAGCGGGCTTGCAGGTGCTTGACCACTTCCCGCACTTCCTTGAGCGCCTCCTCGTCCGGGAGGCTATCGACTCCCCACGCCGGCCATGCCAGCAGCAGACTGATGGCCGCGCCCAACCAGAGTCGAGTCATGCTTCCGCGGCCCCGACAGGGCCCCGTCGCCCGAGCACCTCACGGCGCCCGTCCCGTCCGGCCGCACCCACGATTCCGTCCGCCTCCATTTGCTCGATCATGCGCGCCGCGCGGGGATAGCCGACGCGCAGGCGGCGCTGGATCAACGACGCGGAGGCCTGCCCCGTCGACAACACCAGTTCCTTGGCCTGCTCGTACACCTCGTCTTTCGCCTCTTCTTCAGCGGCCTCTTCCTGTTTGAGCGACTGGAGCTCCTGATTGTAGGCGGGGGCCGCCTGTCTCTTCACATATTCCACGACGGAGCGCACCTCGTCGTCGGAGACGAAAGGCCCGTGCAATCGGACCAATCGCCCGGTCCCGGAGGCCAGGTACAGCATGTCGCCGCGCCCCAACAGCGCTTCCGCCCCGTTGGCGTCGAGGATCGTCCGGGAGTCGGTTTTCGACGAGACCTGGAATGCGATGCGCGCGGGGAAGTTTGCCTTGATCAATCCGGTCAGCACGTCGACAGACGGCCGCTGCGTCGCGAGCACGAGGTGAATGCCCGAGGCGCGCGCCATCTGGGCAAGACGGGCGATCTTGTCCTCCACATCCTTGGGCGCCACCATCATCAGATCGGCCAGCTCGTCGATCATCACCACGATGTAAGGCAGCGGCTCCGGCGGAGTCGGCTTCGGCTGCATGCAGCCGGGCTCGCCCTCGGCCAGGGCGGTTTCTCCAGCGGACAGCCGCGCTTCCTCGGAGAGAAACTGCATCGGCAGTTCGCCCTGCTCGACCGCCGGCGTGGAACTCTCCGCAAACGACTCATGCAGACCCGCGACCTTGCGGTTGTACGCATCAATGTTGCGCACGCCGGCCTCGGCCAGTAACTTGTAGCGCCGTTCCATCTCACCGACGACCCATCCCAACCCCTTCGCCGCGGACTTGGGATCGGTAATGACAGGACGCAACAGATGGGGAATGCCGTCATAGGCCTGAAACTCCAGCATCTTCGGGTCGATGAGCAGCAGCTTGACTTCGTTGGGCTTGGCGGAAAAGAGAATGCTCAACAGCATAGTATTGAGGCTCACGCTCTTGCCTGCTCCAGTCGCGCCGGCCACGAGGAGATGCGGCATCGTCTTCAAATCGGCGGTCACAGGGGTGCCGAAAATGTCCTTGCCCAGCGCCAGCGTGAGCTTCGAGCGCGCCCGCACAAACGCGTCGCTCATCACGACTTCCTTCAAAGACACGGTCTCGCGCGAGCGGTTCGGCACCTCGATGCCGACAACCGATTTGCCCGGCAGCGGGGCAACGATGCGCAGGCTCATGGCCTTCAGCGCCAAGGCCAGGTCGTCGGCCAGGTTGACGATGCGGGCGACCTTCGTTCCCGGCGCCGGCTCGAACTCGTACATCGTGACCACCGGACCGGGCCGAACTTCGGTCACCTTCCCCTCGATCCCGAAACTGGCAAGGGCCCTGGATAGAATCTCGGATTGCGCGCGGAGGTCCTCGTCCGCCATGCGGCTCAATGGACCGGAGGGATCGCTCAAGAGCTCGCTGGGATTAGGCAGCCGATACTCGCCGGAATCGGCCTGGACCCGGACGACCTCCGCCTCTTCTTCCTCTTCTTTTCCCGTCGCGACGGCAATCGGACCGGCTGGTTGCTGGATCAGCGGGACGTCAGGGGCCGTTGCTGGTTCCGGCCGCGCGACCACGTCGGTGGCTATTTCTCCAACGGCCGCGGCTCGGCTGGGTTTGGCGGTCTTAGCCCTCTGCCTCCTCTGGCCCGATTCGGCAGGATCTTGAACCGGCCGCTCCGGCATCCACGTCGCCGCCCATTCGCGGAACGACGCCCACCGTTCCGGCAACCGGCGCGCAACCTCGGCCAGGGACAACGGCGTCGTGAACAGGAGCGACACAAGAAACCCGGCAATGATCAGGATGTGCGCGCCCGTGCTCGCAAAACCGGCGCGGAGTCCGTCGCCGATGAACTGGCCCAAGACCCCGCCGGCCATGCCGCGTGAGACCAGGCCGCTCGTTAGGGTCGGAACCGCGGTCGCTTCGAGGTGCAGAAACGCACTGAGAAAAAGTACCGCGGCGAGAGAACTTCCGGCGGTGCGCAACCTGATACTGACTGGCGTCTGCGAAAAACAGCGCAGCCCGAGCCGTCCCAGCAGGAACGGAAACAGGTAGGCCGCCCCACCGATGAGATAGAAGAATGCACCGGCCAGCACTGCACCGAACGACCCGATGAGGTTGCGAGGGGGATTGGCCACCGGAGCGCCGGCGGCGACCGTCTTCGCTTCGCCTGGCACGAAGGACAAGAGACTGAGCAAGGTCAGAAGACTCAACGCGATCAGAATCACGCCGATCACTTCCCGCTGGATATGAGAAGGGGGAGCAGGGGCGCGGCGGGCGTCGCCCCGCTTGGCCGAGGTGGTCACACCCATGGCGCGGATGCTAGCACAGCGAAGAAGTCAATTCAAACGAGCCCGTCCCTGGGCCTCGTCGGGAACCGCACGCCCCGAACCGGATGGCCTTCGGACACCGTCGGCGACCGATGCGAGTCCCTGCGCTCAGGCCCTTCCACGACTCGGCATCGGCGGCTTCCCATCCCGTCATCGAAACGATCGCGTGCGGCGACTCAATGCCACAAACTGCGCAACCGTGAGAATTTCTGCGCGGGCGGCCGGCGGCAGACCGAGCGACTCCAAGGCCTCTGCAACCGACTGCTGATCGTATCCTTCGTCTTTCAACGAATTGACGAGCGTCTTCCTCCGATGGGCGAAGGCGGCTTTCACCAGCGCGGCGAATTTCGGTTCTTCTTGAGGGCTCACTTCCCTCCGCTCCTTGATCCGCAACAAGACCACCGCGGAACCGACCTCCGGCCTCGGCCTGAAGCACTGCGCCGAGACTGTGAAGGCTTTGGTGATCGTGGCCGCAGACTGGGCCATGACGGAGAGCACGCCGTAGTCCGCACTGCCCGGCTTCGCCACAAGCCGATCGGCCACTTCCTCCTGCAGCATGAGCACCATGCGAGGAAATCGATCCCGATGACCGAGCAGTCTGAACAACAACGGCGTCGAGATGTAGTACGGCAGGTTGGCGACGACGATGGTCCCGACCGGAAGCATGTCGAGCGGATATACCAGTGCATCATGAAGAACGAGGGTACGATTCGGAAACTTCGCTTGCCCTTCGGCGAGATACGCATGGAGCCTAGGATCGACCTCGATAGCCGTCACGTGACCGGCCGTCTTGCAAAGGGCGTCTGTCAGAATACCGCGACCGGGTCCGATCTCCAGCACGTGGTCGCTCGGCGTGACCTCGGCCAGCGCAACGATTTTGCGAACGATGTTGGGGTCGACAAGAAAATTCTGGCCGAGTCGTTTGATCGGGGTTGGTGGATCAGGGACGCCCACGCGTCAGCTCCCTGTGGCGGGAGGAGTCTGGGCCAATCGTTTGGCCAGGGCGGCCAGTGGCGCGCGGTAGCACTCGATCAGATCGGTGAATTCCTCGACCATATCGTTCGTAAAGGAGAGACCAGGATGGATGCCGGCGAACTTGTTCCCTTCCTGCTGTCCCACCGCCTCAGTGATCACTGCCACGGTGCGGGCTTTCCACTTCGCCACCCGCTCGGTGCCGGCCACCGTGTTCAGGTCTTCCAGCGTCTGCTTTGCCAGCGCGTCAAGTTCCTTCAGTTGCTGCTGAATCATCGCAAGTGCAGTGGCTGGTTGATTGGTCATCGATAGACTCCCGTTGTCCTCGTGTGTGGTATGTATCGGTCCGTCTGGTTTGTGCGGCGGACTGCAATCAGAACGGAACGGACCGGACACACGAAACCAGCCGGATACACCGTTCACCGACGCCGAGCGGCTAGCTTCGCCGCCAGCCTGATAGCCTCCAGCAGGCTGCCCGGATCGGCAATACCTTTGCCGACGATATCGAACGCCGTGCCATGATCGACCGACGTACGAATGATCGGCAAGCCGACCGTGAGATTCACACAGGTACCAAAGGCGACGAGCTTCAGCGGAATCAACCCTTGATCGTGGTACATGGCCACAATGCCGTCGTATTGCCCGTTGGCCGCTTTGCCGAACAACGTATCTGCCGGGAGGGGATCGCTGGCAAGAATCCCCTGCGCTTGTGCGGCCCGCGATGCCGGCAGAATGACGCGGGCTTCTTCGTCGCCGAATAAGCCGTGCTCACCCGCATGAGGGTTCAATGCCGCAACGCCGATCCGTGGCCGTTTGATTCCAAACAGCTCCGTCAGCGCCAGATGCGCCAGGCGAATCCCCTTTTCGACCTTTGCCTGCGTGAGCAGCGACGAGAGCGATTTGATCGCGACGTGCGTGGTCACGAACATGATGCGCAGCGGCCCGCCCACGATCATCATCCCGGACTCTTTGGCCTGGGTCAGATCGGCCAAGAGTTCGGTATGGCCTGGATAATGACAGCCGGCCAGGTTGATCGCTTCTTTGTTGATAGGGGCGGTGACGATCCCGTCGATGCAACCGAGTTGCGCCAGTTCCACCCCTTTTTTGATGAACGCCACCGACGCGGCGCCCGTTTCCGCAGCGGCGACTCCGGGTGTGAATTTCCCGAGCGGCGACTGGAGCGGATCCAGCACTGCCACTGTCCCCCGGCGAGCCGGCAGGGCTTCATGACCATCCACGCGGACCGTTTGCAGCGCGAGCCCCAACGACTCGATCGTCCGCTTCATCACCGGAAGCGATCCGATAACAATGGGACGGCAGAGCTGCCTCACGGCGCGGCTGACCATGGCCTTGGCGACGACCTCGGGGCCGATGCCGGCCGGATCGCCCATCGTGATCCCGAGCAGCGGGAGTCGAGACGACCGGTTGCGCTTCCAGTATGATCCGGGTCTAGAGGGCATACAGATACACCGCATAGCCTATATAAAGGATGGCGCCTGCCCCCAGCAACCAGGGCCGCCAGTGCCCTCCCAGAAGAATTTGCAGTAAACAGACTCCCGCCGCCGCCACGGCCAGGACCATCGTTACGAGAGCCGATGAGGCAAGCGCCCATTCGGTCCCGAGCAATCCCACGGAAACCGGGAACGTGCCTTGAAAGACCATCGCGCCCGTGACATTGCCCACGGCCAGGCGGTCTTTCTTCCGATAAAGCCACAGAAAGCTGTTGGACATCTCCGGCAGCTCCGTCGCCAGCGGTGCGATCAGCAGAGCCAGAATGAGCGGCGAAATCGACAGCGCCCCGGCCATCGTTTCTGCCGCCGTCACGAACAAATGCGCGCCCACGATCAACCCCGCCAAGCCCGCGGCCCCTTGCAGGCCGATTATGGGATAGGCAGGCGTGGCCGCCGACTTGGCGAAGAGCAGCGGCTCCACCTCCCCCCCCTCTCCTCCCTCATCATCCGGTCCTCCGAGTTTCAACCTCATGTAATGGATGTAGAGACCGGTCAGTACGACGGCGGCGAGGAGGTGGACGAGCCGCGACGGCACGAACACGCACCCCAGCCCGACGCCGTAGCCGATCAGAAAGAATGCGAGGTCCGTTCTGACTTCGCCGTAGTTGAGATGGAACCGCGCCGTGCGTTTGCCCGTCCGGGCGTACACCACGAGCAGGAGAGCCAGGATCGGCAGCACCAGCGTGCTGAGCATGAACGGCGCACCCAGGATCGCTCCCAACCCGACCTCGGCTTCCTGCCGGCTCGTGCCAAAGAAAATCGCGATGATCGGGATGGAGGTTTCCGGCAACGTGGTCCCGATTGCGGCGAAGATGCTCCCGACGGCGCCTTCCGACACCTCAAGCCGCTTGCCCAGCCACTCGATGGCGTTCGTGAAGAGTGCACATCCGCCCAGCGTGACACCGACGGAGACGACGAACAGCAGGGCGTAGAGCAGGACGGTCACGAACCGCCTCGTGAAGAACGAAGCCGAGGGCACGTGCTAACAGTTGAACTCAGGTGTCTCATCTGTTGCCTTTGGCTCTTAGCTTTTGGCCTTGGGTGCGCCGGTAGGCCAGCGCCGCTTCTTCCATCACGTCTTTCAAAGGACGCCCGGTGCGATGCGCGATCCGCTTGCAATCGATGTATTCCGGAGCCACCTTCTCCCAGCCGGCCCCGACCTCGGCGATCTTCATGCGCACGAGGCCGCCGTCGACTTTCACGGACACGAAGCGCCGGGGAAGGATCTGTCGGGCGAGTTCCTGAATGCGCACACCGAGGGCCGTCGTTTCCTGGAACAGCACCTCGAGTACGGCGGCGACGTGATCGCGCCCGGCAAGGCAACTGAGCACGACGCCCGGCCGGCTCCGCTTCATAACGGCGGGGATCACGGCCACATCCAGCGCGCCGACTGCGAACAGTCGCTCCATCACATGTTCGTAGGCCTGCGGGCTGAGATCGTCCAGATTGGTTTCGATCTGGACGACACGGTCAGCCGGCCGGCCGTCATGCTGCGAGTCTTCCGACAGGAAGACCCGCAGGGCGTTGGGCCAACCCTTCGGATCCCGGTCTCCAGCGCCATACCCGACGCTGGCCGGTGCCACCACCGACAACGGACCGAACTCGGATACCAACGTCCGCAACAGCGCCATGCCGGTCGGCGTGGCCAGCTCGCAACGCGGACCGTCGGAATAGATCGGAATCCCCTTGGCTAGAGCCGCGACGGCGGGCCCGGGGACCGGCAAGAGCCCATGCGATGTCTGAATCGTGCCCGCACCCACGTTGACCGCCGAGGAGGTCACGCGTGTGACGTTCAGCAAATGACAACCCAGCACGCTTCCAACTACATCGATGAATGAATCGATGACACCGACCTCGTGAAAGCGGACGTCGTCCGTCGCGATGCGATGCGCAAGGCCCTCCGCATCCGCCAGCCGATCGAACACGGCGCGGCTCTGGCGCTTGACGACCTCCGGTAGGGTACTGGCGGCGAGCAGCCGCCGGATGCGTGCGAGCGTCAGAGGACGCCGGAATCCGCGGTGGACGAGCACATCCACTTTCACCGCATGCAGCGCACCGCGATGGACCAGGCGTTTACGCAGCCGATAGCCCGCGAGCTTGAGTCGCTTCAACCCGCTCACGAGGGCGTCCCACGGCACCCCGGCGTCGACCAGCGCCCCGAGAACCATGTCGCCGCTGATGCCGGAAAAACAATCGAAATGCAGATGGCGTCCCACCAAGTCCCCCGCGTAGAGCCCCGCGCAAATGGCCGCCCATCTTACCCAAGGCGTCGCCGGACAGCAATGACCGTCGCCCACTGTTGACTGCCTGTGGACGCTGTGCTATCCCCCTTAGCGATGCAGCCGATCCGCCGCGCTTGTCCTCCCGGAGTCGTCGATCCACATCGCTCATGATCACCCATCGCCGTTGCGCACTGCATCATCGCCCACGAGCCCGGTCCATCGGACGGGCGTTGTTCCCGATGGCCTTGAGCTGTTGCCTGGCTCTTTCGTGCCCGGTCGATGCACTGGCCAAGACCAAACCACCTCGTACACCCAGGCCGGAACCGGAGCTGAAAATCATCGAATTGAACGTCACCCCGATACCCTACCAACCCGGCAACGGACTGTTGGAGTTCGCAGTCACCGTGCAGCTTCCCAAGGAATTGAACGGCGCCAGCATCCTCGAAGTCACATCGTTGATCAGCTCGCCTTCGAAAACGTCCCTGCGGTTCCTCTCCCACCGACAACCACTCCAAACGCCGGCGACCAACGGGATGGAGCGGCCCACAGTATCCATCCGACTGACCTGGGATGGGCAAGACCACCGGAAGCAGTTGGCCGGTCCCGGCGCCTATGCCTATGAAGTGCGGACGAAGTTGCTGGCGATCGCCGACAAAGGTCCGCGCACGATGATGGTGGCCTGGCCAAAGCGGGGCACGTTGGAAGTGAAATAAGACTTTCGTGACAGGCGGGCGCAGGCACAACCTGGACGGGAGAGGAACTGTGGTCGTCTCGCGTGTAGCCTCCCTAGCTTTCCCGCTCGTCTGGCATATCCCGTCCGTCGCGCCTGGTTCCTAACCGGTTTATCCGGTGGGCCAGACAACCGGCCCCGAATCCGTTATCGATATTCATCACACCCACGCCCGCCGCACAGGAGTTCAGCATCGTCAGAAGCGCCGCGAGGCCCCCGAAACTGGCGCCGTAGCCTCGACTGGTCGGCACCGCAATCACGGGACAGTCCACCAGCCCTCCCACGACGCTCGGCAGCACCCCGTCCATCCCCGCAACGACGATGACGACGCGAGCTTCGAACAGCCGGTCTTTCCGTCCGAGTAATCGATGGAGTCCCGCGACACCCACATCATAGAGCCGTTCGACACGACTGCCCATGACTTCTGCCGTCACCCGCGCCTCCTCGGCCACCGGTACGTCTGCGGTGCCGGCTGAGATCACGAGAACGCGGCCTTCCGGCTTTCTCCTGCCATGATGCACCGCCACGATCCGCGCATCGGGATAATATTGTGCCCGTCGATCGAGTCGGCGAATGGCCCGGGCTATCGCCGGCTCCGCCCGCGTGGCGAGAAACGGACCCGGTCTCTTGAGAAGCGCGCGCGCAATGGAGACTACCTGCGCGGCGGTCTTGCCTTCGCACAGCACGACTTCCGGGAAACCCTGCCGCAGAGCGCGATGGTGATCGAGCGACGCGAACCCAAGATCCTCGAAGGGCATCGTGCGCAATCGCCGCAGTGCGCGGTCCACCGAGACATGCCCCCGGCTCACCTGTCTTAACAATCGTTCAAGCTCTTGGGGGCTCATGCGCGTGCCTTTTCCGCTTTCGCTTCCCGTTCCATCAGGTCGCTGACCGCCTTTTGGCAGGATTTGTTCTCGAACAGGACGGCATTGATCTCCTGCGTGATGGGCATCTCGACTCCGTGGCGTCTCGCCAGACTGAGCGCCGCGCGGGCCGTCCGTACTCCTTCCGCGACCGCCTGCATGCCGCCAAGAATCGTCTCGAGCTTCTCCCCTTTGCCGAGGCGCACTCCCACCATGTGGTTCCGGCTCAACGCACCGGTACAGGTGAGCACTAGATCGCCGACTCCCGATAGGCCGTAGAACGTCCGCGCGTCGGCCCCCATGGCGACGCCCAACCGGACGATCTCCGCGAGCCCCCGCGTGATCAGCGCCGCGCGAGCATTGAGACCGAGTCCCAGCCCGTCCACGACTCCGGCCGCCAGCGCCATGACGTTCTTCAACGCGCCGCCGAGCTGCACGCCGATCAGGTCCGTATCGGCATAGATGCGAAACGTCGGCGTCATGAACGTCTGCTGAAACCGACGGACGACGGACTCGTCCCGGCCGGCGAGGCACACGGCGGTCGGTTGTCCGGCACTGAGCTCGGAGGCAAAGCTCGGCCCGGACAACGCCATGATCATGGGGTACATCGCAGCCGGCAGCACCTCGTCCATGATTTCGGTCATCAGCTTGCACGTGTGTTCTTCGATGCCCTTGGTGGCGCTCACCAGCGGCAACGCGCCGGACAAACAGGGCGCCAGCATGTGAAGCACGGGACGCGTCACATGCGACGGGACCGCGAACAGGAGGCCTTCGCTTCCCTCGATCGCGTCGGCGATCGATGAAGTGGCGACGAGTGCGCGGGGCAGGCTGACGCCGGGGAGAAAAATGGAATTTTCATGGGTGCCGTTGATGGCGTTGACGACTTCCTGCTCATAGGCCCACAGGCGGACGTGCAGACCTTTCTCGGCCAAATGTTTGGCCAATGCCGTGCCCCATGCCCCCGCACCGATCACACCGATATTGCGAACAGGTTGCATGCCGGAAGGTTCCATTCGGGAAGAATCCACGCACCATGGGCGGTCGTGCAGAGCCGGCGGATTATAGGAAGGCCTTTCCCATGTGTCAACGAAACGGAACGGGCTTCGTCGGTTTGTCAAGCGCCATCCTGCCGCTACCTGGCTTCAAGCCCGGACAATGGCATACCGTTTGCTCCCCTACCGTACGGGACCGCGAAATTCCTTCGGCGCAACGGCGGGAAGACTTGGCATGAATACAGTTATGGATGCATCGAATTTCCATGGGATTGTGATGAACCTGCAACAGCCGACGCCGCGACGTCCACGGGTTTTCGCGATAGCTTTCCTGGCTCTCAGTACGATGAGTTGGTCGATGGCGTATTCAGAAACCTACATCGGGGGCCAAATCGGGACCACGATCGCCGGGAACAAGCTCAGGAGCATCGAACTCACGGACTTCTCGCCGGCAGGCTCGAAGTCGGACCAGTCGCTTGCTCCCGCTCCCTTGATCGGCTTCAAACTCGGCTATTACTTCTCCCGGGCGAAATGGTTCGGGCTGGAAACCGAAGCGTATCACCTGACCCCGCACATCAAGCAGCAATCGACGACTGTGTCCATTCCAGCAGGCGCCGTCCTGCGCGATTTCGGCCCTGTTGCAGGAGGAACCGCAACCGCCGTCACATCGGGCGATCACTTTCGAGTCATCACCTGGGTTCCCGTCAACTTCATGTTTCGCTACTACAAAACAAGATTGCAGCCCTACGTCGGATTCGGCCCGGGTGTGTTCTTCGGAAAGATCACCACCACTGACCCGCAGTTTGCCGAATCGAACGGGTCGACTCGCCTTGGGCTTAATGCGAAGGCAGGGGTCGAATACTTCATGACCCGTCACTTCACGGCGTTCGTCGAAGGAAAATATAACTATACGAAGTTCGAGTTTAACCGGACCAACGACCTGAGTTTCAAAACGACTTACAACCCTCTGTTTGTAGCCTTCGGCTTGAGCTACCACTTCTAGACAACCCCCTCCGGTTGCTGCCCCGACCCACGCTTGCATCCGCCGCACGGCGTTCTTCATACTTGGTGCTGGAACAATGCAAACCTGCCCAGCCTGTCATCGGTCACTGCCCGAGATCAATCGATTTTGCACGTACTGCGGCCGCCAACTTTCCGGCGCCCCCAATGAGGACCGGCCCGCCGCTCCTGCGCCCGAGCAACTCAATATCACCGTGCTCTACGGCATGGTGGCGGTTCTGGTCCTCGCCCTCGTGTTTCCTCCCTGGGAGACGCCGCCCGGTCAACCGCCAGAATTTCTCGGACTACACTTCATTCTCTCCCCGCCGACGCCCGGGGCCGTCGTCAGCCGCATGTTGCTGACGATCGAGCTTGTGACGATCGCCATTGCCGGATTGTACGGGTCGTTTCTCTTCCGGAACACGCCCGGCACTAGAAGATAACCACGGGCAGGAGCGGTGAACCCGGGTTGAATGGGTTGTGGACCCGGCGGTTCGCCCTTGGCTGTCGGCTGGCGGCTACCCGCTGTTCGCAATTCAATCCAAGGCGAGGGTGAGACACTTGGCCGACCCGCCCGATTTCATGAACTCATCGAGCGCCACGGCATGGGTCCGGTAGCCTCTTTCTTGCAGTTGCCGCTCAGTGGAGGAACACCCGGCCGGCAGTACCACGTGCTTGCCGACACAGACCGCGTTGCAGGCAAAGCTGAGCGCATCGCCTTCACTCACCGGCATCAGCCGGTCGTCGGAAATCCGTTGCGCGATAGCCCGCTGGCCGTAGCGATCGAAGGCCGGAGGAAAGTAGAGGAGTTCGCCCCCGCTCAGAGGACAGAAGCAGGTATCGAGATGGTAGAAGCGGCTGTCGACCAGTTCGAGCGGAATAATCTCGCGATGGAAGCGCTCGCTCAAGACCGGAAACGCCCGGACGTCCGACCGCTGCCGATAGCCGCCGAACCAGCAATCCGGGAATCCGAGCAGATCGCCGGCACCTTCGAAATAGAGGCCCTTGTCCAGCGTCATCACCTCGTACCCGTGCGTTCGAAACCAGTCTTCGAAATACGCCTCTTCCCGCTGCCGCTCCGGATAGCGGAACCGGCTGACGACCGCCGTCCGCCCGACGACCACACCCGCGTTGGCCGTGAAGACCAGATCGGGCAACCCCGGAACGGGCGTCATGCGTTCGAGCGCCGCTCCCGCCTCGTGATCGAGTACGCGCATCAGCTCGTGCCACTGGCGGACCGCCCGCTCGTGATCGACCCGGTTGCTCAGCCGCATCCAGGGATTGATCTCGTACTCGATGCCGAAATAATCCGGGGGACAGACCAGCAGACGGCTCATGCCGTCCTCCCCAACACTCGGGCGAGTTCGGACAGAAACGACGCGGCATCCATCACCAGCCCGACGGCCTGGAAGCTGCCGCGATCCGCCAATTTGGTCGGCACGGAAGGATTCACGTCGACACAGACGGTCGGCACGGTCGCCGGCAACAGATTACCCGTCGCCACCGCATGCAGCGTCGACGCGATCAACAGTGCCAGCCCTACGCCGGGAATCGCCGCGCGCATCGCCGCCTGGGCCCGCACCGAATCCGTGATCACCCCCGGCAGCGGTCCGTCGTCTCTGATCGTCCCGGCCATGATCACCTGGACACCACGCCGGACGCAGGCCGCCATGATGCCCCGCTTCACCACGCCTTGTTGCACCGCCGCTTCAATGCTGCCGATGGCACGAATTCGGTTGATCGTTCTCAGGTGATGCTCGTGGCCGTGCGGCACCGCACGCCCGGCTGTGAGCCCATAGCCCAGGGAAGTCCCGTACAACTCCGCTTCCATGTCGTGCGCGGCGAGAGCATTGCCGCAAAATAAGACATGGATGAAGTCCTGCTCGATGAGCCAGGCCAAGGCATCCCGTCCGCCGGCGTGAACGATCGCGGGCCCACCAGCCAGCAGCACCTTCGCATCGGCCTCGCCCCGCCTGTGCCGCTCGCGCAACTGCCGCATGCGCGCCGCCACATCGGCAATGACGTGGGCATGCGGCCGTTCGGCCGACACCTGCGATTGCATGAACCCGAACACGTCCAGTTCTGGCGGCCGCCGTAACGGGGTGACGCGCACCCCCTCACGCCCGACCACGATCCGCTCTCCCCGTCGCACCTCCCCCATGGGAACCGCTCGGGCGGTCAAAGCCGCGTCATCGACCGCAATGCCCAGATCCATTTCGATCCGTTCGACATCCACCCAGCGTCCGCTCAAGCGAACCTGCGTAGGGAGATGCGTCGTCGCGTAGAATTCTTCCGGGAACACGCCGTCGGCGGGAGCAGGCGCGGTCCGGCAGTCGGACTCCCGTTCGACGGACGCCCCGTGCGGTTGGATGGCTTTGAGAATGTCATCCAGCAGGGCGCTCGATGCCGCCCGGATCACGATGCGAGCACGGGACGGCTCTTCGCGTGTCTTCCCGATATGGACGTCCTCGAGGTCGAAGGTCCCGCCCATCATCAGGATGATGTCCAGCACCTTCGCCAAAAGCAGCGAGTCGATGATGTGCCCCTCGATCCGGACGGTTTCCTGGGATTGAGCCATGGCGATATCGCAGGCTAGAGGCTCGGGGTACGGAGCGAGTGGTTGTTGACAGGCCCCCCCTGTCGTTCGCACATCCATCATATCATGTACAGGCGACCCCGATTCGCATCTGGAAGAATCGTTCCCGGCGCTAGCTCTCAGCCTCTCGCCCCCCACCCGTCTTCATCAGTTCCCGCAGGACGCTCGTGGCATAAGCGCCGGGGGGGAGCGCGAACGCAAGGGTGAGCGTCGAGCCGTCAAGCGACCATTCGAGCTCGGCGAGCTGAACGCGCAAGGCCCGTCGTTCGCCCCGAAATCCACAGGCTTTAGCCGCCAGGACCAGGGCCTCCCGATTGGTGCCCGCCTCGGTCATTACCGCCTGCTCGATGGCGCCCGGTTCGCCGCTGGCCCATGACACCCGCGAGCCTAACAGGATCCCCGTCG
>CAYULI010000029.1:0-12785 GCA_964445795.1 uncultured Nitrospira sp. | reverse complement strand
GGCTGATCTCGAATCGGTCGGCCCGCGGCTGTTCTTTCTCGGCATCCTCAACCAGAAAGCAGGCCCCGTTGGCGGACTTCATCGCCCAGTCACCGGCCATCACGCGATCGATCCGATCGATGCGTCTGGCCAGGATGCGATTGAACAGATAGGATTGGTAGGCGTTCAAGTACCAGATGCGCTGCGCTCGGCTCATCCGTTCACGCCGGCCCCGGTCACTCAGCAACGCGGCGCCGGTGCGAAAATTCTCTCCGTCCCTCCCCTGTCGCTGGGGTCCGAAGTAGTTCGGCACACCGCGCCGTGCGAGCTCGGTCAGGACGGTTGGGACCACCTCGACAGCCTGGGGACCGACGTCCCGCAGGACCAGGCGAAACCGGTTCCCGGCGTGATGGCCGGTGCGCAATCGGTTCCGGTGATACCCGAGAACCTGAACCGCAAGAACCCGGTCGTCGACCGCGAGACGGGATATCAGCTCGGGCGATGCGCCGTGAATCGACACCATCTGCGTGGTCACAGCCCTCGCATCCTTCAATCCAGCGACCCCGATGGCCTGGGCTTTCACGCCCAACGCCGAGGAGAGCCGGCGCACCAGATCCGGAGTAGACAGGCCTCGCTTCGTGATGCGGAGGTACAGATGCTCCCCTTCCCCACAGGGTAGATAGAGGGGGCGTTCCTCGACCTGAAAATCCTCCGGCAGAGTGCGAACGCGCCCGCCAATTCCCGGAATCCCCCCTGTCAGAAAGGGATCGGTTCTCTCTGTCATAGGCCAACGCTCCCGCGCACAAACCGACGTAGCAGAATTCTTTTCGATCGATCCTGATACGGAGGAAAGCATGGTATACTCAACGTCATTGTAGACATCGGACGATGACACATCACGGTACCGAATATCCCGGTCTGCTTGTGAATACGCGCACGGCGCTCATGTCGGTGTTGCTCCTGGTGAGCCTGGTCGTCGTCCAGCCCGCGACGGCAGGAGTCGCCGAGACCGCCAACGGCGTGTTCGGGCAGTTCACCCGCCATATTCAGACGCAAATCGCGTCGGACAAGCTCGCGTTCGCAAAGGCCAGTGGCTGCACCAACTGGTTTTATCATCGGGAAAAGCGGAAACCGGCTCCCGCCGAAGTCCAACCCATTCGGCTGAATCTCGTGATCGAGTCGCCGACCCCGGAGGACTGTCTCCGGTGGTATCCCGGCGGCCTCGAATCGGTGCGCCAGGATTTTAACCGGACGCAGACCTCTCTGTCCGTGAGTCTGACATTCTACGAGTTTGCACTCGTCGTCGATCGCGACGACGACGGCCGGTACAGCGGAGAAGAACTGGTCGACCTCTTCCAATCGCTCGCCCTCTCTTACGATCCGTCGGATTCCCCGACCGTCCATGCCGCCGCCTTGACCGAACGTTTCGATACCTGGTACCGCGCCAGAAATCTCGAAAGCGTGATGAACGGCATGGGGCAGCTTTATGACAAGGGCTACCGGGTCACCTCCGCCGACCGGGTCGAGCTCGATCGCGTCATTCAATGACTCGACGGCGGATGTCCTGGCAAGATCACGTACGCGCCTTTGTCGGCCGCTGCCTGAGCGAGCCGCTCTATCGGCTGTTCAACCTCGTCCCGCATTGGGAGTTCGGGCTGTCGGAGCACGACGTCACAACGCTGACCTATACGCATCCCGCTCTGGCCGGACGTCGCGCCGTCCACCTCACCGACCTGCACCTCGACCGGTATCGCCCCCGCCACGACGGCATTATCGCTACGGTCGGCAGGCTGGACCCGGACTGGATTTTGATCACGGGGGACTTACTCAATGTACCGGAAGGGCTCCCGCATCTGTTCCGCTTTCTCGCCCGTCTGCGGGAGATCGCGCCGGTCTACGTCACGTTGGGCAATCACGACCACTATAGCGGCGTGCCCGTCGGCCAGTACGCCGAACTGGCCGATCGGCACAAGATTATACTCTTGGTCAATCAATCCGTCGTCGTCGACACCGGCTCGGGCGAGCTCGTCATCGCCGGCGTGGACGATCCCTCCCTCCACCGGGCCGATCTCGGCTGCCTTCCTCCCCGCGCCGACCGGCGTTTCACCCTCTTGTTGGCCCACGCCCCGAACATTCTCGATCAGCTCGAGCCGCATCATGCAGTCGACCTGATCCTATGCGGGCACAGCCACGGCGGCCAATGGCGGATCCCCGGCGTGCCGACCTTCTGGCTTCCACCCGGATGCAACGGCCGCATCGACGGGCATCACGAGTCGGTGGCGCACAAGTTGTACATCAACCGCGGTCTGGGCTGGTCCTTTCTGCCGTTTCGCTGGAACTGCCGGCCGGAGATTGCGGTGATCGACTGGATCCACGATGCGGTCCAGGCCAGAGCCGCCTGACCGTCACGCGCCCAACCGCTCCAGCGCTTCTCGCGCCCGGCTTCTGACAGTCTGATCCCAATCTTCCTCCATCACCGCCTTGAGTCGGTCGCGCGCTTCGGTTGCGCGCAACCGTCCCAACCCCAGCGCGGCGCAGGCGCGCACATAGGCATGGTCGTCTTCCAGCGCTTTGATGAGCAACGGCACCACCGTCAAATCCTGAAGGACCCCCAGATGGCTCGCCGCCATGCCCCTGATACGGTGCTGTTTGTCGCCGAGGGCCCGGCGGAGCGTCATCACCCAGAGTTCCTTCAGCGCCGGCGCGACCGGTTCGAGACCGGCGACCCGGTACTCGTTGCACTCGGCCAGCGCGAAGGAGAGTTCCAACTTCTTGTCGTAAGCCGTCTCTCGTTGAAACGCCGCCATCAGCCGATCGCGCTCCCGCCGCCGCGCCGCGCGCCGCCTGACCTTACGCACAACCAGGAAGGCCGCAAGCCCCAGCACCGCAACCGCCGCTGCCAGAGGCACAGCCTGATCGATGACGTACTCCTGCACATCCGACGGCAGCCGTTTCCAGATCCACACGCCGGCCACGACGAGCCCCACCAGGATCAAAACGGCGGTGAGATTCGCCTGGCCTCGTTCCTCGCGCGGCATCATGTGAGCAGGATCATACGGGCGCGGCTGATGGGCCGTCAACGAACCGCCGGCATCGCCCGACGGACGGCGACGGCCGGTAAACTTGACGGTTTTCCTAGTTAGGATTATTTTGGTTCTATGTCGCCTGCCGCGGAGTTGCCGGATCCCCAGACGGATCCCTACCTGAGGCTCGTTCGGCCACTCGTCGAAGCGTACCTGGCATTCAGTCGGACGTCGACGCGGCACATCCGCGCCCTGCGGCTCACACCCTCTCAATTCGACGTCATCGCCACGTTGGGCGACACCAAGGGGATGACGTGCTCGGAGTTATCGGCCAAGACACTCGTCACGAAGGGGACGTTGACCGGGGTCCTCGATCGGCTGGCTGCCAAGGGCCTGATCCGCCGAGAGACCGTGAAGGGCGACCGGCGCTACAGCAGAATTTCCCTCACCGAAAAGGGCGACGCGCTGTTCCGGAAAACCTTCGGCGCCCACATCGCGTTTATCCGGCCGTTTGTCTCGCGCGCCTTGACCCCCGATGAAGTGGACCGAGCCCGTTCGCTCCTCCTCCGCCTTCGGGACAGCTTTTTACAGGCCAAGGGGTGATCCATGCGTGTTACCGTTCTCGGGTCGGGCACTAACCTCCATCACACTCGCGCGGCCGCCGGCTATCTGGTGCGCACCGACCACCCGATCCTTCTGGATTTCGGCCCGCGCACGCTCATGAATCTGCTCCGCACCGGAGTCAATCGCCACCGGATCGAGCACGTGCTGTTTTCGCACTTTCACGCCGACCATTTTTCGGACTTCATCACGTTCTTTTTCGATGCGATGATCTACACGAAATACCAAGGCGGGCGGCGCCCGCCGCTCACGATCATCGGGCCCCGGGGTACCACCCGCCTGTTTCGCGCTCTCTTTGCGGCCCTGCCGGGGTTCAGTCGGGTTCCGTTCGCCGTCCGGTTTAAGGAGGTCTCCGACCGTCCGTTCCGCATCGGGACGACGCTCGTCCGGCCATTCACCGTGGTCCACACGCCGGATCTCCATTGTGTCGGCTATCGGATCGAATATGCGGGGAAAGCGCTCGCCTACTCCGGCGATGCGGAGTATTGCCCCGCGCTCGTTCGGCTCTGCGGCGACGTCGACCTGGCGATCCTTGACTGTTCCTTCCCCGCCAATCGACCCGGTCCCGTCCATCTGCACGCCGGACAGTGTGGACAAGTGGCACGAGAGGCCGGCGTCGGCCGACTGGTGCTGTCGCACTTCTATCCGATTGCGGACCGCTACGACGTGGCGGCTCAGGCGGCGGAAGAGTATGGAGGCAGGATTCGGAAAGCGACCGATCTGCTGACGATGACGGTGTAGGTTACAGGCCCTCCTCGCGCGGTTCCCCACCCAGGATTTCGATAAACTTCGTCAACCTGGCGGTTTTCACCGGCTCGTCCGCTTTCGAATAGATGGCCAGCAGGTTCTTAATCATGCGCGAGAGGATGGTGCGGACGGAGCTCTTCTGCAGAAACCTGTCGTCGAACCCGTATCCGGCTTCGGTCAAGAAGCGGGCGCAGTTCTTTTCTGTTAACAACGCCCCGCCGTTGAAGCAGTCGATGAAAATCTTGTAGCGTTCAGACTCGTACTTGACCAGGAAATGCCCCGGCATACCGATGCCGAACAACGGCAGGTTCAACCGCCGGCCGACAAGCAGGTAGACCACCGACAGGCTGATCGGAATCCCCACCCGCCGGTCCATGACGCAATTGATATAGCTGTTTTCCGCCTCGTAATAGTTCTTCGTGTTGCCCCGGAAGCCCTGCTCGGTGAAGACGTATCGGTTCAGCGCGTTGACCGTTTCCTCACCCGACGCCCGCGGCCCGATCCGGTCGCGGACCTCGCGGGCCATGGTATCGAGCTGCCCCTGGTAGCGCGCAACGTCCAGTTGCGGGTAGTTATAGCGGGCCAAGAGGAAGGCTCCGGATTCGAGGCTCATCCGGTCGTCGGGCATCGACGCCAGCCCGGCGAATTCCTCCTCGATCTTGCCTCCACGGATCTCTTCGAGGATGGACGCGATGCGATCGGCCATTTCCGGCTGCTCGATCTCCGCTTCCTGCAGCAACGGCACGGCGGACGGCCCGATGTCGATCAGCTTCCCGCTGATCGTCCGGACGATTCGGTCGTCTTCGTCCGACAGGAGCCGGATCAACGCGCGAATCTGGCTCTCGGGAATAATCATCATCACTGCTCCGCCTATCCCATGGCTCGCCGGAACGCCCTGGCCCCGCCAAAGAGGCAGAGCGCGTCGAAGGCGGTCATCCCGAGCGCCACCGTCCCAAGATGCGGCAGGGCTTCGCTCCAGCCGGACAAGATCAGAGGCCGCACCGCGTCGATGGCCCAGGTCATGGGATTGAATTGGGCTAGAACACTCATCCATGCGGGCATCGCCGCCAGTGGCACGAGCGCCGAACTGAGGAAGATCATCGGGAGCGACAGGAATCCGAGCACGGAGAAGAAATCTCCGTGGCTCTTCACGGAGAACGCCATCGCCATGGAAATCGCCGTCAGGCCGACGCCGAACATCATCCCGATCAATAAGATCACCGCGACGCCCGGCAGGCCGGTCGCCGGCCTGACCCCGAACAGAAACGCCACGCCGAGAATGACCAGGACTTGCAGACTGGTGATCGTCATCACAAAAAGGAACCGGCTCAGGATGACCGAGCTCCGGTGGATCGGGGTCGACATGAGCCGCTCCAGAAAGCCGTTCTCCTTGTCGAACAGCAGATCGACGCCACCGGCCAGTCCGTTGTTCAGCACGGTCATGACCACCACGCCGGCCGCGAGGAAGCTGATGTAATTCGGGGCCTGCGTCACCTGCGTGTCGGCGGTCCGCTGGAACAGGTTACCGAAAAAAATGAGCCAGAAGAGCATGGGTTGCACCAGCGTGAACAGCATGCTGAACTTTTCGCGGCTCAGCCGGCGCACCCACCGCATCGTCAAGGCGCTGATCTCCTGCCAATACTCTCTCATCGGTTCGCTCCAGTTCTCAGTCAGCCGAGTGCTTCTCCCGCCGTCGGATTCGTTCCTTCGTCCTGGATGCGCCGGCCAGTATGGGCGATGAACACGTCGTCCAACCGGGGCCGGTGATAGTCGATGAATTCGAGACGGCAGCCCAGACGGTTCGCGGCCTCCAGGATGGCCGGAATGGCCTTCTCCGCCGACTCCACGCGAATGTCCAGCCCCGTCGCCGTCGCGTTCACCGTGCGAATCGCGGGCTGTCCCTTTACCGCCGCCGCCAGCGCCCCGATGCGCGCAGTCTCCTTGATCGTCAGCGACACGATGTCGCCGCCAAGCGCGATCTTCAACTCCGCCGGGGCGCCCAACGTCCTGATCCGGCCGCCATCGATGATGGCCAGCCGGTCGCAGAGCTGGTCCGCCTCGTCCAGGTAGTTGGTCGTCATGACCACGGTCAGGCCGCGGCCTTTGAGCATCCGCACGTAATCCCAGATGCGCAAACGGCTCTGCACGTCCAGCCCCAGCGTCGGCTCGTCAAGGAACAGAATCTTTGGGTCGGGCAGCAGGCCGCAGGCGATGTCGAGCTTACGTTTCATGCCGCCGGAGTAGGTCTTGGCCGGTCGGTCGGCGTGGGCTTCCAAGTCCACGAGCTTGAGGAGTTCCGCGATGCGCCGCATCGCTTCCGCTTTCGGAAGATGGTAGAGGGCGCCAAGCAGCTCGAGGTGTTCCCTTCCGGTGAGAAATCGGTCGATCGCTCGTTCTTGAGGCACGTACCCGATCGACTGACGCACCGCATCAGCTTCGCGGACCGTGTCGTGTCCCAACACCGTCGCCGAGCCGGATGTCGGGCGAAGCAACGTAATCAAGATGCGCAGGGTCGTGCTTTTGCCGGCACCGTTCGGGCCGAGGAGTCCGAAAATCTCGCCCGTGTAGATACGGAATGAGAGGTCGTCGATGGCCTTGTGCCCGCCGTAGGATTTGCACAGATGGCTGACGTCGATGGCGACAGTCCGGTCCATGGCTCCTACTCCCAACCCGTCGCGCCATGATGGTCGTGGAGCCTGAACTGGATGAGATCGTTCAAGCGGCGCGCCCGCTGGCGAAGCCCATCGGCCTCCAGCAGAAACTGTTTTTCGAGCGGGGTGCAATCGAGATAGGTCGACAGCGTGTTGACCAGCGCCTCGTCGCTGACCTCTTCACGGAACAATCCTTGCCAAGCCGTACTGTCTTGTCTCGTCCGCAGATACTCAGTCAGCGCATCGACCAGCCGGCGCCGAACCTCCGGCTCCAAGCCCGCTTCCGCCGCCTGCGGTCGGATCCGCACCGTCGCTTCCCGGTACGGTTTGTCGTCATGTTCCTCGACGATGTCGCAGCGTGCGAGGCCCTGGAGCAAAATGTTCGACCGGCCGTCCGCCAGGGGTTGGACACTCACCAGCCGCCCCACGCACACTGTCGGGAAAATGGGCGGATTGCCATAATACTCCGTTTCCCAGCCTTCTTTAAGCAGGGCCATCGCGATGCACTGACCGCCCGCCGAGGCATCCGCCACCATCTGCCGGTACCGCGGCTCGAAAATATGGAGCGGCAGATACGTCTTCGGGAAGAACACGACGTTCGGCAACGCGAACACCGGAAGACGCTCGGGAATGGGAAACGATTCGATTGGCTCGGGGGTTACGCGATCGGAATGTTCCCGCTTGCGATCGATATGCATGATTCACGATAGCCGAGACTTGTGAAAATTGTCAACGCTGTTCACGCAACGCGATCGCACCGCTGAAACGATAAAAACCCGCTCCATGACAGGCGATTTGTACGCTGAGCGAAACGCGTGCTATAAACGGCTCGATGCCGCGCACCATCGCAGACAGAACCACCGCGCTTTTCTTCCTCTCGCTGAAGTGGCATCCGCTCCCCTGCCGCGCGGTGCTGAGTCTCCTCATCTGGGCCCTCGTCCAGTCGCCGGTCACGATCGGCGCAGACACGGCGGCGTCTGCGTTCAGACCGGCGACGGCAGGCTATCGATTCCAATTCCCGAGAGATCACGGCGCTCATCCCGACTTCCGGACCGAGTGGTGGTATTACACAGGCCACCTGCAGGCCGAGAACGGGCGGCGCTTCGGGTTCGAGCTCACGTTCTTCCGCCGGGCGATCCCGCCGGGAGAAGTGAAGACGCAGCCGTCACGCTGGTCTCTCAATCAGTTGTACTTGGCTCATTTCGCCGTGACGGACATCGCCGCGAGGCGATTTCATTTTTCGGAAAAATTGAGCCGGGAGGGACTGGGCAAGGCCGGCGCGGACGAATCTCGGCTGCGCGTCTGGATCGACGACTGGCGGGCTGAGGCGGATGCGGGCGATGTCCAGACGCTGCTCGCGCGCGACAGCGATTGTGCGCTCTCTCTGACGCTCAAACCGGCCAAACCTCTCGTGGTCCATGGCCAAGACGGCATCAGCCGGAAAGGGAGCGCACCGGGACAAGCGACCCATTATTACTCGTTCACCCGACTCGCCGCGACCGGCAGAGTGACGATCGGCAAGGCATCGTTCGCCGTCACCGGCACCGGTTGGATGGACCATGAATTCGGCTCGGCGGATCTGAGCGACGATCTAGTCGGATGGGACTGGTTCGGCATCCAACTGGCCGACGCCAGCGAACTCATGCTCTACCGGCTGCGTCGGGCCGACGGATCGTCGGACCCTCTCTCCAGCGGCACGGTCATCACCCGAGAGGGACAGACACGCCATCTATCCCTTGAGGAATTCACCATCGAGTCGACCGGGACCTGGACCAGTCCTGCGAGCAAGGCCGTGTATCCGAACAATTGGCGTGTGACGATTCCCGTGCTCGATCTACAGTTGGAAATCGCGCCATTACTGGCCGATCAAGAACTGCGCACCGGCGGCAGCACACAAGTGACCTATTGGGAAGGCGCCGTGGCGGTTTCGGGAACCCAGCATGGCCGGCCGGTGAAGGGCCAGGGCTATGTGGAACTGACCGGCTACGCGGAGCGAATCACCAAAAAGTTGTAGAGAAGAAGCCTGGCAGGGCACCTGCTCCGGCGATGGAGTGGGCGACGCAGGTATGCCGGTTAACGCGCAGCATCAGCGGCGGCCGCGCAGCACCGTCCGCTTCATGTTGTTGTGGGATAGCACTGGCATCACGCCGCCTCCTCAGAGTATTCGTCGAGCACTGTGTCGGAGAGATGCGTCAAGTGCTTCTGCCCGGCCAGCTCCCGACGGCTGTCCTAGGAAAGGTAGGTACAACTTATTAAGCGAGCTGCAGGAGGTCGCGGATATTCCGGCGGCCTCTCCCGGACGGCTCGAGTCACCCTCCCGGCCAGTCTGTCCATTGACCTCTCACCTCCTGATAGTCAACAGGGAGGGCGTCTTGTCCGCACCACCATGCGGAGCGGCACCACTACTGCCGGAGACGCTCCCAGCAGCCGCGCGGATCGACGATGGTGAGCGGAGCCTGGCGTACGACCGCCAAGAGGTCTTGGTCTCCCGTGACCAACAGATCGGCATGGCCATCGACCGCCGACGCCAGCACCCACCGGTCATCGGGATCGCGAATGGGAAGCGAAGAAGGCTTCGCGGGCTTTGGAACGATCGTTTCGTCGCGGAGTTCCGCCTCGACGGTGGTGATCAGCTCTGATGGCGCGTGGAAACGCTCCCGCAACACCTGCCGCAATTCAACAAGGTTCACCTCCCCGGCCGAGCAATTCATGCTCGGCTAGTCGGCTAGGATGTAGCGGAGGAGGTCGGCGCAAATGCCGCGCGCGGTGTACGCACTGACCAGCACGTTGGTATCGAGGAAGACCTTCACGACACGAGGCGAAACACGTCCTCGTCAGTGAGAATGCCCTGCGCCTCCGCGAGCGGCAGCAAGGCACGGCGCGACTGTTCAAATCGCAGCAGAGCGACCTGCCGTCTTACTGCGTCGCGAACGATGTCGCTGCGGCTGCGTCCTAACCGGCGACTCAGGCGATCCAGTTCACGCTGAATCTTGGCGTCGAGGCGGATTGTCACGGTAGAGGTTTTCACGTACTACAATGTGACACATTCGATGAGGCCATGCAAGCCTCCGTCGTGTGCCCCACGTCCGAGCCTGAACCTCCCTACGGCTAAAGCCGGGGGTTCTCTCATGCCGAGGCACCGGAGGGCTATTCCGGGGGGAGTCACACCCTTACATCCGAATTGAGGGTCCCATAACCGCGCCTGACACTCTCGGGCTCGGCTTGTAAAATGGTTTCGTTGTGGTGCCATTGAACTGGCTGCCTCTTTGCAGGACGTATGGCGACGCTCACGATCAAAAACATCCCCGATGCCATCTACCGACAGCTCAAGCGGCAAGCGGTCCGGCATCACCGCAACCTGAACCAAGAGGTGATCGCATGTCTGCAAAGGTCCACCGCGAGCGTGCCGTTTGACCCCTCCACGGTCCTGGCCCAGGCTCGCAAACTGCGCAAAGAATACTGCGGTCCCGCCCTCACTGATAAACGCCTTCTGCAGCTCAAGACCGCCAGCCGACCGTGATCGTCGTGGACACCAACCTCTTGGTGTACCTCTACGTTCCAAGCACACGCACGGCCCAGGCCGAGGCGGTATTCCAACGGGACCCGCTGTGGGTCACGGCGTATCTCTGGCGATCGGAATTCCGCAACACGCTCGTGGGGCTAATCCGGCAGGGGAACCTGTCGATCGAGACTGCCCAGCACATGGCTGAGCGGGCGGAGTCCTTTATGGCCGGACGCGAGTATACGGTGGTGACGGACCATGTCCTGCAACTCGCGGCAGAGTCCGGATGTTTGGCGTACGACTGTGAGGTGGAGATAATGCGATCGTTCTTTACAGTGATCGCACCGACCTTCCGGCCGAAGCAGTGGGCCTTCTTCCGTACCGCAACGGCTATGCCCATGTAGTAATCGTGATTGGACAGTTTGGACGTACGACCTCCCCACTCTCAGATGCCCATCCCTCAGCACCAGCGGCGGCGGGCGGCGCCGTCCGCTGCATGCTGTTGTTAGACGGCCCCTTTCGATGGCCCATCTGCTTTCCCATCTCGCATGAAGCCCGGGAACCGTATGCGAATGTACTCCCGCGCGCTTTCTGGGGAGAGCTTCACGGTTCCGGGGCCGCTCCTGACAAAGAAGTCGCCGTCCGGTACCGCCTCGACTCCCTTCCACTTGAGGAACACCGGCTCCGGGCTGCGCTGGCAGCTCACCACGCACACGGTTTTCCCCTGCACGATCTGGGTCTTCGGATCGATGCAGGTTCCGGCTCGGTCGCCGAGGCCGTTGCGCACCACCTGGGCGAGGTGCCGCATGAACTTGTCGTCGCTCTCGAGCTGGTCCTTCTCGACGCCGACGATGGATCCGTCATCGGCGACACCGATCAGCAGGTCGCCGCCCTCGGTGTTCAGGAACGCGGCAATAGTCTTGAGCACGGCGTGGGTCACGCCCTTGTCGTCCTGCCGGTTCTCGTTGAGGCTCCAGCGCAGCGTCGCCTTGAACTCCAGCGTCTTCGACTCGCCGCGCTTGATCAGCTCCTCGGCGTTGCGGTGGGCGCGCAGGTACTGGTCGAAGAGGAAGTTCTTGATCGCCTCCCCGAAGGCCCGGTCGTCGGTGATGCGCTTGTAGAGGTCGAAGTTCGAGTCGACGATCTCCTGGATCACGTGCTCGACCTTCTGGTCGAAGGTGAGCCGCACGTTCTCGCGCGTGTTGACGCGCGCCGCCGCGTCGAGCGCCGCGTCGTCGTCGAGCTTCTCCATCATCTGGCCGAGGGTCACCCGGTGCTCGGGACCCAGGTTGAGGCCGAAGCGCTCGTTCAGCTCGGCGATGATGCGCGAAAGCGTTTCCAGCTCCTCCGGCGAGACGCCGTGGCCCTGCTTGGTGCTCACCGGGTCGAGCACGCCGGGCTTGCGCTCGAGCGCGATCCTGCCGCTGCCGATCTGCTGGATGCGGTACGACTCCATGTCGATGTTCTGCTGCACCTCGCGCGGCAGCTCGGCGCGATCGGCGGGAAGGAGCCGGCGCAGGTGCCGCGCGAAGACGTAGAGCTTCTCGAGGTCGGCATCCGCGAAGGTCAGCACCTGGGCGAGGAACGCGTAGAGCCGCACGTAGTCGGTGAGCTGACCGCGGAAGTCGTGCTGCTCCTCCTCGGAGAGCGTCCCGAAGCGCTCGACCACGGGCGCGAGCGCCGCGTAGAGCCGGTCCTGCGTCGCCTTGGGGTCGAAGTAGACCTTGGCGAAGGCCTCCACGTCGGCCGCGGTGTAGACCGGGAAGGCCGCGAGGCGGGTCTGGATCTCGTACAGCAGGTTCGGATCGGTCGCCTCCGAGAGCAGCGTCGTCTCGTAGTAGGGCTCGAAGGCGGCCTTGATCTCGTCGGCTTCGTTGGCGAAGTCGAGCACCATCGTGCCCTTCTTCTCCGGGTGCGTGCGGTTCAGGCGCGAGAGCGTCTGCACCGCGTTCACGCCGCCGAGCTTCTTGTCCACGTACATCGTGTGCAGCAGCGGCTGGTCGAAGCCGGTCTGGAACTTGTTGGCGACGATCAGAAAACGGTAGTCGGGCTGCTCGAAGGTCTTCGCCGTCTGCGCCTCCGGAAAGCCGTTCATGGCGGATTCGGTGTAGGACTGTCCGCCATCCTGGACGGTCCCGGAGAAGGCAACGAGCGCCTTGAATGGGTGGCCGCGTTCGGCGAGGTAGCGATCCACCGCGAGCTTGTAGCGCACCGCGTGCAGGCGCGAGCGGGTGACGATCATCGCCTTGGCCTTGCCGCCGA
>CAYULI010000028.1:0-38404 GCA_964445795.1 uncultured Nitrospira sp. | reverse complement strand
CATCATGACAACGCCTACGCATGCGTCAGGCCTCTCGCTCTGGACCATGGTCCGCCGTTCGGTCTTGCTCTGGGTCGGGACGCCGTTCTTGATTCTGGGCCTGGTGTTCTTGACCATCGGGGTCCGCGCCTCGCTTGAGGAGCATGCCTACAACACGCGAGGGCTCGACGTGCAGGCCGTTGTACTCGACAAAACCCTGATCCGAGCCGATCACCAGAACCATCCGCGCACCCAATATCTTGTGACCTACCACTTTTCCTCCGCCAACGGAGAAGAGGGCGGCGGCACGGCAGACGTGCCCGTCGAGGAATGGGAGCGGCTGGAAATTGGGCGGCAATTCTCCGTGACCTACTTGCCGGGCCATCCCGGCTCGAGCCGTCTTCCTGGAGGCGAAGAGTGGATCGCAGCGATGGTCTTCAGCCTTGTCGGCAGCACCTTCACCCTGCTGGGCGGCGGCTTGGCGTTCGTGGACGGGCGCAGGCTGGTTCGCGCACGGCGGGTCCTCCGCTATGGGCTCGTTACGGAAGGAACCGTGGTGCGAACCGAGCCGACCGGCACGAGCGCGAATCGTGTGGCGCAGTGGCAGATCCGATATCGCTATCGTGACCATGTGGGCCGAACACAGGAGGGTGTCTCCTATCCCGTCTCGCCGGACGAAGCCGCCGAGTGGCATGCCGGCGACACCGGCACCGTGCGCTTCGATCGGGCTCGTCCGGAGATCAGTCTGTGGGTGGGACGACCCTGATGCATACTTTATTGCAATGGATCAGAACCCTCCTCATCGGCTTTGCCGCCGTCTTTGCCGGAGCAGTGGTCAGCGCCATCCCCCCATTTCCAGGTTGGTTCGATATGGTGGAGGCGAATCAGACTTCCTGGCTCATGGTCACGGCCGGCTCGGCCGTAGTCGGATTCGTCCTGGTAATGGGCGGCATTCTGGATCTGTTGATGGCGCAGGATCGGACGCTGTCACACGAGGGTGCGGAGAACATCGAACGGAGCGTGCGTGTGGCGTCTAGACTCGTAGCCTGGCGTGCATCGTCCTATCGTGCCTGGGGACAGGCGACCGGGCGCGCAGGCCCCGAGCAATTCACATTCAGTGAGATAAAGCAGGCCTGGCGCACCGGTGCCTGGCGGCGCGACCCGCGATGGAAGCGACGGTTCGTGACCGCTCTGGGTGCGCTGCTCTTGTTTTGGGGGGTCTTCGGCATCGTCTTCACGCTCGGTCCTCCACCGATCAAAGCCATCGTGGGCTTCGCGTTCGCCTTTGGGACAATCATGATAGCCCGAGGATGGTGGCGGGCATGAGTGACTGAAACCCCGGATCGTGACTGATAGCGTCGGTTAAGGGATCGGCAACCTTTTCGGGGGGAGAATTACGCACCGGCGCGGCTCGGTCTCACCAAGCCGCGCCGGCGTGTGGCTCGACGCCAGCCTGAAGGCTGACGCTTGTTGCTCTATGTATGGATTGAGAGTGTGACCGAGGCTTGCCTGATTGACTGATAGCCGAGGAAGGCCACGCCAGCCGTCTGAACGGGGATCGCAATGGTCTGGTTGCGCTCGGTCTCGCCACGAAGCTCGTTCTGCAGTTCCTCGCGCACCTTATCCAGCAAGCGCGGGAGATGCCGCCTGAGTTTGCGTGGTTCTACGTCTGACTCCTTCAACGCATCCAAGACCTGATCGACCAACGACGCGGGCGTGTTGCCCTCCGAAACGGGCGTCGCGAGATGCAGGACCGCCGTATCGCGGGCTGCGACAGAATCAGCCGAAGGTTGAGTGGGCGCCGTGGTACCGGTGGACGGAGGCGGGATCGCCGCTTCCGCCGAAGGCGCCGCACTCGGAGTATGCGATTGCGCTTCTATGACCGAAGGCCCTGACCGGTCCGCCGGTAACGCCGCTTGTCCCGTCACCTCAGAGGCCACTTGCGCCGCGATCACCGTGACGGATCGTTCCACCTCTGCACTGAGGTCGAGGTTTGAGAGTGTCGAGAAGTTGTCGAACCGGTCGGCCAGCCTCGCCATCTTGGCCAAGCCGGCTTCCTCTTGGCCATGGAAGAATTTTCGAAAAATATTCAGCACCCTCCGGAACAGCTTCGACAGATCCTTGACCTCCTGCTCGCTAAGATCACCCTCGACCGTCACGCCCAGTTCCTTCCGCAACGAGTACTCGGCCTGCTGTCCGTTCACTTCCACGGACGTGCTACCCTGCCCGGCCGCGCCGCGATACGTTACCGTCCGGAAGTCTTCCGCGAGATTGGCGCTCAACGTCACTTTGTCGCCTTCGGCCGTCATCACCGTCAGTTGTCCCGCCAGCTTGTTGGAGACGGCGATCGCGCCGACCTGCGTATCCAAGCGCTGGGTGCCGGTCCCACCCAGGGACGGAAGACGGAAGAATTGTGAAGAATCGAATGGCGTCATGGACTGGATCGGCATGGGGCTCCTCACCGTGTAGGTTCCTCTAGCGTGTTGACTCGGTGATGCTATCGGCCATTCAACTGCCGAACTTGAGCCGCTATGCTATAGTTACCCCGAAGATTTACGCCGATCCGTCCAACCCCCCGAAGGAGGCGCCCATGCAACGCTTAACCCGATCGATCTCGTTCACCTGCCTTGCGCTCGCGCTTCAACTGACCGGCTGTTCGATCAAAGCCACCATCGACCAAACCACCGACACCACCACAAATGTGACCGGTACGACCTCTTCGGCCCGCAGTTGGGTGACCGAGGACGGGCAACTGAAGCCCGACTTCAAAGCGACGGCCTTTGCGACCGTCAGCCAGGCGAATTTGCGGCAGGACCTGGCCGCGGGGCGGGGAGAGTACCTGGCGTCGATGAGCGTCCTGTTGGGCGTGCCCTCCGACCTGCAACCGACGTTCTTCTCCGCCGCGCAGGCACGGTATGCCGGGACAACGGACTCGACCGGCTCCGATCTGCTCGCCCTCCTTCGGGAGGCGGCCGCACCGTTCATTCCATAGGTCCGTTCGATCACTCAGAGTCCAGTACGATGACCGCACCGACACCCGACGCTTCGCTCTCGTTCCGGCGGATTTTCCATCCGACGGACTTCTCGGTGGACAGCCATACGGCGCTGATCCATGCCCTGAAGCTGGCGGTCGCCGGCAAAGCCGAGTTGACGACAATGCACATCGATCCGGCTGTGGCTCGCGCGGACTTCGAGGACTTCCCTCGCATCCGTCCCATTCTTGAGGAGTGGCGCATGCTCCCGCCCAACAGTACGAAAGAGCAGGTGCGGGAGCTTGGCCTCACCGTTCGGAAAGTGCGTGCCCCCGCAGCCAATCCCAGGGAAGCCCTTCTCGCCTACCTGTCTACTCATCCTACCGAGCTCTTGGTGATGACCACGCATCAATATGAGGGCCCCGCCCGCTGGCACCACCAGCCCATCGCGGAACCGGTCGCGCGCGGGAGCCACACCCCCACCCTGTTCGTTCCGGCTCATGTCGAAGGATTTGTCGCGAAGGAGACGGGAAAACCGAGACTCCGCCGTGTGCTGGTTCCGGTCAGTGCCAGACCGAACCCCCAAGTGGCGATCGACACCACCACGCAATTGGCTGTGATGCTGGGATGCGAGAGCCTGACAGGTATATTGGTGCACGTCGGCGACGACGCGACGTTTCACTCCATTCGCTACCCCTCGCGCAACGGATGGCTGTGGCACACGATGACGTGCCATGGCAACGTCGTGGATGTGATTCTTGGGATGGGGGCCGATTTCGACGTCGACTTGATCGTGATGACGACCGAGGGCCACAACTCATTGCTGGATATGGTCCGCGGCAGTACGATGGAGCTGGTGCTGCGCGGCGCTCGCTGTCCCCTGCTCGCGCTTCCGGTCTAGCCTTCCCGAACCGCCGTCACCGCTCCGGCGACCCGATTGTCGCGATCCCGTCCGACGACCGTGCGCACCACGGCGCCGTCCTTCAGTACGAGAAAATTCGTCGAGACGGCCGGGATGCGCGGGCCGGGCAGAATGATGCCGGCGAGATTCAGGGGATCGACCGCCGACAGCTTGAGCTCCTGCGACAGTCCGAACCCGCTCTTCCGCAACGCGCGCAAAGACTCCACCGCTTCGGGCAGCGCAAACTGTTCGCCGGCAAACCCGGAGACGAAGCGGCCGCCGCGAATCTCGCCTTGCAACTCCATGCGCCGGTACTGCACGAGCAGGTCGCGCCAGGCGAGTGGAAAGGACTCCCGCCCGAGCAGATCGCGGAACACGACGCCGTACCGCCGGAGGAGCTGGCGCGCAACCGGTTCGGCCAGGATCTTTTCTGATGGCGAACAGCTCGAAACTGACCACCCCGAGGGCCTGTTTGTTCGCTCTTCTCTACTTACTGCTTGCTGCCGGCTGTTAGCGTTCCGCAGCAGCGACCAGCGGCCTGCCGCATGGCGCGGGCGGCGCTGTCGCTCACGCCCTTCCGCCCGCCGGCGATGGGGGTCCAGCAGGGCGCGGAGGTTGTCGAAGCCATCCGCCGTCACGACACCGGCTGCCACCAACTCCCAGAGCCCCTGTTCCACCTCGGCCGGCAGATGGCCGGTCTCCCGAACCAGATCGACGAAGAAACAGGCTCCGCGCCTGTGCAGCGTTTCCCGCACGCTCTGTGCGACGGCGCTCACGTTCACCGGCGGGCCTCCCGACGTTCCGCCTCCTTCGATCTGCGCCCACTCGACCAGCCACTCCGCCGCTTCGCGCGGGAACAGACTGATCGGCGCGGCGCTCGTCGGCACCAGGCGGCGCGGACTCTCGCCGCCCGATGGGGTCGCGCGACCGGGAGAAGAAAGTCGTCCCCAGGCCACGGCCCCACTCAGGCAAAGACGGTCGAGCCATTCCGGCTCGTACTTCGCGAGGCGCGCGCGCAAGAGATGCGGCTCCCAGGCCGACGCCGCCGCTTCAAATCCTGCGAGTTGGCCGATCACTTCGGCCAGTCCCGCTTCGCCATGCAAACGCGCTCCTGGAGCAACGTGCTGCCACCGCAGGAGGAATGCCATATATTCAGCTGCCGTGACCGGCTCGATTTCCTTCCTCAGTGCGCCGATCGTGAGCCGATGAATCCGAGCCAACAGACGGCGGTGACACCATTCAGGCGCATCCGGTGACGGATGACGCGTGACGGGTGACGACTGCGGACGGAACCAGCCGCGGAGGACTTGCCCTTGAGCCTCAAGTCTCATCATTGCGGCATGCACTTGATCGGGTGGGAGATGCAGCCGCGCAGCAAGCTCATGAACAGTGGTAGGCCCAATACTTTCCATCCAGCCTAGGACGATCGCGTCGAACGAGGACTCATCGCCATGCGCGAAGGCTCCTTCCACTCTCGTCTGATTTTCGGCGGCCACGAGTCCTCTCGCTTCTCGCCCCTCGCGTCGCGCCTGAAATGACATGGCGCGCCCTTCCTCGATCAACCTTGGAAGAAACACGCTCCATGAATCCGCCTGTTCCGCCGGCACCCACACGAGCGTCAGCAACGCATCGTGCAGTTCGTCGGCATCGCGCACCACGGGCCAGGAGTCGCGCTCCACTTCCTCGATGGCCGCTGGATCCAACGCCCCGACTTGGCCGAGCATCTCAGGGGGAAGGGTGCGCCGCATTTCCACCGCTCGGGCTCGCCGCTCTTCCAGCGGTGCATCGTCCAGGAACGCGTAGGGATTGGCGTTGAGAATCTCGTGCGAGAACGGCGACGCCACCGGCGTATCGACCGCCACACATTCGATGCGCTTGTCCTCAATGCCACGCAACAAGACCATGAGGCCGTCGATGTCCATCGCCTCCGTCAGGCAATCCCGCAGTGTCTCCTTTACCAACGGATGGTCGGGGATCTGCCGCACGGCTCGCGCGCCGATGAGATTTTCCTGGCAGGCGATGGCGTCCGGAAAGACGGCTGCAAGCAGATCCTCGGCTTTCATTCGTTGGATTGGCTGCGGCACCTTCTTGCCGTTGGAGAACCGGAGCAGCGCCAGCGCTCGCGAGACATTCCAACGCCAGCGCGTGGCGAACATCGGAGCAGGCAGCAGAGCCTGGACCAGAACCTCACGCACTGAATTCGAATGGAGATAGCCGAACACCGAATCCAAGGGGAAGCTGTGTTTCTCGCCGAGTGAAATCACCAGACCGTTATCTGTCGCCGCCGCTTGCAGTTCAAAATCGAACGTCACGCAGAAACGTTTCCGCAGCGCCAGCCCCCAAGCCCGATTGATCCGACCGCCGAACGGCGCATGAATGACCAACTGCATGCCGCCGCTCTCGTCGAAAAATCGCTCGGCCACAATTCGTCGTTGAGTCGGCACGGTCCCCAGCACAGCGACGCCGGCGGCCACATAGGCGACTGCCTGCTCGGCTCCGCGCTGATCCAATGCGCACTCGGCTTTCAACCACTGCACTGCTTTGCGCCTCTCTCCTTCCCCTCCCCCCTCAGGGGAGAGGGAGGGGTGAGGAGAACTGCCGATCCTCTTTGCAATCTCCTCCCGCAGCGCCGATACCGCAGCCGACAACTCCGCCGTTCGGGACGGCGCCTCTCCTCGCCAGAATGGAATGTTGGGCGGTGCACCCTGCGCGTCCTCCACGCGCACCTTGCCGACTTCCACGCCCTTGATGCGCCAAGACGTGTTGCCCAGCAGCATGATGTCGCCGGCCAGGCTCTCGACGGCGAAATCTTCGTCCACTGATCCCACTACGGTTCCGTCCGGCTCGGCGACGACGGCGTAATTCGCGGTATCGGGAATCGCCCCGCCCGAGGTGATAGCAGCAAGCCGGGCCCCGCGCCGTCCCTTGATCCGCTGATTGATCCGGTCGTGAAACACGTACGCATGACCGCGTCCGCGGTTGGTGGCGATGCCGTCCGCCAGCATCCGCACCACCCGGTCGAAGTCGCTCCGGGCAAGATCGCGATACGGATAGGCGCGGCGGCAAAGGGCGAACAGCTCGTCCTCCGTCCAGACCTGCGTCGCCGCCGCCGCCACGATCTGTTGCGCGAGAATATCGAGAGGGGCGTCTGGCACCTCGATGCGGTCCAACATGCCGGCCCGTATGGCGCGCACCAAGGCGGCGCATTCGAGCAACTCGTCCCGTGTCATCGCGAACAGCCGGCCTTTCGGAATCGCCTTGATCCAATGCCCCGCACGCCCGATCCGCTGCAATGCGGTGGCGATCGCCCGCGGCGAACCGATCTGGCAGACGAGATCGACCGTGCCCACGTCGATGCCGAGTTCCAACGAGGCCGTCGCAATGACCACGCGCGTCTTGCCGGTCTTCAACCGCTCTTCGGCGGACAGTCTGATGTGGCGCGACAAGCTTCCGTGATGCGCGGCCACGACACCGGGCCCCAGATCTTGCAGCCGGTCCTCCAGATAGTGCGCCACGCGCTCCGCCAGCCGTCGGGTGTTCACGAACACGAGCATCGAACGATGTTGTCGAACCAGCGCGGCGACACGGTCATAGACATCGGCCCAGATCGCGTTGGTCGCGACGGCGCTGAGCTCATCCTTCGGGACTTCGATGGCCAGGTCGAGCTCGCGCCGATGGCCGACGTCGATGATGGTACATCCCCTTTCCCTCTCCCCTGAGGGGAGAGGGCTGGGTGAGGGGGAGCCGACGAGAAACTGCGCCACCAGCTCGATCGGGCGCTGCGTCGCCGACAGGCCGATGCGCTGCGGCTTCTTGAGGGTCACCGCTTCCAACCGCTCCAACGAGAGGGCGAGATGCGCGCCGCGTTTGTTGGGCGCCAAGGCGTGAATCTCGTCGACGATGATCGTCCGCACCGTCTGCAGCATGCGTCGGCTTTTCTCGGCGGTCAGGAGTATGAACAGGGATTCCGGCGTCGTCACGAGAATGTGCGGCGGACGCTTGAGCATCTGCTGACGCTCGATCATCGGCGTGTCGCCCGTCCGCACCAATACGCGCAGCTCCGGCATAAGCAGCCCCGCCTGCAGCGCCGCTTGGCCGATTTCCGCCAGCGGCTTCTGCAGATTCTTCTGGACATCGTTGCTCAGCGCCTTGAGCGGCGAGACGTAGAGCACCTGCGTGTGGTCTTTGAGTTCACAGGCGAGCGCCTGCTTGAACAGGCTATCGATGCAAGACAAAAACGCGGCAAGGGTCTTGCCGGACCCGGTCGGCGCGGCGATGAGCGCATCGACTCCGGACTGAATGGCGGGCCAAGCCTGGACTTGGACCTCCGTCGGCTCGCCGATGCGGGATTGGAACCAAGAGGAGATGAGGGGATGAAAACCGGAGAGCGGCATAGGCCCGCATCTTACACGAGCCAAAGCATGAGCACCAAGAGAGGATCAGCGTTGCTTACCGTATGGCGAACGCCTCCACGTTTCCACCGGAAACGAGCGGACCATTCAACGTTGTGCTGCTCCCTGGCAGGGTGAAAAACACACGAAAGAGCTCCACGGCGGTAGCTGCGGTTTGATTCGCCCGGTAGACGACGGACCTGCTGTCGGGTGTGACTAGAATCTCTTGAGCCTGTCGCGCCGGCGCGAAGGTGGGGTTGAGCTTTACGGCAGTGCCCGGAGCCGAAAAGAGTACGCGATACGCTTCTCTGGTTCCTGCAAGATCCTGGTCGGCGATGTAGACGACGGCCGTCTTATCTGGGGTGATTGCGAAAGCCTGCACCGCCTTGCCTAATGCCAAGGCCGGGTTCAGCTTTGTCCCCGAGGTGATGTCGAACAATTCCGGGACTGTGTCAGTCGTCTGATCGGCCCGATAGATGATAACAGCGGCACTGCCTTCCCCGCTTCCACCGCCACCCCCGCCGCTCGGACACCCGGCCAGAAGCAAGAGCATCGGCAGCGCGAGCCATGACAGTCGCTTCATCATGTACCTCTTTGTTCGCATTCCACAGGGAGATTGCTTACTCGCTTTATAGCACCATGAAAAAGGTGTGCCAACACAAACGGCGTATTTTCAATGGACTCCCGGCGCCCCTCGCTGGCACACTGTCATCTATTTCAGACGGAGTCACGCCAGCGTGGCATATGACACTCTCATCATTCTTGGATCCGGCTATACCGCGAGATTCGTATGGCCTCTGGCGTTGCGTCACTACGCCCACGTCTTTGCCACCAGCCGCGAACCAAACAAGAACCTTCACCGTATTGCTCCGGAACAACGGATACAATTCGACCTGACGCAACAGAACACGTGGGCGCACATTCCACACAAAGCTGACCTTCTTTGGTGTTTTCCCGCCACGCCGCTTGCATTCGTGACACAATTCGCCGCCACCGCACAGGCCTCCGCTCGCCGACTTGTCGTCCTCGGCAGCACGTCGGCCTATGACATCGACCGGTCGGCCACCTATCCACCACCTTGGATCGACGAGACCGCGCCGATCGATCTGTCGAAGCCCCGCGTACAAGGAGAAGAGTTTCTCCGCACACACTGTGGCGCGATCGTGCTGCGCGTGGCCGGCATCTATGGACTAGGACGCAATCCGCTCGACTGGATCGCAGGCGGCCGCGTCGGCCCCTCTCGAAAATTCGTCAATCTCGTCCACGTGGAAGACTTGGCCACCACCTGCCTGGCCGCGCTGCGGCGTGGGGTTCCTGGTACGATCTACAACGTCAGTGACGGCACCCCGCGCACGTGGGAAGAGATCTGCAAGACGGCGAAACGGCGCTGGAACATCCACTCCCTCACGGAAGCGGGAACCTCAGCCCCCGGCAAACGCCTGTCGAACCAACGGCTGCAAGAGCTGCTCTCCTCGGACCGCGGGGCTCTCCGCTACCCCCACCTTTACGAGGCCCTCGCCAGGATCCAGCATGGCGCCCTCAGCGAAGCAGCGCCATGACCGTCAGGCACACGAGCAAATTGTTCGCGGCATGCGCGATCATGCCGGGAATCAGACTTCCCGTTTTTTCATAGACCCAGGCCCACAGGAGCCCGCTCCAGAACACGCTGATGAAGCCGATCCATCCGTAGCCGTGCGCGGCGGCGAAGATGCCGGCGCTGATCGTCGCGGCGGGCAGGAAGCGGAAGCGGCGGCGCAGGATGGCAAAAAGCAATCCGCGGAAGGCGATTTCTTCAAAAATGGGCGCGAAGACCACATACTCCAGCAAGCTGACGGTCAGCACCGAGCCCGGCGCCCAGACCAGATCGGGATCGAACCATTCGGTCCAATGGTTGGCGAGGCGCCACGCCTCCGACAGGCGTCCCATCACCCACTCGCCCCAGAGCCCAGCGGCAACGACGGCCAGCACGATCCCCGCGAGCCGGCCGGCCTGTGCCCGCTCGATGCGCAGACCGAAGCCGCTCCAGAAGGTGAGCCCGGATGGTTTCAGTAAGTAGTGATACGCGAGCGCGACCAGCGGCAAATTCGCAAGGGGAATCGCGACCGCCCGCAAGGACACCGGCTCCGCCGGAGCGAAAGAAAGAAACGCGAGCGTGAGCGCCGCACCGAGGGCGCCACCGCGTAGCAGCACGGCGGTGCCGACGCCGCCAGGCCATGGCGGCGGCACCCCCGGTGCATGGAGCCGCAAGATATCCACCCGTTGGCCTTTGAGCCGCGCAATCCCCAGCAGCATGACCGATCCGACGGTCAGACAGGCGAGTTCAACCAGCAGCAAGCCCTGCGAACGGCCGTACATCCGCTCTCCGCGGGCCGCGGCCTGCCGCTCGACCGCCGCCAGCAACGCCCCGTCGCTGGCCTTTTGAGCCAACCGCGCCGCAAGGCGATTGTAGAACCATCCGGCCGGCAACGTTTCGGCTAAGAGCGCTTGGAGTTCGACCTCGCGCGCGCGGTCCAACGATTCCGCACCGTATGCTCGCTCGATCCATTCGGCGTACAGCGGCATGGGCGCGTCCAGATCGCGCCAGCCGCGAGCTGCGGCGAGCGCCGCACTCGTCTGCCCCGATTCCGCTTGCAGAATAGCGAGACGCAACAGAGAAAGCGGAGCGCCCGTAGTCTGCACCAGTTCATGGTACCATTCGATCGCCTGACTACGCTCCGCCTCGCGGCTTCCCGACGTCCACTCGACCAGCCGTTGCTGCCACACCGGCGCCAGATCGAGGCCGTCTTGCGCCTCCATGATCCGGCCGACCATCAGATCCACCGCACGATCCGGCTCGTCGAACCGGTCGAGTCTCGGCGCGGCCGTGGAGTACCAGAGAATCGCGCCGAGGGCCGAAACCAGTACCCCCGCCGATAAGACGCTGACGGCCAGGGAGAAGTTCGGGGGGCCGGGCTCACCGGACCCAGGTTCGCCTGTCGTGGAATCGGTACCGGTAAATCCTTGCAGCACGGGCGTTTGCATCTTTTTTTGCCTTGCGCGCGTTCACTATAACACGGGCCTTTCGCCCACAATACCCCTCGAAATAGCTAGGTCGCGCCGTTTCCGGCGATTATCGCATGGCCTATTGCACCGGACTTGGCTATACTAACTCCGCGAGAATTCGAGGAGCTTTCTCTCTCATGCAGGAATTTCTTCCTCCCAGCCGACTCTTGTTGGGCCCAGGCCCCAGTATGGTGCATCCGCGTGTGCTGCGGGCCCTGTCGACACCGTTAGTCGGCCATCTCGATCCCGCGTTTCTCGCGGTCATGAACGACATTCAGACCCTGTTGCGACAGGTCTTCGTGACCAGCAACCGGTTTACCATCGCGATCTCGGGGACCGGCTCGGCCGGCATGGAAGCCGCGATCGTCAATCTTGTGGAACCAGGCGATGCGGTAGTCGTCGGGGTCAACGGCGTATTCGGCACGCGTCTGGCCACGGTGGTCGAACGATGCGGCGGCAAAGCGATTCGTGTCGAGGCGCCGTGGGGAGAGATCATCGATGCGAACGCCGTCGAGGCCGCTCTCCGACGAGCGGGACCGGTGAAAGCCGTGGCCCTGGTCCATGCAGAAACCTCGACCGGCGCTTGGCAGCCGATCGAAGCGGTTGGCGAGCTGTGCCGCGCACACAACACACTGTTCGTCGTCGACGCGGTCACGTCGCTCGGCGGCGCGCCCGTCGAGGTCGATCGATGGGGCATCGACGTGTGTTACAGCGGGACGCAGAAATGCCTGAGCTGTCCGCCGGGCTTATCCCCCTTCACCGTGAGCGAGCGGGGTCTTGCGGCGATGAAGAACCGCCGCACGCCCTGCCAGAGTTGGTATCTGGACATGCGGCTCGTGGCCGACTACTGGGCTGAACAAACCCGCGCCTATCATCATACGGCGCCCATCTCGATGCTCTATGCGCTGCGGGAGGCCCTGCGCCTCATCGAGGAGGAAGGGTTGGCGGCCCGCTTCGCCCGCCATCGATTGAACAGCGATGCGCTTGTCGCAGGGCTCGAAGCCTTGGGGCTGTCGCCGTTGCCGCCGGCCGGTCATCGTCTGCCGATGCTGACCTGCGTAACCGTCCCGCCGCACATCGATGAGGCGGCCGTGCGCGCGCAACTGCTCCAGACGTTCGGCATCGAAATCGGCGGAGGGCTCGGTCCCTTGAAGGGAAAGGTCTGGCGCATCGGCCTCATGGGAGAATCCTGCACCGAGGCGAACGTTCTGACTCTTTTGAATGCGCTGGAAGAAATCGGCATCCGGAGGGGCTGGCTCGCAAGCCCGGGAGTCGCGTTGCAGGCGGCGGCCCGGATCTATAGCCGGACGGTCTAAGTGGAGGAATACGGAACGATGAATCGCCCGTTGACGGTCATCTTGGGAGCAGCCGCCTTCGCCTTATTCGCCGTCGTCTTTTTCTGGATCTTCAAGCTGACGATGCACGACAAAATTAAGACCGACATGGTGTCGGCCGTGAAGGTCGCTGAGTTTATTCACGCGGTGCTCGAAGCCAACCGAAATAACTACACCGATAACGTCGTCGTGAAGCTGCAACGGGAAGGGATCGAAGCCCACGAGCATTGGAAGGACGAGCGCGGCGTCCCGCTGCCGGCCCAGTACCTCATGGAATCGGGCAGACTCGTGGCGTTGAAAAACCTGAATTTCACGTTCCGTCTCGCGAGCTTGACCCCCATCTACGTCTGGAACGGGGCCAACTCCGATTTCGAACGGGTGGGCCTCGCGGCCGTCGAAAAAGATCCGTCGAAGCCGCACACCGGTTTCCAGACCAAGAACGGAATGCGCATGTTCCAAGCGATCTATGCCGACCGAGCCACGTCCCAAGCCTGTGTGGACTGCCACAATTCCCACCCGAACAGCCCTCGCCGGGATTTCAAGCTCAACGACGTGATGGGCGGCATCGTCATCACCTTCCCCGTCGGAGAATAGGGCGTGACCGTCGCGATTCACCGCACCCGCCTGATCGATGGGACCGGCGCAGCCCTCGAAGGGGCCACGATCGTCGTCCGGGGCGCGACCATCGTCGCCGCGGGGCCCGCGCGGGACGTCGCGATTCCCAAGGGCGCGACACGCATCGACGGCCGCGGACTGACCGTACTTCCCGGCCTCATCGACTGCCATGTACATCTCTGCCTGGGAGGGGAGCCGGACGTCGTCGCGGCGGTCGAGGCTGAACGCCCGGCCGACACGCTGCTGAAAGCCGTTGCTCATGCCAAAGCCACGCTTGAGGCCGGGTTCACCACGGTGCGCGACGTGGGCGCGCGGGATCACTCCATTTTCGCTCTGAAACGAGCCATCCAAGCCGGCCGTGTCCCAGGGCCCCGCATCGCCGGCGCAGGATTGGCCATCTGCATGATCGGCGGCCATGCCCGGTTCATCGGACAGGAAGTCGAAGGACCCGAACAGGTCCGGCAGGCCGTCGAAGCGCAGGTCGCGGCCGGAGCGGATGTCATCAAAGTCATCGCCTCCGGCGGTGTGCTCACGCCGGGCACCTCGCCCGACCAGGCCCAGATGACGCCGGAGGAACTCTCGGCTGCCGTCGAAGCCGCCCAGCGCGCGGGCAAGAAAGTCGCCGCGCATGCGCACGGCGCCTCGGGCATGAAGAACGCCCTTCACGCCGGCGTTCATTCCATCGAGCACGCCACCCTGCTCGACGAGGAAGCGGGCGTCCTCATGAAACGGCACGGCGTCTATATGGTCCCCACGCTGTCCGCGCTGGCCACCACCGCGGCGGGACGGACGGGCTGCGGCATCCCCGCGAGCGCGATGGAGAAGGCCAAATCCATGACGAAGCGACATCAGGCGAGCTTCAAGCAGGCCCACCGCAGCGGCATTCTGATCGCCATGGGCACCGACGCCGGAACGCCCTTCAACTATCATGGAGACAATGCGCAGGAGCTCGAACGGATGGTCGCCTTGGGGATGTCCCCGATGGAAGCGATCGTGGCATCAACGTCGGCTGCGGCTCGTCTGATCGGCGTTCATGATTCCGTCGGCACGCTGGAGAAGGGCATGCAGGCGGATCTCCTCGTGATCGACGGCCATCCGCTCAAGAAGATCGAGCAGCTTCGGGACCGCGATCGTATTGTGGGCGTGATGCAGGCCGGACAATTTGTGGCAGGACCGCTGGCAAGGTAACGCCCTTCGTCGAAATGTCATTCGACCGACTGAATCGTGCCGCACATCTTTTCGTCTGGTGGTTGCCGCTTGACGGCTGACGATCGACGCCTTACCGTCGCTCGTAAAACAACTCCAGCGCCGAGGCGATGCCATGGAGGCGGCCTTTGCGGAATGCCCCCTCCAGACGGTTGAATAAGGAACGGACACTGCCTTCGTCGCCGCGTTTGGCCACGCCCTGCGACACCATCATTTCCGTCGCCACCTCGACTAGGCGCTGCCTCCTGCCCTCCATCTCCTCCGTCACGAAGTCGTCCATGATCTCCGCCGCGCGAGCCTGCACGACTGTTTCGAGAAACGAATCGTACCCCTGTTCGGCCACCGTCCGCTCGCGGATGATGTTCAGCTCCGCCTTGACCCGCTTCACATCTTGCATCAGGATGGCAAAGAGCTCCTTGCGCCCTTCGTCGAAGAGCTTTTTCTCCATCTCGTCGAGAATGGCGCCAGGATCGACGGTCTCGCCGCGCGGCTCGTCGGCCCAGAAGAGACGGTCGTAACTTCGGCGCTTCTCCGCGTCACCGACGATTTCGTAGGCTGCATTGATCTCGCGGATCTTCGCTTCGGCGTCTTTGCTGTCAGGATTGCGGTCCGGATGGTGTTGAAAGACGAGCTTGCGGTAGGCTTTCTTGATGTCCTCGTCGGACGCTTCGCGGGACACGCCCAGGATGCGATAGTAATCCATCCGCGCCATGGCGAAAGACTATAGCACGGCATTTCCGCGTGCTCCACCTTGACACGCGACGATGACTCGATTAATAGCCGGTAGCGGACGGTCAACGGCCGGCCCCATTCACCGGCGCATCGGTCGTGTGACACTCTTGGCTTCCCGCTATTCGCTGCTCTCCGATGAAGAACCGACAGAAGATGGTCCCATGAGGGCGACATCACGGCGGGAAGGGGTCACTCGATACCAATGGCTCGTGCTCTTCGTCGCCTGGCTCGGATGGGTGTTTGACGCAATGGACGCGACGATCTACGCGATCGTCCTCCATCCGGCGCTGCATGACTTGCTGGGGGTCGACGGCGGGAGCACGTCCGCGCAGGACATCGGCTGGTTCGGGGGCATTATCTTCTCGATCTTCCTGATCGGCTGGTCCATCGGCGGCATCGCGTTCGGTATCTTGGCCGATCGCTTCGGCCGCACCAAAATCCTGATCGCGACCATCGTCATCTACGCCGTCTTCACGGGAGCCGCTGCCTTCGCGCATACGTGGTGGCACCTGGCCATCTCCCGGTTTCTCACCGCCCTCGGAGTCGGCGGCGAATGGGCGGCTGGCGCGGCGCTCGTGGCGGAAACGTGGCCGGAAGACAAACGGGCAAAGGCCGCGGGCATCCTCCAGTCGGCCTGGGCCGTGGGTTTTTTCCTGGCCGCCTCGTTCAATCTCTTGCTGAAAGATGCCTACGGCTGGCGGGGGCTCTTCCTGGTCGGCATTCTGCCGGCTTTCGTCGCGCTGCTCGTCCGCCGGTGGGTAAAGGAACCGGAGCGCTGGACACGCGCGCACAGCGGACCACCCGTTCCGCTCTCGGCCATCTTCGAGGGAGACCTGCGCCGCGCGACGGTGGTCGGGTCGGCCTTGGCGTTCGTCGCCGTCTTCGGCTTGTGGGGGTCGACGAACTGGGCGCCGACGCTCGTGCGGGAGCTGCCGGACCTCCAAGGTAGGGATCCCGCCGAGTTCACGCACTACGTCAGCTACGCCATCATGGCACTCAATGCCGGCGCGATTTTCGGCTATCTGGGGTTCGGTCCCCTCGCCGACCGGTTCGGCCGCCGGCCGGTATTCGCCTTCATGTGCCTGGGCAGCCTGGTGATGCTGCCGGTCACGTATTTGGCGACGGACCGTTACGGCGAGGTGCTGCTCCTGCTCCCGATTCTCGGTTTCTTCAACAACGGCATCTTCAGCGGCTTTCCGATTTATCTTCCCGAGTTGTACCCCACGAGACTCCGTGCCACCGGCGCCGGCTTCTGTTTCAACGCCGGACGCGTGCTTGCGTCAGCCGCGCCCTTTTTCACGGGCTGGCTCGTCACGACGCTAGGGACCTTCGGCCGCGCGGCCAGCGTCGTCGCGCTCATCTACCTGTTCGGACTGGCAGTCCTGCTGTTCGCGCCCGAGACCAAGGGACGGCCACTCCCCGACTGACATTCCATCGGGGAACAGGCGACGCCGGTCGCGCTCTGGGCCTCTTGCACCGGGAATCGATCGGGTTGTAGGGTGAGTGCTGTCACTTGTCCCGACGGACCTACAGGAGGAACGGCAGATGCGATCCCGACCCGCCCAGCCTTATCACGCTGTCTGCAGAATCGTCCAGTTGTCGATCATCGCACTCCCGCTGGTCCTAGGCTCCTGTTCGAAGATCGTCTTTCAGCCGGCGCCGGTGGTGCCGACCAAGTCGCCGCTCCCTTACTCCGCCAAGGTCAAACTGATCCAGATCGACGCCTATCTGGTGGAGCCCGGCGCCACCATGATCGCTGACCCGAACCTGGACAATCACGTGACGGGCATCGCCGACTCACTCGGTCCCGCCCAAAAGGAGTGGGAGCACTCCATCTTGGATTATCTCGCCGCCAGAAAGACGTTCACGTACCTCTCGGCCGACAGCCAGACCGACCTGGAGCTCGCCATGCGGCTCAACATCTACATCGACCCTGGCGTGCAGTTTAAGTTCAACCACGTCTATGTCGCGCGGGCGGAGGCCACGCTGTCGCATCCTCGCACCGGAGGTCCCACCACCTATCAGGGAACCGGCAAAGCGGCGGGAGCAGTTCTCCGCGGAGGACGGGAGGACGACCGCGGGCCGATCAACGTGGCCGTGCAGTCGGCCCTGAACGAGCTATTCTCGAAAATTGAGAACGATCCGCGTCTGCGACGCTGACGGTCGATTTACTGCGCCGTCACGCCGTCTCCTCGATCAGTCGCTGGACGTACGCCCGCTCCTCCGCCTCGGTTTTCACCTCTCCATTCAGGCGAGCGTCGAGCAGCCGGTCGAGAATCTTTTTGAACTGCGGCCCCGGCTTGAGACCCATCGTCTTGAGATCGACTCCGGTCAGGATCGGCTTGACGTGCTGATACGTCGTCAGAAAGGCGGACACCTGCCGTTTGACGGCTTCTCCTTTGCTCTTCGCCATCAACGCGAGAAGCGTTTCGTCGGACAAGCCGGAGAGGAGCCGATAGGTCTCCGCCGGCTTGAGCGGCGGTCGTTTCCCGAGCTGCCGGATCACGGCATGACAGCCCAGGCGAGCGGCCTTGAGCTTGGCGGTTTCCTGCTGGGAGAAGGGGAACCGCCTGAGCACTTCCGGCACGGCCCGCTCAGGCAGCACCTCCAACAACGCACTCATAGAGACGAGCCACACGTCGATCCTGCGGTCGAGGTACAACAACCGATACCAGTCCACCGCCTCTTCGACGGCGCCCAAGAGCGACTCCAGACGGCTGGACCACGCGAGCTTGGGATGGATGAATCGGAGCAGATCGAAATCCGCCATCCGTTTGACCGCCTGCTTCGGCCTACGCTCTCCGAGAAGTAGTTTCAATTCTTCCAACAGCCGGTGGCCCGACAGCCGGTGAAAGAGATTCATTTTCACGGCGCCCTCGATCAAAGCCGCCGTGTCGCGGCCCAGGTGGAAGCCGAAGCGGATCTCGAACCGGATGGCGCGGAACACGCGGGTGGGATCCTCGACGAAACTCAAACCGTGCAACACGCGCACGACTTTGTCGTGGAGATCCCGCTGCCCCCCGTAAAAGTCGAGCACGTCCCCGAATCCCTTTTCGTTCAAGCGAACGGCGAGAGCGTTGATGGTGAAATCCCGGCGATAGAGGTCCTTCTTGATCGAACTCTGTTCCACGGTCGGCAGGGCGGTCGGATATTCGTAGTATTCTGTGCGGGCGGTTGCCACGTCGAGCTTGAAGCCGTCGGGTAACACCACGATCGCGGTCCCGAACCGTTCGTGCACTTTGACACGCGCCTTTGTCAGTTCGGCGAATTTCCGCGCGAACGCGATCCCGTCGCCCTCCACCACGAGATCGAGGTCGAGGTTTTCGATGCCCAGGAGCAGGTCGCGCACGCACCCTCCGACAAGATACAACGAAAGACCGAGCCGATCGGCCAGCTGACCCGCCTCTTCCAACAACGCCACCAGCCGGCGCGGCAACCGGCTGTGCAACAGCCCCTTCACGTTGCGGCGAGGCCCCTCGGACAGACCTCCGTCCGCCGCCCGCTGCAGAGTCCGCGCTCTCGCTACCTTGAGCACATCGTCGTGCAACGTCCGCAACAGGTCCGTCCTCGTAATGACCCCGACCACGTTCCGTCCCTTGACGACCGGCACGAACCGCTGGTTCCGCTCGATCATAGCCGTTTCGATCTCGTGAAACGGCGTCTCGGGCTTGGCGACATACGCATCGGTCTGCATGATGTCCTTCACGGCCATCTTGCTCAGCCGGTGGAACAGAGCTTTCTGAACCAGCTCACGGCTCACGAGCCCGATATAGCGACCGTCCGCGTCCAAGATCGGCAACACGTTCACGCCATACGTCGTCATCCGCTGACCAGCTTCGCTGATCGTGGTCTCCGCCCCGATGGCCTTGACCGGTTTCGTCATGACATCCTGCGCCAGCAGCGTGGGCCGGTACTGCGTCGTCAACAGGTGGACCAGCCGCTCCTTCACTTCCGTCACGGTCTGTCCTTTCACGCTGGCTGCCGCCGCGACTGCGTGGCCGCCGCCACCGAACTCGCGGGCGATCCAGCCCACGTCGATCTCCGGCCTCCGGCTGCGTCCGATCACCTCCACCCGATCCTCCATCGCCACCGCCACCACCACCGCATCGACGCCCTGCAATTCGGCCAGCATGTGTACCACCCCCGCCGTCTCGCCACGACAACGGTCCAGCGTGCTCGTCGCGACTACGACCTTCCGGCCTTCCAGGTAATGCACCTCGCTGTGTTCCAACAGATCGTTCAACACCGCGATGGCGTCGGGGTCGAGCGGCCGGCGGAGCGTCTCCGCCACCACATTGAGATCGGCGCCGGCTCCGACGAGAAACGCGCCGGCTTCCAGGTCGCGAGCGGTCGTAGACGTGAACGCGAACGACCCGGTCTCTTCGTACAGGCCGAGGGCCAGCACGGTAGCCTCGAACGGCGTGAGCGCGACGTGGCGCCGGCGGAGTTGCTCCACCAGAATCGTCGTCGTAGCTCCGACCGGCTCAATCACGGACTCACGCGAGCGGCCGGCGCAGGCGGAACCTTCCTCGACATGGTGGTCGAACACCACGACCTCGACCGATGGATCGTCGACGCAGGCTTTGAGCGAGCTGATCCGGTTGGGGTTTTGCGTATCGACCAATACCAAGCGGGTGACGCGAGCGATGTCCACCTCCTTGAGCTTGCTGAGCCCCACGTCGTGCGTCGCGAGAAAGTTGCGGACGGTTTCTTGCGCGCCGGCCGGAAGGACCAACTTGGCGTCGGGATACAGCTTGCGGGCTGCGACCATGGAGGCCAGGCCGTCGAAATCGGCGTTGCTGTGGGTGGCGATCACGTCCACGCGCACATTCTAGCAGGGTCGGAGCCAGCGGAATATATCGAAGGGACAGAAGAGCGGGACGGGACGGTCGGACCGGGAGGGTCGTGCAGGCGGGACGCCGTTCATCGAACGGCGCCCTTCCTGTCAGGCCGTTAGCGATGCCGCGCGCCTTGGCGATCGTGCTTCTCCCGAGCGATATGGCGGGAGGCTCGGTCCTGTGCCGCACGCAAGCGAGCCCGCTCCTTGTCCGTTACCACGCCGTCGGCCTTGGCGCGATCCTCCATGCGATTGATGCGGTTCTGCTCCCGTTCGAGACGGTTGGCCTCACGCTCGGTGAGTTGCCCGCTGGCGATACCCTGGTCGATGCGTTTCTCCTGATTGGCTTGACGCTGGTCGATCACGGGCGTGTCCGCCTGAGCGAACGCCGTTCCGGTCGTCAACACCATCACTCCACTCACTGCGAGCAGCATCCTCTTCATCGTCGCCTCCTTTGGATGAGATGGAAGACCAATGCTTCTGGCACCAGTAACGAGCACGGTGTCGACCGGTTGACAAGACCCATCAAGCCACGGAATCGGGCCTCCGCCCACTGTGCCGCGCCGCACGTGATTCACGCACCTCGTGTTGGATTGCCGACTTGGAATGCTGAAACCGCCTGGTGACAAGACGCTACCGGTCGCGCCCGCTGCCCGAACGGTCGGGACGCTCCGGTCGATCGAGACGATCCGGACGATCGCCGGAACCGGATCGCTCGGACCGATCCGGCCGGTCGATCCGTTCGCGACCCGATTCTCCGCGTCCGCTTCGGTCGCTGCGTTCGCCGCGATCCCCACCGCCCGAGCCGCTCCGGTCTTCCCGAAAGAGTCGATCGCCGCGCTCGCCTCGTCTTACCTGTTCCTTCAGCGCCTGAAGGCTCGCCCGGCCTTCTTGAAATTCGGACCCGCGCCGCTTGAGCTCACGGCCCAGATCCAGTAGTTCGACCGGACGATACCCTTGCCGGATGCCCTCGCCGATCAGCGTCGCCCCGTCCTTGGAGGGAATCTTTCCTTCTTTCATGATGGCCAGGCTCTTTGCTCCCGCCGCCAACACATCCTGCGTCACCTTCTGCTTGGCGTCCTGCGTGAGGCGCGCCAGCTCACGGACTTCATCGATTGTGGCTCCGCGAGCAAAGGCATCGGCCAGCGTTTCCAGCGCACGCTGCCGATTGCCTTCGGCGATCCCTCGCGCCCCGACCTCTCGCAGCGCCTCTTGCGCATTCTCGAAATGCGCGACGAACTGACGCAGGACGGGCCCGATCTGCTTCGGCTCGATGCCTTTCGCCAGCCCTTCTTTCACCTTGTTGGCGAGCGGTTCCACCGGCAGGCCTTTTCCCGCGGCCTTCGTCACCTGCTCGATAAGCGGATTGACCTCTTCCGCGCTGTACCCTTGCGCGGACCGAAGCCGGTTGATTTCGTCACGATCCTGAATCGAGAGCGACTCGGCGAACGCGGAGGCGGCAAAGAACAGCAGCGCCAGGCCGACTCCCTGCACTCGTAGGTAGGGGGACATGTTCATTTATATTACCGAACGATCACGACGCCGTTCATATGTCCGAATCCGTCCGTAACGAAATCCTCGGCCAAGGGCGGCGTCACCCAGCGGACTCCGTCGACCAGATACATGAAGGTGTGTTCTCCTTCCTTCAGAGGCACCTCCACAGACCAGAGACCCGATGCATCCACCGCCGTCATCGGCGTCGCCCCTTTCACCCATCCGTTGAAGGACCCCACGACATACACCTTCTTGGCCTCCGGAGCCAGGAACGTAAACCGCACCGTCCCATTGACGGACCTTGGACTCTCCGGCTTGAGCGTCTGGGCACAGGCCCAGAGACCGAGCGCCAGCACCGCCGACACCGCGATCGTCCGCAGGAGGCAGCGCTTTCCCGTACGTCCATTCACCATGGACGAGAGAGTAGCCGACGAATCGACTCGTTGCAAGCCGGAGGTCCGGCGAATCAGATTGAAACATCCAGCACCGCATTGTGGGACCCGAATCCGTCACCGGCGTCTTCCGTCGCCAAGGGATCCGCGATCCATCGTTTTCCGTCGATGACGAACATGTACTGGTACCGTCCGGGCTTCAGCGGAATCGTCGCCGTCCAAACGCCGCCGTCCGACCGTTCCATGCTCGTCCGACCAGGATTCCATCCGTTGAAATCCCCGGCGACCGAGACGGAATGCGCCTCCGGCTGCAGCAGCACAAGCCGGACAAACACGGTGGGCTCCTGCGCTCCGGTGTTCTCCGCCGTCTGCCCGGGCCCGGCGGCCCCCGGCATGTCGGCAACCCGCCCCGGCACAAGGCGCGCGACCGCCACCATCGCGACGAGCGCCATGCAGGCGAGGGCCACCGCGCCGGCGACATTCCATTCCAACGTTCGGGGGACGACGAAAAAGTCGCGCGCTCGCTCAACCCAACCTTTCGGCTGCGCGTTGAGTCTCGCCAGAACACGAGCGCGAAACTGGCTCGACGGTGTGATTCGTGGAAGCCGGCCCGCTTCCGCCACCACCATCTCGATGTTCAGCCATTGACGACGCAAGGCCGGATCGCTATCGACGGTTTCCAGAAATCGCACCCGTTCCTCGGGCGTCAGATCCTGGTCGAGAAACCGCTGAATCAAACGCTCCTGCTCGTCCACGTCTCACCTCGACACCGGCGACCGGCTGTCGTCGAATTCCGCCAGCTCCCGGCTCAACTGCACACGTCCCTTGTAGACCCGCATCTTCAACGTGTCGGCGCTCACACCGAGTACGTCTTCCATCTCTTCATAGCTCAGCCCCTCGACGTGCTTGAGCACGAACGCCTCGCGATAGAGGGCCGGCAATCGTTGGATCGCTCGTTCCAGGTGGTCCGCCACCTGTTGCTGCGACAACAGCCTTTCCGGCGTGCTCGACTCGATGACCGGCTCATGCCTTTGGTCGACGGCATCGAGATCGACCGGAGCGGGGCGTTTGGCTCGAAGCCAGTCCCTGCACTTGTTTGCGGCGATCCGGTAGAGCCAGGTCGAAAATTTCGAATCGGCCCGGAACGTCGGCAGGGCTTTGAAGGCGGCCAGGAACGTTTCCTGCGCGAGGTCTTCGGCATCGGTCCGATCTCCCACCATCCGGTACGCCAGGTTGACGACCATCGCGGCATACCGGTCGATCAGTTGGCCGAAGGCGTCGTGGTCCTGCTTCAGGCTCCGGGCGATGAGCGTCGCCTCGTCTTCCCCGCGATTCAGATCGAGCGGCATGTCCACCGTCTTGCGTCAGCCCGGCCGCTCGGCTTGTCGGCCCCCTCATTACTTCGACGGGCGACCGGGCTATTCGTAAACAGGCTGCACTTCCCCCTCAGAAGCGGTAACTGCCTCCCACGGAGAACACGTGATCAGGCGCGCCGTTCGACACCCCAACGGTCGCGCTGGCGTTGAACCGCCAGGCGGTAGAGGCGGTGTAGTTCACGGCGAAGAGGAAATCGCGTGCATTGACGAAGCTCGGGAGAATCGCGCGGTACTCCTCAAAGTACACGCTGGCCAGCAGGTCCCTGGTCAGATAATAGCCGGCCCCGACGTCATACCAATGTTGATTCTGCAACTGGAGCCCGTCCGGATCGCCGATGACGTTATACCCTCCGTCCAGAAATGCAATCCACTTGTCTCCGAGCAGCTTGGACATTTCCACTCCGAACCCGTAGTCCAACGCGCCGGTGCCGAGGCCGAACTTTTCGTTCGCGGTGGGCACTTTCACCCGTCCCGTTACGGCGATCAACGGCACGGCGTCCGTTTCCTCGACCACATAATACCGGCCTCTGAAGATGATGTCGCCCAGTCCGGCGGTCGTCACGTTCTGGCCGGGACCTCGATTCGTCAGACCGCATGTTCTGTTCTTGCCGGATCCCGACTGCCCTTTTCCGCTACATCCACCGTCATCACCGCTTCCGCCGCTTCCTCCACCTCCCGGTCCTGAATTGCTTCCGCTATTGTCGTCGATGCGAGTTGCCGCACCCCCAACCAGAGTCGTGCGCCCGTCCGTTGTTGCCGTCACGAACGGAATCACCAGCGTGACGTCCCCGTCCTTGAACAAACGCCGAATCGATACGGGCGCATAGAAGAACGTGTTGGTCGTTCTCGTCCCGAAATTGCCGCTCGCATAGCTCGGCGTGAAGCCGAGTTGCCATGTCTGCTCCGCCGGCGGAGGCCCTTGATCTGCCTTGTCGGCGGCGAGCGCCACTCCTGTCATCACTGCAACCACCATTCCCGTACGAACAATCGCTGCCAGCCCCTCGCGCATCATCTCCTGTCCCTTCCCGAATCCCTGACTGAACGACCACAGCGTTCGTCTTACGATTTCCCAGGCCGGTCCGGTTGCTGCGGGCCCGGTCTGTCGGGTGAGAACCTACCCGACGCGGCATCCGCCCACAAGATGCTCCGCTGATGCCGACAAGAAAACGGAGCGATGCCGTCGTGGAGATGGCATCGCTCCCGCTCAATCATTCACCTTGCGGCTGTCTCGCCCTGCACTCGACGATTCAGTTCCGCCCGGCCCGTTCCGGACGCTCCGGACGTTCAGGTCGTTGCGGCCGTTCCGGGCGATCTGGACGTTGCGGCCGTTCGATATGCTCCGGTCTGTTCGGTCGCTCGATCTGCATCGTGCGGGCAATATCACGTCCCTGTTGGCCAGGGTCTCCGGCCACCTGGTCGGCCCGATCAAGCCCTCTGGTTTCCCCACCACGGTTGTCCCGCCGGTCTTCACGACGGTCTTCTCGACGATCAAGCCGCCGATCTTCCCGACGGTCCGCTCGTCGGTCCTCCTGCCTGACGTCGCTGGCCTGCGCCACACGATTGTCGTCTCGACCACCACGGCCGGGCCCACTATTTAACGACCCCGGACCACTGTTGACCGACCCGGGACCGCTGTTGATAGAACCAGGGCCGCGATTATCCATGAGAACCACCGAGTCATCAGTGTTGGCGGTGGTTTGCCCGATTGCCGGCGACCCCGTTACCGTCAGGCCAGCGATCACGCCCAGTACGACCCCTTTCCAACTTGTCTCTCGTTCATGATTCATAATCGAACTCCTTTGTAGTGGTTTGGATTCTCATCGGACTCTCAGTCCATGTCTTCCAGTTCCACTTCGCGCCATGTGACCACGCCGGCGGTCAACCGCCCGTTCAGTTTGACCAGTGTCCCAACCGTCACGGCGTTGAAGAACGCGGCGCGGCCAATGACAGCATCGTCGGTGCCCTTGAAGTCGCTCTCCGAGACCCCGGCGGTGTTCACGGTCACGCCCAGAATCGTCAAATTCGGATTCGACGCGGCCTGAACCGGTCCTTGGAGATCCACATCGTCGTCGGCCGACCGGCGCTCGACGCGCGTCGCGATCACGGAACCGGTCCCTGTCGCGCGGCCCCGCATCCGAACATGATCGCCGGCCGTCAGATCGCCGAGGCCCGTGATGGCATGACCGCCGTTCGCTGTAAACTCCGTCTGACTATTGACGGCGACGGTTACGCCTGGGAGACCGGTGATCGTGAAGGTCTTCGCAGCGAGATTAATGGCCGCGATGTCGCCTTCCAGTTTCACGCTCTCATGGAACTTCACCCGCTTCGCCGTCAGAACGCCGTTCGCCAGGCGCCCTTCGGCCGACAGTTTCGCGCCGACGACGACTTCGTCGATCGTGCCGCCCCGGAACTCCGTGCTCGACGTGGTCTGCACATGCGACCAACCGATAAAGAAATCACCCAGGCCGAGAACTTGCGTCACAAAGCCCTCGACTTCGAATTCATCCACGTTGTTGCCGATCCCCCGGTTCTCGGGTTCGACGTTGGTGGCAGTGAGGGTGGTCGTCGCGGCATTGAAGGGTGTGCCCTTTACTTCTACGAGCAGACCGTTCCATGTGTTTCCGGCTGGATTCGGCATGTCATTGATGATCGCCGTCGCGTAGTTCACCGTGAGGCTCCCGATCTGAAAGGTCTTGGCCCCATCGTCGTGGTTCTTCACGAAGCCGCGCACCTCCGGTGTCACGTTTGCGAGTTTCCTCTCGATGAACGTCGCCTGAATGACGCCGTCCGGCCTGATGTGCCCGTCGACCTCGACATTGTCCGTGCCGGCTACGAGATTGAGGATGTTTTGACCGGGAACATTGTCGTCGATGATCGTGGTGTTATCGACCAACACCGTCTGCCCGAGCACGACGAGGCTCAACCCGTCGGCAGCCACCGACTGGACCAGTCCTTCGACGGCATCCTTCCGACGGACCGTGCTCGCCGACCGCTGGGTCCCGCTAAACGATCCGCTCACGACGACCGTCATCCCCACCTTGAGGCCACATCTTTGGGAAGGATCGGCACCGATGGTGCAGCGCGCTGCGATGCCGTCATGTTCGACTTCCACGCCGTTCGTCTCAAACTTTTTCCCGTTGACGAACAGACTTCCAAATCCGGTAATGGTGCCGGAGGCCGCGGCCGTTCCGCTCGCACTCCCGCTTGCCGTACCGGAGGGACTAGTACCGTCCCCGCACCCGGTCAGTAGACCGATGAGACCGATGGCGGCGCAAAGCTTTGCAAGATACGATGGACGCTCCATGGCTCACACTCCTCGTGAAAAACAACAACTGACTCGGATTTGCCGGACGCCCTTCCCTCCGAGGCAAGGGCCAGTGACAAGACGATCTCGGCCTCGGACACGTCCTACCCGCCGTCGTCTGAGAGGTTAGACGGGGGTATGAGGGAAAGGTAAACGGGGAGATGGTCTATCGAATATCCTGAAAAAACGCCCGCGGCAGGACGGGAATACCCCACTCCACATGGAGAATGATGGCGAGGACACGGAGGAAACTCGTCCAGACACCCATTTTCACAAACTTCCGGGCATCGGTGATGACCGGCGGAGAAAGCAGAAGCGGAGTGGTCACCGTAATCAGCCGTTCGCAGAATGCGACATCTTCAAGGAACGGTTGGTTCGGGAAGCCGCCGAGCTGCTCGAACAACGTTCGGCGGACGAAGAGCGCCTGATCGCCGTAGATGATGCGGCTCCTAGCGCAGCGAAAATTATCGAGACACGAAATCAGCTTGAGCCGCCAATCATCACCGGAGAATCGATGGCGGAATCCGCCGGCTTGCACGCTCTGGTCTTCCTCCATCCCATTGAGCCGCTGGATCGCTCCCGACGGCAGGACCGTATCGGCATGCAGAAACAGCAGCCATTCGCCTCGCGCCTGCCCGGCTCCCGCGTTCATTTGGGAGGCGCGGCCTTTGGGTGCGGCGAGAAGAAACCGGGCGGAGTTAGGGGTACGGGATAACGGGGTAGAAACAAAGCCCAACCCTTCAAGAACAGGTGTCGTGTGATCCGTGCTGCCGCCGTCGACGACGATAACTTCGTACTCGCCGGACTGGCGGAAAAGCGCGTCGAGGGTGCCCGGCAAGGCCTGCTCTTCGTTGTAGGCTGGAATAACGACGGAAACCATATTGCGTTCCAGGCAAGCGGTTAGCCTCTCCCGATCAGCCATTCCGGCAAATACTTTTTCACGTCCGACGCCCAGGCGGCAGGATCTTCCTCGATCATACCGAACAGGTCGGCCAGCGTGAGCACCATCGTGTGAGCCAACGCCAGATAGTCCCGTGCCTTGCGGCGAAGTTCGGCTCGATCCGCTTGTGCCCTGTCGATGGCACGGTCGATCATCCGTTCCCCGAACGCATGATGGGCCTCTTCCTGGAACAGCAGGACGCGGCGCAACCGTCCGAACGGTGCTTCCCGTTTCACCAGCCCCGCTTCGATCCGATTAAGGATCGCTTCGCCCAATCCCTCGAGAATGATCTGCTCGGCCAAGAACGACTCATGAAGGTCCTGCCGGTCCAAGGCGTCGTCGAGCTTTCGCCGGTACTCCTCCAGGGCAGGCAGAAACGGCGCATCGCGAAGATGCCGCGGAGCCAGCCAGGCGATCGCCCCCTGAAACACATAGGCATGCATGGCTTCCTGCCTCGCCTGGCTCCGGAGGAACCGGCCCGCCCGGGCGTCCGTCACCAGCGCGGCTTGTTTGCCGGCGCAGTCCTGCGCCATCCGCTCGCCGTACTCGAGAAACGTGAGCAATCTCGCAATCGGCGCCTTTTCGTCAGGACGCACCAGCATGGGCTTTCTCCTTGGGTGGAATCCCGTTCAGGCTCCAGTCGTAGTCGAGGTACTCAACTCGGTAGCTTTGTTCCGACAATTCTCGCTCCAGCTCGCGATCGTTCACGTAGCGGCTCACATAGGCCAGCACGTTACCTGCCGCCGCCGCGAAGTCTTCCTCGAACCAGTCGAAGATTTTCGAGAGATGCGCCACCTTGGCCCGGCGATCGAACCGGTTTCGATCCGGATCGTTCACGAAGGACCGGGCTGCGGCGTCCAGCTGTTCGTCGAGTCGGTCGCCTCGAAAAGCATAGGGCTGCAACTTCGGACAGGACAGCGAGGCGCACACGATGGCGAAGTGAATGCGCGGTTCACGGAACTGCTTACGCAGGATGTCATGCTCAAGGTCGGAGAGATTGATCTCCCGTCCTCCCACCGCGTAGGTCCGCGCCTTAAAGTAGCGATACCAGCCTATGTAGGGTCTGGGAGTGTACCCGTCGAGAATGCCCCGGATGGCGAAGGCGTTGTAGGCATTGATCCAGAAAGCCAGACGGTCCGCCTCCGACGCCAGCGATTGCGGGTCGATCCGGTTGAGGGCGGCTACATACGAATCGAACCGGGGATCCGCCTGAATAGCCGGGTAGTCGACGCGCCCGTCCCGCACAGAGGACTGAAGCACCGCCTCCAGATCCTGGTGAGTCACCTGGGCCGGGTCCAGGCGGTCTACCTGGGTAAACTTGTCCGGCACGGCGGCGCATCCCACCCAGAACCCACAAGACAGCACGACCGCCGACCAGACGGCCCCACGGTTTTCCCCTGGTTTCTTACCCCGGTGCTCAGATTTGCACGAGCACATGCCGTTTTTTTCCCCCACGACCACCGACATTCGCTGAACGGGCGCTCTACGCGCAAAAATAGCCGAAACACTGAGCCCTTCTGGAACCCTCAGAGTGGCACATCCTTTGCTGACCCGATGGGGCTGGACTTACGTGGTTTCCAATAAGGAGGCATCGCAATGAAGACGAAGCAGGTTCTCTCGGTGATGGTCAGTGCTCTGGCGATTCTCGCGTTGGCGGCGACCCCGGTTCTCGCCAAGGACAATAAGAAAGACTCGAAGAAGTCCAAGAGCCATGCCTCAGCCAGTGCCGCTGCAGCCGCATCGGGTGCTCAGGTATCCAACCCGGGCCCTGCGCCGAAGCCCGGCATGCACGACACCAAGCCGGGCCCGGCCTGGAAGACCGTGGGCGGCACCGTGAAGAGCATTAACGGCGACATCTACACGGTCGAAGACTATGAGGGTAACCAGGTCCAGCTCTACGTGGGCCAGGGTACCAAACACCTCAAGCCGAAGAAGGTCGGGGACACCGTCCGCGCCGAAATCACGCGGGGTGGCTTCGCGAATTCCATTCAGTAGTCTCCCTATTCGAATCCGCGCACCCATCCAGCGCAGCGGTGTCCTCGAGGGGGACGGCCCCGTACAGGGCCGTCCCCCTTGTGTTTACTTCCGGCTCATTGCCTACCGTCGGACGAAGACGATATCCCCGTAGTAGGCAGTCACCCGCTCTTTCGTATTGTCGGTATCGCTCATGATGGCCACGCCGTTGATCATCGGGGGGTCTTCACCGAACGCTCTTCTATAATCCTCGTAAACGTCGCGTTCTTCCTCCACCCACATTCCCACCTTGTGTTGGCCGCTTTCCACCACCACCATTTGCGCAAAATCCGTGTAGGCATTTTCCACGACCGTCCCCACCGGCGTCCGGCTCTCCCAGATGTAATTGATCGCCGCAATCGGGATGTCGCCGAAGAGGGCACGCCCGGCCTTGTACTTGAGCTTCCTGACCAATCCGACCCGGTCGGGATCGTACTCGAACGTAATGTAGAGCCGGGCCGGGTAATCGTCCCCTTCTTTCCGATGCACGTCACTGTTCTTAAGAAGATTCTCCACCTTCCACCGCCAGCGAACGATCGGATACTCCCGCGGATCGATTTTGACTTCTTTGATGAGACCTGAGGCCGAGGCGTCGCTGACGGCCTTGACCACGGCCGTGTCGCCGTCTTTGACGACTTCGTACATCGTGGGCTTCGGCACCTTCTTGAACGTGAGCGGTTTCCAACCCTCCGGCACAGCGGACCCCACCGTGGCTAAAGAAAACTTGGCGACCTCGAGTACAGCGCCGCTCTCCCCCCGGGCCGAACCGGAACCGGCGGCGACGATCGCCACGCAGACCAGGATGTTCACAAAGACCCTCCGGCAGGGCCGTGGGGAAGGAAGAGGCGAGGCATACTCCGTGCCGTACATTGAGCCCCTGAACGACGCGACAATGCCGCGGGAAGACTTTGTCAACATCCTGCTAACGCCTCATCCATGCGAACAGCTTCATAAGGACATTTTTCGTCCCCTGTGTGAAGTGCGCCTTCCTCCAGAGATTGACGACCTTCTTGTTCACCTCGGCCTGCGTCGGATAGGGGTGGATCGTCCCGGCAATTGTTTTGGCACCGGCGCCGGCTTTCATCGCGACGGAAAATTCTCCGATCATATCGCCGGCACGGGCGGCGACGATGGTTGCACCTAGGATCTTGTCGGTGCCCTTCTGAATGTGGACCCGCGCGAAGCCTTCATCCTCGCCGTCCAGAATCGCGCGATCCACCTCGTCCATCCTATAAGTGTACGTTTCGACTTCAATCCCCTCCGCTTTGGCGTCCGCTTCGTACATCCCGACGTGAGCAATCTCCGGATCCGTGAACGTGCACCAGGGTATGATCAACGAGTCCGCGCTGGCGTACCCCAGTCCGAACGGATGGGGAAACAACGCATTCTGAATCACGATTTGCGCCATCGCATCCGCCGCATGCGTAAACTTGTACTTCGAGCAGACATCTCCCGCAGCGAAGATGCGCGGGTTGGTGGTCTGAAGACGGGCATTCACCGTGATGCCAGTCTTGTCGTACGCCACACCCACGGTCTCCAGACCAAGTCCCTCGACATTCGGCGCGCGGCCGACTCCCACAAGGATCTCATCGACGGTGACGTCGTACTGCTGACCATGCGAATCGACCGTGAGCCGTTTGGCATCACCCGACTTGCCCACCTTCAACTCTTTGCCGCAGCACAGCAGCGTGACTCCGTCATGCGCCATCCGCCGCGCAACGATCTCGGCGGCATCGCGATCCTCGTTCGGCATGATCCCGTGGAGCGCTTCCATCAAATACACCCGGCTGCCGAAACGGGCGAATGCCTGCGCCATCTCACAGCCGATCGGGCCCGCGCCGATGACCCCGAGTCGTTGCGGGAGTTCCGTGAGCGAAAACACCGTCTCGTTCGTCAAGTATCCCGCTTCCTGCAGACCCGGTGTCGACGGCGCGGCGGCCCGCGCGCCGGTGCAGATGACGGCCTTCACAAAGCGCAGCGTGCGGGTGCCGGCCGTTCCTTCGACCGTGACGGTATCCGCGCCGGAAAAACGGGCGCGGCCGATGTAGACGTCGACTCCGAGGCTTTGGTACCGGTGTGCCGAGTCGGTATGGCTGATCTTCGCGCGCAGCTTCCGCATCCGCGCCATCGCCGCCCCAAAGTCGTATTTCACGCCGGGCGGGATGTGCAGACCGAACTCCTCGGCCCGTTTCAGATCCGCCCAGGCCCGCGCGGCGCGGATCACGCCCTTCGACGGCACGCACCCCACATTCAGACAGTCCCCGCCCATCAAGTGCCGCTCGATCAACGCAACCTTGGCGCCGATCCCCGCGGCGATGACGGCGGTCACTAGCCCCGCAGTCCCCGCCCCGATGACTACGATGTTGTACCGCTCCGTCGGCTCGGGATTGATCCAGTTCCTCGGATGCACGTTCTCGACGAGCGTCCGGTTGTGCTCGTCCTGCGGCGCCACCAACCAGTCTTCAGATGGGGCCATGGAGTCCGTCCTCGCTGCCGGTCGAGTGATCATGCCTCGTGTCTCCTTTTCGCCCGATCTTGGTGCACCACGCCGTCGCCGTCATGCCTGTTTGCCGGAGACCTTTTTGTAGGCAATCGGGACCATCGCCAGAAGACCGAGCAGGACAAACGCGGCGAGGACATTCGGCGAAGCGATCTCCTTAAGCGAGTTGATCGTACCCAACTGACGCCCCGCATACGCGTAGACGAACGATCCGGGGATAATGCCGATGGCCGTGGCGGCCACATAGGTTCCGACGCTGATCCGCGTGAGGCCTGATACGAGGTTGACGACAAAGAAGGGAAAGAGCGGGATCAGCCGGATCGTCATCAGATAACTGAACGCATTCTTGGCGAATCCCTCCTGGAAAGGGCCGAGCCACCTCCCGAACTTCTGCTCGACCGCGTCTCGAAGGAGATAGCGCGCGACAAGGAAGGCCAGTGTCGCCCCGGTGGTCGCCCCCAGATTGACGAAAATCGTCCCGAAGACCGCACCGAACAGAAAGCCCCCGGCCAGCGTCAAAATAGCTGCGCCGGGCAGCGACAGCCCGGTCACCGCGGCGTACGTGACGATGAACAGCCCGACGGCGGCAGCGTAGTGGGCTTCGGTGAAGGCTAGCAAGCGGTCCCGGTTGTCTTTCAACGCTTGGAGCGACAAATACTGTCCGAGATCAAAATAGAAGAATGCACCGATCGCGACGGCGATCGTCAGCGCCAGCGCCACCTTGCTGCCGTTCGAACCCTGCGCGGTGGTATCGGTAGAGACTGACGTAGTCATAGCTGCCTGTGGTCGTATCATGGGGGCTCCTCTCTGCGCTGTCAATCTGCCGCATTCCCCGACTTGGTCGGGTATCCCCTTCGCTCCTTACACGAACGGCCGCCGCACCACGCCCCCCCGCCTGGCACCCCCCTACGAACGATACGGATACGAAAGGAAAATGGATGCAGCGAGTGGGCCTGCGGCTACAGAAACCCCGCACACCGGAGCCAGGGGCGTCGTGGTGAACGGGGGATTCTGTGTCCAGCAACGACACGGAAAGAGCAACAGCTCGTCGGCAGCCTTGCTTGCGGAGTGCACTACTTCCAGGGACGATTGGTGAGGTCTCTCTCGATATCGAGTCGTCCCAGCGCCCGCTCGAAGGGATCAATCATCCCGTCCCGATTCTTGTCCAACTCCTGAAAGTGATCATGGAGCAGGTCGCTAGCCTGCGGATTAGGGAGCGCGCCTTGCTTGCGCGCACGGCCGGGATCGTATCGCCGGGGCTGTTCCAGCATGCCGTGGTAGGACAGGTCCGGCTTGGGCTGAACGGAGGCCAAAGGGCGGAGTTTCTTCCCGACCTTCTTCGGCTGCGCCGGTCGAGCCCGGGTCGAGTCGAACGCCTTCCTGTTCGGTGATTCACCAATAGTGGGCCTCTCTCCGGGCTGCTTCTTCCTCTCTCTCTTTGTTGTTGATCGAGCCGCCTGGCGCGGCGCTTGCTGTTCCCCGACCGACGCCTGCGTGCCAACCGGTCCGGCTCCCTGTGAGGACTTGGGAGAGATTGCGATAGCCGCGCAGTCCGGCCATAGCGAATGACCGACCAGCACCAGAACGAGGAGGGTTCTCGGATACGGCAGTACTGTCATGCGGGCCGACCTTCGCGGCTTTCCAAGTGTAACAGGCTCCAGATTGCCTTACACCCCGGTGATTCTCGAAGACAATTCCTCCTTTCTGTCAGAATCGACGCGGAGCGCCGACGTACATTCGACTTGTCAGCCGAATCCCGACTCACGTACCCTGTCTCCGGGAGGTCGCTATGGATGAGCCGACACGCCTCACAAGAACGAAAGAACAATGGGCCAAGGCCCGGCGTGGAGGCGAAGAACGGGAAGTATTCGACCAAGGTGACGGCCGTTTGCCGCCCGGACAACATCTGGTCGAAACCTGGCCGGTGCTCGATCTCGGTTTCAAACCCGACATCCCTCTCTCGGAGTGGACACTCACTGTCAGCGGCTTTGTCGCCCATCCCATAACCTGGTCCTGGGAAGACTTCCTCGCGCAGCCGCCGTTCAAAAACCGATCAGACTTTCACTGCGTCACTTCCTGGAGCCGATTCGATAACGAATGGGAGGGCGTGAGCTTCAAACACATCATTTCCGTCGCCAAACCGCTCAGCCTCGCAAAGTTCGTCCTGTTCAAGTCCTACGACGACTATACGACGAACCTGCCGATCGAGGTCTGCGACGACGACGATGTGCTGGTCGCCTACAAATGGAACGGCACGCTTCTGACGAAAGAACACGGCAGGCCGGCGCGAGTGATCGTTCCGAAGCGATATGCGTGGAAGGGGGCCAAGTGGGTGAAGGAGATTGTCTTTTCGGATCAAGATGTGAGGGGCTTTTGGGAGGTCCGCGGCTATTCCAACACCGCCTTGCCCTGGCAGAACGACCGCTATGCATAGGCCGGTCGAAGGCTCTCTACCTCTCTCACAACCGTCTATCTCTCCGCCGGACCGCCTCTTCCAGATCGCGGGCACGCTGGAGACTCTTTAACAACGTCGGTATATGTTCCTGCAGATTCAGGTTGAAATGAATCGGCGGGCTCTTCTTGAGGTCGGGATTGTGCCCCTCGAGCCAGGCCGTCAGATCGAGTATCCCGTTTTCGTCGTACTCGACGCCAACTCGTAGCACCGTGTAGTGAAAGTTAGTGAGCGCCTGCGCCACCAGGCGCAGACTGCCGTCGGATTCCGTGATCAGCTTCGCTGATTCCGGCATCGTCGCGTAGCGGATGACTCCACCGGGTGGTTGCGCTTCCACGGTTCCTCCCACGACCGTCACCCCCTCGGCCGTCGCGGTGATCGGCAACGTGCCGTTCAGCATCCCCGTCCCTTGCAGTCCCTTCTGTTGCTCCACACTGAGCACTTGGGCGAGGTCGAGATTCCGCAATGACACCGTCGCCCGATACGGCGGCCGAGCGGGATCGACACGCAGCCCGGGACTCGTGACCGACCCCCCGAACACGTCGCATTGAAAATCTTTCAACTCGATCACCGGCGGTCCGCCCCCTACTTTCCACGCAAGCTGCCACATGACCGAGACATTGGAAACCTCCACGCCGGTCTGGACGGCGGCGATCGTCAGAGCCGCCGGCTGCGCCGTAACGATCAACTCGCTTCCTTCGGTCCTGAGCGCCACCGTGCTGCTGAGACCGATCACCGCATAGTCCTGAAAGCGTCCCGCAAGGTTGTCGACAACCAGCGTACCGGCACCCGATGCCAGCCGAATTCCTCTCGACAGATCTCCGGTTTCAATTGTCCAAAACAGATCGACCGTCGCCGACACCCGACCGTCGGTCAAATCCGCCGAAGCCGGCAACCCGGTCACCAGTGCGCCGAGCCGGCGGGCCTGGTCGTCGAACGTGACAGGGCCGAGCGTGCCGTGCAACGAGCCCTGCGCACCGCTGAACGGCTGTTCCAGCTTCACGGCCAGAAGTTTCGTTTGGGCCGGCGCATCGACATGGACATCCGCTTTGATCCCCGCCTGATTGGCAGCGAACTTCATTCGCCAATCGGTCGCCGCGAGTCCCCACGGCGCAGCCTCCAGCACCGCTCCGACCGCGGCCACCGTTCCGGTGACATTCCATGCGCTGCCCATCGTTTCTATCTGCTGGAGCACCAGGAAGCTCTGAGCCAGACGAAGCTCGCCACCCATAACCTGGATGACCGGCAGGCGAATTCCGACCGTGGCAGGCCCGGCCTGACACCGGCTCGACGCAAGATCGCACTGCACGGGCAGGGCATCGGAGAGTTGCAGCGTGACGCGGGGAATCGTCACCGATCCACGCTCAATCAGTCTTGCCGTGACGGACGAGTTCGGCAGTAGGACGCCCTGCACGTGCGTTCGGGCGAGGGTGACCGTTCCCTGAAACCCGCCGGTCGCTTCTTTCGCCGAGAGCAAATCGGTCACGGCGGTTGGCAAGATCCCTTCCACCCGATACTTGCCTTCGGCCAGCACCAGTTCGGCCCCCAACCCTTCCGCGCGCGTGGCCTCGAACTCCGCGACCAGGGGACCAGGCGTCGCGCCGTAAATGACGTGCAACGGCCCTTCCGCCACCGTACGAACCGGGACCTCGGACCAGTACAGCATCCCCTTCACCGGCTCGGCATGATCGATCCGGACCGGTTGATCGCCCTTGGGCAGAATCATCCGGACGGCCTCGGGAATAATCTGCGGTTGCACGTTGACGGTCGCCGTGACCAATACGCCGGGGTTCAACGTCCAGCCCAGTTGTGTCGCATTCCCGGCAAACGTTCCATCGCAGTCCACGGCGATCTCCCTGGCGATCCCCCTGAGCGCCGGCAGCGTCGCATGGAGTTGCACGGTGCCGTCGATGTGAGTCCGCGGATCCTCCCACAGCGAGGTCAACGACGCATCGGTTGCGGCAACCCCGGACCAGGTCACGGCGATGTGCCCGGTCACTTTTCCCAATTCGGGACCGATCGGGACGAGCAACGCGATGAACGGAGCTAGCTCCCGGACATTGACTTCGAGCCGGCCGTTGATTCTGACCTGCACTCCATCCGGATGGGCTTGCGATTGCCATGACAGGATCGGGACGGCTTGCGGGCGTTGAGACACCAGCGTCGCCGACCAGGTGCTGGCCGAATGCCCAGTCACGGTGAGGCCGTAGGACGCGGTCTCCTGTCCCTGGAACGAGAGATGTCCGCCAAGTTCCCCCTCCCGCTGTATCACGACTCCAGAAATCGTCACCTTGCGCAGTGGGCCGGTTGCCTGCTCGCGAAAAATGGTGACGCGATCCAGCCGCAACTCATCGAAGGGAAGAATCGGCAGGCGTCGCAGTAGATCGCCGGCAGTCAGGAGACTCCAAGGAGATTCGTCGCGGTCGGCACGGGCTTGTTCCGGAACCGTTTCGCCGGCGGCAGCCGAAGGCACGTTCAGGATCTGGATGGCCACGTACGGCAACGAGACGCGATCGACATGGCCCTTGAGGAGTTGCACCATCCGATAGTGGATCTCGGCATCGGTGAGGGACACCATGAATCGTTCGCTACCGAGATCCTGTTGAAACGACACGACGGGAACGCGCATGGCATCCCAACCCGGATACCCGAGCTGAACGATCACGTTCTTGTAGCCGAATTGCCGCAACCCTTGCGCCAGAACAAACGACGCCACCAACGGCAACACCAGATACAAACTGACCGCCGCCATGACCCCGATAACCAGCCACCGTTGAGATCGATGTGTCAGCATTTCGAATGACAAATCCCCGATCACTTTGCGCATCCTTGTCGGACACTTCCCATGAGTCTGTCAAGAGCGCCGGCCAACAAGACCGGGACAGCGGGTCTCCCCCGCACCGTTTGCGGTGGCATTGACCGGAGGTTCTCGGTACCATGCCGGCGGGCCTATCGCCAATTCCGCGGAACAGTCGGGAGAAGAGCGCACACGTGCCGTCATCGCAGCCCGTCATCCAACGCATCGAGTTCTGGCCCGTGGACATTCCCATCACCGACCCGTTCGTCGTCGCCACGGGCGCGCGTACGGTGGCGGAGAATGTCTTTATCCGCGTCACGCTGTCGGACGGCCTTGAGGGCTATGGGGAGGCTGCGCCCTTCCCGGAAGTCGGAGGAGAGGATCGCCACTCCTGCCTGGCCTCCCTCGGTCGGCTCGCTCCATCGTTGATCGGGCGGCCAATCGCGGACTACCGGACGCATGCACTGTACATGGTCGAGTCGGCCCCTTCGCAGCCGGCCGCCCGCTGCGGCATCGAAACTGCGCTGCTCGACGCCTATTGCCGAACCCGCCGGGAGCCCATGTGGCGGTTCTGGGGCGGAGCCGACCTCCGCGCGCGCGAAACCGACATCACGATTCCTATCACGACACTAGACGATACGGTGCGGCTCGCACGGCGATGGTACGAGAAGGGCTTCCGTCTCTTCAAAATGAAGGTGGGCAAGGATGTGGCGCTCGACATCCGGCGCCTCGAAGCGGTGCACCGCGCCCTCGACGGCATTGCGTTCATCGGCGACGGCAACCAGGGATTTTCGCGGGAGGAATGCCTGGCGTTTGTCCGGGGAGTGAAGCGATTTGGCGGGACCATGATCTTGCTGGAGCAACCGGTCGCGCGCGACGATCTTGACAGCATGGCGGCGATTCGGCGTGACACGGGCATCCCCGTCGCCGCGGATGAATCCGTGCGTTCGCTCGCCGATGCCAGGCAGGTGTTCGATCGCAGCGCGGCCGACTATATCAACATCAAGATCATGAAAACCGGCGTGATGGAGGCGGCAGAGATCGCCGCGTTCACGGTACGCTCAGGGCTGAAGCTCATGATCGGCGGGATGATCGAGTCGCGAATGGCGATGGGCTGTTCCTTCAGT
>CAYULI010000027.1:0-40072 GCA_964445795.1 uncultured Nitrospira sp. | reverse complement strand
CACGGGCTGATGATTCGCAGTCAGACCCGCGACTCATCCGCTTCGGGTGCGTTGGCGGGGTGGCGCTGCCTTCTGTGCGGAGAATCGACGGACCCGTGCATTGAAGCCAATCGCATGTGTCCGCCTTCAGAGGCTCGCAGCCGGGCTCGCCTGCCTGGCGCGCCCGTCGGCAAGCCCGGAAAGCGAATGGGCTAGATCGCGTCTGTGTGATCGGTGTGAAAGGGGGCCCGCAGGTGACTCTCTCATGGGTGAGCCCACAGCGAAATGGAGAACACCGGCCGGGCGGGGGCCTGCTTCCAACCAGAGGGCGGCCGGACCCGATGATGGACGCCGACGGTTTGAGCGCATCCCGTCGCCGGGTCACGGCCATAATCGTATCGTTCACCGCGGCGGTTTTCGTCCTAGACCTGTTGACTCCGCTGGGAATCCCCTATTGGCTGCTGTACGGTGTTCCGTTCTTTTTTATCCGGTATAACTCCCCGAGGCATTTTGCGTATCTCCTCGCAGCGATCTGCACCATTCTCATGATGGTCGGCTATGCACTCTCGTCTGCCGGAGGGAAGGCGGAACCACTGACTCAGCGCGCGTCGGCTGCTATCATCCTGTGGGCGGTGACGATAACGTTAGCTCGCCGGAGAGCATAGCGCATGAGCGCGGTTGTATGCGAATCACACCGGCTCTCACCCTTTCAGGGAGGCGGACTCATGGTCCCGTCTCTACTTGTGTTTCTCATGGTCGTAGAGGTTCCCACGGCCGTCTTTGCCCAATTCGTGGATAAAGGCGAGTATGTTGAGGTGGCCAAAGGGACAAAGTTGTGTTCGAGCGTGGTTCTGGAGCGGTCCAAAGGCATGCTTGATCCGGACAAGGTTTTCTGGCGAGTGACCAGCAAAGCCCGGGCCAACGGCACGCAGACCATCGCGGCCTTTGTTTTGGAAACGCTTTACGACCGTAAAAGCGGCGACACCACGATCAAGGAACGCCGGTATGACGAGGATTACGCCACATTGTTCAAACGAGACCCGGAGCACAAGGGGATGCTCCTGATGATCTGTCCGCAAGACGGTAGGATCCAAGCGATCGTAGAGGTCTGCCAGAAGCGGAAATAGGTAGACCCTCAGTGTCAGGCATCGGCCCGCACGGCGTTCCTGTCAACCCGTGCCTCCGTCTCAGGGCTCCCGCAAGACAGAACCATGCCGACACCACCTTCTGCGTGGAATTCATCATTAGAAGTTAATAATGCTAGTACACAGAGGTTTGCCAACATATGGATTGACTCACAGCGGGAGAGGGTCCAGAGTGAACCCTGAGGTGCGCACAGACGCGTGCGCACACTTCGCATAAGCTGACCCAAGGCATCTGAAGCGGAATGTCTTGTTGGCCCGCGGATAGACACCTGACGTTCAGGTTACGCTGACTGTCTGATCCCTTGCGCTTCCCCGTCCTTCCCGGCGCGATCGATTCCCCAGTCTCCGCTACGTTAACGCCAGAGTCTCTCTTGTTGGAGAGTCTCGTCACGGACCGAAATGTCTCGGTCGCCGGATGAGAGCTATCGTGCGCGATCGTGGGGGGCCCGCGCTCGCGTTGTCACCCGAGGTCCCGGCAAAGGAGCAACGTATCATGGATAGAAACGGTCTGGTGATTGGAGCGGTGGTGCTGGGCGTCGTCGCGATCGTGGGAGGGATGGTCTATAGCGCGGAGAGGGACAAGCTGAGGTCGCAGAAAGAGCCGGACCGCAAGGAAGTCGTTGCCATGGCCATGGCCGCGAAGGTCACGATCGATCAAGCGATCAAGACGGCGTTGGAGACCTTCCCCGGAAAGGTCATTGAGGCGGAATTGGAAAAGAACCAAAGCACCACGCTGTGGAGAATCGACATCCTGACGGCCGAGCAAGGTACCATGGTGGTTCTGGTCGATGCAGAATCAGGGTCGGTCATCACGACGGGGGAGAGGATGGACGGCAGGAACCACGCGCCGGAGAAGAAGACCTAGGGCAACGTGAGGTAAGCACGGGAAACGGACGGCCTGGCTGGAGCGCGCCCGGGGTGTTCGGCCAAGTGCCGTCGTACGACATGTACGATTGTGAGGAGGGACCTATGCAACGGAAATATGAATTGATCGATGTGATCGTGGCCGTCGGGGTGTGCGCCACGATCGTGGCCGGGGGGATGTTCTTCCTGGCGGCCGATGGGGCGATCTCTGTCACGCGATCCGGAGCGCAGACAAGCGAACTGACGGTCGCCCAGGCGGACGGCATGCAGTGGCTGCAGCCGGTGCTGGGCCTGGCGATTGTCGACCAAGTCCTGCTCGATCGCCGTCATGCGAAGAATATATCCGCCGTGGGGGCCCACTTTCATGGGCTGCGCGATGAGCGCAGCCGGTGGCAAAACTCTCCCTTCGGCTCGATCAAGACGTCGGCGGGTCGGGCGGAAGCCGATCATGCGGCCGGAGTGCAGGCCGTGATGGGGCGATCGATCGTAAACGCCACGGCACGTGGCGTTCGCAGCGGGATCCTTGCGCCAGACGGTGCCGGCGCCGACTACAACGCGCGTCTCATCGGCGTGGCAAGCGCCCAAGGAAGGCGGATGGATGCGTCGTTCGTCGCCGACTGGCAACCGAACCTTGGGCGCGCGATAGTCAGCGCCAGCCAAAATGATACGAAGGTCTCGGCGTTGAGGCAAGAGCGATTAGGTGCGGCCATCGTTCGGCTATCTGCCGCGCATGCGGCGTACGACGCCAGCCGAGCGGCGATTCAAGAGCAACTCGGGGGCGCCGCTGTGGTGGCGACACGGACGGAATCGGACGCAATGCTTTTGCCTCAGAGTCCGCCTGTTCGGTCTGCGACCGCCACGGCGGCTGTACGACTGCGTTGGCCGGTCCTCCCACTCAGCACGATGATTGTCGCCTCGATCATCTTGCTCAGTCTCTTCGCTGCGGGACTCCTGCTGTCGCCGGCCTTGCCGGCCCCAACGTGGGCTAGGGGGGGACTGCCGAGATCGTCGTAGTGGAAGAGCGCCATCTGACGGGGCAAATCTGTTGACGGGGCCGGCTGATCTGACGTAAGGTGATCGCGTTATTGATTGTCGGTGAGACGTTCCCGTGCCGTCCAGATCAGAGGAGTCGCGAAGACCATGAAAATATATCTTGCCAACCCCCGCGGGTTTTGCGCCGGCGTCGACCGGGCGATCGACATCGTCGACCTGTCGCTGAAGAAATACGGTGCGCCGATCTATGTGCGCCACGAGATCGTGCACAGCCGCCACGTGGTGAACTCGCTCCGCCAGAAGGGCGCAGTGTTCGTGGAGGAGCTGAACGAAGTGCCCGAGGGCTCGGTGGTGATCTTCAGCGCCCACGGCGTCGCCAAGTCCGTGTGGGAGGAGGCACGGCAACGACGCCTTCACGTGATCGATGCGACCTGTCCGCTGGTGATCAAGGTCCACAACGAAGTGAACCGGGACTACACCCAGGGCTATGAGCTGATCCTGATCGGCCATGCCGGGCATCCGGAGGTGATTGGCACGCTCGGCCAGGTTCCCGACAAGTTCCACCTCGTGTCGTCCGTGCAGGATGTCGAAAAGCTGCACGTCGACAACACACAGAATCTCTCGTACGTCACGCAGACCACACTCAGCGTCGATGAATGCCGCGACATCGTCGAGGCGCTGCACAGCCGCTTCCCCAACATCAAGGGGCCGCACCAGGAGGACATCTGCTACGCGACGCAGAACCGGCAAAACGCGGTGAAGGAATTGTCGCGGCTGGTGGACGTGATTCTGGTGATCGGCTCGCCGAACAGCTCAAATTCCAACCGGCTGCGCGAGTTGGGCGAGCAGTGCGGCATCCCGTCCTATCTGATCGATTCCGCCAACGATATCAACCCGGTCTGGCTCAAAGGCGCGAAAGCTGTCGGCATTGCCGCAGGCGCCTCCGCTCCAGAAGTGCTGGTGACCGAGGTGGTGGCCTTCCTGCAGGCCTCTGAACCCTCGGAGGTTGAGGAACTCACGGTCATCGAAGAAGATGTCGAGTTCCTCTTGCCGAAGGAATTGGTCCAAATCGAATCCGCCAGCAAACCCGCCGCCAGCCTAGCAGGCTGACGTACGCACACCCCTCCACGGACAAGATATAGTAGGAGGATGGCTCTTCTCCTACAATACGCTGTATTTTCTTTTGATTTCCCTAATTCGCTGTGCTACAAGGGCCCAGCGATGTTTTCCTCACAGACTCAGACGAAACGCAAGGCGAGGGTGAACCGATGTATTTGAAATCGTTGGATATGTTGGGATTCAAATCGTTCGCCGAAGCTAAGATCGAATTTCCTGAGGGGGTGACGGCCATTGTCGGTCCCAATGGGAGTGGCAAGAGCAACGTGGTCGACGCCATTCTCTGGGTGCTGGGCGAGCAAAGCACCAAGACGCTTCGCAGCGAGAAGATGGAAGACGTCATTTTCAACGGGACTGAACTCCGCAAGCCGCTGGGCATGGCTGAGGTGTCGCTGGTCATCGGTGGGCTCGACCGGGCGACGATCAAGCTCGAAGGCGGTGCTGGACTGCCGAGTCACTTGACCGAGTTCCAGGAATTGATGATCACGCGGCGGTTGTACCGCAACGGGGACAGCGAGTACCTGATCAATAAAATCCCCTGCCGCCTTAAAGATATTCGGAGCCTCCTGCTGGATACGCGCGCGGGCAGCAAAGGACACACCGTCATCGCCCAGGGGCAGATCGACCAGATCCTCAACGCGTCGCCGCAGGATCGGCGCGAACTGATCGAAGAGACCGCCGGAATCGTTCGCTACAAGAAGCAGAAGGCGGAGGCGCTCCGGAAACTCGACGCGACGCAACAGAACCTCCTGCGGGTCCGCGACATCATCGCCGAAGTCAAAAAGCAGCTCAATTCTCTTGAGCGCCAGGCCCGCCAGGCGAGGACCTATCAAACGCTGCAGCAGGAAGTGCGGGCCATCGAGATCGAGCTGCTGACCAGAGAGTTCAGAGCGCTGCGGAACGAATTGACGGGGGTCGAAGCGGAACTGTCGGGTCTGGACCGGCAGGAAGCGGGCAAGGCCGCCGAACAGGCCCGCCTCACGACAGACCTGGAACAGGCCCGCCTGAACGCGATTGCGACAGACAAAACGATCGGCAGGATTCGGGAAGAACTGGCGCGTGTCGAGCAGCAGCAGGCCCAGGCCCTTACAGCGGCGGAGGTGGAGCGTAACCGGTGCCAGTTGTTCGAGCAGCAGCAAAGCCAGGAGACGACGGAGCTCGACGAGTTGGCGCGTGCACAGGCCGAGCTGGCGGAATCGCTGAAGCGGATCGATGCTTCGCTGGCAGCCGCAGCTGCCGAGATGGAAGAGCGGGAACGGGCATTGAGTGCGCTCGACGGCGACATGGCGCGCCTGCTGCACCAGCGGGCTGCGGCGTTGGCGGAGGAAGAGCGCGGCCGCGCCGACGTCCTTCAGCTGGCCGTACTAGTCGCGAACACCGAACAAAGCCTTGCCCAACTCGCGGTCCGGGCGGAAGAAATCGCCGTGCGCGGGGAGCGGCTGGCTTCCGAACAGCAGGACATCGAGGCGCAGCGGGCTGCGGCGGTCCGTCGGCACGATGACTTGCGCCGCGAGTACGGAGAGGCCGATCGGCTGGTCGGCAGCCTGCGAGCGGAGCAGCAGGTTGTGCAGGAGGAGACGGCCCAGGCGGTCGCCGAACTCCAGTCGTCGGATCAGGTGATTCTCAGGCGATCGGAAGAGCTCGCCGCGGTGGATTCCCGGTTAGAAGCCCTGCAGAGCGTGGTGCGCGAAGAAATGGGCTATGGGCGTCAGGGAGTCGATGACGGCACGGCGCTTAAGTCGTGTGAGGGGGTGCGGGACGCCGTGGCCGAATGGCTGGTGATTCCGCCTGGGATGGATCGGGCAGTCGAGGCGGTCCTGGGCGAACGGGTCCGCGGCTGGTTCGTCGATGAGCCGTCGGTCTGCCGGCGCGTGGTTGGGTTCCTCCGGGAACACGCGTTCGGTCGCGGCAGTTTCATTCCGCAGCGCCCTCGATGGGGAGCCGGCTCGCCGACGCCCTGGTGGCCTGCCATCGCTGATCAAGCCGGTGTCGTCGGGCGCGCCATTGACCTGATTCAGACCGATGCCGAACGGACCGCGGCTCGCGACTGTTTGTTCGATCGGGTCGTGATCGTCGAATCGTTGGATCATGCCCTGCGTCTCTGGGAACGGAATGACTGGTCCGCCCCGGGGGGACCGATTCTCGTGACGCTGGGAGGCGAGGTCCTGGACCCCTCCGGGATTCTCACGGGCGGACAGATTCAAGGAGGACAGGGCTTGCTCGAGCGGCGCCGGGAAGTGCTGGAGCTTGAAGACCGACGGCATTCTCTCATGGCCGCGCTGGAACAAGAAAAAGCGCGACGTGAAGCGCTGCAGATGGAAGTGCAGTCCCTAGGACAACGGGCCCGGAACGTGGCAGAGTCGCTGCGCCGCGCGGAGATGCAAGATCTCTCGCTCCGCAAAGACGAAGAAAACCTCCAGCAGTCCCTCGCGGACCTGGATCTCCGTCTCGGTGGTATAGTCGCGGAGATTCGGCAAGGTGTTGCCGAGCGGCAGCGGCTTGAACAGGAATCGCGGTCGGTTCAGGCGCAACTGGCGCAGTGGGTCGGAGAAAGGACGGCTCAGGAGGCAGGCCTCGGTCGGGTCCGTGAACGACTCGACCAGATCGATCAGCAAATCCGGGCGCTGCAGGAGCGTGTGACCGAAGCACGCTTAGCGGCGGAAGGGTTGCGGGCGAAGCGCGAGCACGAACAGGCGGACCGCGCCCGGGCGGATCATCAGATCAAGGACATGGAACAACGCCGCCTCTTGTTAACGGAGCATCTGGCTAGCCTTGCCGAGGCAATCGAAGGGAGCCGTGCCGAGCGGGCTCGGCAAGAAGCCCTCTGCCAGGAGCTGGGCATCGCGGCCGCGCGCATCAAGAGCGAATTGGTCGCCGCGCAGGAACAACAGGCGCAGGAGATGGCGGCCAGCCAGGCGCTGGAGGCCGGTCTCAACGACCTTCGACGCGCGATCTCAGCGATCAGGGACGCGCGAATGACGGTGGAAGTCCGTCGGGCGGAGATTCGGACGCAACTGGCCACGGTCGAGGGCACCTTGATCGGGACCTACCAACTGGAACCGTCGACGCTGCTGGGCGATGCGGCACAGGCAACCGATCCGGGTGTCGCGGTCGAGGAGGCCGCCGAATCGGGTGAGGCCCGCCCTTCCGACGCGGAATTGAAAGAGCAATTGCACAAGTTGAGGGAGCGGCTCGACCGGATGGGTCCGATCAATCTCGCCGCCATCAGCGAACATCAAGAACTGGACGAGCGATACAAGTTTCTGTCCGCCCAGGAGCAGGACCTCTCCAACTCGATCGCCTCCCTCAAGGAGATCATCCAGCGGATCAACCGGACGACGAAGGAGATGTTCGTTAGCACGTTCAACGAATTGCAGCAAAAGTTTACCGAAGTCTTTGGGCAGTTTTTCCCCGGCGGGCGGGCCGAGCTTCAGCTCATCGACGAGCTGCCGCCGGAAAACGGCGAGCCTACTGGAAGCCAGGAACCCGGTGTCGAGATCGTGGCGCAGCCCCCGGGCAAGCGGCTGAAAAGCATTACCATGCTGTCGGGTGGGGAAAAAACGCTTACGGCGATGGCGCTGCTGTTCGCGAGTTTCCTCATCAGGCCGACTCCGTTCTGCCTGCTGGACGAAATCGACGCGCCGTTGGACGAGGAGAACATCGGACGGTTTACGAGCGTGCTCAGGGAGCTGGCGCGAGGCGCCCAGTTTCTAGTCATCACGCACAACAAGCGTACGATGGCGATCGCCGATTCGCTGTTCGGCGTCACAATGGAGGAGCCGGGGGTGTCCAAGGTGGTATCCGTGCGGCTTGCCGACCTTCAGCCGGTGTGAACCGGTGCCGAAAAACTGAATAGTTCAGAGGACTTCCCGCGCCCTTTGCTTGACTCACTCTGGAAGCTCTGTTATAAGCCGACCGATGGGCTTCTCGCCGATCGTGTGACGAATGTGTTCCCTTTGCCGGGGAACCTCGTCGCACGCCATGAAAATCCGTCCATCTCACACGAAGGGTCGAATGAAACTCATTAGGACACTGCTGAGTCGCCTCTCTGACAGCTTCCTATCAAACGGCGCGGGCACGCTCAGTCCGGCTGCGGAAATACCAGCGGCGCCTCCGCTGCGGCTCGTGTCGGACAAGCTCGCGGTGCTGTCCTCGTCGGATGCTTCCGTTCGCCGGCCTCTCGCTCATACGGTCAGTCAACCGGACACGATCGACGATGCCATCAAGCGGAGCCAGGCGTGGTTTTTCGCCAGACAGCATCAGACGAAAGGCTACTGGGTCGCCGAGCTCGAGGCCGACACGACTCTGACATCCGAATACCTGATGCTGCGGAGATTTCTGAACCGCGTCGATCCCGACCGGGTGGAAAAAGCCGTCCGCTATTTGAAATCCGCACAGCTGCCCGACGGCGGATGGCCGATTTACTACGGCGGGCCGGCCGACATCAGCGCGTCGGTCAAGGCGTATTTTGCGCTGAAGTTGAGCGGGGTGTCCCCGAACGAGCCGTTCATGATCCGGGCGAAGGACCGCATCCTCGCCTTGGGCGGGGTGGTGCAGGCCAATGTCTTCACGAAAATCGCGCTGGCCCTGTTCGACCAGTACGACTGGGAAGGCATCCCCCACATGCCCGTCGAGCTCATGCTGCTGCCCAAGCGATTTTACTTCAGCATTTACGCCATCTCGTACTGGTCCCGCGCGGTGCTCATTCCCCTGCTGATTGTGTTCGCGCACCAGCCCGTATGCCGGATTCCCCGGGAGCAGGGCATCGAAGAGCTGTATCCGATCCCGCGCGCGGAGATCCGCTACTGGAAATATCCGCCGTTCAACAAGGACCAGAAATGGTTTACGCCGCACAATTTCTTCGTCGCGCTCGATGCGATGTTGAAACTCTACGACCGAATGCCTCTGACGTTCCTGCGCGAGAAGGCGCTCCACAGGGCGACGACCTGGATGCTCGAGCGGATGAAAGGCGCGGGCGGCCTGGGCGCCATCTATCCGGCCATGGCGAACTCGATCATGGCGTTGCAATGTCTGGGCTATGATGCGGACGATCCATTGATCACCAAGGCCCTCCACGAAATTGAAGCCCTCGAAGTCCACGATTCCGTGACGTTGAACGGGCAGCGGGTTCCAGCCTTGCATCTTCAGCCCTGTTTCTCTCCGATCTGGGATACGGCTCTGCTGATCAACGCGCTGGTCGAGGCGGGGGTACCGCCTGACCATCCGGCGCTCCTGAGAGCCGGCGCATACTTGATGTCGCGACAAACCAAGACGGTCGGAGACTGGAAAATCTCCTCTCCACGGGCGGCGCCGGGCGGCTGGTACTTCCAATTCGAAAACGAGTTCTATCCGGACGTCGACGACTCCGCGGTCGTGTTGATGGCGCTCTCGAAACTGCGCCTGCCGGAACCCGCGCTGCAGAGAGAAGCCATTCGGCGCGGCATGCAATGGGTGCTGGCCATGCAGGGCTCGGACGGCGGGTGGGGTGCCTACGACAAAGACAACAATCGCATCGTCTTCAATTACATTCCGTTTGCCGATCACAAGGCCCTGCTCGACCCCAGTACCTCCGATCTGACAGGTCGATGTCTGGAGATGCTGGGCGCGTTGGGGTACGACATGACGCATCCGGCCGTGAAACCGGCACTGGCGTTTCTAAAGCAGGAACAAGAGCCGGACGGGAGCTGGTACGGCCGGTGGGGCGTCAACTATATCTATGGAACCTGGTCGGTCCTTGCCGGGCTTCGGGCGATCGGCGAAGATCTGTCGGCGTCGTACGTCAGGCGCGCGGTGGCATGGCTGGAGTCGAAGCAGAATCCGGACGGCGGGTGGGGCGAATCCTGCCTGTCCTACGGGGACCCAGCGTATAGCGGCAAGGGAGATAGCGTGCCGTCCCAGACCGCGTGGGCGCTGATGGCTTTGATGTCCGCAGGCGTGACCGATTCGCTGAGCGTGGCACGCGGGATACAGTTCTTGTTGCGGCATCAGATGAAGGACGGATCGTGGGAAGAAGTAGCCCATACGGGGACCGGGTTTCCCCGCGTGTTCTATCTCCGGTATCATTGGTACTGTCAGTACTTCCCGTTATGGGCTCTGGCGATGTATCGCAACCTCCGATCTCGGGGTAAAATGCGGGCCGACGAAGTGCGCGAGCAGGTTCAAGAGGCCGGATTCTACCGGTCTGAATGTTGACCGCCGTCCTTCCTTCTTTACCCGATGATGCTCCCGCACAGTGTACCCGCCCGCTCCGGCGGGTGGCGATTTTCTGCGCGACGCGTTGGGAAACGGCCGCAGTGCGCGCAGCCTTCCACGGTGGCTGCGAAGAGACATTCGCCGGTTTCCGCGCGTTCGTCGAATCCGGAGGCGGAGGGGAGTACTGGTTGGTGCAGACCGGTATGGGGCCGGAGAAGGCCGGTGGGGCCGCCTCCGCGACGTTCCAACAGGCCCCATTCGACCTCGCCGTGTCGACAGGCTTTGCCTGTGCGTTGATCCCGGCCGAGATCGGTGATCTCCTGGTGGGGTGCGAGGTGACGTTGGCTGGAACCAACGGCGAGCAGCATTCCGGCCCAATCGAAGTGCCGGGTAAGGCGCGCGACGCCTTTCTCGCGTGCGTGAGCCGACGGGTCCGGCCCGATCATCGCGGGAGGTTCGCGTCGGTCGCCCGCGTGGTCGGTCGTGCGCGGGAGAAGCGCCGGTTTGCTGAGCTCACAGGGGCGGTCGGTCTCGATATGGAAAGCGCCGCGTTGGCTCGCGAGGCGAGCCGTGCGCGCGTGCCGTTTGCGATCCTTCGCGCGGTGTCCGATCTTGTGGATGAAGATCTTCCGCTTGACTTCAACCTGTTTCTCAGGCCCACTGGCTGGATTGAAGGAGTGCGCACGCTCCTAACGTCGCCATCGAGCCTCGCGGGACTGATGCGGCTGCGGCGTCAAGGCCGGCGTGCGGCAGACTGTTTAACGAACGTGTTTCGCGACTGCTTCAAGGCCGGGAGTCCGGAGGATTGCCGGCATGGTCCAGCGGAGAACGCCTGATGCGTCTGGTCCCGAACATCGGACAGGGGGTCTTGTTGTACGTGGGAGAGATGGGCCGCATGCTCATCTTCGTGCTCTCGTCGTTCGCCTGGCTCCTGCGCCCGCCTCTCCGGTTCCATCACTTCCTCAAGCAACTTCATTTTATCGGCTATAAATCGACGTTCGTCGTCGTGCTCACCGCGGGCTTCACGGGCATGGTGTTGGCTCTGCAAGGGTACTACACGCTGCGGAAGTTCGGATCGGAGGCCCTCCTGGGCTCCGCCGTCGCGCTCAGCATGATCCGCGAGTTGGGACCGGTGCTGGCTTCGCTTATGGTGACGGCCCGCGCCGGCTCGGCCATGACGGCGGAAATCGGCATCATGCGGATTACCGAGCAGATCGATGCGCTCGATACGATGGCGATCAATCCGCTCCAATATCTGATCGCCCCGAAACTCGTGGCCGGCTTGATCGGCGTCCCGCTCCTGGTCGCGATCTTCGATGTCGTGGGCATCTACGGTGGCTACCTGGTGGGGGTGGATCTGCTGGGTGTCAACGCCGGGTCGTACTGGAACTCCATCGAGTCTGCGGTGGAATGGAAGGACGTGTACGGGGGCATTTTGAAGTCGATCAGCTTCGGGCTCATCATCACGTGGGTCTGTTGCTATAAAGGGTTCTTCACCAAAATGAGTGCCGAAGGGCTCGGAACGGCGACGACCGAGGCCGTGGTGCTGTCGTCCGTGTTGATTCTGGTGTGGGACTATTTCCTGACGTCGGTCCTCTTGTAAAAGAGGGAACAGCCCGTAGCAAAGAGCTAATGGCTCCGCGCTCCTAGCTGTTCGCTGTCAACGAGTAACGCCTATGATCAAGCTCGTCGGGGTCAAGAAGACGCTCGGTGGACAGCCCGTCCTCCAAGGGGTTGATCTCATCATTCCGCCGGGGAAGCTCACGACGATCATCGGCCGGAGCGGAGAAGGCAAGAGCGTCCTCTTGAAGCACATGATCGGGCTGCTTCAGCCGGACGAAGGGCAGGTCTGGGTGGACGGCACGGAAATCTCGCGCCTGCGGGGGCGCGCCCTCAACGAGGTCCGCAAGCGGTTCGCGATGCTGTTTCAGGGAGCCGCGCTGTTCGATTCACTCACGGTCTTCGAAAACGTGGCGTTCCCGTTGCGGGAGAAGCTCCGCCTGAAGGGGCCGGAGGTCGCGCGCCGCGTCGAGGAAAAGCTGGAGCAGGTCGGTCTGGCTGGTATGGGGCACAAGTTTCCGGCTGAGCTCAGCGGCGGGATGCGGAAGCGGGCGGGGCTGGCGCGGGCCCTGGTCATGCAGCCGGAAATCATCCTGTTCGACGAGCCGACCACCGGTCTCGATCCCCTCATGGCGAAATCGATCCACGACCTCATCACGAGCATGCAGCGGAAATTCGGGTTTACCGCCGTCATGGTCAGCCATGAGATTCCGGAGATATTCGGCTTCTCCGATTACGTCGCGATGTTGAAAGGCGGGAAGATCGTGGCGATGGCGGAACCCGTCGAATTCCAAAGGACGCCTGACCCGGAAGTCAAAGAGTTCATCTCAGTCGGTGGCACGGTGCCGCTGCCCGTGGCGCCCTCCACCGGTTAGTGTCCTGCGAGAGGAGTGCCACGATGGACAGAGCGAAATTGGAATTGATCGTCGGCGCGTTTGTGCTCGTCGGGATTGCCTGTTTGGGCTATCTCTCGATCAAACTCGGGAAGCTCGAATTGATCGGCGGGGATCTGTACGAGGTCGATGCCCAGTTCAACTCGGCCTCGGGGCTGAAGCCGGGCGCCGCGGTCGAAATCGCGGGGGTGGAAGTCGGCCGGGTCAAGTCGATCCGGCTGGAAGGCGATCGGGCGGTCGTTCGCCTCGCCGTTCAGAACGGAACGAAGCTGTATACGGACACGATTGCCTCGATCAAGACCAGGGGCATCATCGGCGAGAAGTTCCTGGCGCTCTCACCCGGAGGAGGAGGCGATCCCTTGAAGCCCGGCGATACGATTCGTGACACGGAGTCGGGACTGGATCTGGAAGAGTTGGTCAGTCAATTCGTTCATGGTAAGGTCAATTGATCGAACGGGCGTGCTCGATCAAGGGCGGCGTGGCTCCGGTCGAGTCAGTCGATCATAAGAGGGACGGTATGAAGAAAACTTCCATGGCAACCGGAGACCGAGCCTCTCTCGGCCGGCGGGCGTTCGGCGTGGTCTCGACGGCGTGGGCCGCGGTGTTGTGGGTCGGGCTGACGGCGTTGCCGGGTTATGCGGGCCCACCGACCGAATCGATGAAGGCGACGATCGACGAGGTGTTGCGCATCGTTCGCGACAAAGAACTCAAGCAGCCGGCCAAGGCCGAGGAGCGGAGGCAACAGCTCGAGCGCGTGGTTGCGGCCCGGTTCGACTACCAGGAGATGTCGCGGCGCGCCCTCGGCGCGCCCTGGAATTCGCTCTCGGATCAGGAAAAACAGGAATTCGTGGGACTGTTCCGGTCCTTGCTAACGAACTCCTATGCCGAGAAGATCGAAACCTATTCCGGTGAAGGCGTCCAGTACCTCAACGAGCGGACCGAGAAAGAGTACGCAGAGGTCCGGACGAAGGTCTTGTCCGGGAAAACGGAAATCCCCTTGGACTATCGCCTCATCAATAAGGGCGACGACTGGCGCGTGTACGACGTCGTCGTCGACGGCGTGAGCCTGGTGAACAATTACCGCGGCCAGTTCGCCAAAATCCTCAAGGCCTCCTCGTACGCGGATCTAGTCGAGCAGCTCCGCAAGAAATCCGACAAGCTCAAGTCCCCCTAACGGTACCCCGATTGAGCGCTCAATGGCGATCCTGCGCGGCCCCGTCGTTTCTCTCGTCTGTCTGCTCGCAGGACTGGCCGCGGTGGATCGCCTGCCGGCCCGCGCCGAGACGCAGTGGTTTCCCATCCCGTCGGCTTCGACTACGCGGAATGACGGAAACGACGCCGGGCTGATCGTTCCCATACTGATCACCGACCCCGACGGGGAATTGAAGTACCTGATGGCGCCGATGATCATCCGCAACTCGATCGTGGGCACGAGGGGGACGTTCAATTTCTTTCGCTACGATCCGGGCGGCCGCCAGATGCAATTCATCGCATCGTTGACGGAGCAGATCGAGCGCAAGCTCGCATTCAACTATACGGATCCCGCCTTCAGCAACGGACGGTACTTCCTCAACTTCGGCGCATCGTTCTTCAAGAACGCGACCGCCCGGTTTTTCGGGATCGGACAAGGCACAGTCGAATCGAACGAGACGAACTACACGGCCCGGGAAGGACGGGTGAACTGGCGGTTCGGGGTCTACGCGAACGAAGTCACCCAAATCGCGGTGGCGCAGCGGTTCCGCGAGGTCCAATTGCAGCGCGGGGCCACCGATCTTCCCTTCACCGTCGAGCGCTTCCCCGGGGTCGACGGGGTGCAGGGCGAGTCGATCATTCTCGGTCATCGCGTGAGCTTCTATTACGACACCCGCAACAATCTGGTGACGCCGACCGACGGCATGGCGATCACGGCCTATGCCGAGCTCAATCAGAATATCCGGAACAGCAACAACCCCGTGTACTCACGTTACGAAATCGAGATCAAAAAACTCATTCCTAGTGAATCGAAGCGGGCCATTCTCGTCGTGCGGGCCAATCTGCAAGCCACGCTGGGCGAGCAGGTACCGTTCTTCGAGCAGAGCTCCCTGGGAGGACAGAACAATCTACGCGGCTACGGGGTCGATCGGTTCATCGACAAGCATCTGATCGCCGCGAGCATCGAGGAGCGGATTCACCTCGTGCGTACGAAGATCGCAGGGGTCACCGCCGATTTCGAAATCGCCCCGTTCCTCGATACTGGGCAGGTCTTCTCCACATATAAGGATGTGAGCTTCAAGGACTACCGGATGACCCCCGGGATGGGGTTCCGGGGTATTGTGCGGCCGAACGTCGTCGGACGAATCGATTACGGGTTCAGCCGGGAAGGGGGCGCGATCTTCGCCGGGCTGGACTTCCCATACTGATGAACGGGATCGGCAAGGAGGCCGGTTGATCCATGACGCCCTATCGATTCACGCTGGCGATGGTACTGTCGCTGGTAGCCAGCGTGTCCGTCTGTGTGGCAGCGGACGGATTCGGTCCGTTCCCGACTCGCAACTTTCAACCCATCCATCAGCTCGTGCTGGGACTGCCGGGGGATCGGGCGGTCGTGCTCAGGCCGGGCGCGCTCGATCTGCGGGTCGAGCTGGCCGACACGGCCAGCATCTTTTCCGATCGCACCCCTCAGACTCAGGTGACCATGAAGTTCGAGACAGTGCGATCCGGGCTTTTTCTCCGGTACGGGTTGACCGAGCAACTGGAAGTCGCCGTCGAAGTTCCCGTCCTCTACCGTTACGAAGGCATTCTAGGCGGCGTGATCGAAGCCACGGAGCGGGCGACAACCGGCTTGGCTCCCGTGCGGAAGGCGCTCAAGGGAACCGGCTACGCCTTCAACGTCACATCGAACGGGCGATCGGTGATGAGCGGAAGCAATCAGACGGTTGGATTGGGCGATATGACGTTCATGAGCAAGTACCTGATCGTGTCCGAGACCGATACGATGCCGGCGATTTCCGTTCGAGCGGCCGTCAAAGCGCCGACAGGAAATGAGGGGCAATTCTTCGGGAGCGGCAGTCCCGATTTCGGGTTGGGTCTGGCTGCGGAAAAGCGACTGGGAGATCGGTGGATGCTGTATGCGAACGTGAACGGGGTGGCGCCGACAGGTCGCATCGCAGGTTTTTCTCTCCAGCCGACGATTTCCTATCTGATTGCCGCCGAATATCTCTGGTCGGACAATTTTTCCCTCCTGGCGCACTTCGATTACTACTCGAGCCCGCTGTCCCGGACCGATACCAAAGTGTTCAATCGGGGCATTTCGGAAGTGGTCGCGGGGTTCGCTTATCGACTGCGTCCCCGCCTGCTGTGGCAGGTGTACGGCGTGGAGAACCTCGATTTCCCGACCGGCAGCGCGGCTGACTTCACGCTGTCCACCGTCGTCACGTACCGGTTCGAATCATAAAGAGCCGGTCCGAACGGAGCTGGGTGCTTGACAGGATGGGGGTTGTGTGTGAGACTGGTCCCCGATACGCTCATTTCACGCTGCTGCCCAGTGGTCGCCTCTCGTACGCCGGATCATTTACATACAGCAGAGTCCGTCGATATAAGGAGAGTATTCCATGTCGATCCTGAAGACTATCAACAGCCCGGCCGATCTCAGGCGGCTCTCGACCGCTCAATTTCCCGCCCTCTGCCAGGAGATTCGCGAGCAGATCATCGGGGCCGTCTCCGCCGTTGGGGGGCACTTGGCGTCGAATCTCGGCGTGGTGGAACTCACGGTCGCCCTGCATTATCTCCTCGATACACCGACCGACAAGATCGTTTGGGACACCAGCAACCAGGCCTATGCGCATAAGCTGCTCACGGGCCGCCGGGAGCAATTTCACACGTTGCGGCAATACGGCGGGTTGAGCGGGTTCTGCAAGCGCGAAGAAAGCGTGTACGACACGTTCAACGCCGGTCACGCCGGCACCGGTGTATCGGCTGCCTTCGGGATGGTCGCCGCGCGCGAGCAACTGGGCCAGAAGCACAAGGTGGTCTGCGTCGTCGGCGACGGCGCCATGACGGCCGGGATGACGCTCGAGGGGCTGCATCATGCCGGCGGTCTGGGAAAAGACTTCCTCGTCATCTTGAACGACAACCAGATGTCCATCTCGAAGAACGTCGGGGCCATCTCCGCCTATTTGAACCGGACGATCACGGGCGAGTTCTACGGCAAGATGCGCGAGGAAACGGGTCAATTGTTGCGAAAGATTCCCCACATCGGCTACGACATGCAAAAACTCGCGCGCCGGGCCGAGGAGCTGGCCAAGGGGGCGATTCTTCCCGGATTGCTCTTCGAAGAATTGGGGTTCCAGTACAGCGGGCCGATCGACGGGCATAATTTCGATCATCTCCTGCCCACGCTGGAAAACGTTCTGAAGATGAAGGGCCCCGTCCTGCTGCACGTCATCACGAAGAAGGGCCTGGGCTATGAGCCGGCCATGAAGAATCCGGTCTGGTTCCACGCCTGCCCGCCGTTCGTGCGGGAGACCGGCGCGCCCGCGAAGAAGGCCGTGCGACCGTCCTACACGCAGATCGCCATGGACACGCTGGTCAAGCTGGCGCGGGAAGACAGGCGCATCGTGGCGATCACCGCCGCCATGTGCGAGGGGACCGGCCTGACGGCGTTCGAGAAGGAGTTTCCCGACCGGCTCTACGACGTCGGGATTGCAGAACAGCATGCCGTCACCTTCGCCGCCGGTCTGGCCGTGCAGGGGATGAAGCCGGTGGTGGCCATGTACTCGACCTTCCTGCAGCGAGCCTACGACCAGGTCGTCCACGACGTCGCCACGCAGAATCTGCCGGTGGCGTTCTGCATCGACCGCGGCGGTCTCGTGGCCGAGGACGGGACGACGCACCACGGCGCGTTCGACTATGCCTATCTGCGCCATGTTCCGAACATTGTGGTCATGGCTCCGAAAGACGAGAATGAACTCCAGCACATGGTCAAAACCTGCCTGCAGTACAATGGTCCGATTTCCGTCCGGTATCCGCGCGGAGTGAGTCTGGGGGTGACCATGGACGCCGCCCCCGAAGCGCTTCCTATCGGAAAAGGCGAGTTGCTGAAGGAGGGCACCGATGTCGCGATCATGGCGGTCGGGGTGTCGGTATGGCAGGCGTTCCAGGCTGCTGAACGATTGAGTCGGGAAGGCGTGTCCACCGCCGTTGTCAATGCGCGGTTCGTCAAACCGCTCGACCGGGAGCTGATCGTCGACGTGGCCAGGCAGGTGCAATATGTGGTGACCGTCGAAGAGGGGTGTCGGATGGGCGGGTTCGGTTCGGCCGTCCTCGAGACCCTGTCCGATGCGGGTGTGACCGACGTGGCCACGAAAATCCTGGGGCTGCCGGATTGGTACATTGAACAAGGCCCGCAAGACTTACTCCGCGAGCGGTACGGGTTGACCGCCGAGGGTATCTATCACAGCGTGAAAGAACTCATCGGCACCGCGGCTGGCGCCCGAGAACGGTTTCAAACAGCCGCACTCCCGGATCATCTCCCGCACGGGGACGAGCAGGGAAGCTGATCGAAGACTTGACACGTCGGACGTAAGACGAGCCGAGGGCCCATGCACATAACCAGGCGCAAGACGCGAAAGATTACGGTTGGGACCGTCAAGATCGGGGGCGACGCGCCGATTTCAGTCCAGTCCATGTGCTCGACGGACACGCGCGACGTCAACGCGACGATCGAGCAGGTCCGCCAGCTCGAGACCGCAGGCTGCGAACTGATTCGCGTTGCCGTGCCGGACGAAGATGCGGCGGCGGCGCTGCCGAAGATCAAGGCCGCCATGACGGTCCCGCTGATTGCCGACATCCATTTCGATCACCGGTTGGCGCTCAAGGCGGCTCAAGTCGTCGACTGCGTCCGGATCAATCCCGGCAACATCGGAGCCTGGTGGAAGGTCGAAGAGGTCATTAAGGCGGTCAACGACCGGGGCATTCCGATCCGTGTCGGCGTCAACGGCGGCTCACTGGAGCGGCCGTTGTTGGACAAGTACGGATGGCCTTCGCCGGAGGCGCTGGCCGAATCCGCGTTGAACGCTGTCCATGCCTTGGAAGACATCGGCTTCACGAACATGAAAGTGTCCCTCAAAGCGTCGGATGTGCATCACGCCATCGATGCCTATTGGCTGTTCTCCCGTCAGTCCGATTATCCCTTGCACATCGGCATCACCGAAGCGGGCACGGCCATGACCGGAGCGGTGAAATCCGCGATCGGGCTCGGCTGGTTGCTGTCCCAGGGAATCGGGGATACGTTGCGGGTGTCGCTGGCGGCCGATCCGGTCGAAGAAGTAAAGGTCGGCTTCGAGATTCTGAAGTCGCTCGAATTGCGGCATCGCGGCATCAACGTGATCGCCTGCCCTACGTGCGGGCGTGTGGAGATCGACGTGGTCCGCATGGCCAACGAACTGGAGAAGCGACTGAGCCACATCAAGGCCCCCTTGAATGTGTCGGTGCTCGGCTGCGTGGTGAACGGTATCGGCGAGGGCAAGGAAGCAGATATCGGGATCGCCGGTGGCGAAGGCAAAGGCATCCTGTTCAAGAAGGGTAAGCTCGTCCGGAAGGTGCCGATGGAAGAGTTGATGGAGACGCTCATCCACGAAGTCGAGCTGCTGGCCAAGGAGAAAGAGGCCGAAGAGCCGAACGGCGGCCCGGTACCCGCCTTAAGTACAAGCCATGATAAGAACGGACTGACCGAATGGATGCAACCGCCGCAAACGTCGGATCGTCCCTCCACGCTCGGCCGCGAGATTCCCGTCCTGCCGAACAAGCGCTAGGTTTCTCTTCGCATGTTCCTCGCGCAAGCCTTCATTGTAGATTAGTCGTCGCCCCGTTATAATGCTGCCCCAAGGCGCCGTACCCAAGTGGCTAAGGGAGCAGTCTGCAAAACTGCGATGCGGCGGTTCGAACCCGCCCGGCGCCTCCATTCCTCACTGGACGTGAGCCGCCGCCTCTTCATCGTTTCATCGGAATTGACCCGAGCGGACAAATATCACCGCGCGTCAAAAATTGACGGGGTGATGGGCGGATGTTAGAATCCGCGCACTATTGTGCCTCCAAGTCCGGCTCCACTTCGGAGCCGTTCTCCATACGCCGCTCAACTTAATCAGTCGGAAGGAGAGAGGGATGGCTGTACCGCTTTCCCAGATGTATACGGTAACGAAGTACGTCCTCGCGCAGAAACTGAGGGGCGTGAAACGTTACCCGTTGGTGCTCATGCTGGAGCCGTTGTTCCGCTGTAACCTGGCCTGTGCCGGCTGCGGGAAGATTCAATACCCGGATCACGTGTTGGACAAGCGGCTCACTCCGGAGCAGTGCTGGGCAGCGGCCGAAGAATGCGGCGCGCCGATCGTCAGCATTCCCGGAGGCGAGCCGCTGATCCATCCGGAGATGGCCAAGATCGTCGAGGGCCTGGTCGCGCGCAAGAAATACGTGTATCTTTGTACGAATGCGATTCTGCTCGAGCGGAAACTCGATGAGTACAAGCCCTCCAAATACCTGACCTTCAGCGTCCATATGGACGGGTTGCGCGACGAGCACGATTTGGCGGTCTGCCGCGACGGCGTCTATGATCTCGCCGTTAGGGCCATTAAGGCGGCACTGGGGCGGGGGCATCGCGTGACCACCAACACGACGTTGTTCGACGACGCGAATCCGGAACGGGTGCGGAAGTTTTTCGACGCCATGATGGAGCTGGGTGTCGAGGGCATGATGATTTCGCCCGGCTACAGCTATCAGAAGGCGCCGGATCAGCAGCATTTCCTGAAGCGGGCGCGGACCCGCGAGCTGTTCTCCAAAATCCTCGGCAATCCTAAGCCCGGCTGGCGATTCAACCAATCTCCGCTGTTCCTGGACTTCCTCATGGGCCGGCGGGACTATCAATGCACGCCGTGGGGCAATCCGACGTACAACGTGTTCGGCTGGCAGAAGCCCTGCTATCTGCTGCAGGAAGGCTACGCGAAAACGTTTCGTGAATTGATGGACAGTACGGAGTGGGACCGGTACGGCACGGGCCGGAATGAGAAATGCGCCGATTGCATGGTTCATTGCGGCTACGAGGCATCCGCCGTCGAAGACACGTTCGGGAGCGTCTCGGGTTTCAGTCGAACCGTGAAACTGACGTTGCTGCCGACGTCACGATAGCCGTGTCGTGTATCAGCCGCCAATCGACGTAGATTGACGGTTTCCAGCGATGACTGACACCAAGAATCATAGTTCCGGCAACGCGCCCCTCTCGCTCGAAGGGCGTGTGTTCAGACCGGCATCAGCCGGCGAGGTGGCCGAAGCGGTCGAACTGGCGTTCGACTATCGCGGCGACGTCACCCTCTCGCTCAAGTCCGGCGAAGCCGTTACGGGTTACCTGTTCAACCGCGAGCGTAAGGGGCCGGATCCCTACATCGAGTTGTTTCCGGCGGACCGCCCGGACGCGCGGCAGATCATCCGTTACAGCGACATCGCTTCCATTGCCTTTACCGGAGAGGATACGGCGAACGGTAAATCCTGGGAGGCTTGGGTATCCAAGAAAGAGTCGGAACGCAAGGCGGAAGCCGAACGTGTCGCCGCCGACGCCCGCGCGCGCGGCCATCTCTAAAATGAAAAAAGTAGTACGGTCTCATCAACGCCCTCGTACTCGTCAGGTTTTTTCTTATCCACCCCGTTGAGTCCGCACATTCTGGAAGTCGACGCCCCGTCACGCTGGCGCACCGCGCACTGGGCGTAGGGTGCGCGCGGTGCGCCAGCTTTCCTCCCGACGCAGTTGCGCATCCACTCTAATTGACAAAGCATAGGGGCTATGCTAGAAAGGTCGGCCTTAAAATCGGCCGGGCCACCAGTGGGCAGATGTTGTTGTTCCTGCCGTTTGGCTGGTCGTTTGCCGAAACAAGGGGACTGGCACAAACGAGTGGCGTGCAAGGGGACAAGGACGTCTGGCTCGCGGTGGAGTGCGATCCTCGTCATAACCGGTGCCGTGGTTCTGCTCGCTTGTCCGACCCTGTTGTTTGCCACCCACGAGGCGGATCATCGTTTTACTGTCGAGGGGTTTGTCTGCGGAGCGGACGGAAAAGGAGTACCCAACGTTGAAGTTCTGATCAAGGACACGCGAATCTCCTACGGTCAAACCGTGAGGACCGACGGAGATGGGTACTATACGGCGACGTTTCATTTGCACAACGACAATCTCGGCGATCCGCTCTATGTGGAGGCCCGAGGGGAGCAGCAGCAGCACAAGGTTCAGTTCGATCCGAAAGATCTGGAGTCGGAAAGAAAAATTCAAGTTCATTTCGGCACGGGCTGTATCCATGATCGAGCCGCGCCTCCTGCCTGGGTACTGGTAAGTATCGGGGCCGGAGCCGTCGGCATCGGGGGGTTCGTAGGAGTCAGGGCTCTTCGGGCTTGGCGGAAGCGGGAAGCAAAGCGGGAGAAGGGGCAGGGAAGGAAGAAAAGATAAACACAGCGGTCCGTGGGGCATGGCAGCGCACCTCGCCGGATCCGTGAGAGACCAGCCGGGCGTGGAGCGACTCTGTGGCCGTAATGGACGAATCAATGTCGGCGCTTTTGTCGGAGTAAGGGCAGCCTTCTCACAGAAGCGTCTTTTTTCTGCCTTCAGGCAGCCAGGGTGTGGCAGGGGCGGATTGGCGGACTGAAGCCTGATCAAGAAAGGACGGGGGAATTCATGATGATGCGGACGAATCTGCGGCAGGTGGTCTTGACAGTGGGGGCTCTGGGCATGGGCTGGGCGCTCGTCGCGTGCGGCGGAGAAGGGGGGGAGGGCCCGGTGGTTCCACCGCCTCCGGCTCCTGCCGAATACGCGGACAAACACATGCCTGCTGGCTGGTGGACCGATGCGGCGAAGATGGAGGAGGGCCGGAAGCTCTTCATCGGCGAGACCAATCCGGATGTGAATTGCGCCAGTTGCCACGGGAAGGACGGCAAGCCGGTTAAAGCCGGCGCCCGCGATTTTCGCAATAGTGAACGGATGAAGCTCTATTCCGACTCGGTCTGGTTTTGGCGGATTTCCGAGGGCGTGCCCAACACCAAGATGAAGGCCTGGAAGAGCAAGCTCTCGGAAGAGGATCGTTGGAAGTTGGTCCTCTTCGAGCGGAACTTCGGATTGGCCGGCAAGGGGTGGGATCCGGGGAAGAATGCGTGGGTGTCTGCGGCGGAAGTCGGCGGAGGCGCGGGTCCTGCGGCGGCATCCCCGGCGCCGACAGCGGCGCCTGCCGCGTCGGCTCCGGCGGAGACTGCGGGCAAGTAGCTGATCTTAATCTAGAGTGAGGAGGGGCGGCGAGAATCATGAAAACGTGGCAGCGCGGTCTCTTGGCTCTGTGCGCGATGCTGACGGTCTTGGGAGGCGTGGCGTATGCGCAAGCGCCGAGTGCGCCTCCCGTCGAGTTTCCGTACACCGGCAACCGAACCGCCGTGTGGATCGTCGCCCAACTTCACATCCTGTTCGCGGGCTTCATTCTTGGCGCCCCCATTTTCGTCGTCATCTCGGAGTGGCTGGGGTATCGGAAGCAGGATCCCCGCTATGACCGGTTGGCAAAAGAGGTCACCAAGGTGACCGTGATCCTGTACAGCATGACAGCCTTGACGGGCGGGCTCTTCATTTTTGTCCTGCTGGCTGCGTACCCACAATTCACCACTTGGCTGATCAACCATTTCTTCATGGTGTTCGCTGTGGTGTATCCCCTGCTGTTTATCGCGGAAACGATCGTCCTCTATATGTATTTTTACACCTGGGACGCCTGGAAGGGAGACAAGAAGGCGCGACACATCGCCCTCGGTGTGCTGCTTAATCTGATCGGCACCGTGACGCTCTTCGTCATCGACGGGCCGACGTCGTTCATGAATACTCCTGTCAAGGCCGAAGGCATCTCCCCGGCGGAATTTCTCCAGACAGCGACGTTGTGGGACAAGATTTTCAATTACAGCTGGATGCCGCTCAATCTGCATCGACTGGTCGGCAACGTGACGTTCGGCGGATTCGTGGCCGGGCTGATCGCCGCATACATGTACATGGGGGCGTCGAAAGACGAAGAGCGGTCCTACTACGACTGGATGGGTTTCGTCGGAAACATGATCGGAGTGGGAGCGCTCCTCTTCCTCCCGTTCATGGGGTACCTCCTGGCGTACGAACTGTGCGACTATGATGCTTCGATCTGTCCCTATATGATGGCCGACCAGCTTTCGATGTTCTTCGAAATGCAGGGCGCCATGATCGGGCTGATCTTTCTGGCCAGCAACTATTACATCTGGCTGAGCATGAAGCGGATCGAGGGGGTCGAGCGGGTTCGCATGACTATCCTCGCGCCGATCGTCATGGTCGCGCTGCCGCTGGTCATGACGAAGGTCATGACGGACTATCCTGTGCCGGATCCGATGTCCTTGGCGTTTCTGCTGCCGTTGATCCTCTCGCCGTTTCTTCTCGGCCGGTTTATTCCCTTGACGGTGTCCTCGGCCACGGTGATCAAGGTCGGGTTTCTGATGGTCGTGGTCGGCAACGCGATCTGGATGACGCCGCACGGATTCGTTCCGACCGGCGCCAAACTCGTTGCGGAGCTGGAGCTGCCGTCGGACTGGAATTTTTTGGCACTGATGCCGGCAAAGAACTCCGCGGCCTTTACCCTGGTGTTTGTCACCGTCGTTAATTATGTCATCTACAATCGCGCTATCAACCAAGGAACCATTGTGTGGGGGAAGATCGACTTCGTGTCCCAGTTCGTGTTGGTCTTCCTCGCCTTCAGCGCGATCTGGACCATGGGTTTGATGGGGGCGGTACGGTCGTTGTTGCGGAAATACTTCCACACGTACAACTTGATGCCGGACTTCACGGCCGAATCCTTTACCCCGACCCTGGCCTATTCGGCCTGGTGGATCACAGGCATCACCGTGATCTTCTACGCGGTCGTTAGTTTTGCCATTATCGTCACGCTCAGGGCCTCCCATCCGAAGGAGCACGTCCCTGAAGGTAGTCCGGTTCCGGTAGGGGCCAAGTAAGGGGTGAAATCATCCTCACAGTGGATCACGGCTGATCGAAGCGAGACGCGAGGAGTTCTATGGGCAAGGCTATTGTCAAGATCATTGTCGGCTTGATCGTCGGGGCTGGCCTATGGGTCGGCGCGATGGCATTGGACTTTCCGACCATCTTCCGCTGGATGTTCTTCGCCTATGCGATCCTAGGAACGGTCGTCTTTCTGATCCTGGACGCCCCCAGTCTCAAGCCGATGAGCGGAACGAAGGCCCTGGTCGCCTTGGTAGCCTTCTACGTGGTTCTGTGCGTCGTCTACATCGCCGGCGCGTCGCTCTGGCCGCAGTACGATCCGGAAGACGAGAAGGGAAAGATCGAAAAGATTCTCGCGCCGAAGCGCAAAGCGACGGAACAAGGTAAGGCGGAGGAATTGCTCGCCCGGGTCAAGGCGCTTGACGAGCAGACGAAAGCCCTCGCGGAGCGAATCAAGGCGTTAGGCGGCGATCAGGCTCCTGTGGCGCAAGAGGCCGGCGGAGCCGGTGCGCCTCCCGCGACCACCGGGGCAGCCGGCGGCGACATTCTCAAGCTAGGCGAAGACCAATGGCAACTGCAGGAGTGTTACAACTGCCATAAGTTGAGAGGAGAGGGCGGCAAGAAACGCGGGCCTGAACTCGACAATATCGGCAATCTCCTCACGGTCGATGAGATCAAGCAGAAAATTCTGGACCCCAAGAGCTGGATGGCCGAGGGCTTCGAAAAGGAATACGAGAAGGGCAAGATGCCGGACAAGTACAAGGATCTGATGGAGGAAAAGGACGTCGTCGCCCTAGCCACCTGGCTCAGCACGTTTAAGAATTCTTCGGTCAATACGCCGAAACCGATCAAGAAAAAGTAGCCATGCAGCCGAAGCTCAAGTCCAAAGTCCGCTGCACGGACCGCGAAATTGGAGAGGTGACGAAGGTCATCGTCGATCCGTTGTCGCATGAAATCAGCCATATTGTCGTGTCCATGAACGGGAGCGGCGAACGGCAAGTTGCGATGGGATTGGTCCGGGCCGTCACGAACGGTCTCGTCGAATTGCGGGGCACGTCATCCGACATCCTGGCACTGCCGCCGTTCAAGCGGGACGACTACGTCGCGACGCACGAAGTCGAAATCGCGCACCTCGAAGAGAAGGTGCATGTCACGCCGGGCGAAATTCTGGTGCCGTTCCCGGAACTGGAAAAGAGCGTCGAGCGGCGCACGTTTTTCGCGAATCTCACGCACGTCATCGGGATCTTGATCGGCCTGCCCATCGCCTATCCCATCTTGCGGTATCTGATGAAGCCGATGTATCAGCCGTTCGACAACGGGTGGTTGAAGATCGGGAACGTCGGCAAGATCAAGCAGGACGATGTCGGTGTCCAGTTCAAGTACAAGAAGAAGGTCAAAGAGGCCTATTTGCCGGAGGCTGAGATCGAGAAGAACGTCTGGATCTTGAGAGCGACTCCGCCGGTTCTCGAGAAGATCTACCAGGGCAAAGACATGGAGTTTCGGGACGCTGACGGCAGGACCATATGGACAAACAAGAAAGAGGTTCCGTACGTGGCCTTTTCGGGTAAGTGCCCCCATCTCGGCTGCGGATACAAGTGGCGGCAGCACAAGCTGCTCGGCCAGGTGTTCCTCTGTCCGTGCCATCTCAGCATCTATGATGCGGCCGGAAAAGTGCTCGACGGCCCGGCCCCCCGTCCGCTCGATGCGCTGCCGATCAAGGTGTCCGCGAGTGGAGATGTAGAGATTATCGATATGGAATTCAAAGCTGGCACCAAAACGCAAGTCCGGATCATTTGACCGTTATGCCACAGGCGCCCATCACCAGATCGGAACCGACTGCACTCGAAAAGATCGTCGCCTTTGTCGATGAGCGTGTCGGCCTCAAGACGATTCAGGCCAAGATGCTCAACGAGCCGGTGCCGGGCGGCTCGCGCTGGGCCTATATCTTCGGCTCGGTCCTGCTGTTCATCTTCATCATGCAAGCGATCACCGGTGTCCTGCTGATGTTCTACTACGTGCCCACTGCCGATCACGCCTACGCCAGCACCCAGTACATCATTCACGAGGTCGACTACGGGTGGTTTCTCCTGAGCTACCATTTCTGGGGTTCCACCGCTATGGTGGTGTGCGTCTTCGCCCACATGTCCCAGGTCTTTCTCTGGGGCGCCTATAAGAAGCCCCGGGAATTGATCTGGCTTGTCGGCCTCGCTCTCTTCGGCATCGTGATGGGGTTCGGCTTCACCGGGTATCTGCTGCCATGGGATCAGCGAGCGTACTGGGCCACGACCGTAGGCGTCGAAATCATGGACAAGACCCCGGTGGTCGGCGACTTCATTGCCCGGTTCCTCAAGGGGGGACCGACGCCGGGCCAAATGACGTTGAGCCGGTTCTTCGTGATCCATGTGATGATTCTGCCGGCGGCGTTGATGGGGCTCGCGGGGCTGCACCTCTTCCTGTTCAGGACCGCCGGACCGGCCGGTCCGTTCCGCGGCACGCCGGAGGAGTTGAAGGCGAAAACCGATTACTTTTTCCCGCGCCAGGTGTGGAAGGACATCGTCGGCATGGCCACGGTCTTTCTGGCGATCTGCGCACTGGCGCTCTGGGAGCCGGTCGTACTCCTGGAAGAAGCGACGCCGGACCCGGGCGATTACCATCCTGAACCAGAATGGTACTTCCTGTTCCTGTTCCAGATGCTACGGCTGAAGATTTTCGCCGGTGAGTTCGGGCAGTTCCTGGGAGCGGTGGCCCTGCCCGGGGCATTCTTGGCCCTGCTTGCGGCCCTGCCGTTCGTCGATCGGGATCCGGAGCGTAACATTTTCAAGCGACCGATCGCTTTAATCGGTTGGATCGTCGTCATGACGACGATCCTGATCTTTACCGTGTCCGCCATTATCAATCGCGAGTTTTTGGATTAGCCGTCCCGGCGTCGGCCGCAGTCGTGAGATCATGATGACGGATCGTCAATCGCTCCCCCCCCTCAATCTCGGCCTGAATGTTCTGTGGTTCACCTTCTGGACCGGATTCCCGATCAAGCTGGCCTTTGCCCTGATCTTTCTTGCCCTGGGGATGATTCATTTCGAAGCCAGGCTGGGGCTGGGCTTTCTGATGACCCTGGCCAGCCCGGTGACCGTGTTTGCAGCGCCGATCCTGACGGGGGCTCTGGGCGCCCATTGGGGCGAAGGCGTCGGGCTCTGGCTGCTGTTCCTGATCTGCATCCCGATCGATATCTGGGCGACCGGCCTGGTGGCGCGTACGCTGTTTCTCGATCGGCTTCGGCTGGAGCCGCCGGAAGGGATCGGCCTATCGCTCTGGTGGAAAAATGCGCTGGCCGGGGCGCTGTACCTGCCGATTCTCTGGATCCTCGTCGGCGCGGTGACGGAGACGGCCATTTCCATGACCCATTCTCTCTTCGAGATCGAGCTGCTGAAGGCCATTCCGGTTGCCGAGAAGATCGGGCTGCAACTCGTGCTCTGGGGCGGCATGGCCTCCGCGGTTCTGATCGTGCTGTTGCTCGTCGGCGTCTCGCTGGTGGGCCGGATCGTGCGGAGTGTCGCCACTGGCGCCAGGCCGGCCTCGGAAGATTATCAGGCTTTGGTCAAACGGTGGGATCTGATGCGGCTTCCTGCAGATCAAGGGTTGATGCTCACGGCCATTGCGGGCACCGGAGTCGCCCTCTCGCTGCTCCTCTGGGCCGCGCTGCCCGTCAGCACCCCTCATCCGCACGAGTGCTGTAAGAAACCCGAGGCCAAAGCGCAGCCACCGTTCAAGCCGGCGGAGGTGTTGAGTAAAAACGAGCGGCTGATTGCGCAATTGGCCGCGCAGGTTGACGCGATCGAGAAGCAGCGTGCTGAAGGAGAGGCTGTGAAGGAAAAAGAAAAGGGGAAGAGTGGCAAGGGCAAGTCCGCGGACAAGGAAACCGGCAAGGCGCCCACGGCCGCCAAACCCTAACGACGGGGCAAGGAAGAGGTGAGATCCATGACGCACCAGGGTGGAATGATTCAGGGCCTCCTTCGCAAAGTCGGCGGATCGCCCGCGGCCGTTGCCGGGCTGCTTGCCGCAGCCGGCATGCTGTGCCTCCCGGCGATGGGGATCGCGGCCGACACTCCTGAAGCCGGCACCGCCACGGCGTACCGCGACATCCCTGGAATCGGCAGCCGCAACATGGTGTGGATCATCGCGCAGCTTCATCTCCTGTTGGCGGGCTTCGTGTTGGGCGTGCCGATCTTCGCTTGGCTCTGCGAAGTCGTCGGGTGGAAGACGGGGGAGAAACGCTACGACAAGCTCGCCAAGGAATTTACGAAGCTGCTGACCTCCTCGTACGCCACCACCGCGCTCTTCGGCGGCATTCTCCTGTTCCTTTTGATCGGGTTTTATCCGAAACTGATGGCGTATCTGACGGACATCTTTTTCCCCTCGTTCCTGGTCTACTGCCTCCTCTTCCTGCTCGAAACCGCTACGTTGTACCTCTATTGGTACGGCTGGGATGCGATGCAGGACGGAGGGAAAAAGACGTTCCACATCTTCCTGGGATTCCTGCTGAACGTGTTCGCCTTTTTCATCATGATCGTGCCGAACTCCTGGGCGACCTTCCAGGCCAGCCCGGTGGTGATCGCCGAGGGGACCGACCTCCAGCGCGCCTGGGCGGCAACCTGGAACCCCACCTGGTGGCCGGTCAACATTCACCGGCTGATCGCGAACGTAGTCCTCGGTGGATACATCTGCGGCGCTTATGCCGGCATCCGCTATCTGGCCGCCCAGAATTCAGAAGAACGCGACCACTACGATTGGATGGGCTACGTGGGGAATTTCATTGGAGTGTTCGGCCTGTTGCCGCTGCCGTTCGCCGGATACTGGCTGATGCGCGAGATCTATCAGTATAACCAGCAGATGGGGATCACCCTGATGGGCGGCTTCCTCTCTTGGCTCTTCATCCTGCAGGCCATGTTGATCGGCGTGCTGTTCCTCGGCTCGAACTATTATTTCTGGCTAGGCATCACACACCGCATCCCCGGGTCCGAAATCAAGTACCGGAAGCCGATTTTGGCGATGCTCATCATTCTGCTGCTCTGCCTCGGCGTCTGGATGACCCCGCACTCGCTGGTGGCCAGCCTGGAAGAAGCGCGCAAGATGGGCGGGACACATCATCCGCTCCTGGGCGTCTTCGGTGTGATGTCGGCCAAGATGACCGTGGCCAACCTCATGATCTTGGTCACCTTCATGAGCTTCATCATGTATTGGAGGGCGGGTAAGGAAGAAACCGCCAGATGGGCGAAGCTGGCGAAGGCCGTGATGAGCGCGGTACTGGTGTTGGCGGGTATCGTCGTCATTGTTCTGGGCGTCTGGGGCTATTTCGTGCCGGCCATCGTCCGCATCAATTATTTCTCGACGTCCCAGGTGCTCATCGTCCTCTTCGTCATGTTGACCATCACGCCCTTGACCGCCCTGCTGTTGAAGAGCGCCAGAACGACGACGGACATGGTGTGGGGGCGTATGCCGCCGCGCGCCGGCTATGCGCTCGTGCTGAATTCCGTGATGGTCATCCTGCTGATGACGTTGATGGGCTACGCCCGATCCTCGTCGCGCGTGCACTGGCACATCTATGGCGTGATGCGGGATTCCTCCCAGTACGCCTATTCGCCGGCCCTCGGCTATGCGGCGGCCTTCATGGCCCTGAACACGTTTCTGTTCTGCATGTTGGTCGCCTTTATCTTCTGGGTGGCGACGATGGGAGACAAGGCAAAGGCGCATCATTGATGGGAATTTGTCCGGAGCCAGAGGAGTCCTATGAGTGAAGTCGCTCAACTGCAGCTGATCGGTCTCTCGGTGGTCGTGACCGGGGTGGCCATTCTCCTGTTCATCAAGGCTCAGTTCGTCCGCGTCGTGGGATTCGTGGCGATCGTCCTTGGGCTGTTCTCTCTCGTCGCCCTTGCCGTGCCACAGATGGCGTCGCTGCCCCCGGCGGAGGAAAAATTCGATCTGGCTACCGTCAAGACGCCGGCGGACCTGGCGGCCATTGGGCAGAAAATTTTCTTCAGCAAGGGCCAATGCGCCCTCTGCCACTCCATCGGACCCAGCGAATCGGCCCGCTGCCCGGATTTGAAGGGGATCGGAGCCAAACTGAGGAAAGAATTCATCTATGAAAGCCTGACACAGCCGCAGGCCTACATCTATCTTGACTATCGGCACGAAGGGCCGCCTAAAGAGTATCCGGCCCGGATGCCCTACATTAATAAGAACCCGATCGGGCTGACGAAGAACGAAATCCTTTCCGTCATCGCCTTCTTGCAGCAAATGAGCGGGGAACCGATTTCGGTCAGTCTGTCGGAACTCGAAGTGCCCGGACAGGCTCCAACCGCGCCCGTCAAGAACGCCGAGTCCGGTCCCGTGGCCGTGGCGCAAGCGCACTGAGGAGGAACCTATGGGTGGCCCATTGCTCAAGCCGATCCTACTGGTCGGAATCGTCTATGTGATCCTGAAATTCGTCGTGCCGAACATCCCGGGGTCCGCCCCCCTGCCGTCCAGCCTCATTTTCCTCTACTTGATGTTGACCGCGACCGGAATCGTCATTTTCGCGACGCTCAGCGGGGAATCCAAGGACGCGTTCTGGGGACCGGTTCAGCGCTTTCTGACCGGCGAAGGTATCGGCGCGTTGCAAACGGCCCGCTATGCGGTGTTGATCCTCTTTCCCCTTCTGGTCGGCTGGCAGACCTATGGGAGCACGGCTCCGAGCGATCAGCCCCCGGCGGAGAACCGGACGATTCATCCCGCACCCCCCGGCGAGTATACGGGATTGTCCAACCCCGTGCCCAAGACGCCGGAAAACATCATGCAGGGAAAAGGCTTCTACGCGGCCTTCTGTTCGCCTTGCCACGGAGGGAACTTCGACGGGAAGGGACCTGCGGCGCGCGGATTCAATCCCCCGCCCGCGAATTTTTCCGATCCCACTACCATTGCGATGCTGCAGGAAAGTTACCTCTTCTGGCGCATCAAGAAGGGTGGGGTCGGCCTGCCCATCGAAGGGATGCCCTGGAAGTCGGCCATGCCGCGCTGGGAGGTGGAGTTGCCCGACGAGTGGATCTGGAAAATCATCATGGGCGAATACGACGGCGCGCACCAGTCGCCGAGAACGTGGGAGTAGAGTGGTGAGGATGGGTCTTCTGCCTTCGGCGTTCACCCACCGCGCACACAGGGTTCATTTCGTGGTCGGTTATGGGCGCTGCTCGCAGGGGACAACGGCGCGTCGTAGCGCGCCGGGGTGGGCGGGTGGAATAGCATCGCGCCGTGGAAGGCAGTCAGCCCCACCTTCTTGGGAGAGAGGGAGACAGGAATCATGACGCATCATCGAACCCTCGGCGATCTGGCGATCATGGGCTCGTTACTGGCTGCGATTGGATTCTGGAGTACGCCGGTGGTGCTGGCCCAAGAAAGCGTCGCGGTCCGCGCTGCCATGGTCAAGGGTGCGCTGCCGATCGACGATCCGAACGCCGCAGCGTGGAACAGCGCGCCGGCGGCGCACTTTCCCATGTCACCCCAAGTGCATTGGCAGAACCGCATTCAGGAAGTAACGGTGAAAGACATCACCGTGCGGGCCCTGCACGACGGTACGCAACTGGCCATTCTGCTCGAGTATGCGGACCCGACCGAAGATCCTGACGACGCGGCCGCGCTGGAATTCATGGTGGGAGACAAGAAGGCGCACTTCGCTCACGGCCAACCCATGCTCCAGGTCGAGGGCGGCCCCGTCAACATCTGGTACTGGAAAAACAAGGAACACAGGGCCGTCGACATGAACGCTCAGGGCTTCGGCACCTTGAGAGCGCAGGAGCATCAGGATGTCAAAGCGCAGGGGACTTACGCCAACGGAACCTGGAAGGTCGTGTTCTCCCGCCCGCTGGCGACGGATCATCCCGAGGCCGACGTCCAGGTGAAGCCCGGCGAGTTCATCAACATCGCGTTCGCGGTCTGGGACGGAAAGAAAGATGCGAGCGGCGAGCTGCGCGAGAAGGGCTCGCAGAAGGCCGTGACCTCCTGGTGGTATTTCCGGGCCGAGCCGCCGCCGGATTATTCGCCGTATCTTTATGCGGCGCTGGCGGTGGGGTTGGCCGCCGGATTCCAGTTTGTGCTGATCCGCAAGCTAAAGAAAGGGCAGCCAGCATGAAGGCGGCGAGACTGCAAGTCTGGGGAGCTGTCGCCGGCGTCGTGGGAGCGTGGGCCTTGGTGGCCGGTGGCTGTGCGAACGAGCAGCAACGAAAAGGGCAAGAACTCTACGCCCACTACTGCATGCACTGCCATGGCGAACACGGTAGGCAGAACGAGGGGTTCAACTGGGCCTCCATGCCGGACCCCAAACCGAAAGACCTCTCCAATAAGTCGGAGATGGGGACGTTCAAGGACGAGGAAATCTTCAATACTATTTCCCGCGACATGAAGGACACGAGCCCCGGAGGCGACAAAATCGGTGACGATGAGTTTGCCGTCCCGACCATGCCGACCTTCAAATATACTCTGTCCGAGGAAGAAATCTGGGCCATTGTCGGGTACGTCCGCAGCCTCCACGGGATGAAGCTCGAGTTCAACGTGGACAACAGAAAGAAAGAACTCGAGGAGGCCTACCGCACGGCCCAACAAAAATACGACGAAGCCAAGCAGGCCTACGACGCGGCGGAGAAGAAGGCGAGCGAGGAGGCTGACAAGAAGGGTGTAGAAGTGGACGAGTCGGCTTATGCGAAGGAACAGGCGGCCATGGTCGCCGCCAAGAAGGAGCTGGAGGCGGCACAGGTGGCGCTCGCCAATTTCACGACGCGACCAGGCAAGGGAGTCACGGTCGCCCGTCCAGACCTCACGATGACGCCCGAACAGGCCGCCCAGCAGGCCGAACTCGGCAAGCGGCTGTACTCGAATAAATACGGCTGCAACGGGTGTCACCGCATCGGCGAAGAAGGCGGTAAAGTCGGTCCGGCCCTGGACCGCGCCGGATTCCGGCTTAACAGTACGTGGGTCTATCGCTGGATCAAGAACCCCCAGGCCATGAAGTCGGAGACCCGTATGCCGGCCCTCGGATTGACCGACGCGGATGCAAAAGCCGTGACCATGTACCTGAGCACCTTGCGCACGCCGCGGGCTGATGAAGCGGTCGCCGAGAAGCCCGCCGGGCAATCCTAGACCTAGACCAGGAACCCTGCGATCAGTCCGGCTAAGATTCCCACGCCGACCCAGACGTTGGCGCGAAACATCCCGAAGGCCTGCTCGGGCGTGATTGGCTTCCGGAGTCGTGTGCTCTGCACGGCAAAGAAGATGCCCGCTCCCAGCAGGGCGACATAGTACGTCCAGCCGATCCCTACCAGCCATCCCGCCGCGGCCAGGAGGATCAGCATCGCGCCGAACGCGCTGCCGACCGCGAGCCAGAGGGACGTTCCGAAATACAAGGCTGCGGACCGTACTCCGGCGAGCCGGTCGTCGTCCCGGTCCTGCAACGCGTAGATCGAATCGTAGCCGACAGCCCAGGCTGCCGTCGCGCCGAATAACAGCCAGGCGGGAGGATCGAGTTGCTCGCGGACGGCCGCCCACGCCATGATGGTGCCCCATCCGAAAGCGATCCCGAGCATGGCCTGCGGGATATGGAGCCAGCGTTTCGAAAAGGGGTAGAGGGTGGCCAAGAACAGGGCGATGGGTGCGAGCCGCAGGACCAGCGGGTTCAACAGCAGGATGAGGCTTCCGGCGAGGAGCAGGAGGATTGCAAGCAGGCGGAACGCCTGCGATTGGGATAACTCTCCCGACGCCAAGGGGCGGGACCGCGTCCGCGCGACCTGCCGGTCCAGCGCGTGATCGGCCAAGTCGTTCAATACAACTCCGGCGCTCCGCATCAGGAAGGCCCCCATCACGAAGACGGCCAGAAGTGCAAGCGGAGGAATGCCACGCGCGGCCAGCACCAAAGACCAGAGCGTAGGGAGCAGCAACAGGCCGGTCCCGGTTTGGCTGCCCAGTCGAATCAGCCGGACATACGCGCCCCAGGGAATGCCGGTCGGTCCTGAACGAGGGCGAACAGGCGGCGTCGGCATGAGCGAGACCTTAGCGTAGGGTCGGAGGTCTGTCAATTCGGCGCGCCGGTTGTGCTCTTCATCGCGAGTTCTGTATAACCTGACTGTGCAAGGCAGTGTCCCAGTGAAACTCTTTGCGGTCCGCCGGCGCCCCGTTCCGGCACTGAGCGCAGTGCTGGCGATCGTCCTTCTGTGTGTGGGGTGTTCGTGGTCCAAGCGCGGAGACGGGCTGGCGGGCATCTCGACGATTCCGCTTGCGCCGGCTCTCCATCTGTCTCCCAGCGTCACGGCGGCCACGGTTTCCTTCCAGAACGCTTGCGGTCATGTGGCCTCCTTCCCTCTCGCGGCTTCGTTGACCGAGGCCGTCCAGAGGAAGCTCAGGCGAGTGTTCTCCGACATCGTTCTGGCCGATTCGGCCAGCGGACTGCAGAACCAGCGGGACGGTATCATTGAAGTCGGACTGGGGCTGAAACAGATCGACCTTGCCATTACGCGGCAGGTAAATCGGACATATCCGGTCACGGTGACACTCGGCGTCGATGCCACATTTTTCGGGGACAACGGGACCACACTGTTCAGCAAGAAGATACAAAGCGCGGGACATGGCGAAGTGGAGGTGACGGGGCAGTCCTGCGATGTGAAAGGACTCGAGTCCGTCGTGCAGGAGGCCGTCGAACTGGTGACCGAGGGCCTCGCGCGCCAGTTGGCCGAATCGATCAGGGTCAAAGAGTTCGCCGAGCGGCGGAAGAGCGGTACACCGGCGCCGCACGCGGTCTCGTCGGGCGAGGGGCTCTCGGCCGCTCCTGTGTCGAGGAACCCGACCACCGCCGCACCGGTTGGGGCCGAGAGCCCCCGGCCGGTGGGACCGCCGGCCGAGGCGCAGCTTCCGGCGACCGAGCCGGCTCAGCCGGTCGCCGCGCTCACCTTTCGCGCCATCGTGCGGGACGACAATCGGGATCAGATTCTCCAACAGGAGGAAGTGCTCACGATCGAAATCGAAGTGAAGAACGAGGGCCTGACGGAGGTCAAGGGAGTCGAGGTAATGATCGGGGGCTCATCGGCCGTAACGGCGCAGTTCCCGTCGCTGTTGCCGGTCGGGGATCTCCAGCCGGGAGAGATCAAGCGGATGTCGATGACCAAGCCGATCGGCAAGGTGCGGGAGCCGATCCGTGGCGAGCTGACACTCAGCCTGCGCAGCGCGACGCCTGTCGCCGGTCTCCCGCCCGCCAAAAAATTCGCGGTGTTCCTCAAACCGGAGAAGGCAGACGTGGCGGAGCCCGTTCCTGACGTGGATCAGCCGCCGAAGGCTGTAGCTTCGCTCAAGCAGCCGAAGGCGGTCGTGATTGCCATCGGCGTGGGACGCTTCCGGGACCAACAGGTCCCCTCCGTGAAGTACGCCGGCCGCGACGCCGAGGTGATGGCCGGCTATCTGCGCGCGATCGGCGGTGTGCCGGAAGATCGGGTGCGCGTGCTCGTCGACGACCATGCGCTGAAACAAGATCTGGCCGAGACGTTCGACGAATGGCTGTCCCGACGCGCCGACCCCTCCACGGTGGCGTACGTGTTTTTTTCCGGACGCGCAGTGGTCGACGGTGTCACCGGCGCGGTGTCGCTGGTCCCGTTCGACGGAACGAGGTCGGCGGTGAACCGGCTCTATTCGGTGCGACGCCTCCAGGAAGCCTTGGCGCGCGCGTCGATCCAGCGGGCCATCGTGATGCTCGACGTCTCGCTCGATCCGGCGCCAGGCACCGACCCGTCCGCGAACGTGCAACCCACCTGGGAGATCGGGGAGGGGGAGCGAAAAGACCGGATCATGTGGATGATCGGAACCAAGAGCCTCCAGGACGCGCATGCGTACGAGCAGGGCCGGCACGGGCTGTTCACATACCATTTGCTCAGAGGACTGCAGGGGCTAGCCGATGCGGATCGCGACGGCATCGTGGCGGCGGGCGAGTTGTGCATGTACGCCCGCGGGCAAGTGACTCGCGTAGCGAGAGAGCAGTTCGGTAACGAACAGGACCCCGTCTGCCTGCCACCGCCGGGACAGGGCGCGATGATCCGCATCCATCCGTTGGCAAAGGGTAATAACCCCAAACCGGCCGCGCCGACCAAGAAGCTGGACAACGGCGGTAGTCCGCCACAGAGCCCAAAGCCCTCCGATCTGGGGCCCGGACCGTAGCGTTGGGGAGGCAGGCGGAGCTTCTCCTGCGTTGACAGGCCGCACAGTGGCCGGTATCATGGCCCCCTGGAAGGCGACTTGGACGTGTCGCCTGTCTGATCCTACCTTTATCCCCTTGCGGATGCCGGCGTAGCTCAGTTGGTAGAGCAGCGGTTTCGTAAACCGCAGGTCGCCCGTTCAATCCGGGTCGCCGGCTCCATACTTCGCGTGTCGTGGGCCGCCGTCTCTTCTCTCGGAGCATCGTGACTGCTGACGGTAGAAAAACCCTGGTCAGTTGAATGAGGGACTCCGTGGGCCGGTTCTCGGGAAATTGTTGGCGAGACCACGAGGTCGCAGTACCATTTGATCCATGGGGAAATGGGTCACGGCGATCCTGGTCGTCACGGCTTGCATTGTGACTGCGTGGAGCGCTGCCGCCGCCGATTTTATCGCGCGAGTCGTCACCGTCCATGAGGGCGACCGTCTGACCATCCGCCATGACGGCCGCAGCGAGACCATCTATCTGAAGGACATCGACTGTCCCGAGCTCGAACAGCCGTATGGCAAACAGGCCAAGCATGCCACGGCGGCGTATGTGGGCAACCGCGAAATCGTGGTTCGGGACCTCAGACGCGATACACGAGGGCGGCTCTCAGCCGAGGTGCTGCTGCAGGATGGTCGGAGCGTGGGGCGGGAGTTGGTGAAAGAAGGCCTGGCCTGGTGGCGACCGTCGGCATCCAAGGATCGCAGCCTGGGCGATCTCGAAGAGCTTGCCAGGGCCGCCGGCAAGGGCCTGTGGGCTGATCCTCGTCCTGTGCCTCCGTGGAAGTGGAAGACCCCCAAAAAGACCAGACGGAAATTCTCCGACTAGACTCGTCTCCTTTATCCCACCGCCGGGCTGTCTCTGCCACCGCAGGCCGGCCCCCGCGCGAGACCGAGCGCCTCGCGCGGGAGCGAAGCCCGATATCGAGCTATTGTCCGGAAGCCGGTTCGGGAGTGAGAGGCCCGACGGTCTCTGTCGAAGAACCGGTCTCCTCGGTCGTGATCGAGGATTCGATGCTCGCTCCAGAGGGATCGGTCGCCGTGGTGGGGGCCACGGTGGGAGCGGCCATGTGTTCCCGGCCGATCTTGCGGATTTCGAGGTGGACGCGGCGATTGATTCGGCGACAGACCTCGCTGGCATCGACACAGAGCACGCCTGCTTCGCCCAGGCTTACGACCTTGATCCGGTGTTCGTCGATCCCGGCGTTGACCAACCCCGCCTTCACCGTTTCCGCCCGCTTCAGTCCAAGCTGCTTGTTGTAGCCGGCCGATCCTTGCTGGTCGGTGTAGCCCTGAATCAGCACACCGTACTCCTCATGGTGCTTCAGCATGTCGGCATGGGCGGCGAGCTGCGCCGTGCCCTCGTCGGTGAGCCCCTTGCGGCCAACTTCGAAGAGGATGTCGGAGTGGAGAATGTCCGGCATCGACATGGCCGGTGCCGTCACGGGAGGAGTATGGCTCGTGGAGGCCTCTGCCTGGTTCAAGGTTGAGGCCTTCTTGAGCATCTCCGAGACATTGGCGTTGTCGATTTGTTCCGTGGACGCTGTGACTTTCACCGGATCGCCCACCTGACCATAAAACCAGACTGCGGCGATCAGCGCTCCCAGAAACAGGACGAGGCCCCCCAGTATCATGACTTCCTTCATATGCGGCCCCACTACGGAGGGGGCGATGTTGCCGGACGACACTTGCGATGGACTTTTCTGCATGATGGCAATCCTCCTTCTCGATCGAATGGTTCACTCAGCATCGAACACTGACAATGAAGCATCCAGCTTCGGCCTTGGCCCAACCCCACCTCCTTTCCAGCCGCGATTCCGTGCGCTGACGGCGGAGTGCGTGAGCAACCGGAATGCCGACAGAGGAGAGGGAAGGAATTGCTCGAGACGCGAGGAAAATTTAGCGGTTCAGAGAAGGAGACGAACTAAGGAAGCATGCGGGGAATCCACGACCAACGATGGATGCGGGGATAGCCCCGCATGAACAAAGGCGAAGGAACCAGGTTGTGCTTCTGCTCGCGCCACGTGCACGATCAAACGATGCACGTTCGATCAAAGAAGATTTGACGGCGCGTAGGGATCGAATGAGTGTAATGCTCCCCTTTTGTCAAGCGGCCACGAGCTGAGTGCTGTGGCTGGTTTGATGCGCTTGCTCAACCTGGCACGGCGTCCGATACCCGAGAGCCGAATGCAAATATCTCATCTTGTACCACACGATCCATGCGGCGAGCGCTTCCCGCTGGCCGAGGGCGTGGAGGCGTTCCCGCTGACCGAACTATGTGCGGAGGTCGCGTCGCCATGAGCTAGTTCTCCCTCCTCCAGCGCGAATGGCCTGCTGTCTTCGAGGCGGCTTCGAAGGCGGAAGCCGCGGTGCACGCCGATCCGCGCACGGCCTGCTTCTACGCCCGCCGCGCGCTGGAGCTGGCAGTGAACTGGGCCTACAAGCACGACGCGGGGCTCCGCCCCCCTATCCTATTCCTGTAGAGGACAGTGCCCACTGTTAATTAGCCTTGCAATCATGGAACGCCATGCCATAATTGCAACAATGATTCCTCGCCGACTCCTGCCCGCGCTTACCGCCGCCCTCGCCGAAGTCCCGGCGGTGGCGTTGCTGGGCCCGCGCCAGGCTGGTAAAACCACGCTGGCGCTCACGGTGGCCGCGACCCGGCCATCGCTCTATCTCGATCTCGAATCCGAGGGCGACCGCGCCAAGCTTGCCGAGCCCGAGCTCTACCTCGCTCAGCATGCGGACAAGCTCGTGATCCTCGACGAGATCCAGCGCGCACCGCAGCTCTTCCAGAGCCTGCGCGGGCTGATCGACAGCGGCCGGCGGCGCGGACAGGGGAAGGGCCGCTTCCTCATTCTGGGCTCGGCGTCGATCGATCTGCTCAAGCAGTCGAGCGAATCGCTCGCCGGGCGCATCCGTTACCTGGAACTGTCGCCGCTCGATGCCGGCGAGGTCGGGCGCGAGCGGCTGGACGCGCTCTGGCTGCGCGGCGGCTTTCCCGAAAGCCTGCTCGCGGAGGGCGATGCGGCAAGCCTGCGCTGGCGCCTGGATTTCATCCGCACGTATCTCGAGCG
>CAYULI010000026.1:28243-41276 GCA_964445795.1 uncultured Nitrospira sp. | reverse complement strand
GGACGCCAGATTGTCAATCTGGAGGTCGCGGGTTCAAATCCCGTCGGCCCCGCCAGTTTCCCCAGTGTTTGGTAGACTCCATTCCACCCGGCAGTAATTAAGGAGGGAGAGCCTCGTTTCGCTATGTTTCAAACTAGTCCCATGGCACTCTTTGGCTCGCTGGGAGCGGTCTCCAAAGTTGTCCTCCTTCTGCTGTTCTGTTTCTCCGTCATTTCCTGGGCCATCATTCTGTACAAGTGGGCTGCGTTCCGTTCGGCGGACGCGGAGGACACTCGGTTCATGGCCGTTCTCTCGAAGGCCAAGGATGCGGACGAAGTGATTCGGCACGCGCACCGGACGGCCGGCAGTCCTTGCGCCAGGATTTTCCACGGCGTGATGGACCGGTTGGGGCGGGGAGCCGGAGAATCTCGTGATTCCCATCATGACGGGGACGCTGGAGGACAGCCGTTCGATCGCCACGTGATGGAGCGCACGGCATCACACATCGCTCAGGGCCAGATCGCCAGACTGGAATCGTTCCTCCCTTTTCTCGCCACGACCGGGAACATCAGCCCCTTCGTCGGCTTGCTGGGGACGGTGATGGGCATCATCGACGCGTTCCGTGAAATCGGCACGCAGGGGACGGCCAGCATTTCCGCCGTGGCGCCTGGTGTCTCGGAGGCGCTGATCGCGACGGCCGCCGGGCTGTTCACCGCGATTCCCGCAGTGATCGCCTATAACTATTTCCTGACGCGCATCCGCCGGACCGCGTTTCGCATGGATTCAGTCGTCGTCGAACTGCTCGCCCTCCTTCCCGCGAAACCTAAGCCCGTTCCCGTGGGAGCCAAGGGATGATTCTCGAAAGCAGGCAACGCCGGTTTCTGGCAGAGATCAACGTGATCCCGCTGGTCGACGTGGTCTTGGTGCTGCTGGTCATCTTTATGGTGACGGCGCCGATGCTCTATCGCGGGATGGATATCAAGCTGCCGACCTCCGCGTCGAACACCATCAAACCGGAGATTCGCGCCGTCCTGACGATCGAAAAGGACCAGCGGCTGTATCTCGACAAGGATCCGATCAGCGTCGCGCAGTTGGAGCGGAAACTGCGGGTGCTGAAGGAAGAACATGCAGACGTCTCGCTCTATCTCCGGGCCGACCGCGATGTACCCTACGGGGTCGTCGTCCAGGTGATGGACGGGGTGAAAAAAGCCGGTATCGAGAAGCTCGGCATGGTGACGGATCCGGCCGGACCGGAGCGGGTGGCCGATGCCGTGGTCCCGCAACGGAAGAAATAGGAGCGTTGCGTGCCGATGGTCCGGGCTTCAGCCCTAGCGGATGGGTGGTTCGACGATGAGTGGCAGGCCCGTCTCCCGCGCCGGTTGGGGCGCGCGACGGTGGTCTCTCTTGTTCTTCATCTCCTGGTGCTGATTGTGGTTGCGTGGGTGCGGTTGCCGCATCACGGAGAGCGGCCGCTGGCCTCCATCGAAGTGGCGCTCACCAGCTTGCCGACTCCCCCGCCGAAGGTCGCCGAACCACCGAAGAGCGTGCCCCAAGCGGTCGAGCGGCCGAAGCGCGCTCCGCCGGCGAAGGCGCCTCAGGCGCCGATTCAGAACGCTGTGCGGGTTCCCGCGCCCGCTCCTATCGCGCCCGCGAGGGCTCCGATTGTGCCGCTCGTCCCGGAGAAGTCGTCCAACGATGTGATGCGCGATCTCATGAAGGGGATCGCGCCGCCGGATGCCCCGAAGTTCGGAGATTTCAGTCCGACGGAGAAACCGAAGAAAGCCCAGTTGAAGCTGCCGGACGTGCCGGTCGCATCCGACATGAAAGAGCCGGCGAGCAAACCGGCAGAGGTCAAGCTGCGGCCGTCGCTGGCCGAGGACTTGAGCAAGGATTTGGACAAAGAGCTGCAGAAGCTCAAGAAGGTCGAGCTGCCGCGGCCCGCGCCGGTTGAAGTGGCGCCGAACCCCGCTCCTCATCAGCCGGAGGCGAAGGCGCCGAGCGTGAAGGCGGTGGAAACCACGCTCAAGGTTCAAGGCATGGCGCCCGGTTCGAACGCGTACCTGGCGCGGGTGCGCCAGCGCATCAGCAGCTTCTGGAACGCGCCGCCCGTGGATGTGACCGGCCAAACCTATGTCGTCGTGGTCCAGTTCAGGTTGCATCGAAACGGGTTGGTGACCGGGGTGGCGATCGAACGGTCCTCCGGTAATGAGTACTATGACTTGGCCGGGAAACGCGCCGTGATCAGCGCGATCCCGCTACCAATGTTTCCGGCCGAGATTACGGAGCCGTATTTCGACGCCCATTTCACGTTTACCGTCGGAGAGTCGCAAGGGTGACGAGTCAATGATGCCCGTTCGGACCGTCGCGGTTTTGAGTCTCTGCCTTTTGGCCGGACTTGCCTGGATTCTCGAATCCGGCGCGGCGGACGTATTTCTGGAGGCGACCAGACCGGACTTTCAGAAGATTCCGCTCGGGATCGCCGGCATCCGGACCAACGGCGGGCCGGAATGGCTGGGGGGGCGTATCGAGGAAGTGCTGAAGGCGGATGTGCGCCGGTCGCTCGTTTTTTCTTTGATTGATCTGCCCAGCGTGGGGATCAAAGTCAGCACTCTCGGGGTCGGTCCGGATCCGGCGTTCAAGCAGGCGGCGGAACACGGCGTGTCCGTCATCGTCTGGGGGCAGGCCGGTATGAAAGGCGGGGACAAAGACGCGGACGTCCACATGGACGGCTACGTGTACGATGCCGGCAGCGACGAAGTCGTCGGCGGCAAACGGTACGTCGGGTCATCCTCTGTGGTCCGGTTGATGGCCCACCGGTTCGCGGACGAACTCGTGTTTCGGTACACGGGCGAGCCGGGCATCGCCCGGACGAAGATCGCGTACGTCTCCGAGCAAGGGACGGCCCGCGAACTCTTCGTGATGGATTACGACGGCTATGAACCCCGCCAGTTGACCGCCGACGGCTTTTTGAATTTGATGCCGCGCTGGTCGCCCGACCGCCGGTTCCTCGTCTTCACGGCCTACCGCAACCGGAACACGCAGGATATCGATATGATCGAGCTGGCGACTGGGAAGCGCTGGACGATCGTCTCCCTGGGCGGGCTGAATATCACGCCTGCTCTTTCGCCAGACGGAAACTTTCTCGCCTTCGCATCAAGTCATGAAGGCAATTCCGAGCTGTACCGGCTAGATACAAGGACCAAGGCGCTCCAGCGACTCACGGTCAATGCGGCTGGAGATCTCTCTCCAACCTGGTCGCCCTCTGGCCGCGAACTTGCATTCACTTCTGATCGAAGTGGGGGGCCTCAGATCTTTCTCATGAGCGCGGACGGCTCGAACGTGCGACGGTTGACCTTCGAGGGAGACTACAATGCGGCCCCGGCCTGGTCGCCGCGCGGCAACTGGATCGCTTATGTCTGCCGGACCCCGAGAAAAGAGTATAAACTGTGCCTGATCACGCCGGATGGGCAGAAGCGGGTTCAATTGACGAGCGGGCCCGGAATCGATGATTCGCCCACATGGTCGCCAGACGGGCGCCATATCGCCTTCAGTTCGACGGTTGACGGGAAGCGCCACATTTATATGATCAATGCGGACGGCAAGGACCTGGAGCGCATCACCTTTACGGGGACAGACAACAGCGCCCCGGCCTGGTCGCCGGCGTTATAGAGGAGCAGTCACGGGAGTGAACGAGGATGTCCTTCCCTGTATGCAGGAGGGGACGCTTCAACTAGAGAGAGGGGAATGTATATGACAAACCTGATCGCACGAACGACCGTCTATTTATCGCTGGTTCTGGGACTGCTGGTAACGGCGGTGCCAGGCTGTTCAAAGAAAACCCTCCAGTCGGGAGGAGACACGCAGTCTTCTCGACAGGGGATGAGCAAGGGGGCTCCATCCGATGTCGCGGGCTCTCCTGGGCCATCAGGTTCCGCTTCCGGTGGGACAACCGGAGGGGTCAGTCAGAACTTCCCCGATACCTCGCTGTCCAATCGCGAGGTTGCTAGTGAGTTGCGCGGGCTGGATAAGAGTCCTTCTGAAGAGCGCGTGGGTGGCGGCAGCGTGGGCGGTGGTCCTTTAATGGCCAAAGTCGACCCAGGCAGCGCCAGTCGGCAGGCGGAGGAAATCCGGGCCGAGCAGGCGGCTTCGACGGCCGCAGGGCTGCGGGACGTCTTTTTCGCCTACGACAGTTTTGCGATTACGGATGAGGGACGGCAGGTGCTCTCTCGGGCTGCGGAATGGTTGAAGGCCAACCCGAACATCCAGTTAAAAATCGAGGGACACTGTGACGAGCGAGGCACTTCCGCTTATAATCTCGTGCTGGGAGAAAAGCGCGCAAAAGCCGTTCGGAACTACCTGGTCGAGCTGGGGGTGGGCGCGAACCGGTTAGCGGTGGTGTCGTACGGGAAAGAACGTCCCTTCTGTAAGGAGCATGCGGAGTCTTGCTACGCGCAGAATCGCCGCGGGCATCTGGTCGTAAGGAACGGAAAGTAGGTCGGTTGACGGTCGACCCATGGCCTGGACTCGGGGTCGCAGGATACGGGGTGTATTTTTTCGGGGGGCGAGGACGAGCGGAGCCCCACAACAAGCGAGGTGCACTGTGGTCGTTGTCATCGCGGCCTTGATGGCGCTGTTGTCCGGCTGCGTGGCGCAACAGGCCGATCTGAAGCAGACGGAAAAAGTCCTGCAACAGCGCATCAAGCAATCGGCCGACGAACTGGCCCAGACGCGTGCCAAGCAAAGCCAGGAAATTTCTAGCCTCCGCGAGCAGGAGTTGCCCCAACTCCGCGGCGAGCTGGAAAAGGCCTTGCATCAGGCCCAGGAACTACAGGCAAAACAGGAGGACCTCAAGCACCGGTCGGCGCAGCTCGAGGCGCAGACGAAGAAGCTGGAGCAGTTGGCCGCTAAGCTGGAAGCGGACAGCAACACGCGCTATGCCTGGGTGCAGAAGAGCCTCGACAACCAGGACGCGAGAGTTGCCGCGCGGCTCGACGAGATCTCCAAGACGATGGAAGCGGCGATGGCTGCGCTGAAAAAAGACCTGGCCGAAGTCGTACAGCGGACGAACGAAGGGCTGGCGAAACGGGTCGACGCCAGGCTCGACGAGCAACAAAAGGGGTTGACCGATACTCAGCACCGGCTCGATCAAGTGTCCCAGAAATTCTCCCAATTCAATCAGGCGCTCACGGGATTCAAAGAGGCCCTGACGGCGTTGAACGACCGAGTCGGCCAGGAAGAACAGATGTCGAAAACGTTGGCGGCAAAGATCGAATCGGATGCGAAAACCGCATCGGCCCATGCGCTCGAGGTCAACAAGAGCATCGCGTCCGTTGCCAAGGCGCTGGAATCCGTCGGGCAGAAGGTCACCGCCCGGCTTGACGAGCAGGACCGGCGGATTGAGTCGGTCGGACAAAAAGTCACGGCGCGGTTTGATGAGCAGGATCGCCGGATCGACACGCTCGCGAAGTCCGTCGAGCAAGTCAGCCACAAAGCGGGGACTCGCCAAGGAGCTACCAAACAAGCGCAACGGGCTGTCCCGGCGCCGAGTCAGGAGCCTGCGCGTTCGGAACGAACCGAGCAGGAAGTGAATGCGGTGTCATCCTCGGCAGGCGAGCCGGAGCACGCGGCAGCTTCGACCGTGACAGTCCCGGCTCCCCAGGAGACCCAGCCGCCCGAGCCAGTGCAGGGCGCCGAGGCCCCGGATCGGGTCCAGTACGAGCGCGTGTTGGCCTTGTTTCGGGATGGAGACCTGGACGGCGCCCGTCAGGGCTTTACTTCCTTCCTGGAGGAGTATCCCAACTCTGAGCTCGCACCCAATGCCCGCTACTGGCTCGGCGAATCCTACTATGGGAAAAAAGATTACCGCCGAGCCATCGATGCGTACGACAAGGTCGAACTGGATTACCCCCGCAGTGAGAAAGTGCCGGCAGCTCTGCTGAAAAAGGGCTATGCCTACCTGGCGTTGAAAGACAAGAAGCGCGCGTCTTCGGTCTTCAAACAGGTGGTGACGTTGTATCCCAAGAGTCCCGAGGCGGGGAAGGCTTCGGACAAACTGGCGCAGCTCAAGGAGGTTCGGTGATTCCCACGATCGTCCGTCTTGCCGCTAAAGTCCTGGCTATCGGAGCCTTAGCTCCGATGGCGTTGCTCGCCGGCTGTGCCAAGCACGCCGACTTCGTGGAGCTGCGCGATCAACTCTCGACGGTGTCGAGATCCCAGGATCAGGACCATCAGCGGGTCGACGCGGTGCTGCGCCGGTTGGAGTCGGTCGAGCGAGCGAAGGATGCGGAGTCGAGCAAACCGCGGCTTGACGAGCTGGCCGCGCGCCTGCAGAAACTCGAGAGCCGGCTCGCCAGACTCGAAGACACGATGGGGCAACCCTCCGCCAAGGTCGAACCGGCGCCGGCAGAGCCGCGCCCGTCCAAGCCGAGCAAGCCGGCTCCGCCGGCTGAATCGGGGACGATCGTTCCTGGGGTGCCGGCGATTACCCCGACGTCGGCGTTCAATCTCGCGTACAACGACTATCTTAACGGCAAATACGAGCTGGCCGTGGCCGGCTTTCAGCGGTTTATCAAAGATTTTCCTGGCACGTCGTTGACCCCCAACGCTTATTATTGGCTGGGTGAGTCGTACTACAATTTGAAAGATTACCCGCGGGCGATCCAAGCGTTCGAATATCTCGTGACGGAATATCCCGGGAACGAAAAGGTGCCCGCCGCGCTCTATAAGCTGGGGCTCGCTACGGCGGAGACCGGCGACTTGGTCAAGTCACGGAAGAATCTCAAGCGTGTGCTCGAAGAGTTTCCTGCGTCCGACGAATCCAAATTGGCAAAGAACAAGCTGGCCGAAATCCGATGAGCGTCGCGATGCCGCGGCGTCCCACCCTCTCACGACTGCTTGCCGCGTAAGGAGTCCTTGCCTGTGGTCGCTGCCGGTGACGCCGGGAAGATTCTCGTCCTACCGGGCGACGTCGTCAGCCGCATCGCGGCCGGCGAAGTCATCGAGCGGCCGGCCGCCGTCGTCAAGGAACTGGTCGAAAATAGCCTCGATGCGGGGGCGCACTCGATCGCGGTCGATGTGAAAGACGGCGGGCTCGGCCTGATCCGGGTGACGGACGACGGCGAAGGGATGAGCCGGGAGGATGCCCCGCGCGCATTCGAACGACACGCCACCAGCAAACTCCGGTCCGATCGCGATCTTTGGTCCATCCGCACGATGGGGTTCCGAGGGGAAGCGCTACCGAGCATCGCCGCGGTGTCCGACGTGCGTGTAGCCACGGCGACCCGTCTGGCCCGTGTCGGTACTGAGTTCCAGGTGAAGGCCGGCAGGATCGGGCGGATCCTCGATGCGCCGCCGGTCGCCGGGACGCGCATCGAAGTGACGGATCTGTTCCACAACCAGCCGGCCCGCAAGAAGTTCCTGAAATCGATCTCGACCGAGTTCGCCCACGTCAGCCGGGTCATCCAGCAGGCTGCGCTGGCTTGGCCGTCGGTTCATTTCCGGCTGACTCACAATGGCCAGGAAATCCTCAACCTTCCCGCCGTGTCGTCGGATAGAGACCGCGTCGCCCAGGTGTTTCGCCGGGACTTCGTGGAACAGAGTGTCGCCCTGTCCGCCGCGTTGCCGGGGGCCAGCGTGAGCGGGTTCGCCATCGACGCGGTCCATGCGCGCACCTCGCGCACACCGCAGGAACTGTTCGTGAACCGTCGCCCTGTGCGGAACGGCGCGGTGTTCCATGCCGTCGCCGAAGGCTATGGATCGTTTCTCTCCAAAGGACATCATCCGTTGTTCGTTCTGTTTCTCGACGTGGATCCTGAGCTGGTCGACGTGAACGTTCATCCCGCCAAGCGGGAGGTCCGGTTTTCCGACGGCGAAACCATTCATCAGTTGGTTCGGCGGGCCGTCCGTTCCGCGCTGGGCGTAGGGGATCGCGTTCCCCTGGCTGAGCGGGGTTCAGGGAACACCTTCGCGACAGCCGGCGGAAATGTCGCGTCGATGGCGATAGAGCCCCCCCGGCGAGGAGGCTCGTCAGCCGCCGGACCGTTCCCTCGCAGCGTGGAGAACGGTGCATCGCTTCGGCAAGAAGGTAGCCGGCCGGGCGAGGATAGACAAACGGCGTTCGCCAACGAAGCGGCCGAACCATACATCCGTGTGCCATCTTCGGAAGTGACGGCGCTGGGACAGCTTAACCGGACGTTCCTCATCGTGCAGGTCGGCGGCGATCTCACCGTGATCGATCAGCACACTGCGCATGAGCGGGTGCTGTTCGAACGGCTCTATCGCGCCTGGACGGAGCGCGGCATCCAGTCGCAGCCCCTGCTCATTCCCGAACCGGTCGAGCTCTCCGCTCCGCAGGCCGCGCTCCTGCAGCGGCATCAGGAGGATCTCGAAAAGCTGGGGCTGGGGCTCGAACCGTTCGGAGCCACGGCGGTCCTGCTTCGTGCAGTCCCCGCGGGAGTCGGGCGGCTCGATCCCCGCATGTTGATGGAGGACATTCTTGACGATTTGGTCCAGTGGGAGGTCGCCTCCGGTTTTGAAGCGAAAGTCCGGCCTGTGCTGGCGTCCCTGGCCTGTCATGGCGCGGTCCGCTCCGGTCGGTCGATGGAGTTGCCCGAGATCAAGACTCTGGTGGAAGATTGGATCGCTGAAGGGAAGGTCACCACCTGCCCCCACGGGAGGCGCACGTGTTTTACGCTGAGCACGACCGATCTGGAGAAAATGTTCGGACGGATCGGCTGGTGATCAGGAAATGGATGGCAGGACATATGTCCCAGGTATCGCCGGCAATCTGCGAATCTCGACCGTTGGTCGTGTTGCTCGGTCCGACAGCGGTGGGGAAAAGCCGTGTCGCTGTGCAGGTGGCCCAACGGTTCGGGACCGAAGTGCTCACGGCCGATTCGCGGCAGGTCTATCGCGGCATGGACATCGGCACGGACAAGCCGACGGCGGAGGAGCGTCAGGGCGTGCCGCACCGGCTTATCGATCTGGTCGATCCCGACCAAGACTTCAACGCGGGGTGGTACCGGCAAATGGCCCTAGTGGAAATCGAACGGTTGTACGGGGCGCGACTGTTGCCCTTTGTCGTCGGGGGAACCGGCCTCTACATCCGGACGCTCGTCAGGGGGCTGTGCGAGGCGCCACGGGCCGATCCCGGCATCAGGGCCGAACTGACAGCCCTCAGCCGGACACAGGGGCGGGACCGACTCTATGCGGAGCTGGCGCGTGTGGATCCCGAGACGGCGGCGCGGCTCCATCCGAACGACGAACCCAAGGTCCTCCGCGCGCTAGAGGTCCATCGCCTGTCCGGGCGGCCGATCTCGGCTTTGCACCGCGAGCATGCATTCCGGGATTCCGGGTTCAGCACGTTGCTGATCGGGTTGCACAGTCCGAAAGATCAACTGGACCGTCGCATCGAAGAGCGCATCGAGCGGCAGTTGGCGCATGGGATGATCGACGAGACTCGTGGGCTCCTGGATCGGGGCTACGGGCGTCATCTGGGCGCGATGAAGGGGCTGGGCTATCGGCAGGTGGCTGCGTACCTGGCTGGTGAGTTCGATTACGACGAGATGGTGCGCCGCTTCAAGCGCGACACTCGGCGGTTTGCGAAGCGGCAGATGACCTGGTTCCGGAAGGAGCCGGGCATCGAATGGATCGCGGTCGATGAGCAGGGACCACTCGATCGTACGGTGGACCTGGTCTGCCGGCGTATCGACCGGTTCCTAGAATCATTGGAGGTGCGGGAGGCTTCAGGAGCCATGCCCAAGGCAGCCTTGAGGGAAGGGACGGTATGAAACAGACGAGCACAGGGAGCGGCGCTTCGGTAGGAGTCATCGGGGGGAGCGGGCTGTACGACATCGAGGGACTCACGGCGGTGCGCGAGATGCGGGTGCGGACTCCGTTCGGGACCCCATCGGATGCGATCGTCGTCGGCATACTGGACGGAACGCGCGTCGCGTTTCTGTCACGGCACGGGCGCGGCCACCGGCTGAGTCCGAGTGAGATCAACTACCGGGCCAATATCTACGCTCTCAAGTCTCTCGGGGTCTCGCGGGTCATCTCCATCAGCGCCGTCGGCAGCATGAAGGAGTCGATTCGTCCCGGCGATGTCGTCTTGCCGGACCAGTTCATCGATCTGACGAAGCGGCGCGCCGGCAGTTTTTTCGAGGGCGGGATGGTGGCTCATGTGGCCTTCGGCGAGCCGATCTGCGCCGGGCTGGCGCAGGATCTCGAAAAGGCCGCCCATCAAGTCGGAGCGGTGCTGCACCGCGGCGGGACCTATCTCTGTATGGAAGGTCCGCAGTTTTCGACCAAAGCGGAATCCCGACTCTACCGGCAATGGGGAGTGGACGTCATCGGTATGACCAACATGCCGGAAGCCAAGCTAGCGCGCGAGGCCGAGCTCTGCTACGCGACGATAGCGCTCGTGACCGATTATGATTGTTGGCATGACACGGAAGAAGCCGTGACCGTGGAGGCCATTCTCGCCACGCTCCATCGGAATGTCGCGTTGGCCAAACGTATCTTGAAGACCGTGGTGCCCTCCGTGGCCGACGCGCCGGCCTGTTCCTGCCATCGGGCGCTGGACAACGCAATCGTGACGGCGCCCAAGAGCGTGCCGGCAGGAGTCCGAAAGAAACTCGCCCTTCTCACCGGCCGAGTGATGGCGACGAAGAAAGGAGCGCAGTGAATCATGGGGAAATTGCTCGTGGTCGGATCGGTCGCCCTCGATACGGTGAAGACGCCGTTCGGTGAGGGGACGGATATCCTAGGAGGCTCCGCGACGTATTTCGCGACCTCGGCCAGCTTCTTTACCTCGGTGGCACTCATCGCGGTAGTCGGGGAGGATTTCCCCCCGCAGCACGTGACGTTTTTGAAGAGTCGCGGGATCGATCTCACGGGGCTCGAGCGACGGCCGGGCGCCACCTTCCGCTGGAAGGGTGAGTATTCGCATCAACTCAACGAGGCCCATACGCTGGATACGAAACTCAATGTGTTCGAGACGTTCCGGCCCAAGATTCCAGATGCGTACCGCTCGCCGGACGTGCTGTTCCTCGGCAACATCGATCCCGAACTGCAGCTCGACGTGCTCCAGAAGGTCGAGCGCCCCTCGCTGGTGGCGTGCGACACGATGAATTTCTGGATCAACGGCAAGCGCGACGCGCTCTGGAAGGTCCTGGAACAAGTCGATGTTCTGATCATCAACGACGGGGAGGCCCGGGCGCTGGGGCAGGATCCGAATCTCGTCAAGGTGGCTAGACTGATCCTGTCTAAAGGTCCGAAGCATCTCATCATCAAGCGTGGGGAGTACGGCGTATTGATGTTCAACGAGAAGCAAGTCTTCGGCGCGCCGGCGTTCCCACTGGAGGACGTGCGCGATCCGACCGGAGCCGGGGACACCTTCGCCGGCGGATTTCTCGGATTTCTCGCCGCGACGGGTAACCAGTCGCCAGAGGCGATGAAGCAGGCGATCATCTTCGGCAGCGTGATGGCGTCCTTTACCGTAGAAGCCTTTAGTCTTGACCGATTGCGTATCCTGGATTACAAAGAGATTCAAGCCCGGTACAGAGAGTTCAAGCGATTGACCCATTTCGAGGATATCCCGTGAACATGGTCGGTCAGAAAAACGATAGAGCCGCTACGGCGTTCCTGCGCAAGGTGCGGCGATCCGGCGTCCTGGGGTGCCTTGCGGCGGCTGCTTTGCTCGTCGGATGCGCAACCAGCGAAGAAGCGATCCAAAAGTCGCAAGGGTACTATCAGGAGGGCGTGGCCAGCCTTGACCGAGACAGGCAGAAGGCGTTCGTATCGTTCCAGAAATCCGTGCAGTTGAATCCGAACAATAAAGAGGCCCATTACGCCCTCGGGCATATTTACGCTATTCAAGGCAAGCTCGCTCAGGCCGAAGAGGAATTCAAGGCGGCCATCAAGGTTGACGACGCCTATTCCGAGGCCTATACGTATCTCGGGCAGGTTCTCGCGAGCCAGGATCGGTTGGATGAGGCGATCAAAGCCTATCGTCAAGCGTTGACCAATCCCTTGTATCCCACACCGGACCTGGCCCGGCTTCACTTGGGCCGCGCGTTGGCGAAAAAGGGCGATCTGCAGGCTTCCATGGAAGTGCTGGAGGATGCGATCACCGTTAACCCGCCGAGCGTCCCCCTCGCGGTAACCCACCTCGAGTTGGGTCGCGTCTATTACAAGCTGGGATACAATGCCAGGGCGAGGGAGGTGCTGACCAAAGTGGCGACGCTCGACAAGGAGGGGGAGTACGGAGCGGCGGCAACGGAACTGCTGAGTCGTTTGAAGCAGTAGGAGCGCAATGGAATCGGTCGGCGAATTTTTCAGACAAGTTCGAGAGACGAAAGGATTGACCGTCGACGAGGTCGCGTCCAAGACGCGGATCCGGTCCGATTTCGTCAAGGCCCTGGAGGACGGGAACTTCGCGAAACTGCCCGATCAGGTGTTCGCCCGAGGATTTGTCCGGTCCTATGCGCGCTCGCTCGGCTTGGACGAAGAAGATGCGATCCACCGGTTTATCCAGTCGGCCGGAGCGTTTTACGAGAAACAGGACGAGCGCGAACGTTTGCGGATCAGACAGGCTGAGGAGGAGCGCAAACGCCAGGCCAATCGCAAAGCCGTCGCAGTGGCCATCGGCATTGCCGTGGTGACGTTGATTTTCCTGTTGAGCCGCGAACAATCGTCCGTGCTTCGCCGGGCCAATCCCGACCACGTTCCGGCCATGCGCACGACGCAACAGACTTCGAACGATCAGGGCGCCGCCGTCTCTCGTGCGGAAACCGAGTCCGCCTCGGTCAAACCGGCTGACGCACCAGCGGCTCCGTTGAAACCGGCCAGCGAGACGCGACAGGCTGAACCGGCGGCGACCCCGGCGGTCGTGTCGAAGCCGGAGACCGAAACGGTGTCGACTTCATCGCCGGGTGTCGATGGCCCGCTTGGCGGCATTTCGCTGGAGGGAGCCGGAACGGCTACAGATAATCAACTGGTTCTGGACCTCGAGGCCACGGAGTTGAGCTGGGTCGTGGTGCAGGTCGATAACGGA
>CAYULI010000026.1:0-28233 GCA_964445795.1 uncultured Nitrospira sp. | reverse complement strand
CGCCCGGTATGGGCGGTAGGCGCCAACCTCGGCCGGCGCCTCCAGCTCCGCGTAGAGGGCCAGAAGCTCAGCATCCGGTAGGCGCAGGTTATGCGCCGCCAGCACTGGGCGGAGCGCCCCCAAGAGGCCCTGCTCCGACCGGGCGAAAAGGCGCGCTGGAAGGGGCAGGACCAGTTCGTGCTGACCTTGGGCAATGCCGGAGGAGTCAAGGCGGAGCTCAACGGCAAGCCGCAGAAACCGTTCGGGCCGAGCGGAAAAGTGGCGCGGGACATCGTCCTCAAGCGGTAGGTGGTTACTTCCTGCCCGAATGGCTTCCTGTCTTTCCTCAGACAATCGTCATCGGTTCAAGCCACGCAGAATTAGTTCGCTCTCATCGAACGTGGGGCAGTGCTGGTGTCATTGAGGCGCAAAGGTGTCACGGGGAAAAGGCCGCGCGAGTTGTCTCTTCGCTCCTTGCCCGTAAGTTCTTCAATTATCTGACCGGGGCCTGGTCCGGAATTGGCATGAGGTTTGATCTCCGCAAGAGCCGGGGCCTCCTGGCCCTTCATGAGACAGTCGACGCGGACGATGAATTCTTGACAAGCGGGAAAAGCCGTTGCTATAGTCCGCGCGTTTTACCGGATTCCTGAATACCCGCTCATGACAAGACTGCGGCCATCGGCCGAGTGCGTGTGCGGTTGGTCCAACACAAAGGAGGAAGTGTGATGGGGTATCTTTCTAAGTTCTTGGGAGTCGGTGCAGCGCTCATGTTGTTGTCGGCCACTGTCGTGGGAGCCGAGGAGAGGGATCCGCTGAAGCCCCGCGTTCCCCCTGACCAGATCGCCGAGGCGAAGGCGTTGAAGAACCCGGTTCCGGCCACGCCGGAGAACATCGCGAAGGGCAAGGCGTTGTTCGAGGGGAAGGGTACCTGCTTCAACTGCCATGGCAAAGAAGGGAAGGGCGACGGGCCGGCGGGAGCCATCCTGAACCCGAGTCCGCGGAATTTCACCAACTGCAAGTTCCACAAGAAGCGGAAAGACGGAGAGCTGTTCTGGGTCATCAAGAACGGCAGCCCGGGCACCGGCATGGTTTCCTTGATTCCGGCGGCCATCACCGAAGAAGAAGCCTGGACCATCATCAACTACGAACGGAGCTTCTGCAAGGGCGAATAATAGTCTTCTCGCGGACGATCATGCAGATGGGGGGCGGGGAGGAAACTCCCCGCCCTTTTTATTTGGCGGTCCGGCTGAACGGTGACTCGGAACAGGGTCCTCTTAGGGACTTTCGGAACCGGTGATGGCGGCCAGCTTGGTGAGGACCAATGAGGCAAACCGATCACCCGGTTTGATGGGTGGGACGAACAATGGGCGTTGCTCGGAGTTGAACCGCGATTTGGACGCCCAGGCGACCTTTTGACTGACATAGGCCGCGACCTCCCCGAGCGTCACCTCGCCGTCCCGGTTCGTGTCGGCCTCTCCGCGCAGACCTCGCAGCAGATAATAGGTGAAGAGGCCGTGCCGGTGCTTGTCGTCCTCCAGCCCCTTGGAGAACCCTTCCCCTCCGATCAGTCGGATCGTCGTTCCGGTTCCGGAATCCCATCGCGGCGCCGCCGTTTTGCCCTTGGGATCGCTGTGCTGTCGGGACACCATGCCATCGAACAACAGGAGCGTCTGTTTGGCCTTTAGACGAGAAAGGGCCGATTCGAGGTCCTTGAGGGGGTACAGCCGTGCGGTCGTGGAGGGGCTGCCTTCATACGGAACCAGGAAAACCTCCCCCGTCGGTGCGACGATCGCCTGGCCGGCGAAGTACACGATCACGACCGAGTCCTTCGTCACATGGGGTGGCAGCCAGTCCAACAGAGCTTCGTCGATATCGGGCCGGAGCGCTTTCCAATCTTGCAACACCCGCACGTTTGAAGCAGGGAGTCCGCCGAGTGATTGGAAGTAGCTGGCCACCATCTCGGCGTCGAGCGAGGCGTACTTGCGCGGGAGAATCCGGGAATCCCGATACGACCCGATGCCGATGGAAACCAGAAACGTATGGGACTGGTGAAATCCATCCGCCGGAGCGGGAATCTGATCCACGTCGTCGCTCTTCACGCCGGTCGGCTGGATGGTCAGAGCCAGGGTCTGCGAGGGCGCAGCCGCCGCGCCTCCGCTTTCAGCCACGACCACGTGGAGTTCAGCTTTTTGGGATTGGACCGTCGGAGGCAGCGTGGCCACGAACTCCAGCGATTTTGTTTCGCCGGGCTGCAGCGTCGGCACGGCCAGGGTGGTGGCTGGAAATTGCGCGAGAATGGACGGTGTCCCGGTCAGCGAGGCGGTCGCGTCGTGAACAGGACCGCTGCTTGTATTGACCACATCGACACGCACGCGCACGCGCTCGCCCCCTTCGAGAACCAAGTTGCTGTTCTCGTCGAGGACCATGGCTTTGAAACGAAGATTCGCGGGAGAAGTGGCTCCCAATGATGCGACCTGTTGGGGCGGCGTGAGAGGGCCCGGCGTTGCGGCCTTGGCCGCTGGGAGAACGGCACTCGCTTCAGTGGGGCGAGGAGGTTGCCCGCCGAAGGCGAGCCGCGCGTCCTGCACGACCTTCGCGGCGAAGTCCACCGCCGAATCCTGTAAGAAGGGATCGACGATGTAATCGCAATTTTTCTGGAGCGGCTCGATCCGTAGGCGCTCCTGTCGAACCGTCTTGATTTCCGTTTCACGAAGGAGGGCGCCCTTCATGTCGTAGATGCGGGCCATCGCGCTCAGGTGCAGTTTGGCCGGTGCCCGGTCGTACAGATAGTCTTTGTCGATGCTGAAGGACCAGTCGACGAGGTCCACTCTGACCAGGACATCCGGTGAAGCGTCCTTCGTCCCGCCCCCTTCGTACACCACTCCCTTGAAAGTCCGATAGGCGCCTTCGATCAACGCTTCTTCCAGGCGCGATCCGAACGGAAGCTGTATCGGGTGGCCGCACGAATCGGTGTATTCCACCTTGAGTTTCTTGAGAGAAGGTGGAATTTCGAGTTTCGCCGTATGGGCCAACGGTTCTCCCATTGGGGGGAATTCCAAATGACTGGCGCAGCCTGCGAGGAGCAGGAAAGCGAGGGCCGTGACGGAAGCGCGTAGAGGACGGTGGATCTGGCCGATCGATCGATGTGCGGAGCGCGTCACTCTTGACCTATTGAGCCGGTTGCATTCGCGAGCAGACTGTCACCGTACCGGAATCACCCGTGGAAAGCAACCGGCTGCTCCCGGCGCTTGCCACGGACCCGGTACTCCATTATTCTCCTCCCATGCTGGTACTCGGCCTGTCCAACATGCGCGATGCGGCGGCGGCGCTGGTCGAAGACGGGCGCATTCTCGCGGCGGCGGAAGAGGAGCGTTTCGTGCGAGTGAAGCATGTGTCGGGGCTGCCGATCCACGCCGTTCGATACTGTCTCAAGGAGCGTGGCGTCCGGTTGTCCGATGTCGATGCCGTAGTCGTCCCATGGAAATACTGGGAGCTCGGCCGGCGGGCTAAGCTGGCCTTAACGGCGATGCTGCGGTCCCCCCGGCTTTTTCTGGTGAAAGGGAAGCGTTCGGCGGAGCGCCTGGCGCACGAATGGAGGGAACTCGCTCTGTTGCGGTACCTCCTGTCGCGGCGGATCGACGGAACGCCGTGTCCGCCGCCCGTCTTCTACGATCATCATTTGTGCCACGCAGCCAGCAGTGTTCTGGTGTCTCCCTACGAGCGGGCGGCGGTCCTGATCGTCGACGGTGCCTCCGAGTCCCACTCCACGTTGCTGGGGCTGGCGGATCCGCAGGATATTCGGGTCCTGACGCGGACCGCGCTTCCCCACTCTCTCGGGCAGTTCTACGCCGCCATCACATCGTACCTCGGCTTCACTCCGGATCAGGACGAATACATCGTGATGGGGCTTGCGGCCTACGGCGAGCCGCGCTACGCCGGGATTCTCCGCAATGAGATCCTCCGCCTTCAACCGGACGGCGATTTTATGCTGAACGTCCAGGTGCTGGATTTTCATCTGGCGCGAGTCCGACGGTTCTCCCCGGCACTCGTCAAGCTCCTGGGACCGAACCGTTGGCCGCAGGAGGAGCTTTTGCAGCGGCACCGGGACATAGCCGCGAGCGCGCAAGCGGTTCTGGAGGAGACTCTGTTGCACCTCGCCCGTTACTTGCGGTGCCGGACGCGGGCAGAGCATCTGTGTCTCGCCGGGGGGGTCGCGTACAATTGTGTGGCGAACAGCCGGCTGCGGCGGGAAGCCGGATTCGCCGACGTCTATGTACCGGCTGCGGCGGGGGATTCCGGTGCGGCGATGGGCGCGGCCCTGTGGCATTGTTTCCGGAAGGGCCGGTTGCATCAACGGTCGGTGATGCGATCCGCCTTCTGGGGACCGCAGTATTCGGCAGAGGAGTATCTCCAGGCTCTCACGCGATCAGGCTTGAGCGGGCGACACCTCTCGGAGGAGGCTTTGTGTGAGACGGTAGCGACGGAGCTCGCCCGAGGGCGCCTCGTGTTTTGGTTTCAGGGCCGGATGGAATGGGGGCCACGGGCGCTGGGCCATCGGAGCCTGCTCGCCGACCCGCGCCGCGAAGACATCCGAGCGGTCATCAACGCCAAGGTGAAGCAGCGCGAGCTCTTCCGTCCGTTCGCTCCCTCGGTGCTGGAAGAACGGGCCGCTGACTACTTCGAGCTGTCTGTTCCCTCGCCGTTCATGTTGTTCACCGCTCCCGTCAAGCCCAGCGCCAAGGGTGTGCTTCCCGCTGTCATGCACGTGGACGGGTCGGCCCGTGTCCAAACGGTCGACGGCGAGTCGGATCCGCTGTTCCGGCGATTGCTCCAGGCTTTTGCCCGGCTGACTGGTGTCCCGGTCTTGCTCAACACTTCATTCAATGTACAGGAGCCGATTGTCTGTACCCCTGAGGATGCCATTCGCTGTTTCCTTAAAACCGATGTGGACTGGCTCGTCCTCGGCCAGTATCTCGTCTCCCGTCCACGATCCACGTGAGTGGCATGGGCACACTGTCTCGTTCCCCGTCTGCCCTCAGCCTTCTGCTGGCGATCGTCCTGGCCAATCTCGTCCTGCAACCACTCACTGAGCCGGATTTCGGTTGGCACCTCCGTACGGGGCTGGATCTTCTGAAACAGGGTCGTTTACCGGCGCTCGATCCCTACTCGTACACGATGCCGGATTGGCCATGGGTCGAACACGCTTGGCTGACGGACCTGCTGCTGGGGCTGCTCTATGCAGCCGGCGGATCGGCGGGCACGTTGTGTGTCATCCTGTTTTTTGCGCTGGTGACCGCGACGGCCTGGATAATGGCGGCGGGATGCGCCACCGCACGCATGTCGGTCCGGCTACTCGCCTGCTCCTTGTCATTATGGGTCGCCCTCCCGTTTCTTGGAGCTCGTACCCAAGCGGTGACTTGGTTGGGCTTAGCTGTGTTGATGCGGCTGTTGGATCGACTCCGCAGCGGGCCACCCTCCTTGGTCTGGTGGATTCCTCCGATGATGCTCCTCTGGGCCAACCTGCACGGGGGATTTACCGCCGGACTGTTCCTGCTGACGCTGGTTGTCAGCCTGTCCTGGAGCGTCGCTCTTGTAGGGTTTGTCCGGCCGAAAGCCGGTGAGTCGGACCGCGACTGGCGATACCCTCCAGGCATCCTGTGGCGACTGGCTGCGGCGACTGTGATCGGCGGTCTGCTGACGTTGATCAATCCCTACGGCTGGGCCTTGCACAAAGAGATTGTCGATTCGCTTTCCGACCGGTACATGATCGAGGTGATCCGGGAATGGCACAGTCTTTCTCCGGACACTCTTGCAGGACGGATGTTTCTCGTGTACCTGGCCGCCTTGGCCCTGGCGCTGGCGTGCTGGTATCGTCGCGTGGAGCCGGTCCGCTGGGGCGTCCTCACCATCTTCCTCGGTCTTGCGTGTTGGCATTTGCGGAACATTCCGCTCTTTCTGATCGTTACGGTGCCGCTCGTGGCCGACTTGCTTCAGGAGGGGGTGTCCCGCCTGGCCGCGCACTCTATGGTGAAGCGGATCTCTCCAGCCCAATGGAGAGGTGGGTTGGCGCTGGTCTTGGGGTTGGCGTTGTTCCATCTGGGTTCCGATCACCTGGAAGGCGTGTTCCGCTTCGGGCTTGAGCCGGCCGTGGCTTTTCGCCAGACGTCCTATCCCATCGAGGCGGTCGAGTGGGTTCAGGCGCACCGTGACCGTATCGGGACACGACCAGTGCACGACTACCAATTCGGCGGGTTCCTCCTCTGGTGGCTGCCGGACCAAAAAGTCTTTATCGACGGACGAATGCCGGCATGGAGAATCGGCGAGCGATGGATCTTCAAAGACTACGTCGCAGTCTGCGAGACCGAGGTCCCTCGGTTGGCCGTGCTGGAGAAATATGCGGTCGATTGGGCGCTGCTGAAACGGGACAGTCCCTTGGCGCGAACCCTGGCCGGGCTCCCGGACTGGCGAAAGGAATATGAGGACGGCAAGGTCGTGATCCTGACGGCGGCATGGGCGAGAACCATGGAAGGGGGCGGTTACTCGAGGACTGGCGACGAGGAGGCGAGAGGAGAGAGCTCGCGGGCAATCACCCGGTTGGAATAGAAGCCTTTCCGCTCGTTCCGGCGAATGACCCACAATTCGCGGAGCATCCCGAGACCGTCTCGGAGGAGCCGGACCTTCGAACCGGGCTGGTCCGCCCAGTTTACTGGAACCTCTGCGATACGATAGCCGCGGCGTTGCGCGATGTAAAGCAGTTCCAGGTCGAATCCGTACCCGTTGACGCAGGAGATGCCGAAGAGATCCTGAGCGACCGCCCGCTCGAACAGCTTGAACCCGCACTGGGTATCCGCGATACCCCGAATCCCTCCTAGCCGTACGATGCGATTGAAGCAGCCGCCGAGCAAGCTACGGTGCCACCGGGCTTGCACGGTGAAATCGGACCGGTGGGAGGCGAGACTTCTCGATCCGATCGCAATCTCGGCTCCTGCCGCCAGCGCCTGCTCGAGTCGAGTCAGTTCCTCGATGGGTGTGGCGCCGTCCGCGTCGGCGAACAATTGCCGGCGCCCCCGCGCGGCCTGCATTCCCTGGCGGACGGCCGCCCCTTTTCCGGCGCAGACCGGCAGGCGAATGAGCCTGACGCAGGGGGTATGTCGGCCGAATTCACGGATCACCGCCGCAGTCTCGTCCAGACTGCCGTCGTCGACCACGATGATTTCGAAGGGACGGGCCCGACGGTTCATATACCCGAGGATGGAGTGAAGATAGGGGAGAATGCGGGAGGCTTCGTTGTGAGCCGGAATGACAATGGAGAGGTCCAGGGAGGTGTACGAACCCTCTTGTCTCACCGGTAACCTCCCCGTACCCAGCGTGGAAGTGTGTCCACAGTACAGCGGGCCCCGTGGCGAAAGCAAGAGGGAGTTTTTGCCCAGGGCTTGACAGATCTGTCATACGGGAGCGAACGTAGCTTCGTGAGAGGATACCAACCCGCCCACCCGGGAGGTAGGAGATGAGCCATGTCGTCCGCGGACTTTTGTTATTCTGTCTATCTCTGCTGCCCTGGGGTTGTGCCTCATCGGTCCCCCCAAGCCGCTTGGTCGATTACGTTCCCATCGACCAAAGTTCCAGTCCCGATGCATTGTTAAAGGCCGAGCAGAAGCCGCTCCGTGCGGGGCTTGTTCTCGTTTCGGATACGGCGGCTCCCGACGCGGAGCCCAATCTGCCCGATGAAGCGTTGGCCAATCTGGGCGAGCGCCTCAAACAGGAGATCAGCCGCGTCCTCCCCATCACCATTGCAGAGGTGATCGCTCCCGGGAAGATCGGGCCGTCCGACGGGACCCGCACCCAATTTTCCGATCTCGCAAGAAAGCACGGGCTCGACTATCTAGCCATCGTGGTTGTGTCCAGCACGGAGCAGGAGTATCCGGTGTCTCTTTTCCTCGGATGGACGACGCACATGCAGCCCGGCTATCGACGGGACAACTGGTCGTTGCTGGAATTTGCGCTGCTTGACGCGAAGAACGGGAAGGTCATCGTGCAGGCGGAAGGACGCGGATGGGCGACACTGGATCGTCCGGCGTCGCCGGGGATCAACCAGTGGTATCCGGTCGTGTATCTGCGGCCGCAGGAGCCGGAACGACGGTTCTGGCCACCGACATATGAAGGGGCACCGTACACCCTTCGGGTCGTGTCGTTCGATCAGGCCGCCAAGCGGCTCACCCTGCAGTTGCAGAACGCCTGGCTCGGGCTGCTCGAATCGGATGCCGCTGCGCGAAGAAGGAGCTGACAAGACCCCGCACCCCGTTCGGATGAGGCCACGACAACGTCGTCCCTCTGATCGTCCCTTTCAGGCGCGCGTCACGAATCTGCACGAGTCTGAAGGGGACTTTTCCTCTTTGAAGCCCAAGGAATGATTGGTGTAAGATACACCGTTCATTCGGCGGTGTTCCGGGCAAGCCGAGTTAGCCTGTCCCGTGCCGGTCACGGGTGAGGGTCGGCAGCCTGTCGACCTGTCGTCGTGATCGCTTTGATGAGCACAACCTTCTGGAGGAATGAAGTTATGGTCAATTGGAGTCAACGGGCAACCACGTGGCTTGTTGGTTGTGGACTCATTCTGGCTTGGTCACTTGCCGCCGGACTTGAGTGGGAAGCGGGAGCCTCTCCGGCGGTGGTGCCGCCGGCCTTTGCGCAGGGGTTTTCAGACATCGTAAAAAAAGTCACTCCGGCTGTCGTGAATATCGCGGTAACAGGCGGTGGCGAGGGAGGACGGCGACGTGGTCTTCCCCCGGGCCCCTTCGGTGCTCCGCCCGGCGAAGAGCCGGGAGGAGAATTGCCGACGCCGCCGCCGATGCCGCCGGGTCCCCCCGGGCCGCACGGCCGCCCCGATCAAAGTGCCGGTTCCGGCGTCATTCTCGATCCCAACGGCTATATCGTGACCAACAATCATGTGGTGGAGGGGGCGACCCAGATCACCGTGACGCTCAGCGATCGGCGTGAATTTTCAGCCAAGATAATCGGCACGGATCCGAAGACAGACCTGGCTGTGATCAAGATCGATGCGAAGGATCTGCCCTCGCTGAAGTGGGCGGATTACGAAAAGCTCCAGGTCGGCGACCTCGTGTTGGCGGTCGGCAGTCCGTTCGGGTTGAGTTCGACGGTGACGCTCGGCATTATCAGCGCCCTGGGCCGGGGGAACGTCGGCATCGCGGACTACGAAGATTTCATTCAAACCGACGCGGCGATCAATCCCGGGAATTCCGGCGGCGCGCTTGTAAACATGAACGGGGAGTTGATCGGCATCAACACCGCGATCTTTTCGCGCACTGGCGGGTCGGAAGGCATCGGGTTCGCCATTCCGAGCAGCATCGCCGTCGATATCGTGGACAGCCTGCAGAAGACCGGCAAGGTCGTTCGCGGATGGATGGGGGTGGCCATCCAGGAAATTACTCCGGCGCTGGCCAAATCATTCAAGCTGCCCGAACAGCGCAAAGGCGTGCTGATCAGCGATGTCAACGAGAACGGACCGTCTTATGCCGCCGGGATCAAGCGCGGCGACATAGTGGTGGCGTTTAACGGGAAAGAAGTTCAGAGTGTGAGCCAGCTCCGGAATCTCGTGGCGCGGACCGCCGTCGGCAAGGAGGCGCAGGTCAAGATCCTCCGGGACGGCAAAGAGCAGACGATTTCCGTGAAGGTGGCCGAACGGCCGTCGGACGAGATCCTGGCCAGGAAAGAGCCGGCGCCTCCCAAGGAGCAGGGCGAAACCATCAAGCCGCCGGACAACGTGCTGGCGTCCCTGCGCGTGCAGGCCCTGGATAACGCGCTGATGAGCCAACTGAACATTCCGGCCAAGACGACCGGCGTGGTCATCACGTCCGTCGAGCCGGGCGGTCAGGCGGAAGCGGCCGGATTGCAGCGTGGAGACGTGATTCAAGAAGTGAATCACGAGCCGGTCAAGACGCTCGAGGACTATCAGAAGGCGGCGAACAAAATCAAGAAAGACGAACTGGCCGTGCTGCTGATCAACCGGCAGGGCAACAGCCTGTTCGTCGCGGTAAACCCGAAGTAGGAACGTACGAAATCGGACGCGGTGATTGGGTGAAGTAGCTCCGGACTTCCTCGATCGTCGATCACCGAGTCGCGCCACGCTCGAGGCCTTGTGCTGAACGATTTCAACCGGTGGCTGCAAGACACGGTCTTCAAGCCGCTGGAAGACAAGAAGATGCCGGTGATGGAGCACCTGGTGGAGCTCCAGGTCCGGTTGACGCGTGCCGTCATTGTGACGGCGATCGTCTTCGTAGCGACCTTCTTCTATGCCGACACCTTGGTGAAATGGCTCCGGATTCCGCTGCAGAACATGTTCGTGCCCAGCACATTGTCCTGGGAGCCGACGGATCTGCCGACCGTGCCGTTCGTCTTTCTCGCCCCGGCCGAGGCGCTGTGGCAGAACGTGAAGGTGGCCGGGCTGTTCGCAATCGTGCTGGCGACGCCCTATATCCTGATCGAAATCTGGAAATTCGTCGTGCCGGGCCTGCATGTCCAGGAGCGGCGGTTCGTTGGGCCCTTCGTTTTCCTGAGCACGCTGGCCTTCTACGCGGGCGTGTCGTTTTCGTTCTTCTTCGTGCTGCCCTTCGCCCTGAACTTTCTGATTTCCTACGGCGTGAGCGCCGGTTTCATTCCGCAACTCTCCATCGCCCAGTACGTGGGGTTCGCCCTCTGGTTTCTGTTGGTCTTCGGGCTGATCTTCGAAGTGCCGCTCGCCATCACGCTGATGGCGAAACTCGGTTGGGTCGATGCACCGTTCCTCCGACGCTACCGGAAGTGGGCGCTGCTGGGAGCGTTCATCGTGGCGGCGATTTTGACCCCGACGCCCGATCCGTTCAACCAGTGCCTGATGGCCCTCCCCATGTATGTATTCTACGAGGTGGGAATCGTGAGCGCCGGTTTCTTCAATAAGAAGAAGAAAGCCGCCGTACCCGCCGACACGCTGGTGCCGTCGATGGCTGCGGCCGGGGTGTCGGGGGCCGGCCCGGCCATGTCGATGCCCGATGCCGGGGAAGGCGACTACGTCGGGGTGCCGACCGGCGGACGGAGGCGATAGCGGGCCACATCATCTACGGAGTCACCAGGAAGGACGCAGATACATGGCGCGTGAATTAAACGTGATCAGCAGCGGGAACGGCGGTGCCGACGATGCCTGTACCTATATGTGGGCCTGCGCGATTTGCGACGAGAACGAGCGGTGCCAGAAGGACAAGGAAGGGCACAGCCGCTGGCTTGTCGCAAAACGGATGGAGCGGATCGAATACAAAGTCCTCATCATGAGCAACAAGGGGGGGGTGGGCAAGAGCACCTGTACCACGAACATCGCCGTCAGCCTTGCGTTGAAAGGTTGGCACGTGGGGATTTGCGACATGGATATCCATGGGCCCAACATTCCCAAAATGGTGGGCGCCGAGGGCCAGAAGCTCAAGATCAGCACGTCCGGCGGCATTATTCCGTTTCAGGCCTACAATCTTAAGATCGCGTCGATGTCGTTCCTCCTCCAGAATCCGGACGACCCGATCATCTGGCGCGACGCGTACAAATACGAGTTCATTAACCAATTGCTGGGGGGCGTCGAATGGCAGGACCTGAATTTTCTCCTCATCGACCTCCCGCCGGGAACCGGGAACGAGTCGGTGACGACGATCGACCTGCTGGGCAACGTGAGCGGCGCGGTGATCGTCACGACGCCTCAGGAAGTGGCGTTGCTGGATTCCCGCAAGTCAGTGACGTTCTGCAAGGACAGCGACGTGCCGATCATCGGGATCGTCGAGAACATGAGCGGACTCGAGTGCCCGCATTGCCACCAGCACATCGAGGTCTTCCGCAAGGGCGGGGGAGAAGCCTCCGCGCACGACATGGGCGTACCGTTTCTCGGCCGCATTCCGCTCGATCCAGACGTGGTGACCCAGTCGGATGCCGGCGAACCTTTCGCGATGTTCTATTCGGATACGCCGACGGCCGAGGCCTATCACAATATCGCCAACCAGGTGGAAGCCTTTTGCAAGAAGAGCGGATCGCTGCTCAAGATTGGCTCCCGCCAGCAACACCACCACTGAAGGGCAGACCCTCGTGAAAGCCGCGGACGCGACAACCGGACTGACCCCTCTCCACGAAGCACAGAAGGTGGTGCTCGACGCCACCACTGTGCTGGGGCTCGAGAAAATCTCGCTGCTCGATGCGCTGGGACGTGTCCTGGGCGAGGATATCGTCGCCGAACGGGACAATCCGCCCTGGGACAACTCGGCGATGGACGGCTTTGCGGTCCGCTGGGACGACATCAAGCAGGAGCACGCGATTCAGCAGTCCGTGACCCTGGCGGTGATCGAAGACGTGCCGGCCGGCAAGATGCCGTCCCGGACAGTCGGGCCGGGACAGGCCATCCGGATCATGACGGGAGCGCCGATCCCGCGCGGGGCGGACACCGTGATCAAAGTCGAGGACACGGAGCAGACTCCGGACTCGGTGCGCGTGTTCAAGCCGGAGCCCCGCGGCGCCAACATCCGGCCCCAGGGCGAGGACGTCAAGAAAGGCGACTGCATCATCGCGAAAGGAACCAGGATTCGCCCAGGCGAAGCGGGCATGCTCGCGATCTTGGCCAAGTCGTTCGTGTTCGTCTATCAGCGCCCGCGCGTGGCCATTCTCTCGACGGGCGATGAACTGGCCGATCTCGACGAACGGTTCAGCGAGGAGAAAATCATCAATTCGAACAGCTACGGCATCGCCGCCGCGGTGCAGGAAGCCGGAGGGATTCCCCTGCTGCTCGGCATCGCCCGTGACAATCCCGCCGCGCTCACGGAAAAGATTTCGCATGGACTGAACGCCGACATCCTCGTGCTCTCCGGCGGCGTCTCGATGGGCGACTACGATTTCACCAAAGCGGTTTTCCGCGACCTTGGGGCCGAGATGAACTTCTGGAAGCTGGCCATCAGACCGGGGCAGCCGTTAGCCTTCGGAAAGATCCAGGGGAAGCTGGCGTTCGGGCTGCCGGGCAATCCGGTGTCCTCGATGGTGACGTTCGAGCAACTCGTCCGGCCCTGCATATTGAAGATGGCCGGACGCCGGAGATACGGACGCCCGGTCGTGCAGGCCGTCTTTCAAGAGAAGTTTTCCAAGCGCGCGGACCGCCGCCATTTCTTGCGCGGCGTCCTGACGCGGGAAGACGGCGTGTTCAAGGTCCGGACGACGGGCGATCAGGGATCGGGAATTCTTACGTCGATGGTCAAGGCCAATTGCCTGATCGACGTGCCCGTCGAGGTCGAACGGCTGAATCCCGGGGATCAGGTGACCGTGCAGTTGCTGAGCGGCGAAGCTTGGCTGGCTGAAAGCGAGTATATGCATTCGGGCGGGCACCGCCCGTCTTGTTGCTAGGTACGAGGGCTCGATCGTCATCGGTCAATGGAACAGAGCCTGCTCTGTTCCGCAGCGACCGTGGCTCGTTGACCAAGGATTTCATGGCGATTCCCATCGTCTGTTTTGTCGGCAAGTCGAACAGCGGGAAGACGACGTTCATCGAGCGCGTCATTCCGGAGCTGGTGCGCGCCGGGTATAAAGTCGCAACCGTCAAACATGCCGGCCACGGGTTCGATCTCGACACGGAGGGCAAGGACAGTTGGCGGCACAAGCGGGCCGGCGCAAGCAGCGTGGTGGTTTTGTCCAAGGGCAGCATGGCCATGTTCGCCGACGTGTCCGATCAGTTGAGGGTGGAGGATGTCCGCGATCGGTTCTTGGACGAGAGCTACGATCTGATCATCGCGGAAGGCTGGAAGCACGAGGGGTATCCGAAGATCATGATCATCCGCGAACAGATCGGGGAAATTCCGATCTCGGCGGACGGGTTGCTGGCGGTGGTGTCGGATAAGCCGGTGAAGCTGAACGTGCCCGTCTTCGACCTGAACGACGTGTCCTCGGTGGCCGCCCTCATCATGCAACAGTTCCCGAGACGCGTTCGATCCGGGCATGAGCTGGAAGCCTAGCGCCGCAGTTGTAGTGGCTCTTGCAGCCGGGGCCGTGGCTCTCGGCGGTGTTGCCGTTCCGCTGACCGATCACCCGAAGTTTTGCGCCAGTTGCCACACCATCGCCCCCTCGTACGAGAGTTGGGTGAAGTCCTCGCACAAGGAAGTCACCTGCGTCGCCTGTCACGTCCGGCCGGGCCTCGCGGGATGGATTCAAGACAAGGCGATCAACGGGACCAAGGATGTGGCGATTTACTTGTTTGGCAATCCGCCCGACCCGCATAACTTGAAGGCGACGGTCGATTCCGGTGTATGTCTCAGTTGCCATCGCCACATCCTGCGAGTCTCGGAAGTCGCGCCGCGCGATCTGCCGACGCCGGTCAAGGAGGTCGGGCTGGTGATGAGCCACCGGACCCATATGGAAGCCTTCGCCGAACGGGGAAAGGGCGAAGGTTGTACCACCTGCCATGCGGGGGTGGTCCATGACAAGCCGGTCAAGGGCTATCCGATCGTCATCCCGCGCGGGCATGTCTCCGACGACAGCCAGCCCTGGTACCCGGATTATCCCGAGGGGTCGTCCTTACGCACCCGGGCATTGAACGATTGCTTCCGGTGCCACGACGGCAAGACCGAGTACCGTGGCCGGGTACTCAGCCGGAAATGCGAAACCTGCCACCTCCCGGAGAAAATCAGCGGTTCGCTGCTCTTCAACTGAGCCGGGCGTTCCCCGCCATGACCACCCCTGTGTTGCAGGTCGCACATCTGACCAAACGGTTCGGCGACTTCACCGCCGTGGACGACGTGTCGTTCGAAATCAGACCCGGCGAGATCCTCGGGTTGTTGGGGCCGAACGGAGCCGGCAAGACGACCACGATCCAGATGCTCCTGGGGCTGGTGACGCCGACGGCCGGATCCATTCGAATGTTCGGGATGGATCTTTCGACGCATCGGGAAGCGATTCTGCAGCAGGTGAATTTCTCGTCGACGTACATCTCGATGCCCCAATCGCTCACAGTCGAGGAAAATCTCCGTGTGGTGGGAAGGCTGTACGGACTCCCCGGAATCGGGCCCCGCGTCGACGAGATCGTCAAGAAACTGGAGATGGAAGAGTTCCGGCACAAGGTAACCCGGAAGCTTTCGTCCGGACAGATGACGAGGCTGACCTTGGCCAAAGCGTTTCTCACCGAGCCGAAAATCCTCTTCCTCGACGAGCCCACGGCCAGCCTGGACCCCGACATCGCGCACAAGATCCGGAGCCTACTCAAGGAGGAACGACGATCGTCCGGCTTAAGCATGCTCTATACATCGCACAACATGCGCGAGATGGAAGAGATGTCGGATCGGATCATTTTTCTTCAGCGCGGCAGGATTGTGGCCGAAGGGACGGCCCACGAGATCGTGGCGCGATTCGGCGAACAGGATCTGGAAGAAGTGTTTCTGAAGCTTGCGCGTGAATCGCGGAGGTAACCCGTGCCGGAGACGATGGTCCGCATGCTGATTGATTTCGGTGCCGGTGTACTAGTCGGAGGGCTGAGTGTGAGCGCGGGGTGGGGCCTGTTTTGGCTAGGTATCGGACTGGTCGGTCTCGCCCGCCGTACCTGTGGGTGGCGCGTGGTGGCGAACGGTTTGACGGTCGGTCTGCTGCCGCTCTTCCTTATCGCCGGGCTGGTCTGGTGGACAGAAGGGACCGGCGCCGGTCCTGCCTTCGGCGCAGGCCTGCTGGGTGTGCCGATCGTCCTGTGCGGCCTTGCCTGGCGCCAGGCTCCCGATGGCCGGCGGGCCGGCAGGCACTTGCTGGCCGGTGTACGACGGCTCATGGACGACCTGCTCGGTCGGCACCGTGGCTGCGGCGGGTGTGACCACGAGCACCATCATGAGGGCTGTCCATGAAACTCCACCGTATTGGGGCCATCATTGCGCGCCATTTGTATCTCTACCGGCGAAGCCTGCCCCGGATCATGGAGATCTTCTACTGGCCGTTCTTGGATCTGGTCATTTGGGGGTTCATCACTCTGTACCTCGCTCGTTATCAGGCGCAGGTTCCCGGCTTTGTCGCGTTCTTTCTCGGGGCGCTGATCCTCTGGGACATGCTGTTTCGATCCCAGCAGGGAATCACGATCTCGTTCCTGGAAGAGTTGTGGGCCCGCAACTTGATGAATCTGTTCGCCAGCCCGCTCAAGCCCGGCGAATTTCTCGCCGCCACAATGGCGATGAGCGTTTTCAAAGTGACCTGCGTCTCCGTCGTCATGGCCGTCTGCGCGCTGCTCTTTTACTCATACAACGTTCTCGTGATCGGGCTGTGGCTGATTCCGTTCGTGCTCAATCTGGTGATTACGGGCTGGATCATCGGCGTGTTCACCACGTCGCTGATCATGCGGTTCGGCCAGGAAGCGGAGGTTTTGGCCTGGAGCATGGTCTTCCTGTTCCAACCGATCTCCTGCGTGTTCTATCCGATGGAGGTCCTACCGGTGTGGCTCAAGCCGGTCGCCTGGGCTAACCCAGCGGCTCATGTCTTCGAAGGCATGCGGGCGGTGCTGATGCCCGGCACGCCGCCGGTCACGCATCTTGCCTGGGCGCTGAGCCTGAACGCGCTCTTTCTGGTCGGAGCGGTCGCGTGGTTCTATCGCACCTTCGCCTACTGTAAGGAACAGGGGTTGCTGGTGCGGGTCGGCGAGTAAGCTTGTATTCGAGCGGCTCCTATGGTAGGGTACGTTCACTTCATCGTAGGGGTCTGGCGGTGAAGGGTGTCAACAGAGCAGACCTGCAACATCGATGTTGCCTTGTCCGGGAATCTCGTCGGAAGTCAGACCTAAGCCGCTGCGTTGGTTGCGTCTTCGGCCCGCTCCTTCCCCGTTCCTCGAGTTCAAGACAATGTCATTTTTAAAGGAGGAACCCCGATGGGTTCGAAGATTTATGTCGGTGGGTTGCCTTATTCGGCGACCGAACAGCAATTGAGCGACTTGTTCGCGGCGCACGGCGCGGTGGCGTCGGCGCGGATTATCACGGACAAGTTTACCGGGCAGTCGCGCGGCTTTGGCTTCGTGGAAATGTCCTCGGACGCTGAAGCGCAGGCGGCGATCACGGCGCTGAACGGTTCTGATATGGGTGGCCGGACCTTGACGGTCAATGAAGCCCGTCCTCAGGAACCACGCACGGGCGGCGGTGGCCGCAGTGGATTCGGCGGAGGCGGTGGCCGCAGCGGCGCAGGTGGAAAGCGCGATCGCTGGTAATCGGCACGACCGAGAGCGTATACGAGGGGCCGCCATCATGTGATGGCGGCCCCTCCGTGTTTTGGGACCCGGCTCGCCTTGTCAATCGATGGGCCAGAGTGGTATGAGAATCGCTCCCGGACGGCCGGTCCGTCGGTGAGTGTGAGGAACCCGTGGGTAACATTGTCGGTCTGGCTTCATCGACGGTCTCACTGGCTGACCTGCCGTCGTTCTCGTTTCACGTCAGCCCCGTGTTGGTGGTGGAAGATTTCTGGTCGGCGGAGGAACGCAGCTATTTTCGCGAGGCGATGAACGGAGCCTCATGGAAAAGTCTGGCGGAGTTGGCTAACGTTCGGGAGGACTTTCCGAATTCCGGTAACTGGGCTAAAGCCGAAATCGCTCCGCCGCAAGCGCAGCGGTTTCTTTCGCGGCTCCAGTTGCGTTGCATCCGCGAGTACATCGAATCGTTTCCCAACATCGTCGGCCGCCATATGGGCTTCAGCTACTATTCGTACGCGGTCGGGGATTGTCTGCTGACGCACGATGACACGGATCAAGGCCATCCCATGGGGGGGCGCCGGGCGCCGCTGCGCCGCATCGCACTCGTGTCCTATTTCCACGAGGAATGGCGGTCCGATTGGGGCGGGGAACTGATCATCTACGCCAAGCGGCCGGGGCATACGGCCGAATGCCCGGACCTTGTGCCGACCCATTGTATCGAGCCGCGACCGGGGTCCCTCGTGATGTTCACGGTCCCCCGCTTCCATCGCGTCTGCCGGGTGGATCAGACGGCCGGTCAAAACCGACGGTTGTCGATCGCCGGCTGGTTCATGACGGAACACGCCTAGAGTCTTGATTCCAGCCGATTGGGGGCATTTAGTCGAACCAGGCGACGTCGTTCGCCGCCTTGTCCTGTCCCGACCGATCGAGATCCGGTGCCGGACTCGCCATCGCGCTCCGAACCAGTTCGAGCAATCCTTCTTTCTCAAACGGTTTGGCGAGGAAAGGGAGCGTACCGCGCTTGATCCCGTGGCTGGTCAGCTCCTTATCAGGATTGCCCGACATCAGAATGACCCGCAGGCCTTTACGCATCTTGGCGGCCCGGAAGGCCAGCTCGTGTCCATGCACGTGAGGGAACCGGTTGTCGCTTGACGCCAGCTGGAAACCCTGAGGTGGGAGGACGAGGTCCGTGAGGAGCAAGTCGATCGGCCCCTCGTGCTGCGCGCAGAGTTTCAGCGCCTCAGAGCTGCCCTCGGCAGTCAGCACCGAGTAGCCAGCCTGCTGAAGCAGTGCCTGGCACAGCCTCGTAATGGCCGGCTCATCGTCGACGACTAAGACGGTCGGGGCGGAGGCGGATGGCATCACCGCAGGCACCTCCAATAGAGGATTGACCTTACAGTATCATAGTGCCGATCGAAGCCTGTGGCGAGCGAAACTTCGTTTCCTGCATTGTGCGATTGACAGGGATGACCGGCCGGACGATTACGGGGGGCGCTACGCTTGCTCAGGAAGAGAACGGGCCTTGAGCGCATCCAATCGTGTCCTGTCGAGCGCCACGTGCAGGGATTTGTCCTGCGTGACAAGCACTGCGCCCGGCGCCTGGCCCTTGGCTTTCTTGACCCACTTCCGCCTGGTATAGATCACATCGCCCTTGCCGCTTTTCTTAAGATCGCTGTAAAGGAGGGCCAAGACGGCGGCGTCCCGCAACGTCTCCAGCGGCGGCTCCTTTCCCTTCCCCAATCGGACGATGACATGCGATCCTGGCACGCCGCGAGCATGGAGCCAGAGGTCGTCGCTCTTCGCCAGCTTGAACGTGAGTTCGTTGTTTTCTCTTGCGTTACGGCCGACAAAAATCGGCAGCCCGTCGGTTGACGTAAATCGCCGGAAAGGACCAGTGGTCCGATTGCCTCGTTCCTTCCTCCGGCTGGCGAACGTCCGTGGCGCAGTTGGAATATCAGATCCTGAAGGTACTGGCTGAACCCAGGTTCCCGCTTCGATCAGCGCAAGTTCCTCCCTAAGGCGGCTCAGCTCCTGCCTCGCCCGATCGATGCGGGGGGGCAGCTCCTGCTCGGCCGCCAGAAACTTCCGGTGCTTGTGGAAATAGTCGTCCATGTTGCCGTGGGCGGACTTGGCGCTATCAAGCGGGATGGTGACCTCCGGAATAGTTTTGTCGAAATAGTCGATCACCGTGACGCGATCGGCTCCTTTCGGGATAGCGGCCAAGTTGGCCTTGATGAGTTCCCCATAGCGGGCATACTCACGATAGGCGTTCGCCTTCACCAGGTCCCCGCGCCAGGCATCGATCTGTCTCTGCATCTTCTTGATGGCCTTCTTGAGCACGCGCCGCCGCGCTTCCCTCGCCGCATCTTGAGCGACCGCGGTTTCCCGATTTCTATAATGGGCGTCCATCTCCGCCGAGAGCGGGAATTGTCTGTCGAGCGACCCGGTGAATCGCATGCGCCCGTGCTCCGGTGGCACCGATCCTTTTCGTTCAGGCGGAACGTAGAGTTCCCCGATACGATCTCGCTGATGAGCCAAGTCCCGCAGAATCCGTCCTTCCGCGTCGAGGACCAGAACGTTAGCACTGGCACCGGTCAATTCGCACACGATCCGGCGTAGGCCGTCTTTGGCGGTCACGTAAAACTCCACGATCCGGTCGTTCGGTATTTGGCGAACATCATCGATTCTGGCGCCCTGGATATAGGCTCTCAGGAATTGGCAGAAGGGGGGTGGGGTCGGCGGGTTCGGCATGCCCCGGTCGATCAGATGGAGCCGCGCTGTGTCGGGGTGGCAAGACACCAGCAGCCTATGGGTCTTCCCCGGTGCGCGAATTTCGAACACCAGAGTGCGGCTGGCCGGTTGGTGGATCTTCTGAATCCAGCCGTGGCGGACAGCCGGTGTCAGTTCCAGAAGAGCGGCTTCGATCTCTGCAGCAGTCAATGCCATGGTGTAGTCGGCGACCAATCTATAGGCAATAAGGGCCTACTCCATTCCTGTCCCATGGGGCCAATCCGGTCACATTATTGTCGACGGAGCAGCTTTGCGCGCCAGCCACTCTACGATTCGTTGAAAAAACCCGCAAGGGGACAGGGGGACGGTCTGGCATCCTCATTGCTTTCAGAGAGCATGTGTGTGGGTCATGGGTACGATGGAGCGAATCGCCAACTGTTATTAGGAGGACCTCATGAAATGTACGAGGTGCCATGGGCTCATGGTTGTGGATGACCTCATCGACCTGCAGGAAAGTTTCTTGCCCATGTGGATGCGCGGGTTGCGCTGCATCGGCTGCGGCAACATCGTCGATCCGCTCATCCATCACCATCGGATGATTCAAAAGTCCGGTACCGCCCGGTTGTTGAACCACGAGGTACGCATGCCCGCATCTTCGCGGCCGGTAAGGGCGGCCTAGCTCCGGATGGGGGCTTCGCATCGGCACAAGTGCAGCCGGCTCGGTTTCTGAACGATTTCTTCCGCTCTCCTTGCAGCCTGCTGCTGCCTACGTTACAGTCCCTTCGATCTGGCTTTTCCGCTCTTTTGTCTCCTCTATGTCTCTACTGGATCTCAAGCCGCTCGCTCGTGTGAATGACGAGTTTCGACTTTCGATGCGGGCGCTGCTGCTCGACTTGTGCCGGGAGCTGGAGGCCGATTACGCAGAACTTGCCGCCAGACATGAGCTTCCTGCGGGGTTTTTTCTCCTGATCGGACAGGCCCTCAAGTTGGAGACCTATTCCAACTGGAAAGTGGTCGGGTGGATCGAAGCGCTCAACGACCTGGTCTATTTTCTCGATATTCTTCAACAGTGGGAAAAAGAAACGCAGCGGGCGGAATTCGCCAGGCAGTTGTTTGTCGAGTGCCAGGAGAAATTTTTCGAGAACCGTTATCTGGACGACCTTTTTCCTGCGGGCCGCCCGCTCGCCTCAGGCCTCGAGAAACGGCTGACCCAACTCTGCCGGCGGTTGGCACAGGAGATCACGCAGGAATCGCTGTTCTTCGACCCGGCTCTGGCGGTGAAATGGTGCCGGCAGCGTAGAATGGTGCGATGGAATGTGCAGGGAACGCTCCGCGAGAACTTCGAACGGGCGGAGGAGGCTGGCACGATTCCGGTCGGGGTTGGGGGGGAATGGTGTCGGGCTCCCCAAGATGTGCGCCGGGCGCTGGCGCGATCAGATAAGCGGGTGACGTTCCGTGTCGACCCGGGTGGCATCGCGGTACAGGTCGGCCCGGTGGTGTCGCCGTTGTGGGCCGGCTGGGGTGTGCAAGGACGGTGGCAATGGACTCTTCAGCCCGCCGCAACGGCGGTGACGACGGAGCGTGGTGTCGTGACCGTGGGCCCGACATTGGTCTACGGCAGGGATCGGCAACCCCGGACCGTGACGCCCACGGAGCAGCAACGAGTCGCACGCATCGCCCGGGCCTGGCGGACGATCCAAGCGGCCTGGCCCGAAGGCCACGACGTGCTCGTGCTGCTGACGGCGCGTATCAATCCGCTCAAGGCGAAGGGCGTGGTGAGCTTCAGCTATCGCCACAGACCGGGGTTGTCGTTCATCAACTGTTTCGACCGGGACAATCTCGATCTGATCGACGACCTCATCCATGAAAACAGCCACCACCACCTGAATCTGCTGCTGCGCAAGTACGTCATGTATCGAGGCGACCACAACCAGCAGATCTTCTATTCGCCCTGGCGGCGCAGCCTCCGGCCGATCCGGGGCATCCTGCATGCGACGTTCACGTTTACGATGGGTGCCATGCTGTTTGAACGGCTGTCCACCTGGGCGTCCGGCCGCGGCGGGGCGGCGCGGTGGATGAAGGCGGGCCTTACCGGAAGAGACTTCCAACGTGCCCGATTCCGGTGTCTCGAAGAAGTGGCGTCCGTGCGTTACTCGCTCCAAGACCTGCACTACGCGGATCATCACCTCGGCTGGTTGACGGGCTCGGGCCGGCGGTTGGTGGCGCAATTGGCGGAAGCGATCGAGCGCGTCGAGCGCAGCGCCGGACGGTTCAAAAACGACGTGCTGCGGGGTTCGTTCGGACCCGCCCTGCGCCGCCATATCCAGGAACTCCACAAGGCTCGCATAACCTACGGGCCGGTGCGGTTGGAAAAAATATGATCACGTTATGGAGAGGGGGCCTTGAAAGCAAAGTAAAGTAAGGTGGAGTGGGATGTTCCGGGATCCACGGGAGTTTCTAGGAACGGTCTGATTAATTCGAAGTTCCGCCTTAGCTTCCAAGAATAAACAATCCAGTGTGCGCACTCGGCGAGCAGCGGAGAAGACCCTGAGACCACGCTCAGGGTTCCACCGTTACGTCCACATAGGCCGGCAAGCTGTCCGCTCCTTTCCTATCCGTCACGCGTAACTTGAACCGATAGGTCCTGGGCTCGGAGACCTGTGGGGCTTGAAATGAGGCTTCCGGGCCGTTTACATCGAGGAGCGAGACCTTGCTCCCACGTACCTGGCTCCAGGTGTAATACAACGCCTCGCCTTCCGGGTCGTGGCTCTTCAAGCCGCTCAACTTCACCTTGCTTCCCGCTTTCACCGTGCGGTTCGGTCCCGCATCGGCGATCGGCGGCTCGTTCGGTTCCTCATTGACGTTCACTTCTATGTCGAGCTGGGCCTGTTTCCCACGATTGGTGACAGTGATGGTGGTTTTCCCGTTGCCGATGATCTGCAGCATGCCGTCGCGCAGGACTTTGATCACCTTGTCGTTCGAGGAGTGATAGGTTGTTCCGGTCGAGGGGGAGGCGATGGGTCGGGTGACGCCGTCGGCGAATTCCCCGACGACCGGCAGCTCGAAGATCTTCCCCTTCGAATCGACGTGGCCGAAGGCGGACGACTGTCCGGCCCGCCCGAGCAGGAGCGGCTTGTCGGTTTCAAAATCGATCGATTGCAACTCGGCCTGCGGTTGCACATTGACGATCACTTCGTCGAACACCGTGCGCGTCCCGAGCCGGCCCCGTGAGATCTCGGCAACAGCCAGCAGGCGGGTCGGTCCGATAGCTTCCTTGGGGACTCTCAGCGCGCCGCCAAAAGGAGGATTCTGGTCGGAACCGGACGACAACGCGGCCAAGGCCACGACGGGAGGGCCCGCAATGCTGTCCCGTTGGAAGAAACGGTCGCCGGCGATCTTCTCCTGCTGCGGGGGGCCGCCTTCGATTTCTTCTTGTTGCACGAGCGTGTCGGCCTGCTCAGGATACCAGTAGTAGCGGACTTTCACGACGCCCGCGTCCGATCCGAGATCGACCTTGGCGGTGATCGTCTCCCCCGACTTGACGGTCGTGCCTTCGGCCGGGTTGACGATCTTGAACGCGTACGCCTGCGGCAAATAATGGCAAACGGCAAAGGTAACAAGGAACAAATGAAGCGCGACCTTCTTGCTTCTGGGTTTCAACGGATTGCGTTTCATCATCACCTCGTCAGGTGGAAGGGCACATCGATCAGGACGACGCGCTCTTTGAACAATAAGGCGGCCTTCAGCAGGAGGGCTCGCTGATTGTGGAGAATGTTCTGCCACCAGCGGGCCGGCAGAATCTCCGGCACAACGACGGTGATCCAACAATCCGGGTCTTTGTGCAGGTGCTCCTCGATGTAATCGAGCAGCGCCTTGAGAATGGACCGGTAAGGGGAGGGGAGCACGATGAGCGGGACGCCGCACCCCCATTGCGCCCACTTCATCTCGATGAGCGCGGTTTCTTCCTTGTCCACGTCCACCAACACGGCCTTTACCTCGCCGCCGTGGCTGCGCGCATAGTCCACCGCGCGGACGACGGCCCGGTTTACGCCCCCGATCGGGATGATCACCACGTTGCGCCGCGGGCGCGGCGGACGGGCGTCGCGTGCCAACGCCACTTGCTCCGCAACGGCGGTGTAGTGCGACCGGATCGCCCGGAACATCATGATCAGGAGCGGGATAAGGACGATGACGATCCAGGCGCCGTGGATGAATTTCGTGCTCGCGATGATGATCGTGGCCGTCCCGGTCGCGAAGGCACCGATACCGTTGATCGCGAGTTTCTTGCGCCAGTGCGGTCCTTTCTTGGTCAGCCAGCGCTTGACCATGCCGGCTTGCGACAGAGTGAAGGACAGGAACACCCCCACCGCATAGAGGGGAATCAGCGCATGGGTATCGCCCTGGAAGAGGACGATGAGCAGACAGGAGAAGAAGCCCAGAATGATGATCCCGTTCGAGAACACCAGACGGTCTCCCATGCCGGCCATCTGGTGGGGCATGTAGCCGTCGCGCGCCAGAATCGACGCCAGCCGTGGAAATCCCGCGAACGCGCTGTTGGCGGCCAGGATCAAGATCAACATGGTCGAGGCTTGGACGAGGTAGTACATCGGACCGTCGCCGAACGTGGCGCGTGCGATCTGGGAGACGACGGTTTCGTCCTCCTTAGGCAGCACGCCGAACTGGTAGGCCAGGAAGCTGATCCCCAGGAAGAGGGTGGCCAGAATGGTCGCCATCCCCAGCATGGTCAACGCCGCGTTCTGGGGCTCCGGCTTCTTGAACGCGGACACCCCGTTCGAAATCACCTCTACGCCGGTCAGCGCGGTACAGCCAGAGGCGAACGCCCGCAGGCCGAGGAACAGTGTCAACCCTTCAACGGCGTTGCGTGAATTAGTGGAGAAACTCGATGCTCCGGGAGCCTTGCCCATCATAATCTGAGCGAGTCCTGTCACGATCATGACCAGCATGGTTCCAATAAAGAGGTACGTGGGCACGGCAAACACCCGGCCGGATTCGCGTACGCCACGCAGGTTCACGATCAGGACCGTAAGGATCGCGAGGAGGCAGATCGCTTCCCGGTGGGCGAAGAGGGCCGGAACCGCCGATGTCACGGCTGCAATCCCGGCCGCCACGCTGACGGCGACCGTCAACACGTAGTCGATCATCAGGGCCGCTGCGGCGGTCAGGCCGGGCCAGTCCCCCAGATTTGACTTGGCCACGATATAAGCGCCGCCGCCTTCGGGATATTCGAAGATGATCTGGCGATACGAGACGGTCAGAATGGCCAGTAGCAGGATGATGGACAGACTGATTGGAATGGACCAGGCCACGGCCGCGGTGCCCGCTAGGATCAGAACAAGCAGGATTTCTTCGGTGGCATAGGCGACGGATGAGAGGGCATCGGAAGAAAAGACGGCTAGAGCTAGTCGCTTCGAAAGTCGTTCATGAGCGGCTTGGGCGGTTTTGAGCGGGTCCCCGACTAACCAGCGCTTGAGCAACATAACAGAATTATCTCACAAACCGGACAGGCGAGTGAATGTCGAGAGGCTCTCCACATTCGTGTGGCAAACGGCCAGTCGATCGGGATCGCCCGCACAAAGCGATGCTCGCCTGCGGTCCACACCGTCGTGGTCGCCTATGCGCAGGGGGTTGACAGAGAGTTCTAACTTCAGTATCGTCCCACCCCTTGAACGGGGCTCGATGTCTTCGAGCGCCGATCGGCGCAGGCTGTATGTAAATGTCATAGTTTTCATCGCGTTAGATTTGCCGTTGTAGTTTTTGTTCCTTCTCATCAACAACAAGGAGGCCGGTCCATGTTTTGTCACAAGCCACGGGTTTGTGTCCCCACCCGCATGCTCGGCGTGATCGCAGCTGCGGCCCTGCTCTGGGCCCCGCTCGCGTCCGCTGAGAACTCCGCTCCCGCCGCGCACGTACCCGCCCATACGGTTGCGATGAATCACCAGCTCCCGTCTTGGGCGGAACAACTCAAGGGGCAGACGATCGTCGAAGACGCGATGGCCGGCAAAGGCAACCGCGCCGCGATGGTCGAGCAGCAGCATCAGCGCATCATGGATCACATGGCGCATGATCCGCAGGTACAGGGCGTCAACACCGGCATGTTCAATACCCAGTCCATGATGCACCAGTATGGGGCGGGCGGACAGGATATGCTGCTCGTGTCCGATCCGCGCGTCGAGCCGGTCGCGGTGACCGGGGGCGGCAAGTGCCCCGCCACGGCGCCGGTCAAGCAGTACAACGTGTCCGCGATCAACGTCGAGATCACGCTCAATCAATGGCTCGACTACTATCCCGGGTACATGTACGTATTGGATGAAAACATCGACAAGGTGCGTGCGGAAGAAGCGAAGAACAGGGAGGCGCGTGAGAAGGAAGGATGGGATCCGGGCGCGGTGATTCCCGGCGTGCAAGCCCAGTGGATTCAGCCGCTCACCATCCGTGGCAACCAGGGCGATTGCGTCAAGATCAAGCTCACCAACAAGCTCGAAGGCGGGGAAGACGTGAGCCTGCACATCCACGGCTCGGCCATGGTGGTGAGCACCACCGGTGCCGCCGCGACGACGACCAACCCGGATACCATCGTTGCCAAGGACAAGAGCACTGATTTCGAATGGTACATCCACCCGAACACCCAGGAAGGCGTCCGGCAGTTCCATACCTTCAGCAACGATCGGGAGTTGACGGTGATGGGGCTCTTCGGTTCCTTCGTAGTCGAGCCGCGCGGGTCCTCCTATTGGGAGCCGCTCGGCACGGGCGAGCCGACTCCGGCCACCAGCGGCTGGCAGGTCATGATCAAGAACGGCACGGGCCCGGATTTCCGCGAGTTCGTCCTCTTCTACCACGAAGTCGGTGACGAAGCGTTCCGTCCGCTCAACAAGAAGGGCGACTTCCTCCCGCAACGCGATCCGCTGACCGATGCCTATCGTCCGGGTGGCCGTGCGATCAACTACCGGAGCGAGCCGTTCGGCATCAATAATATGCACGTGCAGCACGAATACTTCGGGTTCGAGGACGAGTCGATGGGCTACAGCTCCTATACCTTCGGTGATCCGTCCCCGACCATTCCCCGGTCCTACCTCGGTGACCCGGCCAAGTTCCGTCTGGTACACGGCGGATCGGAAGTGTTCCACAGCCACCACCCGCACGGCGGTTCGATCCGCTGGCCGCGCAGCCCGCGGGCAATCGACGACATGAACCTCTGGGCCGCCAGCGTGAACGGTCCGGTGAAGTATCCCGTGATCCGACACAAGACCGATCGGGTGGACGTCGAAGTCATCGGACCGTCCGAAGCGCTCGACCTGGAAACCGAGTGCGGTTCGGGTCTCTGCCAACAGCTCGCCGGCGACTTCCTCTTCCATTGCCACGTCGCGCACCACTATGTGGCGGGGATGTGGGGCTACTGGCGTGTATATAACACCCTTCAGGTCGGCGAGTATCGGAACGACACGATGCCGGACCTGCGCGAGCTACCGGACCGGAAGGGCCGCATGAAGACACCGGTCACGTCCGATAAGCTGATCGGCCAGACGGTCGATTGGTTCGGCAAGCAGTTCAAGATCGTCGAGAAGGGCAAGAGCGACTGGAAGAGCAACCCGGCCACGATCACCATCAAGGACTGGGTCGAAATGCAGTTGCCGCCGCAAGGCAAGCCCGGGCATGCCGACGACGAGAAGGGGCAGATCGTTTCCTATGACGCCACGGTGCTGGACTGGATTTGGGAAGGCACCCGCGCCATGAGCGAAAAGGAGAGCACAATCGACAATCCCAAGTACAAGTCGACCCATCCGGGCAAGCGGCATCCGATCATGTTCGAACCGCTGACCGGGAAGGTGGCTTGGCCACATCTCACGCCGCATTTCGGGAAGCGCGTGATGTTCTCGCCGAACCATGTTGGCGCTCCCTGGCTGGAGATGATCCGTCGGGATGCGAACGGCGAGGAGAGCGTGGATCAAGCGGCGCCGGGCGAGAACGGCAATTGGAGCCTCTGTCCGGCCAACGCGGGACGAAAGAACTACAACGTCCACTTCATCAAGCTGCCGATCAAGATCGCCAAGGCGCAGGGCAAGGAGCCGCCCGTGATCGATCCGAACGGCTTGATCTACGTGCTCCATGAAGAGGAAGCCGCGATCCGGGCCAACGACGACCTCAAGTATCCGTTGGTCGTCCGCGGCAATATTTATGATTGCGTGGACTGGATGCTGACCAGCGAGTTGTACGTCGACGACTACACGAATTTCCAGTCGTCAAAGATCAACACACACTGGAATTTCTTGCAGTTCGACAACCAGGCGTCGGACGGTGTTATC
>CAYULI010000025.1:0-42795 GCA_964445795.1 uncultured Nitrospira sp. | reverse complement strand
GCACAAGCACCGGACCCGCCATCTCGGCGTCACCAAAGGCGGTGCGCTTGTCGGCATGGTTTCGGTCCGCGATTTTCTCCGTCCCGTGTCCGTCGACGATCTCTGATGCTCCTATCCGGGTTCCCTCTCCCCAGAGGCGCATGGCGCTTGGCTCTCGGTCGCACGTCAACACGAGCCGAGCGCCGAATCCGCTGGCTGCGTGAAGCCTTACGCCCGGAGCTTGTACCCGACCCCTCGAATGGTCACGATCATCCGCGGCACGCTGGGATCGACTTCGATTTTTTTTCGAAGGGAATGAATATGCACGTCAAGTGCATGCTCTTCCAGAGCATAGCCTTCGCCCCACACGCGGTTGAGCATCTCCTGGCGCGAGAAGACCCGACCCGGGGCTTCAAGAAACTGATGCAGGATTTGGAACTCCTTGGGAGTAAGATCGATCAGTCGTCCGTCGACGGTGACCTCGTGGCGATCGAGGTCCATGCGAATGGGGCCGAGATGATAGCGCGTGGTCGAGTCCGACCGAGTCGTCAGCCGCCGCAAGATGGCGCGCACTCGCGCCACCAGCTCCCGGGGACTTTGATTGCAGACGACGAGATCGACGTCGTGGTCGTAATCCGGAACACACTCCTCGTCTTCGCAGGGGGCGGCACCGTCTTCCACGGCCACGATGGGGACAGCGCTCAACGTTCGAAGCTGGCGTAGGTTGACGAGGGCGCTCAGTTTCCGGTCAACGATGATGAGCGAAGGAACGGACGCCTGCGCCGCTTTGAGTGCCGCCGTTTCGGAGGTGACCACCGTGCTCCGATACCCACTCGCCTCCAGTGCCTTCTTGAGCGACTGCGCGAACAGCTCGGACTTCATGAGGATGAGGATGGAATCCTGCATGCCTGCCATAGCTGAATGAGCAACCATCATTGCGATGGGATGGTAGGTCCGCTCGAGGAAATATGTCGTTAGGGTGGTGTTAATTATCGGTAAACTCCCACATCGGGAATTAACGCCGAGTTAACACCATGCTGATTTCGAAGAAACTCACCGTTCTTACAACGATCTATAAGTTGATCAGTCCCGTTCATCTTCTATCTGAGGTGTAGGAGCATGATCCGATGAAATTTCGTCGATTTGTCTTAGGATTCTATCTTGCAGCCTTGGGGCTTTCCTGGTGGCTGGCCAACGTGTCCTGGGGCCAGGTTCGACCCGAACTCGATCCCCAAATCCCCCCCTACACCTTTCATGAAACCGTCTCCGGCAAACTCGCTATTGCCGGCTCGGATTCGATGAGGCCGTTGATCGAGGCGTGGATCGACGACCTGAAGCGCCGTCATCCCGGAATGAGGGTGACCCTGGATGGAGCGGGATCGGACACCGGTCTGGCCGCCATTTTGGAGCATCGAGCGGAGATCGCGGCGATGTCGCGCCGGATGACGGCTAAGGAGATCGCTGACTTCGTGAAGGAATACGGATTCGAACCGACGGAAGTACCCGTGGCCACCGATGCGTTGGCCATCTTCGTTCACCGGGACAATCCCATCACTGGCTTGTCGCTGGAAGAGCTGGATGCGATGTTCTGCCGAGAACGACGGCGGGGACTCACCTATCCCGTGGACTCATGGGGCCTCATCGGGCTGATGGACGAGTGGTTCGAAGCGCCAGTTCGACTGTACGGACGGAACGGCAAATCGGGTACCAGTTATTTGTTTCGGGAAGAGGTCTGCAAAGGCGGCACATTTCGCTCTCAACTGGTCGACGCCCAGGGATCGGCATCGGTCGTGCTGGATGTGGCCAAGGATCCGCAAGGGATCGGGTTCAGCGCCATCGGGTACCGCACCTCGATGGTGCGACCCGTGCCGATCGCTGCCGTGAAAGGTGGGCGGTATGTCGAACCGACGTTCGAGACCGTGATGGACGGCTCCTACCCCTTGCGCCGACATCTCTATTTTTATGTCGCCCGGCCACCCAAGGTCTCTCCCTCACCGGTTCTGACGGAGTTGGTGCGATTCGCCTTGAGCTCGCAGGGGCAGCAGCTCGCGCTGGATCATGGTTACTTTCCGCTCTCCGTCAGGGAAATCGCACGGCTTGCCGAGAAATGGTCGGGACCCCAGAAAGGGCCTCAAAAGGCAGTTCAACTGAATGAGCCGAGCCGCCGGATCGTCGAGTAGGTTCCCTTTTTCCCCTGACAACCATAGAGTACTCGGATGATCCGATCGTTGGGGCGGTCTCATCCGCGGGTCTGGCTTCTCGCGGGACTTGCGGCGCTCGGTGGGTGCACCTCCGGACCGGTTATCACCCTCGTCATTTACGAAACCCCGCTGGCGTATGTCCGCCTCGAGATGGATCGCACGGTCGTCGAAGGTCCAGGCCATACTCATCCGGCCGACATTTCCCCTGAGCTGATGTCGTCGGTGCTGCGGGGCATCATCGTTCAGGAACCGTTGACGAGATTCCCTCTTTACGATGATCTGTCCGTCCCTCGCCGGCACCGAGCGTTCAGTGATGAAGAGATCGCCTTCTGGGCTCCGTTGCTCGCCCTGGCTTTGAGCAAGGCCACGCCAGAGGAAGTGGTCACGTTCTACCAGACACGGCGACTCTCCGGGGTGAGACGAGAAGTCACTTCCGGTGGGCTGTTTCTCGAAGGGGACGCGCTGCATGTTCTCTTGAGTAACTACAGGTCGCACACTCACCCGATTGCCGACATCGGCGTCGCAGACACGATGGACGACCGGCTCACCCCGATGCGTCCGCTGGCTCCGCAAACAGGCGTCCTCGACTTCGAACCGCGCGAAGCGCTGACTCCGGTGGACCGCGGTCTGTTGCGCTGGGATCGGCGCGAACTCATTATCCGAGTGCCCCTCCTTGCCACCGGAGACGTGAAACCGGGAGATGAAGACCGGCCTACCGGGCTCGTTCACTGATTCGACGCCCGCCTTCCGATCTCCTCCGCCAACCTAGAAATTCCACTGGAACTGGAATCGAAGCAAGTTGCCACTCTGGTACTGATATGGGGTTTGCAGACAGGGGACAGTGGAGAAATTGGCGCAAGACGCGGGAATCGTGGCCCCGTCCGAGGAGGTACGCCCCGTGAACGTGTACATGACCGTCAGCTCCACCGCGCTGTTGAACTGATATTCCAGCCCCAGTTCCAATTCACGGACCGTGTGGCGCGGGGCATTCTCCTCGTGCTTCTTCCCACCGTAGTATTCCTGGTACCGCACGAACGGAAACACGCTCTGACAGTAGGTGTCGCATCGGTAATTGTAAAACAACTGAAGGTAGCCCCCTCGCAGACTACCTGTCACGACTTCGGTCCGGTCTTTGTTCAGTTCCGGCCCGCGACCGATCGTATACTCGCCCTGGAGACCGAACGGTTGAGGGTACAGGACGAAATGCCAGGCGACCCGCTCGTCCAGGTAGTTACCGCCGTTTCGTAATATCGGTGCCAGCGGCGCTCCTTGGGACGTTGGAGAGGGGTTGAGCGGCACTACTGGGGCCGTCGCCACGTTGAATTGGCCGGTGTAAGCATCCATGCCGATTTCGAAGATCTGGCCATTCGGAAATTCCATCGGATACATGGAGTGGAAGACCACGTGCTTGTTCTTGTTGGCGTCGCGCCGGTTGGCGGTTTGTCCATTGTAGACGCCGATGCCGAGCATGCCGTAGTCGCCCGATCCCTTCAGCCCGCTGTCCACCAATCGCCGAAATCGCTCCCTCACATCGGTCGGCGCGTAATACAAAAACAGACCTAAGTCTCGCTCGTTGTTGGCGGCGCTGTTGATCGCGTCGTTGCGGTCCAGACCCAGTCGGTTCTGACTCGACTGCATGTTCTCGAATCCGAACGGCACCTTGGAGAGCCCCGCGCGGATGCGCCATTCTTTGTTTTCTGTAAGAAACACATCGGCGTACCAATCCCGAAGCACACCGACTTGCTCGGTACCGTTCAAGAGACTGCCAAATTCCGGTTGGAGATAGACGAACACCCGTTCGTGAGGCTGCCCGCTGACAATCAGGCGTGCACGCCGAAGAAAGAATTCGTTGTTCTTCCCGATCGATCGGTCGCCCTGCGCGCTCAACAGCTCATCCCGATTCAACGTATGGTTGTAACGGAACTGCGTATAGCCGCGGATGCTGATCTTTTCGTACCACCGTTCCCGGACCGGCACATCGCCGACGCCCCGACTCTCCTCGAACTCCTTCGCTTGCCGTTTTTCCTCCTCGGCCTTCAGTTTCACCCATTGATCGATCGTGATCAGCTTGTTCTCCAACAGCAGGTCTTCCAGATGGCCACCGGCCGCCTCGGAGCTCCAACCGATCAATGATACGGCGAGTACTGCCCAGCACCGTACCCACACCACGGCTGCTCGCTTCATCCCCCTCCCCCTCCGGATTATTCGACTGCCATCGATGAAGGCCGCACGGTAGGGACAACTGATTACGGCCCGGTTACGGGACCCTCTAACCTCGGTTAACTTCTCAATCTGATCGCGCTGATCGCGTCGCCGCAGAAAAGAAATGGCTACTTGCGGAGATCTGGTTGGACCGACCGCACCAATCCAGTCGGACAAGGGCCCGGATGGCCGGAGAGGAGATCGACTGGTCGACGATCTCGTTCAACTCCTAAAAGCCGGAACACTCGATAACGCCACAACATCACATACCCGAGAGATCAACAGGGTCGGCTCAGAGGCATTCGCTACACCTTTAACGCCTGGGCCCATGGCTTCCGGCGCGCGAATACCGTGACAGCCGCCACGCCGGAGCCGAACAACAGCACCGCCCCAGGCAGGGGAACCGGGGCCGGCTGCATCCCATCCAAACACTGCAGCGAGGAGGTCATGGTAAACCCAAACGGCTTATGGCCCTCCAGCCCCATCGCGGCAAGATCCCATTCAAGAACCAACGCATTGTAGTAGGGATTCGTCACAATCGGGTTCCGTGAGTGAGAGGGATCCACTGCGCTGAAATAATACTGGGTGGCGAAGTTCCGTGGGTCGGACATGGCAAACACCTCACCCGTGTGCCGATCCCGCAGCGCGAAATCGACGAGTTGACCGCCGGAGAAGGTATGGGTGCCGTAGATTGAAGCGGAACCGCCAGGTCTCAGGGCGATGGGTGAAAACCCTGAATCCGCCACAAAGCCGAAATCCAGTCGATTGGCCGGAAAGGTCCAATCGAGGTTAAAGGTGCGGACGTGACTCCCCCCGTCCGCCCCATCGACAAACAGAACCTTGCCCGGTTGCTCGACCACCAGGGCCGCGTCCATGATCGTGGCGAAGACCTCCACCGCCGATCCGCACATCGATAACACGAGCGTGACAACAGCGAGTAGATGCCGGCACTTCATCTCATCACCTCCTACGGAGCTTAGTTAGGGGTCGAGGGCGTATCTGCCCTCGACCCCCTTGTTCAAACTTCGGCCCTCCAGGCACGTTACGGGTGGTCGTTCACGGCCGCAAGGCAAGATTGGATCCCGGTGGTGCTGGACTTCCAGTTCACCGGACCCTTATCTTGCGCCTTCGTCACGTGCATCTCGGCCGGCGACGCCCAGTACCGCCCGACGTTCGGCAGATTGTTGATGATGGTCGGAGTCTGGGCGGAAGCGATGTAGGCATCGATCACCGCCTGTTCATCCAGCGTCGGAGCCGGATCGTTACGCCGCGTCACCGCCTGGAATGTCCAGTACTGGAACTTCCCGCAGCGCAGGTTCTCTTTCTCGTTGCCGTCATAGACGGCTTCCTCGGCAATGTCCTCCGCCCCATTGATCGTATCGTGACGACGCGCCTTGCCGCCATCGACGGCCACCACGTATCCGGCGGCCGGGTTCACCGTCGCCGCCTGCTCGGCTTCCATATAGGCAGCGGCAGTCGGATGGGCAGGCCGCGGACCAGGGAACGGGAACGGATCATTCGAAGGAATGGTCGGGCTCGGATTCCCCTGGATGCAGTCGCGCACATCGTTGTTCGAGATACCGGCCAGGTTGGTCGGTCCGGCAGTTGGGCTGGCCGGAGTACCCAGCGTCAAATTAAAGCTGAGACTGTTAGCCGGTGACTGGCCCGTGTGCTCCTTTGCATCTTTCATCAGGGTCTGTTGGAACGCCGCCTTCGTCCCGGATGTTGCGCGGCGCGAGCAGATCATGATGGTTTGATTGTCGTTCCCATCGATGATGCCGTTCCCATCCGTATCGGCCGCAATCCCGCTGAATTTATTCCACTGCGTGACTTGGCGTGAAAAGATCGCCTCGATCTGCAATTGCGTCAGATTACGCACGCGCCCCTGGGGATTGGTTGGGCTGGTCTTGACGGTGCCGTCCGGATTCACGACTTTGACCGCACTGCCTAATACGATCGCAAAGGGTGTGACGACCGGACGAATCAGCGTGAGGTTGTCGTCAGGCTGCTGCGGGAAGTCGACGAATTGCGTTGGTGATTGCTGAGACCGTTGACCGTACGAAGACGGGGCCACATCCGACACACCGAGGTTGACCACGAAGGCGTTTGCCGGATCTGTGTTCGGGTTCGGGCTGAACTGCGTGCAGCTCGGATGGAACTCCCTGGTCCGGCCCAATGCATCTACTTCAATGGTAGACGCGCCACAAGCGCCTGGATTTTCCAGTACATAGACTTGGCGCGCTGCCGGGTTGGGGGCTCCGCCGGTCAAAGTCGGCTTCTCATTCACTTTCTTAATCCCATCGCCGGAGCCGGTCGACTGATACCGGATCACGATGTTCGGTCGGCCGACCACATTGACCGCCTCGCAGGTCCAGGTGATGAACTTCGAGTTGGCCAATCGATTCTGGGGCGGGCCTAACGGACCGTCCATATAAATTTGCGGGATCGACGCGCCTGTCCTCAGCGTGGGCGCGGGCCCAGTCGGATTGTCGCACAGCGTCACGGGCACTTCTTCGACAAACGGTTTCGCCGCGGAGGCGCCGGCGATGTTCACCACGGCCTGTGCGTGGGCTGAGACCGCCGTTCCGGCAACTGACGCCACTCCAGCGAGAATTGCTAACGATGTCTTCATTGACTTCATGGTGCATTACTCCCTTTGGCTGATTGATTTCGCGTGCTCGGATCTTGTTTCAGCTTAGCGTCGAACTAGTCGGCTATCCTATTTCATCGAGCGGCGGGCGATCCCCACCAGCCCGACCAAACCGGTGCCGAACAGAATCACAGCGGCCGGAACGGGAATGGCAGCCGGGGTGATCGTAAATTGTCCGTTCGAGGTCAGAAGCGCCGTCGCTACCCGCTCGAATTGCGGCTCGTTACCATCGATATTGACCTTGAAGATGGTGAGCGGTTGGTCAAGAACCCCGTGCGTCGTGAAGCCCACATTTCCGTTGAGCAACCCGGTTGTTCCCAGTTGAGAGGTGAAGGAGTTGATCAGTCCCTTCGACAGGAGAGTCGGATTGTTCGCGTACGGATTCGCCAGACCACCAGTGACTGCTGGCAAAAAGCTGTTGGCCCATTGGAGAAAGTTGCCGGCCGCCACGTCCGCGAAGGTATTGATTCTCATTGTGTCGGTGATCGTGGGGGATTGGGACGACACGTACATGAAGGCAGTCGCCTGATCCACGCCGATCACCGAATAACGAAGCCCGAGTGTGGCGCCCTCTTGCACCGTAGGAAGATCCCCCGCGATGTTGCGCGCAAAGCTCCCACCCCCCGCAAGGTCTGCAGTCGACCCCTGCCCGAGATTTTCGTACCGTTCCGTATTGCCGCCGTACACGTAGAAGCCCATGTCCCCTTCCAGGAACTGGAGCGCCGAAGCAGCGGACGGCAGGCCCACGACCGCCAGTCCGGCCAGAGCGATCAGCGCCCCCGTTGTCCGCTTAATCTTGCCACTGATTTTCATGACCCCTCCTTAGAAAATGATGAATCGACGATCCGCCCACAACCTTGTTCTTGCCCGATTAGCCCTACACACTCACCGTGACGCCATCTCCACCTGGTGCAATCCTTCGTGGAGACTTCCCACCTCCTTTCGCTCGATCGGGCCTTACCCGATACATGCGAGCGTCTTGTCTCATCACGGTGTTTCGGTGTGATAAGGGTTTATTTGTCCTTCCGTAAAACTTTGCTCAAGAATGAATTATCCGGATCTTCTTCGTCGGCCAACCGGGCAAAACCCTACACGGCGAGGCCTTTATAGGCTGCAGCCGTTACGGTCAAATAAATGCTTTCTTCAGACTCGGTTAACTTTGTCCTGGTGATCGGTCAGGAGGAACCATGCCGATATCACGCGAAGCGTGGCTTAAACGCGGGAACCCCGTGACGAATCACCCGGCCGGCGGAAAGAACTTGACGATGACGGTGCGATCCATCCCCTCCGGGGGAGGCCGCACCTGGGTGACTTTGGCCAACGCATCGAGGGCCGACTGGTCGAAGAGCAGACTGCCGGACGAATTGAGCAGCCGGTATTGCAAGACCCGCCCTTGCTCGTCGATCACCAATTCGCACATTACTGCATATTCGAGATCATCCGGCAGCGAAGGGGGTTGCTGATAGTGGGCTTGGATCGTCGCCGTCAGAATGTCGGAATAGCCCGCGAAGCGCCCGCGGCTCTTGCCGATCGCGAACGGGTCGGGGCTCGTCGGCGGCGGAGCCGGCGCATCCGACGCTTTCGGAGGCGGCGGCGTTTCCGCCTGTGGCGGGGGAGGCGGAGGCGCTTCTTGCGGCTTCGGCTCAGGCTTGGGCGGTTCCGGTTCCGGCTCCGGCTCCGGTTCTTTTTCCGGCGGAGGCGGCGGCTCTTCTTTTTTGAAGGCGTTGAGCTTGTAGACCTTGATGAGATTCTGGCCCCACTCGGTCTGCGACACCCAATAGAGCCCAGCTCCGATCGCGACGTGGACCAGCCCGACGATCAGCAACGTGGTGCCGAGCTTGTTCTTCTTTTGTTCGAAGCCTCGGTACGCGGCCATTTTTATACGTGACGCGCAACGGACATGCCTCGTTCGTGAACCGTGACGAGTCCGAACAGGCGATGGCCTTTACACGATACGAAACACGTCACTCGTTAATGGGTTTCGTGGCGATGGCGAGGTCTTCGACCGGAATCCGCTGGAGAATGTCCAGCACCGCGACGACATGTTTATATTCGACGCCGGCGTCGCCGCGGAGCACGAGGGGAAGCTTCCCGCCCTTCGCCGCCTTGAGATCGCGGATCAACTTCTCGAGTTCACTGAGCTTCACTCGCTCTTCATCCATGTAGACGTCGCCGTTTTTCTTTACCGAGATCGTCGGGGTGTTGCTTTCCATCTCGGTCTCGTGCGGCGTCGATTCCGGCAGCTTCAATTCGATGCCTTGCACCATGGCGGTCGTCGTGATGATGAAGATGACCAAAAGCACCCAAGCCAGATCGAGCAAGGGCGTGATGTTGATATCCGCGACCGCTCCGTGGGATTTTTTGGAGAACCGTCTCATTGTCTCGTTCCTTGCCGCCGCGAGAACGGCGCGACGGGCTCGATCCCGCACAAGACACCGTTCCCTCTCTCGTCACGCATGTCCCGCCTTCCTCGCTCGTCTCGCGTTCAATGCGCCGCCGCGCCCATCGCATCGCCCTCTTCCTCTCCGGCGATGTGCGGGCGCATTTGCTCCAATTCCTCTTCAGCCGCTTCAAACTGGTCTTTGGGGCGAAGATATTCGGCCATGAATACCGTCTCGAGATGAGCGGCGAAATTGTCCAATTCCATGGTCAAGGCTTTGATCTTGGTCACGAGAAAGTTGTAGCAAAAGAGCGAGGGGATCGCGACCATGAGACCCGCGACCGTTGCGATGAGCGCGGAGGCCACGCCAGGCGCCATCGTCGTCAACGTCGCCTGCTGCGCACGGCCGATGCCGGAGAAGGTGTCCATGACGCCCCACACCGTGCCGAGCAAGCCGATAAACGGCCCGCCGCTGATGGCCGTCGCCAAAATGATCATGCCGGATTCCAGGGCGACCGCCGATTCGCCGAGCACCCGTTCGAGCGCGATGCGCACGGCGCTCATGCCATGATGCGGCACCTTGTCGGTGCCGTACTTCTGTTGCTGCGACTTCAGTTCCTCGCAGCCGCCAAAATACAAGTCGTACATCGGCGAGCCCTGCAACGACTTGATCGGCCCCTTGTTGAAGATCACGAGCGGACTTTTGGCTTTCGAGTAATAGTTCAGAAACAGGCGGTTCCGCTTCTTGGCCTTCGCCAGTTGGCGGAACTTGTTGATGATGACGGTCCAGCTCACCAGCGAAAAGAGGAGCAACGTTGAGATGGTGATCTTCCCTTCCAGCGTCGCATGGCTCAGTGCGAACGCCACGCCTCCCGAACTCATATCCATCGCGAGATCTCCTTCCTGATTAGCTCTGATTTAGCTGCCCGGCAGGGGTTGCGCCTGCGGTTTGACCTCGACTTGAATGACCACACCGCGTTTCATTTGAACCGATTTGGCCATTTGAGATTTTTTATCTTTCTCACCGTCTTTGGACGCCACTTGCTTCCCCGGATTCGAAGTCGATGACCCGGTCGATTCCGCGGTCGTTTGCTGGACCTGTTCTACCGCCTTCGACGCGGTGGAGGACGTACTGCTCGTGCTGGACGCCGTGGCCGATACGGTGGAAGTGGCTCCGCTCAATCCGCCGACCGAGCTACCTCCGGCGCCACCCGCCGCCGACACGGAGGCCCCGCCGGCCGAGCCCGCCGCCGCACCGGCAAACGCGCCCAGCGATCCGCTGAGGGACGATGCGGTGAATGTCGTCTTGCCGATGATCGAACCGCCCAAGAGATTGAGCGCGTCGCCGGCCTCGAGATTGATCCTTCGCCCCCTGATACCGGCTTCCGGCACGTCGATGTTCCTGGCCGCGATCAGCTCGATATCGCCGAGTTGCAGCGGGAGGTTCTTCGGCGGTCTCGGTGCCGTAATGAACTCCTCGAAAATCCGGTCATACTCCACCTTCCGCAACTCGTTGAGCCGATTGAACTCGGCTTCCAAGTCACCGGTCGAGCGCCCCAGGAATCGCCGTTTGACGATCTGCGCCTCCAGCGCCTTCATTTCCGGCGTCTTGAACTCCGGGAACGGCAGCGTGGTCAAGTCGGGATCGTCGCGGTGCCAGGTAAAGATCCCGCTGCCGGGTACCGACGCCAGGGTACTGGTCCCGTCGCCGTTGTCGATCACGAAGCGCGACCGCTCGTTCTTGCTCCCGCTCCCGGCGTTGATCGTTCCGGCCGTGGACTTGATGAGAATATTCCCCCCGTCGAAGGTTCCCACACGGGATTTATTGACGTCCACGTCGCCGGTCGAGAGAATCGTGATGTCGCCGCCTCGCAATGTGATGATACCGGTCTGTTCGGCGTTGCCGCCCGCCACCGTTCCGCCGATATTGACCCTGCCGCCGACCGGAGACACAACCGGCACGGCCTGACCGTCGATCTGCAAAACAAACTTGCCATCCACCAGCGCAGGTCGCCCATTGGTCAGAACGACGCTCCCATCCGCTGTGCGGGCTGGATTCAGATCGACCGACACGACTTTCTGGGTGAAGAGGATCTGATCGCCCTGGCGCACCCGCGTACCGCCAACGAGGAACAGTTGGCCGGTCTGCTCGACGAAGAGCGGCTTCCATACCAGCTCGACCCGGCCGTTGACAACATCCTGCGCGGTGAAGACCGTTTGCGACACGGTGGCGGGATCGACGACGAGGGTGGTCTTGAATGCCTGAATCGGCACCGGTGTTCCACCCTGATCAACCAATGCCAGAACCGTCCTCCCCGATTGATCGATCAGCACGGCCCCGGTTTCCACTGCACCCGGGATCGGCCTGCCCGCTCCATCGAGGATCCGAATGCCATCCGCTCCATGGACGAAGATACTTCCACCATTGAAGGTGGAGATCTGCGATTTCGTCATCTCGATATGGCCTCCGGCCCCGATGTCGAGCAACCCGCCCTGCTGCCGTTGATTCGTCGTGTCTCGCGTGTTGCCGAGCAGATGCACAATCCCGAAACTGTCGCCCAGATCGATATTCCCGTTGGCACGGACCTCGGCGATCCCTTTGCCGAAGAACCGCACCCCGGACGTGTTGAAGCCAGGCACCCTCGTCAAATCGATGGTGCCTTTGGCGTGAACAACCGCCGAAGCTTCTCCTCTGCTTGACGGCGGGATGGCGATATTGGCCAGCACGCTTCGGATGTTCGCGCCGGAACTGATAGTGGTCTGCCTCAACAATGGACTCAGGAAATTGAATTCCAGGACCGAGAGATCCCCCCGATCCGTGGATAGACTGATGGTCATGCCTGGGGGCACGGACGGAGAGGCGGGGGTGGTCAGTGCACGACCGAGATCCGACTCGAAGACTTCCCGTCCGATCAAGGACGCGACGTCACCCGGATAGAGCGACAAAATCCCCGGTGACGTACTCCGCTGGAGAATGGTGGGCTTCTCTCGAATGGCCGTTGGCGGTTGGCCGATGAGCCCAGGCGGAGGAGGACTCACGGGATTGCCGTCGATATAACTTTGGTCGCCCCACCGGGCAAACCAGGTCGCCAGAAACGGATCGGCAAGGGCCTCGCTTCGACTGACCCGAACCCAGCTGGCGTTCGGATCCGTGGGAAGTCCGGTAAAGATCAGCACGGAATTTTGATCGGGCACGAGTTGCAACGGGCCTTGCCCTTTGACCTCCCGTCCGGCATGGATCCGGATGAGCCCTTCATTGGAGGGCCAGAACCGGAGCGGCGAGCTGCCCGTGACGAACGTGACGTTCCCCTCGTCGGCTTGGGCGGAAAACACGGCCGGAAGCAGTCGACGGGCGTCGGCAAAACTTCCGGTCGGCCGATCTTGCTGGACCAGAATATCCCCGGTTCTCGCCGTGAGAGTCAACTGGGTCCGCAAGACCGTTTCGGCATCGATGCGCGTGCTCCCATTCGCCGTCAACACGCCAGACTCCCGCAGGCCAAAATCTTCGGCCAGGCTGAAGTAGACTGATCGGCCGGCGTTCAGCTCCGCGACCGCCCCCGGCACGGACGACGTCCCGTCACCGTTGTCCTTGAATCCCCCGAGGATCAGATTGACGGGGGCCTGCTCCGCTCCGATGTCCCGCCCAGCCGCCACGTCGGCGATACCGCCTTGGAGCGTGAAGCCGAAGCCCCTTGGTTTGATCGTCGAATGGGACGGCACCGGCCCGCGGAGATCTTGCCCGGCACGAACGGTCAGGTTCCCCGGAAGTCCGACATGAATACCGGGCAGCGAGATGCCGTCGCTATAACGCTCGAACGGACTCGGAACGATCACGTCTCGTCCCGCCGCCAGGCTCATGTTCCCTCCCAGGATCTCGCTCCCGATGTTCGCCGTATGCACACGCGCGAAGCTCAGGCTTCCGTCGACCAATGCCAGGTCACGACCGGCGTGAAGATGGATGCTGGCCCCGCCGGCGGTGCTGACCTCGCTCGCGTTGACCGTCAGATCGGTTCCTGCCCTGGCCACGAGGTTCCACGGAACCCCTTCGCTGGCGAAGCGGCTGTTGGTCCAGGTGAGGTTACGTCCCGCATTCAGATGAAAGGTTCCAGCTTGACCAACTGGGAGCGCCAGGAGATCGAGGGGGGAAGAGGCCGTGACTTTGATATCGTCCATCGCCAGCACGTTTACTTCTCCCCGTTGCAGACTTGAGGCGAGGGCCAGCAGTTGACTGTCCCCGAGCGTGACTTGGTTGGGAATGAGCCGGTGCAGCGTGCCGAGGACGTTTCCGTTTTGCGTGACCGTGGTTCCACCCAGCCAGACTTCACCGGCCGCACCGCCGGTGCCTGCCGTCACGTCGATCGCCGCACCGGACTCGACGGATACCGTTCCGCCGATTCTTGTGCCGCTCTCATCGCGTGTCGCCGCCTGAACGATCACTGTCCCCCCGTGGGCGCCGGACTCGCTTCCCCGACTCGCCGTCTGGCTGCCGGCCGTGAGGTTCACCTGCTCGCTGGCGACCAACTCGATGCGCCCATTGCGTTGGACGACGCTGTTGGCCCGGACGATGCCCGACTGATTCACGACTCGTCCGGCCATCGTCACATGCCCGCCGTCCGCCAGCAGTTGACCGAGATTCAGTGCCTGATCGGCCGGCGCGGTAATCTCGGAGAGGAATCCTCTTCCGTCCGGACGGTTTGAAAGAAACGCCGTTCTGCCTGCGCCCAACGACACGTGCCCGTTCACGCTCGTGATGATGCCGGTCGCTGCGTTCTCGACGGAGGGAGCGAACAAGAACACACCTTCTCCTCCCGCCGTGAGGGCGCCCGCATTGCGGATCATGCCGTTCGTCCCGCTGTCCTGGAACAGGTACAGCCCGTTCAGGAAGTTGGCGTTGCTGAGATTGAGTGTGGATGCGGCGAACATTCCGCCGACGCTCACTTGGCCCGTCGGACCGATGAAGACGCCGTTGGGATTTAACAGAATCAAAGACCCGGTCGCGGTCAACGTCCCGTCGATCTGCGTCGTGGACCCGAACACGCGCGCGAGCATCCAGGCCGAGGCGCTCGGCTGAATCACATTGACAATGTGGTTCGGCGCGATGTTGAAATCGCTCGCGTGCACGATGGCCCTGGCCGTCGACTGGACGATGTCGGTCCTTGTCCTGCCGTCCAGTTGTATCTGCGGTTGACCGACTTTGACGTCGCCGTGAACCACTTCCGTGATCGTGACCGCCGCCTGCACTGGGACCGCAAGCGTGGCGGAGAGCATCCAGACCATGCCGATCGTCGCCGGTCGGCGGGCCGATCTCTTTTGACGTAGGGTCCCCGGCATCGCGACGCTCCTTAGAATCGTTAGAATCCGATGTTGACCATGAAATGCGCGAAGGTATCGCCGCGCTTTGTCGCGGACGTGTTTTGCAACGCCACGGCCTGATCGAACGACAACATCAAATTGATCGGCTCGATTTTCATGCGGATGCCGCCCCCCGCTCCTTCCAACCGAAGAATATCGGCTTGGCCTTGCGGCGCTCGCCTGGTCCACAGTCTTGCGTAATCGTAGAACCCGACGAACTTGAGCGTGGCCTTCAGTTCCGAACTCCGGCGCCGCTGCCAGAAGTAGTCGAGCGGGATCGACGGCAACTCGGGCGTATAGAGTTCGGCTCTCCACAAGAGCGCGTTATCGCCGATGGCCTCGTTCTGAATGTAGCCACGGACCGTGTCCATGCCGCCGGCAAAGTATTGCTCGGCGGGGATCAACGGCTCGTTCGCCCATTGACCGTCGATCCGGGCCGAAACCACAAAGTCCATCGGCAACGGCTGCGTGCGGCTCAGACCCGTTTTCACCACCCCGAACGTTCCCGTCGACCCGGCGCGATTGCCAGGAAATTCATCGGGATTGTTCGGATCTCCTTGAAAGTTCTTCTTGCCGCCTCCCGGAATGAGTCCCGCGACATAGCCGGTAAGAGTCGAGGTGAACGTCGTCACCCCGTAGGAGTCCGGATACGTACCGGTATATCCGATCGACACGGGGGTATATTGAATGGGGCTCAAGACCACTGCGGTACCCAACCCACCAGGGAATGCCGCTTCCGTTTTCTCCAACCGCTTGAAATCGGCCCCCATAGACAACTGGTGCACCGCCTTGCCGCCCTTGAAAATCGGGAAGAGATACCGAAACCCGCCTACCGTCGCGTTGCCGGCCACTGCAATGTCGCCGCCGCCGCTGATCGGCAATGAGGTGCCGGCCAGCGTAGAATTGCTGATGACCTTGGACGCGTACACCGCCAGCAAGCGATCCGGCCAGACAAGAGGCGCAACGTAGCTGAAGCCATAGGCCTGTACGGCGCCCCAGTTCGTCGGTGTCTGGGTGGTCTGGAGCGTCATGATGTGATCCTGGCCCCACAGATTGGCATATTGCGCCTCCCACGTGATGCGGTGAGCCGGCGTGGTGAACGGACCTTTGTTGTCGCCGGTCATCTTGGCGTGAAGGGGCAACCGATCCTTGACCTTCAATTCCACATCGACGGTCCCCGGCTCGCTTCCCGGCTTGAGGACAGGGACTGCCTTTAGATCGGGATTGGCATTGAGCGCATCGAGATCCTTCACGAATTGAGACTCGTTCAACAGAGTGCCTATTTGAAGCGAGGGCAATTTCCCGAGGATGTTGTACCGCGAAAAGTAGCGGTTGCCCGTGACCGTGACACCCAACAGGTGGCCTTCCACAACATTTAATCGGACGGTTCCTTGGTCGACGGTTTGTTCCGGCACGACGACGAGAATCGTGGGGTAGCCCAACCGCTGATACGCCTTCTCCAGCTCGAGCCGTGCCTGTTCGATATCCTTGATGGTCTTTCCCGGTCCCTTAAATTGTTTCAGGACGTCGTCGATCTTCTCCTGAGAAAGAAGCGTGCTCCCCTCGACCAGAAACTCCTGAATCGTAAACCCAGCTTCTTCTGCCTGACCGGACGTCGACGCACCCGCATCTCCAACAACCATGGGTCTATCGATGGTGTTGTGCCCGGGGAAAGTCCGTTGCGATGATGGCGAGGGAACGGGAGGGGCAACCTGGACCGGAGGCGTCGCTCTCATGGGAGCATCATAGGCCGCCCACGCCTTTGTGAACCCGATCCCCATGATGATCCCGATCGCCACTAGGGCACCCCCAAGCAGTTTGACCATGCCACATCGCTTTCCTCAGACTGCCATGATTCGGTTCTACACGACCGTCGACGTCACGGCCGATTCTGCGCGGCCACCGCGACTAACCCACCCCTACGCTCATCGCGGACATACAGGTATCGTCCGTATGTTACGCAGGCGTTACTGGGAACTTGGGGCCTTGTTAATTTCCGGTAAACCCGCTCATCAGCCATTGTCATTGCGCGCGGCTCCATTTACTCTCTCACCGACTCGTGAACCATGGTGGACTTGCAGAGTAGGCTGACACCAGCGCGGACCCGACGCCTCGCGGTCGCGCTCTTTCTTGTCTGTACCACGTTCCTGCTGTCTCATTCGATTAACGCATTCGTCGAACACGAGCTGGCCTTCATTCCATCAAGCGAGATCGATCTCGCGGTTTCGCCCGACACGGTTTCTCCTCCGGCTTGGACACCGGACCAGCTTGCGGAACAGATCAAGACCAGCGGGCTTTTCCAGCTACCCGCCCAACCGTCTCCGGTCACGCCCGATGGAACGCCGGCCAAGCCGCCGAAACCGCCGCTCAACTTAGCGCAACAGCTTCGGCTGCTCGGGACGGTGCACGACGCACAGGGCGGCGGATTCGCCGTCATCGAGGACATCGCGTCGAAGCGCCAGCACCTCGTTCGACTGCACGAGACGATCGAGAACGTGGGAGAACTCGCCGAGATCCGCCGGGACGAGATCGTGATCCGGCGGGACGACCAGGAAGGCATTGTGGGGCTGGCCCTGCTGCAAGGATCTTCACCGGCCTCCCCGCCCTCCGCGCCTACTCCCGCTTCGCCCGCGATTGCCCAACCGGCCAAACGCACGTTGGATCGGCGTGAAGTCGAGCAGGCTGTGAGCGATCCTTCCAAACTGCTCATGCAAGCCCACGCGGTGCCCTACCTGCAAAACGGCGTGCTCCAGGGATTTCGGCTGGATTTTGTGAATCCCGGCGGGTTCTTCGACAAGGCCGGATTCCAGTATGGCGACGTGATTCAGCGGATCAACGGAGTGGAGATTCGAGACCCGGGCCGACTGCTCGGCATGTTCAACCAAGTCGTCAACGAACGGACGGTGAAAGTGGACATCCTGCGCGCCGCACAGAAGACCACACTGACGTACGAACTGCGCTGACTGCGCCGGTCCTTTCCCAAATTAACTCGAACTTAATGTCGGCGTAACTAGGCCGTGATGGTCGCTCTCCATCTTTCCGCGACGTTCCTTGCCTGCGCCACGAGCGACCACATTTCGCAAGAGAGGATGTCCACTGTATGTTCCGACGACGGCTTGCAGTTCGCATCGCGCTTTTCACGCTGGCGATCGGATGGGTCTGGGCCGTACCGGCCGTGGCCGAGTGGTATGTCGGCGGCTACGGAGGCTGGAGCGTCCCGTCCAGCTTAACGGACGTCACCATGCCGCTGTGGGGACAACGCCTGGCCGAGCAGCAGTTTCCCCAGGCGACCGCGCCCACTGATCAGGAAGGAAGAGGAACGCTCCTTCAAACATTCAAGACGTCGGACGTATCGTTGAAACACTCGCCGATGTTTGGAGGGAAGATCGGTTATTTTTTAGCCGAGGAACAGTTACCCTGGCTGGGTCTCGAGCTGGAGGCGTTTACGTCGAAGCCGACGATCAAGACCCAAACCCTTTCGACCGATCATGACATCACGTTTCAACCGAACACACCGGATACCCCGACGAACTGTGCGCTTCTCATCCCGCCTAATCAGAATATCTGCCCAGCGTATGTGAGGAACAAATCCTCGTTGCAAGTGCAGGAATCCGATCTCCGTATGATCACGGTGGCTTTCAACGTAATCGCGCGGTATCCCGGTACGACCTTTCAGCCGTACGTTGGTGCCGGCGCCGGCGCGTTCTATTTCTGGTCCACGACCGGCAGCATTCAAGGCCGGCAATGGGTGCCGGGGCTGAATCTCTTGACAGGTCTAAATGTCCTGCTCACCGACGAGTGGGGATTCTTCGCGGAAGGCAAGTACAACCGAGCATCCATCAACAACTTCGACCCTACCTTTGGGCTCAATGGCACATACAGCGCCATTCACTTCGTCGCGGGACTCTCCTACCACTTCTGACAAGAGGCGGTTCCCGAGCACTCCTGGCGCAGCACCTCCGCCCCTCTGCACGCGTTTTCTCAAACACAACGAGCAGGCATATAGGTATAGATAGCTGAGGTGCTCAATTGGCGCGGGCCCGGGCGGCTGTCACGATTGTGTCACGGTCAGCCGCATTCCGCGCTTGAGGGATCCGCGGCGGTCGTGTAAGGTAGTGACAAATTGTGATTGCCCCCGTAGCTCAGTTGGATAGAGCAGCGGTTTCCTAAACCGCGGGTCGCACGTTCAATTCGTGTCGGGGGCACCATACCACCCTTCGATTGAGCCGCGGAGCCCGTTCAGGACCGATCGTGATCAAGCCCCGTGGATACGCACCGCCAGATATTTTCTCATTTTCCAACGTGCGTGCTGGAGCCTCATCGGCGCAAGCCATCCACCTCTGGTTGAGAGACGCCTTCCACATTGCAGTTCCACCGCACGGATGTTCCCCACAATGCCTCTGAATGGCCCTACCCCTCTTGCCCCTGGCGGATCGGCCAGTAGTCGTATCGCTGTCGTCATGCTACAGGGATCGATGAGTTCTGGGGCCAGCTTCGCGAGGAGAATGACCGTGCCCGTCATACTCATGCTCGACGACGATGCCGCGGAACGCGCGCTGATCGAGGACGCGATCGGCGGTGTCGAGTACAGGCTGATCGTCGCAAAAGATCTCGACGAGTTTCGCCTCCAGATGGCGCAGCAACCCGTCGACCTGGCCATCGTGTCCCTGTCCGCTATCCGGGAACACGACATCGAGAATTTGCAGATCGCCCTCCAGGATGCGCCTGAAACAAAGGTCCTGGCCCTTGCGCCGGTGCCCGATGGAAATGGCTTATCGACATTGCTTCAAGCAGAATCCCTGCACGCGAACCATCTCCTGGCCAAGCCGATCAACCCCCGGCAACTGGCTTCCATTTTGACCTCGGCCTTTCCGCAACCGTCATCGCAAGAATAAAAGTCCCTCCAACGATCCGGCACGATTCATTCGTTTTCTTGTCAGGTTGCGACCCCTGGGCTAGACTTTGCTTCATCCGGCTATGGGACGAATTCGAGCCAACGACAACGCCCGTACGCGATCCAAAGCTCTTCAGATCGAGGAGATCATCCGCGGCATCGACCAATTCCAGGACATCCTCGGCTCCATCGAAGACATCAGTCGCGAGGGTTTTCCATACCGCGATGCAGCCCGCGCGAAGGCTGAGCTACAGCTCCGCGAATGCGTGCGCCGGATCTTCGGCGAACGATCTGCTGAATTTCAGACCTATCGACACTATCGATTACGCGTGTCGAACGCGGGAGAGACGGCCCAGAGCATCGCCGCAATCAAGGAGTTGATGCGAATCCTCGAAGACAAGAAACTCGAGTTACAAGGCCTCAAACCCGGGCCGAACCCGGAATCGCCCCCTCCCAGCGATCCACCAAGACAGCCGCAGTTCACCCTCGTGCCGCCTGGGACGCCGACGGCGCAGATCGCCATGGCGCCGGAACCGGTCACCACGACACCGCCCTTAACGGTGTCCGTGGCGATGACGACGAATCTGGGTTCGCCAGCCGCCCATCCCACTCCATCGCACCAATTGCCGCCCCGGCCCGAGCCCCCTCTGCCGGCGGCTCAGGCCTCACCCCAGATCTCGCCGGTCGCTCAACAACCGGTTGCACCGGTTCCTCCTCCGCCTGTTCAGCCAGTTCCGTCCGCGTCGCAACCGCAAACGCCTCCGCCGCCACCATCGACTGCCTCCTCTCCGTCCGGGGCGCCTGCTCAGCCGCCGAGAGACCGAGCGCGAGAGGTCGCAAGACCGCCTCAGGAGATTGTCCCTGAGCCTGAGCGGCTTTCATCGCGCCATGAGAACACCCCTGCAGCATCGGCTCCCGCCGTGGCTCCATCGGCAGGAACGGAGCACGGTCATGATCCGCTCGAACTCATCCGCAAAGTCTGTGTCCGCTTTCACGCGGTCGCCCGCCAGCTTCGTCTTCGCAAGGATTATCGCGCGACGCTCGACGTGGAGGACGACTACGATCTCCAAGATCTGCTGTGTGCCCTATTAAAGGTGGAATTCGATGAGGTTGGCTCGGACGAGTGGACCCCGCCCTATGCGGGCGGCGCGCCCCGAACCGGTTTTCTCCTACACGGGGATCAGATCGTGGTCGTAGCCAAGAAAACGAGGTCGGGTTTAACCGTCAAAGAGCTCGCCGATCAGGTGGCGGCGGATTCGTCGCACTACGCCGCGAGAGACAACTGTAGGACGTTGTTCTGCTTTATTTACGATCCGGAAGGCCGCATCGGAAGTCCGAAGCGGCTGGAAGCGGACCTCACGAGCGCCAGCGACCGCTACGCCATCGAGGTGCTTGTCGCGCCCAAGTGATCCCATGCCAAAGCCCAAGCTCAAGAGTATTCCTGCCGCACGTCCGTCTCCCGGTTCCGCAGCGGCGCCGTTGACAGAAACCCAACGACTTCGCTACGGTGGATCGCAGATGGTCCCGGCGACCATCCCCTACACGATCCACGTCCCTGCTTCAGGAGAACCGTTGATGTCCGACCGGGCCTACATCCTGATCAATGTCCTGCCGGGTCAGACCACCTCGGTCGTGAAAGCTCTCAGCCAGATCAAGGAAATTAAGACGATCGACCCCTGCTGGGGAAAACCGGACATCATCGCCATCGCCGATGTGCCGGACCAAGAGGCCCTGACTCAACTGGTGCTCAGCCGCATCCACCGCATCGAAGGAGTCACGCTGACCGATACCCACGTCGTCTATCGCCTGAAGGAGGCGAAAGGGAAATGATTCGGAGCGGCTGCCTCGTCGTCGCCCTTGCCGTATCGATCCTCGGCTGCAGCAGCGCGCCGCGCCACTACGAACCGGACCTGATCGACGTCACGCTCCCAGCTCCGACCGACCGGGTCAAAGCCGCCGTGACACAAGTCCTGACCGACGGCGGGTACGATGTGGAGTGGAAAGACGACCAGACCCTCAGCACCGGCTACAGGCAGGAAACGGGAGGGCCGTGGAACTGGCTTTTGCACTGGCGGTTCGGCACGATCAAGAGCCGGGTTGAAGCGACGGTCACACCGTCGACCGAGCACGCCACTAGACTTCGGTTGCAAGTCTTGTCGGAAGGAAAGGACGGGCTCTTCACCAGTTGGGAAGACGTGCAGAGCGCCGTGCCACAACGCGCCGAAAACCAACTGCGTCTCATCAAGAACGCGCTGTCTCTCTTATGAGGGTCGAGGTTCGCTGGGGGCCCGCCCCTGACGCTTAGCCTGCTTCCCGGTCGCCCCCGTCCGGCTCCTCTCCCAAGTCCACCCCGAACCGTTCGGCCATCCGATACAACGTGCGTCGGTCGATCCCCAGAATTTTCGCCGCCTTCACTTTGTTGCCCCTCGTTTCCTTGAGCACGCGGATCAGATGCCGCTTTTCTACTTCTTCGAGCGTCAACAGAGCCTCATCGGCCTGCTCGCCCTTCGCCAGTTTAGCGTCGGCATCGGACACCGCGCTCTGCCGGATCGCCTCCGGTAAGTCCTCCGGCGTCAACAGCGGACCATGACTCAACGAGACCGCCCGTTCGATCGCGTTTTCCAGCTCACGCACGTTGCCGGGCCAGTGGTACCGTTTGAGCAAGGCCATCGTCTCGGGCAACAGCCCGCGCACCGCACCCGGCGAGCCGGCCGCGCACTTCTGGAGGAAATGATGCGCGAGCATCGGAATATCCTCTTTCCGCTCCGCCAACGATGGCAGCGTAATACGGACGACGTTGAGCCGGTAGTACAGATCGTCGCGGAATCTGCCCTCCTTGACGGACTGCTCAAGATCGCGGTTCGTCGCGGCGATGATGCGCACGTCGACCTTCACCGATCCGGTGCCGCCGACGCGCCGCACTTCGTGGTCTTGCATCACGCGCAGCAGCTTCACCTGCAGCGCCGGTCCGAGCTCGCCGATCTCATCCAGGAACAGCGTGCCGCCGTTCGCGGCCTCGAACAGCCCGGTCTTCATCCCGACTGCGCCGGTGAACGCGCCTTTCTCGTAGCCGAACATTTCCGATTCGAGCAGCGTGTCAGGCAGGGCGCCGCAATTCACCGGGACGAACGGCTTGTCGCGTCGCGGACTGTTGGCGTGAATCGCGCGGGCGATCAGCTCCTTCCCGGTTCCGCTCTCGCCCTGCAGCAGCACCGTGCTCTTGCTTTCCGAAACGCGCGCAACCAGCTTGTACACCTCGAGCATCGCCGGACTGCTCCCCACCAGCGGAGACCACTCGTCCTTGCTCTTCAGCTCTTCCCGAAAGCGCGCGTTTTCCCGGACGAGCCGACAGTGATCGAGGCTCCGCTGCACCACCAGCTTGATCTCTTCCTTCTTGAACGGCTTCGCGAGGTAGTCGTAGGCCCCCTGTTTGATGGCCTCGATGGCGCCTTCCAGCGACCCGAACGCGGTCAGGAGGACGATCGACGTGTCCGGGCTGAAGCGCTTGAATTCGCGCAAGACGGTCAATCCATCGACCGCGCCCATGCGGATATCGGTCAGCACCACATCCACTTTCTGTTGCTGGCCCCGCTCGATGGCGTCGGCCCCGTTCGAAAACGCCTCCACGTCGTATCCTTCTTTCTTGAGCGCTTCCGTCAACAGCTCGCGCGCCACGGCATCGTCATCGACGACGAGGATTTTGGCTGGCTGCATCATGATCCCCTACGCGACCGCCTCGGACGTGGCTTCGAGCCCAGGCAAGGATAACACGACCGTGGTCCCTTTCCCCACTTCGCTCTCGATCGACAGAGTTCCCCCGTGCGCCTGCACCGTTTCCCGACTCAGGAACAGGCCGAGCCCCGTTCCGGTGCCGATCGCCTTCGTCGTGAAGAACGGCGTAAACGCCTTCTGCAGATCTGCTCCGGGCATGCCGCATCCCGTGTCGCTGACTGCCACCGTCACCATTGTCTTCAGCACGCCATCGACCGATCGCTTGCCGACTTCCGTCTCTTCCGGGGTCGCCGGACGCGCGCCCGCGCGAATCTCCACGACACCGCCGGCCGGCGTCGCCGCGAGGGCATTGGTCAGCAGATTGACCAGTACCTGATGGATCTTTTCGGCGTCGGCCCAGATCATCGGGAGATCCGCTCCGATCTCGACGCGCAGCGACACACCCTTCGCGTGATACGCCGGCTCCAGCAGCGCCGCCGCCGGGCTTACGACGCGGTCCACCGGCATCCAAGTCGGGTCCGGCTTGCGCTGGCGCGTCGACGAAAGCAAGTCGCGGATGATGCGCACCACCCGATTCAGTTGGCCGTCGATGATGTCGATCCGTTTCTTCATCTCCGGTGTCACACCCGGCTCCTCCGCCAGCGCCTGCACGTGCCACGCGATGGAATGCAGAGGAGTCCCCACCTCATGCGCCACCGAGGCCACGAGCTGCCCGACTGCCGCCAGCCGTTCGGAACGATTGAGCTGGTCCTTGATCTCCACCAACTGGGCATTCGCGCGGAGGAGGTTCTCCGTCTGCATGGCCAGCGCCGCCCGCGCCGCCTCTTCGCGCGCCTTCCGCTCCTCCCAGCTCATGCCGAGATAGGCCACCAACAGCAACACACCGACCACCACGGTCCGGTTGATCACGGCCGCCTGGAACCGGCCCGGTTTCGTCGGCTGTAGGAGCCCCGCATACGTCGCGATCACGCACGCGAGGACGGTCGCCAGCATCAACCGCCGGTTGCGGAGGATGGCGACGAGGAGAATCGGCAGCACGTATCCGTAGGCGCCCACCACGTTGGCCGGCGCAAATTTTTCGATGATGACGATGACGAGGAAACAGGCCGCGGCGACGGTCAGAATGAGGCGATTGCGCTGGATCATAGTCGGGGCGCCATGAGCTGCCGTTCACTGCCGGTCACAGGAGGCCGACCGGGCACCGAGGAGAAGCACGTGCCGCCGGCTCTCATGAAGTGTTCTTACACAAGAGGACGGAGGGAACGCAACTGGACAGCCAGGCGCTCGAACCGGGCATCGCGCCGCAACTCTTCTACAGTGACCGGCAGCTTCCGGCACCAATTCGGGTGTTGATCCACCGTCCCAGGCACGTTGATTTGATCGCGGAGCCCGAGCACGTCTTCGAGAGAGGCCAGGACGATCCAGGCCGGAGTTCTCGCGAGATAGAGATAGATCGCCTCGACCAGCTCGGTCGTCATGGCGGGCGTCCGCGCGGGGTCGTCGGCCATTCCGGATGGCAGCAGTCCTTCGGTCTTCAAGGCGGCCAGCAGCTTGGCCTTCTCGGCCTGCCGCTCCGCCAGCGCGGCAACGTGCGCCTGTTCGGACGGAAATAATCCCAGCTTGGCGCGCGTCTCGATGTCGGTGCCCTCCCAGTAGCCGCTGAGGGTCGGAAGGTCATGCGTGGTGGCGACGGCCAGGGCCTGGGGAGGGTAGGATGCCGGCGGCTTGAACGAACCGGATCCGGCTCGCTCGAAATACAGTACCCGATAGGACAGGACGCCAGCCGCAGACAGCCGGTCGCGCACCCAGTCCGGCACGGTTCCCAGATCTTCCCCGATCACGAGCGCTTTGGCCCGTACGCTTTCCAGCGCCAGAATCGCCAGCAGATCCTCAGCGGGATAGTGCACGTAGGTGCCTTTCGACGCAGGGAAGCCACGCGGAATCCAGAACAATCGGAACAGCGCCATGACGTGATCGATGCGAATCGCCCCGCCGTAGCGCAAGTTGTTGCGGAGCAGCTCGATGAAATACCGGTAGCCGCTCGCACGCAGACGAAGCGGATCGGCCGGCGAGAACCCCCAGTTTTGTCCCTCCGGGCCCAGCGCGTCGGGCGGCGCACCGCAATCCGCCTTCAACGCGAGCACGTCCTGGAACCGCCATCCGTCGGCACCGTACCGGTCGCTGCCCAGCGCCAAGTCGTGATAGAGCCCGAGCGGCATCCCGGCTTCCTGCGTCTTCGTGACGAGCGCCGCGAGCTGATCCGCGGCCAGCCATTGGAGATACTGGAAGAACCGCACCTTCTTCATGTGCCGCCGCTTGAATTCGGCGACTGCATCCGACGCCGGCGACCGGTAGTGCTCAGGCCAGTCGGCCCAGACCACGGCGCGCGGCTGCACGAACTGCCGCTCGTCTTCGATCGCCTGAAACAGCGTAAACTGCACGAGCGGCTCGCCCTCTCGCTGCACATACTGATGGAAGAACCAGCCGCGCGCCGTCTTGGGTTTCAGCTCGGGCTCCGTCCCTTCGAAGTTATCCCGGAGAAACGCACGATAGCATAGGTCGAGGACCGCCCGTTTCGCCGACGCGACGGCGTTGTAATCCACTAGCTCGCTTTTTCGCGCGGCCTCGAGTTGCGCTCGGAAGGCCGGATCGGCCAGCCGCTTCTGCACTTCCGGGGCCGTCTTGCACTCCGCCACCTGCTCGACGTCGATATAGAGCTCATTCAGGAACAATCGGCTGTTGGGTGAATACGGGCTGATGTGGTACGGTGTTAAGTTCTTGAGCGCATGCAAGGGATTCAAGCCCACGACGCCCGCGCCCAGCTTGCCGGCCCACTCGACGACCGCCGCCAGATCCCGAAAATCGCCGATGCCCCAATTCCGCTCGCTGCGCAAGGAGTAGAGCTGCAGCGCCCAACCCCAGAGGCGCGAGCCCTGCTGCAACCGGTCGGGCACATAACAGCGGTCCGGCGCGACGATCAACCGAAACCCCACCTCCGCCGTCGCCGTCCCGCCCCGAACCCGGGCCGTCACGTCGTAGTATCCGAGCGGCAGATCGTGTGGCAAGGCCAAGACCAGGCGGACGTAGCGGCGACCGCCGATGATGCGGACTTCCTGAACGGGAAGCCCGGGGCCCTCCTCCCGATCGAATCGTTTGTCTCCGTTCTCATCGTAAATCAGCAAATGGACTTGCAAACGGGCGTCATCGGTTTCCTCGCAAGGCACGTGCAGCGACCAGGCGCCGGAGTCCTCTCCAGCCCGCACCACACGAACCGGGTCGCAGGCGTGCAGCCAGGGCCGGTTATCCCAGGCTGAGAGCTCCTCGATCAACGCCACCCGGTCGGCCACCCGAAATCCCATTGCCGAGAGGATTGCCCGACGAGTCTCGTCTGTCGTCACATGGCGCGTACCGGCGATATCGTGGTACTCTGCGGCGATTCCCGCTCGCTCCGCCAGTAGGCGGAGAAGCTCGGTTTCAGGCTGCTCGTACATGGGCTGAGTCTGAGTGAACGGAGTGGGCAAGTCAAGCTATCCTCTTGTTTCTGCGCCTGTTTCTGTCGATCTGGCATGGGAACGACGGTTCCGCAAGTTCGCTTCGGCACCAGCTCGTGGGCCTACGAAGGTTGGCGGGGGCTGGTGTATCACCGGTCGTATGCAAAGAGCCGGTTCAGCCCGGACAGCCTGGCGGAATATGCCACGTACAGGGTAAACGACACGCCGCTTTTTTCCACCGTCGGCATCGACCATTCGTTTTACCGACCTGCCGGCGCGATGCAACTGGCCCATTACGCCAGGCAGGTTCCAGACGGATTCAAATTTTGCACGAAAGTCTGGGAAGACATCACCGTTCCGGTGTACGCGAACCTTCCGCGCCACGGTGCAAAGGCCGGTCAGCCCAATCCCCACTTCCTCGATGGAGAGACGTTCCGCAATCTCGTGCTGGCTCCGGCGCAAGCCGGTCTCGGCGACAAACTGGGACCCTTCATTTTCGAGTTCCAACGGTGGGGCATCGAACCGGCAATATTTCTCGACCGGCTCGATCGCTTTCTCGATCAGTTGCCCCGGGGAGTGGCCTACGCGACCGAAGTGCGTAACCCTGCCCTGCTCGGTCCCCGCTATCGGGACATCCTGGGAGCTCACGGCGTCGCTCATGTGTATAACCATTGGTCGTACATGCCGCCACTGGCGGAGCAACATCGGCTGCTGGGAGAGAGGTGGACGGCGCCCATCGTCCTCTTCCGCCTGCTCACGCCGCTTGGGATCGCTTATGAACAAGCCGTCGAGCGCTATAAACCCTATGACCGAATCGTGGAACCGCAGCCGCGCATGAGACGAGAGACAATCGCGTTAGTCCGGCAGGCGGTGGCCGATGGCACATCGCCCTACGTACTGGTGAACAACCGAGCCGAAGGCTGTGCGCCCCAAACCGTCCAGGCGATCGTCGCAGGCCTGGGCGCCTGACCTATCCGGTCCGTTGTTGCCTCCGACCCTACGTGGTAGCATGAGAGTAGGTTTCCGGGACCCGCGCCATCGCGCTCTCCGGTTTCAACAGGAGGAGGTTCCCATGTCTCCCCCCCACCCGACCCACTCAATTCTGTGGATGAGCGCGATCCTCTTCGTGCCCGTCGCAGCCTATAGTGCGGAAGGTACCGACGGCCGCATTGAGATCACGGGTGACTATCGCTACGCGGTGCGCGAATCCGAGCCGGTCGCCGACGCGAAGGCGATCGCCTGCCGAGAAGCGTGGCGCCTGGCCGTCGTCAACTCCTCCATTTATCGCGAGCAGACCACCTCGGTCGTCGATTCGCCGCTCTTACGCGACCTGGCTGAAGCCATCGCGACACGCTACGCGCAGGATCGCCAGATCGTCGAACAAACCGAACGGGGGCGCACCGTCTCCTGTCGTGTCCGCGGGATGGTACCGGCAGACGATCTTGCCTTCGTCATCAGAACCCATCTGGCTGGAGGTGTGCCTATAGCGGACAGAGTGGAACAGAATCGGGCGCTCCGGATTCTCGACGTTCGGGAGGAAAGCGGGGGCATCATCGCCATTCAGTATCAGGCCTTGAAGCGGCTAGACTGGATCGGCACCCACTACCAAGGCGGGCTCAGAGAATCGGCCGACATCATGGTGGACTTCTACGACGACCAGGGCCTGCTCATTCGAACCGACCGTTATCCCGCCAGACGAACTCCGTCGGGCGACGACGTCCTGAACCCTGGCGCCGTAGCCATCCTCAAAGTGCCCAAACCCGCCGCGGCCAAGACCTACCGCGTGTGGCTGGTGAAGTAAGGAGGGCTAGTTGAGCGTATTCAGGCTACCGGTAGATCGGGCCAGATTGACGCGGGCCGCGTTTAACCGGAAGAGTGCGTCGACGAGGGACTCTCCGGCTCTTGCGACGGCATTCAGTCCGTTCGTCAGCTCAAAGTAGCTGGCCGACGTGATCACGGCGTACCGTTCGCGAGCGAGATCCAGTTCCTTCGTCGCCATGTGCAGACCCGCTCGTGCGATCGTCACCTGTTCTCTGGCCGCAGCCACGGCGGCCAGCGCGTCGCGGACCTCCATCGTCACCTGATTGAGAACGGAGCTTAGCCGCAAGGCTTCCTGCCGCAATTGACTGCGCGCTTCCGCGATCCGCCCTTCCCGCTGTGCCCCGTCGAAAATGGGAATCTGTAGCAACAGACCCATGTTGTAGGTATCGAGCGCATTGTTCCATCGGTTTCCGATGAGGCCGTAATCTCCTTGGGCGACCAGCGAAGGCAGCCGTTCACCGGTGATCGCCGAATAGGTCAACTCCAACGCTTTCACTCGGGTGACCTGCGCCTGGACCTCCGGCCGTTGGGCCAACGCCTCATCCACGGCCGCTTGCGGTCCTCCCTGATCGAGCACATCCGACTTGAATTCGTCGCTCAGAACGACCGGCGTGTCGTAGGGGAGGTTCAGGAGATTCAGTAAACTGAGCGTGGCATGCTGGACATCGTATCGCGATGACACGGCAGCCTGCTTTTCGCCGGCTATTTGGGCCTCGATCCTCGCGACATCAAGACCGGTGGCGACTCCGGCCTTCTGTCGCTGCTTCACCATCCCCAGCAATTCGCTCATGATGTGCTGATTGGATTCGTGCAGCCTCACCATTCCTATGGCTTTGAGCGCCTCCATGTAGAGGAGGGCCGCGCTCGCCATGGTGTCGTACTTCCTGGTCTCCGATTCGAACTCGACCACCTGCAGAGTTTCGCGCGAGGCGCGCCATTTCTGGATCAGGCTGACACTGACGAGGTTCTGCGAGGCGTTGACGCGAGCGTCGAATATGTTAAAGGGATCGGTGCGAACGGGAGAAAGTCCGAAAGTCCCGAGAAACTGCGTCTGTTTCGTCTGGCGAATGTTGGAAGATACGTTGGGCAGCATCGCCCCGAACTGGGTTCTTACCTGGGCCCGCGCCGCCTCGATCCGTTCCTTATAGAGCAAGACGTCCGGATTATTATCGGCCGCTGCCGCCAACGCCCCGCGGAGCGATAAGGTCAACGCCGGCAATGGAGCCGGTGCGACTACGCCGGGCGGCTCGTTTCCCGTCCAGCCCACATCCCGCACGAGCAGCACGAGCAGGCCGATGCCGACCGCACACCGACGTCTCCATTTCAGTTGCACGCTGTTCATGCGGCCTTCGAGATACCCCCCTACCGTTCCCTCAGGCTCTCGTTGACGGATCTGATCAAGGGGCTCAAGAGGTATTCGATGATACGGCGCCGGCCGGTCTTGATTTCGACGGTCACGGCCATCCCCGGTGAAAGATTGACCAGCCGGCCTTCCACTTGGATGGTGGCACGGTCCATGCTGACCCTCGTGGGATAGACGAGCCCGACTTTTTCGATCGGGGCCGCATCGTCGGAGACCGTCAGGACCTTCCCGGGGATGGTCCCATAGAGCGTGAAGGGAAACGTCTCCACCTTGATCTCCACCGGCTGCCGCTCCTTCACAAAACCCACGTCTTTGTTTTCCACCTGTGCTTCCACTTCTACCGGATGATCCTGCGGCACCAGGATGAGAAGTTGCTGGGCCGGGGTCACCACACCGCCGACGGTATGCACCGCCAGTTGCTGGACCACGCCGTCGATCGGAGCCAGCAGTCGCTGGAGGTCCGCCTTTTGGCCTGCTTTGGTCACCTCCTGCGCCAGCGAGGCGGCTTTCGTCTCCGCCGCCGACAGTTCGGCCTGCTTCGTGTGCTGGAACTCCGACACGAGCGCGCGAAGGTGTTTCTCGGCCTCGGCCAGGGCCGCCCGATCCTGCTTGAGCTTCTTGCGCTGGCCGGCCAGTTCCTGCTGCTTGTCGATGCGCTGGCCTTCGGCTTGCAAAAAATCCATTTTGGTCACCGCCTCGTGCTCCAGCAGCCGCTTGTAGGCGTCGGCGCGCTCCGCCTCCATCGGGACCGTCGCCTCCAACCGGAGGATATTTTCCCTGGTCTGCTCCACGGCGGCTGTGCGCTGATCGATCAGATGCCGGGCCGCGGCCACTTTGGCCTGATACTCCGCCAGTTGCTCGCGCAACAATTGCCGTTGCAGCTCCACGTATCCAAACTCGGCATCAGCCGGCGCTTCGAACGTGTCCCGGCCCGCAACGAGGGCGCGCAGCCTGGCGGCCTCCACTTTGGCGGCCTGGAACTCGTTGGCCGCGCGCGCGTAATCCGCCCGGTTCAGCGTGCGATCCAACTCAATCAAGACCTCGCCCTTCTGGACGACCTGCCCGTCTTGCACATGGATCGCCGCGATGACACCCGCCTCGTAGGGTTGAATGATTTTGGAATAGCCGCTGGGAATGATCTTTCCCTGCGCGGTCGCCACGATGTCGATCCACCCGAACGCGGCCCACAGAACCGCCGTGGTGAAAAATACGATGATGGTCCAGAGGAGGGCGCGACCGATGGGTGACGGCGGCGCCTGCTAGATTTCGAGCACGGCCGGTAGAAACTCCGTCGCGCGCGTGGCAGAGGGGGTCAGGAACCATTGACGCGGAGCGCCCTGCGAGTCTTTCCGACAAATGGTTCCTGACCCCTTTTCCGCCTGCCAGGCGGCCTTCCACACCGACCAATGACGCGAAAGCGCTCTCATCGCCATGCTCGCCCTGCCCGTTATCGTGTGCCCGTCACGCCGGCGCCGCGCCTGTCTGATGTCGATAAAGGCGCGCATAGAAGCCATCTCGCTTCACCAACTCATCATGCGGACCTTCTTCCACGATCTCGCCTTTCTCCATCACATAAATCCGGTGCGCAGACCGCACCGCGCTGAGTCGATGCGCGATGATGAAGACCGTCCGCCCCTTGCAGATCTGCGCCATGTTCTGCTGGATGATCGCCTCCGATTCGTAGTCGAGCGCGCTGGTGGCTTCGTCAAAGATAAGGATGCGCGGATTGGCGACCAGGGCTCTCGCGATCGCGATCCGTTGGCGCTGACCGCCCGACAGCGAGCAGCCCTGCTCACCGACCACCGTGTCGTAGCCTTCCGGCAAGTCCAGAATGAAGTCATGCGCGCCGGCCAGCTGTGCCGCCCGCATCACCGGCTCCATCGCCAGACCGGGATCGGTGAGCGCGATGTTGTCCCGCACGGATCGGTTGAAGAGAAAATTTTCCTGCAGCACCACGCCCACTTGGCGGCGCAGCCAGGCGGGATCGACTTGAGCCAGATCCACGCCGTCGACCACAATGCGGCCCCGTTCCGGAACATACAGGCGTTGGATGAGCTTGGCGATCGTGCTCTTGCCGGATCCCGAGCGCCCGACGATGCCGACGACCTGGCCGGCCGGGATCGTGAACGACACCTTGCGCAGCACTTCCGGGCTATCCGGCCGATAGCGGAAGGTCACGCCGTCAAACGTCACCAGCCCCTTCACCTGCGGCAGCGTGGTTCGGCTGGGATTGTACGAAGGCTCGGACTGCGTGTTCAGCACGTCGCCCAATCGCTGGACCGAGACCCCCACTTGTTGGAACTCCTGCCAAAGATTGACCATGCGCAGCAGGGGCCCCGTGACTTGCGCCGACAGCATGTTGAACGCGATCAATTGCCCGATCGAGAGCTCCCCTTCGATGACGCGATAGGCCCCGACCCACAGCACCGCCATGACGGTCATCTTCTGGATGCAGGTCGCCGTCTGGCCGGCGACGGTCATCACGCTGGTCGCGCGAAAGCTGGCGCGCACATACCCGGCCAGCTGCTCTTCCCATCTTCTGAGCAACGGCGGCTCCACCGCCAACGCTTTCACCGTCTGGATCCCGCTGATGGCTTCGACGAGGAAGGACTGATTGTCGGCCCCTCGGTTGAACTTCTCATGCAGCCGCGCGCGAATGATCGGCGTGATGGCGACGGAGAGGAGGGCGTACAGGGGCAACGATGCCATCACCACCAGCGTCAGTAGGGGACTGTAGAGCCACATGACGGCGAGAAACACGACGATGAAGAAGAGGTCGAGAATCACCGTGACGGAATGGCTTGTGATGAACTGGCGGATCTGCTCCAGCTCGCGCACGCGCGCCACCGTATCGCCCACGCGCCGCGCTTCGAAATAGGCGAGCGGCAGCGCTAGAATGTGCCGAAAGAGTTGCGCGCCCAGTCCGACGTCGATGCGGTTGGTCGTGTGCGAGAATAGATAGGTGCGGAGCCCGCCCAGCACCGCGTCGAACAGCGCGAGCGCGAGCATGCCGATCGCGAGCACGTGCAGCGTGGTGAACCCCTTGTGGACCAGGACCTTGTCGATGACGACCTGCGTAAACAGCGGCGTCAACAGGCCGAACAACTGTAGAAAGAATGACGCGATGAGCACCTCGCCGAAGAACCGGCGATACTTGACCACGGCGGGAATGAACCACGTGAGGTCGAACTTCACATCCTGCGGCCGCAGATTGGCCCGCTTGGTGAACAGCAGAACCTGCCCGCTCCAGGCCGATTCGAATTGTTCGCGCGACAAGATGAGCGGGCGGGCTTCGACGGGATCCTGGATGAGCAGCTTGTCGGCCTCCAGCTTGGCGAGGACGACATAGCGGCCATCCGTTCGCTTCGCCATGATCGGAAGCGGGAGGCCTTGGAGCTTCTGCCAGGTGGTCGTCAGTTGGCCGGCCTTGAGTCCCAGGTGCTTGGCGGCGCGGAGGAGATCCGTATCGGAAAGGACTTGGCCGGATTGAGCGAATTGATGCCGCAACTGCGAGCCATCAGCCGGCAGATCGTAAAATCTGGCAAGAATCAGCAGGCAGATCAGCCCGGTGTCAGGCAACGGAGTAGCAGCGGAATTGCTCGCATGGGTCGATGGGGGACGTGTCGCCTCTGCCACTCGATACGCACCATCAGCACTTGTGAATGTGTCTTCCTAACTGTACGGGTGGCGAATGTACAGAGCCCTTCGGCCCCCTGTCAAGGAGATTTCTCAGGTAAATGGACGGAGAAATGATGGGACGAAAGCAGGCTGGTCTGACGGCATGGCCGCAGCTCGGGGACAGTCGCCCTTCCGTCCGGCGACTGTCCCCGGCCGACTGGCGCAGGCACCCCCCTCATCAGGATACTGGGACAGGCACCCGCTGTGCCGGAGCCAGTCCCGTTACTGCCAACTGGCCGCCAGGACGGTCTGCACGTCCTGTGGTCGTTGATCGATCGCCTGATCCCAGGTGAGACCGGATTGCTGCGAGAAGGCGGCCATCGCCTGGATCAACTGATCGACCTGGGTATTGAGCAACGTCTGCCCATTGCCCGCTTGCACGTTCTCCACCTGATGGGCATCGCCGACGTACCAGTTCTCGATCACCACTTGCTCGCTGGTGCCGTGAATCGCCAGCCGCAGGTCATTGGCCTGCCGGCTCACCACGAGATCCAACGGATTGATGGTATTGCCGAAGAGCAGCCGATCGCTGTTGCCGACCGTGCTATCATCTTCTGAGATCGTGTCCCCTCCGTCCCCTCGCGCGAACGTATACTGGTCATTGCCGGTCCCCCCAACGAGATAATCGTTGCCCAGGCCGCCGGCTATCATATCGTTGCCCGAATTGCCCACCAAGACGTCGTTACCCTCATCCCCATTGATGATGTCGTCTCCCTCGCCGCCATAGAGAGAGTCCTGGCCGCTCCCCCCGGAGATCGTATCCGCGCCGTCTTCACCCGAGACAGAATCATCACCCTCCCCGCCGTTGATTAGATCATTGCCCGCGCCGGCGTAGAAGGCATCGTTACCGGCCTCGCCGGTGAGGACATCCGCCCCCTCGCCACCATTGAAGACGTCGTTGCCGAGCCCGCCGGTCAGCGTGTCGTCGCCGGCTTGCCCGATCAGCACGTCGTTCCCATCTCCGCCGGTGAGGTGGTCATTGCCATCACCGCCATAGAACGTGACGTTGCTCACGCTGCCCGTGGCGGTGAAGACGTCGTTTCCGCTGCTCCCGACGGCCAATTCGACTTGAGCCGCCGTGGCATCAAGCGTGGCCGCTTCCAGACCGAGGACGGTCACGCTGTCGTAGCCGGCCCCCCCGTTCACCACCGTGTCGGCCGCATCGATATACAGGCTGTCGTCGCCGTCGCCTCCGAGCAATTGGTCAGCCCCTGCGCCCCCACTGATGACGTCATTGCCGGCGCCGCCGCGCAGGACGTCGTTGCCGATCTCGCCCACGAGCGTATCATTCCCCTCGTCCCCATCGATGACATCATCCCCCTCACCACCATAAAGGTAGTCGGTCCCGCTCCCGCCCGAGATCGTATCGGCGCCTTCGTCTCCCGAGACAGAATCGTCCCCGGCGCCGCCATTGATTACATCGTTGCCCGCACCGGCGTAGACCGCGTCGTTGCCGGCCTCTCCGGTCAACACGTCGTCGCCCTCGCCGCTGCTGAGGATGTCATCGCCTAAACCACCGGTCAGGGTGTCGTTCCCGACTTGCCCGACCAATACGTCGTTCCCGTCCCCACCCGTGAGCTGGTCGTTACCCTCGCCGCCATAGAAGGTCACATTGCTGAGGCTGCCCACGGCAGTGAAGATATCGCTCCCGTTGCTTCCGGCGGCGAATTCGATTTGTGCCGTGGTCGCGTTGAGCGTGACGGCCTCCGTGCCAAGCACGGTCACGCTATCGTAGCCCGCTCCGCCGTTCACGACCGTGTCGGCCGCATCCACATAGATGGAATCGTCACCGGCGCCACCGTTCAGTTGATCCGCACCCGCTCCGCCGTTCAGAACATCGTTGCCGGTCCCGCCAGTCAGCACGTCGTTGCCCGCCTCACCGATAATGGTATCGTTCCCTTCGTCCCCGTTGATCACATCATCGCCGTCCCCGCCGTACAGATAGTCAGTGCCGCTGCCGCCTAGGATTGTATCGGCCCCGTCTTCGCCCGACACGGAATCGTCCCCAGCGCCGCCGCTGATCAGATCGTTCCCCGCTCCGCCGTAGAACGCGTCGTTGCCGACCTCGCCAGCCAAGACATCATCCCCCAGGCCGCCACTGAGGACGTCGTTGCCGAGACCGCCCGTCAGCACGTCGTTGCCCACATCGCCGACCAGCGTATCGTTGCCGTCATCCCCGTTGATGACATCGTTGTCGGCGCCACCATAGAGGTAGTCGATCCCACCGCCGCCGGAGATGGTATCCATCCCCTCGTCGCCCGTGACGACATCGTCGCCCTCGCCGGCCAAAACCAAATCGTTGCCGCCATTGGCGTACACCGTGTCATTGCCGGCACCGGCGTCGATGCCGTCATTGCCCACCGTGCCGACCAGCACATCGGCATTCTCGGTTCCAAAGATGGTGATGGTGGGTCCGAGCAGGCTCGCAAGGTTCACTTCACTCCCATCGGCAAAGGCCAATGTCTCGACGACGAGCGAACCATTGGCTCCCGTGGGATCGAAATTCGTTAGGACCAACTGATCCGTCCCACTGGCACCGACTTGGATCGTAAGCGTTCGCGCGATCTCATCATGCGTCAGCGCGAGATCGGATTGCGCAACGCCCACGCCGAATTGGATTCGGTTGCCTTCGCCGACCACCGCCACATCCTCGATCGTATCGATGCCATCGCCGAGATTGAAGAGATAGGTGTCGTTGCCGGTACCACCTACCAAGGCATCATTCCCCAAATCGCCAGTTTGTCCCCCTCCCCCCTCACCACCCTCGCCCCCGCTGTTGGGACCTAGTCCTCCGTACAGAACATCGTCCCCCGCCTCACCATGAAGCGTGTCGTTCCCTAACCCTCCTTCCAGGGTATCTCCTCCATCGCCCCCGAAAAGCAGATCATCTCCCTCATTACCAACTATTGTATCGTCGCCCCCAAGCCCTGATAATGTGTCGCGAGTAAAGAAACCCGACAGAAAGTCAAAATCCTCAGTCCCAACAAGCGTAAGCCCTTGGGCGTGATCCGCGATAGCCTGGAGATCCCACATGCTGCCGTCGGCAAACTGGATCTGATCGATTTGGAACATTCCGCCGCGCAAATAATTCTCCAAAAGCACGTGATCGGTAGATCCGTTGATCTGCAACAAGAGCCCTGCGTCCAGGGTCGCCTGCAAAGTAATATCACTGGGGAGAAGCGATCCTGTAAGAGCAAGAGTATCGATATCGTCCGGGTTGAAGTTATCATCAAGATTATTAATGGCATCCTGTCCTGATCCCAGCCCGAACAGATATGTGTCGTTCCCTTCCCCTCCGATCAATATGTCATCGCCCTGGCCACCATCCAGAATATCGTTGCCCCCTACCCCAAACACTTGATCGTTCCCGTTCATGGCACGGAGATCATTGTCGTTATTGAACCCCAAAAGGGTCTCATTTTGACTCGTTCCAGTGAGGAGAAAAACGCGGTTCGTAATATCGGCATAGGTCCATGTCGTTCCGTCAGCGAATTGGATCTGGTCGATCTGATCACTCGGAGGGACGAGGTAGGATTCCACAATTAGTTGATCTGTTGTCCCATTAATGGTGAGGACTAGATTGTTGGCATGTCCGCTCAACGTGAGGTCTCCTGGCGAGACGCCCGGAAGCAACTGCACTTCATCCTGCCCCGTGAGAGCGTAGAACTGCCGGACGTCAGTTCGAATTATGTCGACCCCATATCCTCTGCCGAATATATACACATTGTCACCCTCTCCAATAAGGAGATCGTTCCCGGATTGGCCATCGAGCAGCCTTGGCCCACGCAGCTGGTTATCAAGCGCATTGCCAACAAAGCTCATGCTGGCGGCGAAGTCGCCAAGCATCTCGCCATTTTCTACATTGTCCGGCAACGTCAACGTGTGTGAGGGCAGTTCTGCTGTCCGAATCGTATCAACGCCTTCTCCGGCAAGTTCGATTATCTGCTGGCTAGGCTGGAACACCTCATAGATATCGTTCCCTGCACCTCCCAGCAAAAGATCTGCCCCATCATCGTCATGAAGCACGTCATCACCGGATCCTCCGTTGAGCACGTCGTTTCCGCTCCCGCCGCGTAATTGATCGTCGCCCTCTTCCCCAAACAGATCATCGCTGCCACTTTGTCCATCCACAAAATCATTTCCGGAACCGGCGTGAATAATGTCCTTCAGCTCTGTCCCAAAGATGGCCTCGCCGCTGATTGTTCCGCCGATTTGCACGCCACGCGCTGCCAGTTCGCTGAATGCCACGACCGAACCGTCCTGGAACTCGAACGTATCGACCGACGCGCCAGTCGAAGATACTCCGGGTAGTTGAATCATGTCCGCCGTACCCGCAACCCGAACACTGATCGCACCGGAAGGGCCGATTCCAAGACTGAGTGATGCGGACGTCACTCCGAGGCCAAAAACCACGCGATTCCCCTCGCTTTGCAAATCGGATATGGAATCCACCCCGTCACCAACATTGAAGACATAGGTATCCTGCCCCGCCCCACCAAACAACGTGTCGTTGCCGCTGCCGCCAAGCAGCACATCGTTTCCTGCTCCGGTAAAGACGGAATCGTTCCCGGCTTGGGCATCGACCACATCATCGCCCGGACCCGTCCGGATCGTCTCGTCCCCCTCATCGCCCTGAACGAATCCATTAGGCAGAGGCAGTTGATCCGCCAAGGCGACCTGAGTTCCATCGGCAAAGCTGAGGAGCTTGACCGGCGTCGTTCCCGCAACATTATTTAGATCGACACCGAGCAACTGAATACTGTCGCTGCCACCGTTGATTTGGATGGTAAGAATCTGCTGGACCGCATCGTGGACAAAGGCAAGATTGGCCAGCGCAATGCCTGGCCCGAACACAAGTTCATTGAGTTCTTGGGAGCCTGTCCCATCGGAAATCACATCATGGCCGTCACCGAGATGGAAGACATAAAAATCATTGCCTGCCCCTCCGTCGAGCACATCGTCGCCGACCCCTCCGCGTAGTCCATCGTCACCGAGTCCGCCCAGGATCGTATCGTTCCCCTCGTCACCAAGGAGCGTGTCGTTCTCCTCATCGCCAAACAGAGTATCGTCGCCTTCCCCACCGGAGAGAGCGTCGATGCCCTCCTCGCCGGAAAGCATGTCATCCCCTACTTGCCCGAAGAGTCGATCGTCTCCATTCCCACCGAACAGGAAATCGTCACCTTCTCCACCTTGTAACTCGTCGTCGTCTTCGCCGCCATCCAACATGTCATTGCCGGCTTCGCCAGCGAGCAGGTCGTTTCCTTCCTCCCCATAGAGCGTATCGTTGCCGGGAACCGTGTCATTGCTGAAATCGCCGAACAACTGGTCATCCCCGGCTCCACCGAACAACACGTCGTTGCCTCCGTTACCGTATAAGAAGTCGTTTCCGTCCCCTCCATCAAGGAAATCAGCTCCAGCAACCCCCAATAGGTTACCGGCTTCTCCATACAGTTGATCATTTCCGGCCCCACCCAGCACCGTGTCATCCCCGGCTGACCCTTTCACCACATCATCGCCGGCCCCGCCGTCAAGAAAATCATTGCCGACAGTATCGATCTCATCCCCTTGCAGATTGTCGTTCCCGGCCCCACCGAACACCGCGTCGTCTCCAGCCCCAGCAGTGATTCGATCGTCCCCAGCGTCTCCATACAGCAGATCGTTACCGGCCCATCCCCAGACAAGATCATTGCCGGCTCCCGCATGAATCTCATCGTCTCCGCCAAAGGAAGACGATATCTCGGTGACGTGCTCTAAACCGACATGCGAATAGTCAAATGAGGCCGGGTCCATGGACATGAAGAAGCCCCAGCCGCTTGGGGGCAGCGGCGTGTGAAAATTGTCGTCGCCATCGAGAAAATCGTCTCCCGCCCCGCCCAGCATTAGGTCCTTGCCGCCCCCGCCAAACAAAATATCGCCCCCAGCCCCGCCGACGAGCACATCATCGCCGAGCTCGCCCGTGGAAAAAACGCGTGTCGTCTCCGTTCCGATGAAGCTCCCAAGGCTGGGCAAGCCGCCGATGTTGATCGGCTCGCCCGCAAACAGGACATCGTTCCCGTCCCCGCCGAGCAAATCGTCGTGGGAGCCGGTAAGCCCCACACCACTCCCGCTGATCAGCACATCGTCACCGCCAAACCCCATCACATAATCGACCGAGGCACCGCCATTGATGGTGTCGTTCCCCTGGCTGCCACGGAGCGTGTCCGGCGTCTCCGCCGGCTGCGCGAGATCCAACAATGGATTTCCCAAATCGTCCGACCCAGTCTGAACTCCCGATTGGGTCGGGTCGATATCCAGGAAGAGGTGATCGCCCTCGATGGTCCGAACTGTAGTGGGCAACTCTGTGGGGAGCGCCATGGCATCGAGCAGTTGGATGCCGAACTGGCCGCTCTGAAAGTTCTCGTTGATCGTGAGCTCGCTGCCATTGACTGCGAGCTTCAGATGCCCGCCCTCAAGGCGATATTCGAAGGCTCCGTTCGAACTCTTCCATGTCGATTCATTAGCCCGCTTGATGCCGCCGGTCAACGCTTGTCCATCGACGATGATGATTCCTTGAGCATCCACGTCCTCGATGGTGTCGTTTCCATCTCCACTGGCATAGATATAGGTATCGAAGCCGATCCCGCCTTCGAGGAGGTCGTTCTCGCCGGCGCCGCCGAGAAGGATGTCATTCCCGAGACCACCGATCAGATGATCGGTGCCGCCCTTGCCGTCCAGGCGGTTGATGCCTGCGTTCCCGGTGATGAGGTTATCCAAGTCGTTGCCGTTCCCATCGATGTCATCCGTGCCGGTCAGCGTCAAATCTTCAACGGTCGTCCCGACGAGGGAGAACTGGACGGAAGTTTCAACGGTATCGCTGCCGTTGTCGCCGATCTCAATCACCTGATCCCCAAGGTCATCGACGATGTAGGTGTCGTTTCCCTGCCCACCGTGCATCCGGTCGGCCCCGCTTCCACCATTCAACGTATCGTTGCCTGCATCGCCTTGGAGATAGTCGTTCCCGCCGTTCCCAAGCAGGGTATCGACGCCGTCTCCGCCAAAGATCTCATCGTTCTTGCTGCCTCCTGTTAACGTCTCGGCATTATCGGAGCCGAAGAGAAACTGTCGGTTCGTCTGGAAGATTGCATCAGCTTTGATTTCGTACCCGGTAGCCACATCGAGAAAATACAGATTCCGTGACGAGGTATCTCGATCGAGTTGGTTCAGCGCCACCTTCTCCTTTAAAAAGAGCGCTCGATCATCGATATAACGGGAGGTCAGCGTGCCGCTCCCGTCCGCCTCATTGAATCGATCGAGCTCTCCCTGGCCGTTATGCCCGGCATAGAGAGCCTCGTTCGCTTGTGGCGTGTCGGCCAGGACTGCGAACGGATTCAGTTCTTTCAAGGCATACCGATACGCGAGGCCTTGATCCGTGTCAGTATCCGCAATGCCAGCAATGGCCGGACCGGTCACAGTCGGACTCGTGAGATCGTCAATTGTGAAGACGACCCCAGGCTGCTGGGTCTTCAAGGCGTCCACCCGGTCTTTCACTTCCTGCATGGCCTGGTACATCGCGTTGCGATTGGCGAGATTTCCGAACCCGCCCACCCGAGAATCGACGGATAAGGGATCGGCCCACGACAAGGCAGGATCGCGGAACAGCTTGCGCAAGGCATCGACGGTTTTTTCCAGTGAATCACCTTCGACGACACCCGGAGCGTTCAACGGGGCGAACTGCTCGGCTCGTGAATTGGAGGAGGCCTTGATCAACAGCTCGGCGCTGGCCTGCCCATAGCGCCCATCAATCGTCTGAATGAGTTCTTGAACGGCAAGAGAATCGACGAGCAGTGTAAGCGAGTGCGTGTTGCCGAAATCGGCGCGCTCTTCCCAGGGGTAACCTTCAACCAAAGGCTGACCTTCGATATAGATCGGCTGTGCACCCGCTGCATGGACGCCGGAATTCGCCACGACATTCAAATCGCCGGTAGTCGCCAAGCCATACAGGGCGGTGATTTTCGAGAATGGCCAAGACGCTTTCGGCTCGCCCAGAAAATTTGTCGTCAATTCGATGCTGGCGGTCCCCTCCGTGTTGAACTTCGCCAATGTCGCGGCTTTGGCCCACTGATAGCGGGGATCGGAGTAGAAGTTGGCGGCGCCTTGGTCGAATGGGTCCCACCCGGGATCGGTGGCATGGCTGGTGCTCGCCGCCTCGTAGATGGAATTGTCCCGGGAGAAACCGGGGTCTGCCGCATCGGGATCATTCAACACCAGGCCAAAATACTGGAGCATCGCCTGTATACGCGCCTCTTCGGCCGCCAGGCTGGAATCTGCACCGAGTACATGCCCCCGACCGGAACCGTTGAAGATGTAGGTCTGTGCGACTTCGGATTCGTGCAGTTCCGTGAAGACGGTAGCTAAGTGCCCGCCCAACGAATAGCCCGTAACATTAATCACGTGCCCAGGGATGGCAAAGAACGCTTGGAGCGTAGGATCGATCGTGCCGTCCGATTTCACGCCCTGCTTCAGCCGTGCAAAATACTCTTCCATCGCCGCAAGCTGCCCAAAGGCAAAGCCATGGAGGCCGATGTCGGCATCCGCTTGCAAGGCGTCGCGTTCTTTGTCGCCGCCCAAAGCGGCTGGCTTAAATTCCGTGCTCCGGAAGGAGAGCGTGTATTCGCCGGTAGTCGTATCTCGCATGAGGGTCGCGGAGAATCCCGACGCATCGTTGGCGTGGTGGTCAATGATATCGTAGGTGCTGAGGAATCGATCGGCCAGCACATTCGTGAAGCGGGTCTTGCCGGGAAGCTCACCCGTTATCGGATCGGGTTGAATAATCCGCGTGTCGTTATTGCCATCACTCAAGCGGAGACGGACTTGGTCTTCGTTCAGCAAGTTGATCCCATCAAGGTAAGATTCTGCCGCCATCTGTTGTAAAGCGAACTTCAGCCACGTTGTGATGTTAGTTGGCATTCGTTAGCTCCTTGAAACTTTGTTCAAAGTTTGCTGACCTAAGAACCTTTCCGATGAACCAATATGAAAAATCGAAATCCTTGTTCCTGTGACGATAGTTATATTC
>CAYULI010000024.1:29977-43007 GCA_964445795.1 uncultured Nitrospira sp. | reverse complement strand
CAGCGGGTCAGCGTGCCCCAGCGTCGCCGCTGTTCGTGCGTCGCCCGCTGCTGTTGCGCGAGCGCGTCGTAGGAGGCCAGGGTGCGATACAGCGCGTCCGCGGCCGGTTCGTAGCCTTCCGACACGGCGGTGAGCTCCTGCCGCCAGGTCTGTGCCTGCACCGTCCAGTACAATTCCGCCTGCCGCCACAGCGCCGATTCGTCGCGCGCCGCCAAGCCGCCCTTGGCGACGCCCTGCCGGAGAAACGCCAGGTATGAGTCGTCGCCGCGCATGGCGTGCACGTCGGCGTCGTCGGGATCGAGCAACAGGAGGCGCGTCAGCAGAACGGCCCGTTCCCCGGCCGGCAAGTGTGCGGCTCGGCTCACCGCCTGACGGAACAGCGGGTCGGCCTCGTCGCGCTCCCACCACCTGGCGCTGCCCGGAAGCAATTCACCCTTCACCAACGTGTCGGAAGAGACGGTCTCATAGCGGCGTCCCGCATCTGGCCGCAGGCCATAGTGGGTGGTCGGAATGAGCGGTGCGCCAGGCAGCGCTTCATTCATGACCGCGCGGTCCACGGGGTAGCCGAACTGTTTCAATCCTGAGACGACAATGAACCGCGCCTGCACTTCGTGCACGGGACCGAAGCGCCGCTGCGTGCCGTTCACCCACCAGATTTCTTCAGGCCGCAACGCCAGCGGGGCCGTCAGCGGGTCCGGGTATCGGATGCGTACATCCACCGCTTGACCGCGCACCGTCACTGGTTCGGACCCGGCGATGTTCAGCAAGGCCAACGGCTGGGCAGGCCACACCCGTCTGACGGCGATCTCCGGCGCGGGGCCATGGTCGCGCTGGACGACCGGAGGCGACAGGAAGACGGCCGGGGGATAGTCCTTCCAGTCTTCCGAGGCGCGATGGCGGTCGTGCAGCAGACCGAAGCCGGCGCCGCGGCCCACCGCATCGAACACGCCCGTTTCCGCGTCCTGCGCCGTCATTGCGGTGTGCGCCTGCAGTGTGGCCGTCCAGCAGGCTTGCGCCGCGGTCTGAGGCGCTGCGCCGGGGTCCTGTTTACGCCGGCTCGAGCAGACGAGATCGGCGGACGCCCACTCGTCGACCCGCCCATTGGCGAAGGCGCCGGCATAGCGCAGCACGAAGCGACCTGCATCGTCGTCTCGCAGTGAGCCAGGTTTCTTGGCCTGGACGGGCCATGGCGTGATCGCGACGGTCAGCAAGAGGACGAGTATCTGGTACGACCATCTCATCTTGTTTCCTTTCCCTTGAAAAAGCGAGGAGCGCGTTCGAATCACACCCAGGGTTATCCATGCCAACGAGTCCCTTCGCTTCACGGATCCCGGTATCTCCTTGACCGCGCTCCTCGCGAACGTTGGTGCTCTGCAAAGCCCATTCCTTCCAGTTGCCGATCCGCTTGATCTCGTGGTCAGGCCTACATTATGTATTGAGTGCGATCGCTGATAGCTAAGGTGACGGGAGAGACACGGAGGCAAGCGTCTGCGGGCACACCATGCGCACGCTTCCCGTGCAAAGACGCACAGGCGGCCGGTTTACCAAGAGTGCATATCCTGTCGTGGGGTGATTCAGAGCGGGACAAGGCTCTCATTGTCGGCCGATCATAAGCGGCTCGTTTCTAGGCGTATGAATGAAGGCTGTGAAGCAGAGTTCTGCGCGGAGGCCAACCAGAGCTCTTGTGCCTTGTCTCTTCGCTGGTTGGGTTGAATCAAGCCTACCGCTTGCGACGCCGGTCGAGCATCCAGCGGGTGATGCCGAGATGCTTGGCGGCGAGAGTCTTGTTACCGCCGGATCGTTGGAGCACTTCAGTGATGATGCGGTCTTCCAGGTCCGCCAACGATTGTTGGCCCACTCGAAACGTGATGTGCACCTGGTCGGGGTCCAGCGAGGCAGCCGTGACGGAAGCGACGGCGGTCGCTGGGCCGCACTGGAGGTCCGTGGGGAAATGCGGAGCTTCGAGTGCGTCGCCGCCGCAAAACAGCACGGCTCGTTCGATGAGATTGCTCAATTCGCGGACGTTCCCGGGAAAATGATACTGGCGGAGCACCACCTCGGCGCTCTCTCCCAACCGGCGCACCGGCTTTCTGAATGCGATGGCGGAACGAGCCAGAAACTGCTCGGCGAGCGGGATGATATCTTCACGTCGTTCGCGGAGCGACGGCACGGTCAGCGTCACGACATTCAGTCGAAAGTAGAGATCCTCGCGAAACTCGCCTTTGGCCACGGCGTCTTTCAGATTGCGATTGGTGGCCGCCATGAATCGCACGTCCACCGGTATCGTTGTCGAGCCGCCGACCCGGCGCAGCGTCCTCTCTTCGATGACCCGCAGGAGCTTGGCTTGCAACGGGAGGGGCAGGTCGCCAATTTCATCGAACAGCACAGTGCCGCCTTCCGCCAGTTCAATCAACCCGCTCTTCCGTCCGGTCGCGCCGGTGAATGAACCTTTCTCATGGCCGAACAATTCACTCTCGAAGAGGTCGCACGGGATCGACGGGCAATCGACTTCGATACAGGGCTTGTGGGCGCGGGTACCGTTATAGTGGATGACCCGGGCCATGTATTGCTTGCCTGTTCCGGTTTCGCCTTGCAGCAATACAGTGACGCGGTCGTTCTTGGCCAATTCGCGGATCTGGCCGAGGAAGCCCTGGGTGATCGGGCTTTTGGCGATTACGCGGTCGAGCGCATAGTGCGCCGCTTCCTGCCCAACCTGCAGATGGACCTGGCGTTGGAGCGTCAAGAACTCCGTCGCGCGCGTCAGGGCATGTCGGAGGTCCTCCATGTCGATCGATTTGGCAACGAAGTCGAACGCGCCGAGCTTGGTGGCTTCCTCCGCGTCTTTCACCGTGCCTCTGGCTGTCAACAGAATGACGAGGAGATGTGGAAAGGTCTGTTTGACGCGAGCGAGCACCTCGAGACCGGAGAGGTGCGGCATCACAAGATCCAACACGAGAATATCCGGCTCAAAGGAGCGGAGCAGCGCGAGCGCCTCCTCGCCAGAGCCGGCCGTCTGCACAAGATAGCCGTGATCCGAAAGGCGCAGCGCGAAGGCTTCGCGAACGGATTCTTCGTCTTCGACGAGTAGAATGTGCCAGGCCATCTAGGTCTCGCGCTTGAGCGGGAGCCAGACCTCTACCACCGCGCCGCTGCCGGGCGGGCTGGTGATCGTCAATTGTCCGCCGTGGCGTTCGATGATGTCGTGCGTGATGGTTAAGCCCAGTCCCACCCCTTTGGCTTTACCGTTGGTAAAGAAGGGTTCATAAATTCGCTTCAAGTCGTCCGGCGCGATCCCCTTTCCGGTATCCGTGAACGTGAGCAACACGCCGGCGCTGCGTTTGGTTTCCGGTCTGACGTCGATCGTCAGCGTCCCTTCATCCGGCATCGCGTCGATGGCGTTCATCGTGATGTTCAAGCACACCTGCTGGAGATGCGCCCGGGACGCCTCGACGAGGGGCAGGTCGGGGGCGATGAGCGTCCGCACGGCGATTCGTTGTCTGAGCAGATTGGGGCGTAACAGCGTCAATGTGTCCTCGATGAGCGACGGCAGGTCGCAGGGCCGGAGGTCGAAGGGGCGGGGCCGTAACTGGCTCAGATGAGATTCCAACAACTCATCGATGCGCGCCGCCTCGCGCGCGATGAGCCGGCAACGGTCGCGGGCCGCCTGCGGCAAGTGATCCTGCTCGGCCAGATGCGTGGCGAGGCTACCGAGGCCGATCAGCGGGTTGCGGATTTCATGGAGCATCCCGCCGGCCAGTTGTCCGACGAGCTTGACCTGCTCCGTGTGGCGCAACGCTTCCAGCATCTGCTCCCGCTCGCTGAGATCAGTGAGGATGGCCATGTAATATTGGGTTGTCCCATCGCGGTCCTTGACGGGACTCACGCTTTCCCAGACGAGAAACTCCGAGCCGTCCTTTCGCCGATTGATGAAGCGATCGGCGAACGCCTGCCCCGATCGGATGGTCTGCCAGAGACGATCAAAAAACTCCGGCGGGTGCTTGCCGGATTTGAGAATGGCAGGCCGCTGTCCCAAGGCCTCATAGCGTGCCCACCCCGTCATTCGCTCCAAGGCCGGATTCCATTCGAGAATGCGGCCGTCGGTGTCGGTGAGCATGATCCCGTCCTGCGCCGCCATGAAAAGGCGGTGGTAGAAATCCATTTGCGTGTCGGTTCGTCGCCGGCGTTCGAGGACTGTGGCGACGGTGTTAGCGACGGTGCAGAGGAATTCCTGCTCTTTCTCGGTGAATTCCCGCACGTGCTTCGAATGGGCCGTCATGACGCCGTAGACGCGGTCCTCTACCAGCATCGGCACACACATGCCAGCGATGCCGCCGTGCTCGGTCAACAGTTTCGACGGGGTGAAGCGAGTCTCCTTGCGCAGGTCTCGTACCACGACGGGGAGTCGTTCGCGGATGGCGAAGCCGGCTTGGGAATGCGTGCCGCCTTCGATGGTCAGCTTCCCGATGAGTTCTTCCTCGATCCCGATGCCGGCGACGACCGCTAGATGATCGTCGGATTCGCGGGCGATGAGGATCTTGCAGAGTTCGACGTCGAGCGCCTCGGCCGTATGCTGCACGGCCTCGTTCATGAGGGCTTGCGCGGAGGCGTCGCTGACCGCCAGGGTGCCGATCCGGGCGAGGACCGATTGGAACCGGGCCACTTGCGAGGCTTCGTGCGCCAGGAGTGTCCGTTCGGTCGCGTCTTGCAGGACGAGTAACACGCCGGTGTCACCGTGAAAGGGCACGACGTTGAACCGGCATTCATAAATCAAGGGTTGGCCCGTCCGTCCGGTGAGCCGGTAGGTCTGGTTGCCGCGGGTGCCGAGAGGCTGGCGATTCCAGACGGATGCGTCAGCAAACAAGCGGGCCCGGAGGGAGGAGGGGGCTGGCTCGCCGGCATCGCGCACCTCCAAGACCGGCTGGGCAGCCGTCTCGACCATTTCGGCAAACTGGGCGTTTTCGAAAATCAGAATGCCGCGGGACAGGAAACAGAGGCCGCCCTCGATGCAGTCGCTCACCCAGGCCAGGACTTCGGCCGCGGCGACCTCGGAATGCGGCGGATCGGCGGTTCTAGTACTAGGGTGTTGAGTCGACGGCATGGCGGCGATGACCCCCTACGTTGTTCGTAGTATACCGGCCCTGGCAAGAGGCCGTCGAGGGATAGGCCGAAGAGGCCGGCGCGAGGGGTCATTTTCCCACGAAATGTTCTCTGCGGCTGACCGCTACATCGGTGACGAACATGGTTCCCGAATGGCGGTTGAACAACGGCCCCAGCCCGGCCAAAATCGGCTCGACACGCTCCTCGGGAACAACGGTAAACACGATGACCTGGCTGCTCGTGTCGTTGAACAGCAGATGGCCTTCATGGAAGCCGTGGTGGCCTTTTCCAGAGACGTTGTTGATGATCGTGTAGCCGGTCGCGCCGGTCCGGTCCAGGAGGTCAGTGACAAAGTTCAAGTGATCGCCCTGCACGACGATCTTGATTTCTTTCATCGGATGCAGCGACAAGCTGATCATGGTGATGTGCTCCTTGGTCCTGGGGCTCCGGTTTCCACCCGGTCCCGCGGTGATACCGATAGTATTGCCGGTCCTGCGGCTCCAACGCGACCAGCGTGACCCAGCCCAAATTGAACAGATGATCCAGGATGGGGTGCCGGTCGATGACTCCCTGGATCCGCTCCCGTGGTGCCTCGATGACGGCCAACAGCCGCATCGGTTCGTGGTAGGGAACGGGTCCGTTCAGGACGGTCTGCGCCGGGAGCCCGAGACGCAAATCGCTCCACACACCGGTCATGACGCCGACGCGACCTACCACGTTGTGGTACACCTTGCTGCCGCTGCCATAGACCTCGTTGTCGACGGTAGAAAAGTAGTGCTCCATGTTGATCCATTGGGCGACCACCAGCGGCGCGGTCATAATCGTTTCCAGCAATTTGCCCGACCGGTCTTGCTGGTAATCGTAGGAGTGGAGGAAGGAACGGCCGTGCAGATTCACGCGCTGCGTCAACGCGCGTCGCCCGATGATGATGAGGCTGTTCTTGGACAGACCCCACTCGGGACGAACTTCGGCCCAATCGCGACTGCGACGCATGGCTTCTTGCTGCGCGACGCGGGGCTCGATCGGGGCCGGAACCGGAAACGTGTCGGCTCGCTCCAGGGCGGCCTGCCGACCCGCTGTATTGAGATCGGCCATCAGACGCTGCAGGTCTTTTCGGTGCGTTGCCGGTACGTCCTCGAGATCGACGACACGCACAGTATCGGTCGTCGTATCGTGCTGCGCGGCGAAGAAATGGGTATCGGTCGGAATCTTGATCCCGCGTGTCTGGAGCAGTTCGCGCACGGAGGTTCTGTTGGCCATTGCCGCGATGGTGCGCGCGTTGGGTAGTCCCTGGTTTCCACCGCAGGCGCCGCAGTCCAGGGCTGATTCGTAGGGATTGTTTTCGGAGGTGCTGCCGTGCGCGCAGAACACCACCACGCGGGCGAAGTTGGACGTGAGCCCCATCAGCCGCAGCGCGGCTTCTACGAAGTAGGCCTGTTCGGACACTGAGAACCCAGTACGGGTCAAACGGTCTAGTCTGGCGGAGATGCCGCGCAGGGTGATGCGGTAGCGCTCGCGCAATTCTGCGTAGAAGGCCGTTTCCGATTCCGGCGTAAGGCCCAGGGCCTTTGCCACCTCGCCGTTGCCCCTGTCGCCCTCGCCGATCGCCTGTTTTCGGATCTGTTCCAGTAACGTCGCAGAGAGGGCTGCTCCGCTCAGGCCGAAGCGTTCGCGGACGACCTCCCGGATGATCGCTTGCTGTTCGGCCGCCACCATCTCCTCCGCCTCTTCGCGGCTCAGCTTCTCGACCGTCAAGGTTGTGGCGATGGAGGGTACCAGCACGCCTGCGAACCAGTGCTTGATCTTGGTGTACCAAACCGGTAGCAGCGTCCGGCCGAACAGAGGGACTCCGAAAAACCATCCGAGCGCCTCCACCATGACGTACGGCGTGACGACGTTTTCCTTGAGATCCTGTAACAATTCGTGCACCGCCGAACTGAGCTGTGCCGCAGTCTTGTGTCGTTCCGCCAGCGTGCCATGGTAGCTGCGTGGCACTTCGCGCACGAGGTTCTTGGGTTTGAGCAACACCGGGCAGTGGGGAACGGACTGATGGGCGTCGAAAGGCTGAAAGTCCAACGGTACACCGAAGAATCCCGCCAGTCCCAAGGTTTCATACCCGCCGAGATGCTCCAGGTGGCGGCGGAAGACTTCGGATCGCACGTCGATGCAGAACACGAGCTGAGCCAGGGGCCTCGACACTAGCGTCTCGCTGGGCCTGGCCGTCTCACTAGCCGAGAGTCCGGCCGATAGCATGCGGAGCACCTGGCGGCGATGGCTGGTCTCGAAGGCCTGTAGCCAAATCGGTCCTTGCTGCGATGCCGGCAGGCCGTCAAGCCACTCGAGCAGGGTATGGAGATCCGACGGGGCGGCGCCCTCAATCGCGGCAACGTCGAGTGTAAGAGCGCGGGCGACTCGTACGAGGTGCCGTGCCGCTGTGTGGAACCGGCGGTCGGTATCCTGCGCCCTCCGGTGTTCGTCGTAGCGCCGGCCGATCGCCTCCCAGGCCGTATGGTTGTGCCGTTGGCTCGAACGGGCCAGGCGGCGTGCCTCATGGCCGATGTCCCTCGGAATCTGCCCCGCAACCCAGGCGCGCCGCAACCGGTAGGCGGCCGGAAACTCGTGCATGTATCGCTGCAGCGCGTCATCGGTCCCTGCAAGAGCCAAATTCGTGCGGCAGGCGGACTCCACCAGCTCCCGCTCGTAGAAGAGCCGGACTGCGAGATACTTCACGAGGTCGATCGGATAGGCTTCTTGCCACGGATGACGGCTTTGGTGCGCACGCCATTTAATGAAGCCGACCCAGCCAGGCAGAGCCGCCAGATGCTGGGAGAGGTACGGTTCCCAGGCGGCTTGCGGAATGCGCATGTCGTGCAGTAGGTCCAACAGGGCGTCCTCCGGACGGTCGGGAAGCGCGCGTACTTTGCCTGCTGCGTTCCGGATTCCGATCAGCCGCAACGTGACATCATCTTGCGCCAACGTGCGCCAGGCTCGGTAAAACGTCTGCTCGCGGTGCGGCATCGTCCACGCGGCTTCGCCTTCGTCGAGAAACGCGCTGCACCACTTCACCAACTCTCGATTGATCGTCTCCACAATCCTGGTCCCGATGGTCTGATCGCACCAGGCGCTGAGCATATTATGGACCGGCGGCTCGCCGGCGTCCGACGATGGAGTGTCCGGTATGATCGGCTCGCGGGTGGCGCTGGTCCGCACCAGCCATTGCGCCAGCTCGGCAATGCGTCCCGCTTCTTCAGGCCCGGCATCCTCGGCGGACGGGTCCGGCTCGGTGATACCGTGCAGCATGGAAAGGGTCAGGATCTCCAGATGGCTCAGTCGTCGGCCTCCCAGCGTAATGAACTTGTCCACCGCCAAGGGTTCCAGTACCGCCTGCAGATCTTCCAGCCTGATACGTTTGCTAGCCAGATGGCGCCGGTACACCGCGTTCGCCAAATAGCCGCACCCGCCGAACAGGTGGGCGCCATGCTGGATGGCCTGTTCGAAAGGCAACGATTCGAGTCCGTGCAGCGGATTGTGGTGGATGAAGGTCCGCATCGGCCAGTATTGGGCGATGACCTCGCTGGCCAGTGCCACGTAGGAACGCAGCTCCAGCCGCTGCGCGTCGGTGTATCGTTCGGATGCCGGTCGAGTCATGGGTGTCCTCGTCTCCACTCAGTTATCGGTTGTTTGGGCAAACGCACGCGCCGGGAGAAAGGGCTCGCAGCCTGCAGGAGGTCTTCGATATAGAGCGCGTTGAGAAAGGCTAGGTAGAGGCGCGTATGGAAGCGGCTGAGCCACGGTGGAAGCGTAAAGGCATAGCCGTGGGCGTTGCCGTATAGAATCACCCAGACTGCGACGATGAAGAGCGCAGCCAGCACGACAAACGCGTCGACCAACCCCTGGTGCCAGGCGGCGATTTGGAAGTAGGCGGCCGCCTGTCCTGGCGTAGGATATAAGAAGTGGGTAAAGGCCTCACCGGCCCATAAATAGGTGAAGCCGATGAAAGTCAGCGCCCCGATCATGGTGGTGGATACTTTCCACGAGGCCACCGCGTTCAGCCTGTATAAGCTGAAGGTGGCCTGAGACGACGTCACCCAGGCGAAAAAGAGGAAGATCATAGTGCCCTGGGCCTCGAAGAGCGGAATGTGCACGAGCCCGTGCGCAATCAGGACGATAAGCAGCGGAAGAATCAGCGTGATGACCAACCCTGTTGCCCAAGGCATGAGGGAAAAGACCGGCGCTTCGCGAACGGCGTGCTGCGGCGGGAGCTTGAACTCGGTGCGCGCCTTGTGGATGTTCGCGCCGGAGTTGAGAAACAGCGTGGCCTTGAACAGGCCGTGGGCGCAGAGGTGGAAGATCGCCAAGGCGAAGGCGCCCAAGCCGCATTCCATCACCATGTAGCCCATCTGTCCCATTGTCGAATAGACCAAGGTCCGCTTGACGCTGGATTGCGTCAGCATCGTCGACGCGCCGATCAGGGCCGTCAGTGCGCCGACGACGAAAAGAATATAGAGCGTCGTGGGCGTTGAGCCGAAGAGCGGGGCCAGCCGGTTCACCAAAAATCCGCCGGCATTCACAATGCCCGCGTGCAGCATGGCGGATACGGGTGTTGGCGCTTCGATGGTTCCGGGCAGCCACACATGGAACGGAAACTGCGCAGACTTCGTCATGACCGACAGGATGAGCAGCATCGTGGTGGCGCTTACGGCGTCGATGCTCCATCCTAGGCCGGCCACCAGCCTGGACGGACCAGTCGCGCTGTTCAACGCCTGAAAAAGCGCGGTCAGATCGAACGTGCCGAACTTCATATACAGGAGCACGATTGCGACGAAGAGGGCGGCATCGCCGAGACTTTGGACCCGCAGGGCGGTGCGCCCGGCTTTGCAGGCCGCTGGGCTGTTCCTGTTGAACCCGATCAACGTGGTAAGCAGCCATGTGACGGCATGCCACGCGATGAACATCCACAGGAGATGGCTGCTCGTGACCAGGCTCAAGAGCACGAAGGTCAAGAGACTCAATAGGCCGAAGAACCGCACATAGCCCGCATCGCCTTGCATGTAGCGTCGGGAGTAGACGTGAATGACCAGACTGACGCCGGTGATGAGCACCATCATCACGCCGGCGAGGCGATCTATCAGCAGTGTGGGAGCAAAGAGAGCCGGGAGGCCGGGTACGGCCAGGAGAACGGGATCGGATTGAATCGTCTGATACAGCGACACCAGGGCTGCAGCGGACGAGATCGTCAAGGCGCCGATTCCGATCCCCGCGACGCGCTCCCCCATGTTGTTGGAACCGTACAGTGCGATGAACAGGCTCCCACACAACGGAGCTAGTATGGCAATGAGGGCTGGAAGCGCTTCCATAAGGCCTCTCGTGATCAATCCTGACGAGGGGACACAGCAAGAAAGGTACCGACGTTCGGCAAACCCTCACCAACAGTGCAATCGCATCTCTTCCGTTTACGATGGGAGGTGCCTCATCAAAGGTGCCCCCATTACGGATCGGCGAGCGCTGAATGATTGGATAGTAGGCTGTGCGCCCATACACGTCCGTGCATGGGCGCACACCTTACTCCTTCACGGTGACGGTCATTGTGATGGGTTCGAGCGGATTATCAGCGGAGTCGCGGGCGGCCGCGACGATCCTATCGACGACGTCCATGCCGTGAAAGACCTCGCCGAAGACGGTGTAGCGCCGGTCCAGGCCGCTGTTGTCTGCCACGCAGATAAAAAACTGAGAGCCGTTGTCGTTGAAGTCGCGGGTGCTGTTGCTTTCGCGCGGCATTTTTGCCATCGAGACGGCGCCGCGCTTGTGCGGTCGGTCGTTGGGTTCCGGCGGAAGGAAATAGCCTGGTCCGCCGGTGCCGTGCAACGAGCGGTCCGGATTCTTGCTGAGCGGATCGCCGCCTTGGATGATGAAACCCGGCACAACCCGGTGGAAGGTCGTACCGTCATAGAAGCCCATCTTGGCCAGGTTCACGAAATTCTCGACGTGTCGTGGGGCATCGTCCGGATAGAACCGAATCTTGATCTCCCCAAACTTGGTCACGATGGTGACACGGGGGTCCTTCTTCTGGAATTGGATCGTCATCGTGGGAGGAATGTAACAAGGCGAGCGACGAGGGGCAAGAGGCGAGGGTGTCGATGCAGGCCTTGTCCCGTTGCTCTAGCCCCTGGCCGCGAGTCTCTTACCGGGATCGATCTTGAGCCACATGATTCCGCCGGCGAGCGCCAGCAAGGCTGCTGCGCCGAGCGAAGCCGACCATCCCCACTCGTGGACGATCCAGGGAGTCACGGTCGGTGAAATCGCGCCGCCGATGTTTGCGCCGGTGTTCATCAGCCCTGAAAGGCTGCCGGCATGTTGTTTCGACAGATCACTGGTGGACGACCAATAGGCTCCTACCGCGAAGTAGAGCCAACCTGCTCCCAGCGAGAGGCCAGCGATCGCGAGCGATGGAGACTGCGCCAGTGCGCCCAACCCGATCGATCCGGCTGCCAAGAGCATCCCCGTCATACCGACGAGTCTGCGCCCCTGCGTAACGCCGTAGCGGAGCGCCAAACGGTCCGTGGTCCATCCGCCGAGTGGGCACGATACCAGAATGGCGAGAAAGGGCGCCGAGGCGACGACCCCTCCGCGCAGCATGTCGAATCCCCGCTCGTTCACGAGGTAGAGATAGAACCAAGACATGTACACGTAGGCGACGTATCCCAGGCAGCTGTAGCTCAGCACGAGCCACCAGACAGTCGGTGTCCGCACGAGCACCGGCCACGAGACTGGGGAGAGCTCCGGGTTTGGTGCGTGCCGATCGTCCCGTCGGTTCTGATCTGAATGCTTCCAAGGATGAGCAGCGGACGGTCTGTCTCCGGCCAACAGCCACAAGATTGCTGCCAGGCCGATCCCCAGCACCGCAGACAGATAGAAGGGCGTCTGCCATCCGTAGTTCACCATGATCCATGCGGTGACCGACGGCGTGATCGCTGCGCCAACCCCGATGCCGCCGATGGCGATGCCAATGCCGAGACCACGCCGATGGGCGGGGAGCCAGTCCGTCACGGCACGATTGAACGCGGGGAGCGCGACGGCTTCGCCCACGCCGAGCAGAAAGCGGACGAGCGCCAGCGAGCCCACGATTCCAAGCGTCGCGGCGAGCGAGGTGACTGCGACGATCGGGGTCAAGGCGGTGAAAGTAGACCACCAGAGTAGCGCGATCACCAGGACAATGCGGGCGCCCCAGCGGTCGCTGAGCCATCCGCCGGGAATTTGAAAGATCGCGTAACCGATCACGAACGCGGAGAAGACATAACCCATTTCCTGATCCGTAAGGCCGAGCGCCGGCATCATCTGCCGAGCGGTGACGGAAATGTTGACGCGATCGATATACGTGACGATGCTGATGCAGAAGAGGAGCCCGAGCAGAAGCCAGTGGAGGGGAGGGGGAGATGTGTCCGACACAGAACCCGATTGAGCAGCACTCGTTGGGGGAGCCATGCGAGCGGCAGTATAGCGGGGGAATCGTCTTGGGGCCAGCGATGAATGGAGGTCGAAGCGTGATGTCCTAAACGTCAAGATTTCCCTTGTCTAACGCATGGTTGATGGATTTCGTCCTATCGATTGGGTATGATGCAAAAAAGAAACGGACGCAATTTGTTAAGGGGGTGGGGTGTCCCTAGTTCGGCTCGGACTGGTCGTCATTGTCACCTTGGTGGTGCTCGGCGTCACCTTCCTTTTCTTTTCCCGCGCGATTACGGGGGAGGATTACCTTAAAAAGTTCGTTCTCGACCAGCTCGAGGACAGTCTGGGCCGCAAGCTTGACGTCCATCGGGTCAAGTTTGTGTTCTTCCCGCGCATTCGTGTTGAGCTTACCGATGTCGCCATCCACGATCGGAACTCGGACGAAATACTGTTCACCGCGAAGCGCATCGACCTGGTCCTGCGCTTG
>CAYULI010000024.1:0-29967 GCA_964445795.1 uncultured Nitrospira sp. | reverse complement strand
GATTCCGTTACTCAAACGGCAGGTCGTGGGCAAACGCCTGGTGATCGAAGAGCCGACGCTCACGCTGCGGCGGAGCGAATCGGGCCATTGGAATGTGTTTGACGGTTTACACGACCGGGCCGGCACGGATCGGCGGACGATGGAGATGATGGGGCGGGTATTCATGATCCGCCAGGCCACGCTCGTAAACGGCACGATCGCTGTGGTGGATGCCGCCAGGCCGGACGGCGTGCGGTCGGTCAAGCTGGAGCGAGTGGAGGCGGGGCTCTTGATTAGAGCCGACCGGGGGGTGGCGGAACTGCATGTTTCGGCCACCCATCCCGGGCAGCAGGGCCTGTCCGCGGTATCGCTGGACGGCGTCATTCGGCGGTCCGAGCGTGCACCGACGCTGACCGGCGAGGATTCCCTCGGTCCGACCGCGGTATTTCAGTTCGACGGGCGCGTCGACGCGGCGAATGTGATGATCCGGGAGGCGGCGGATTTCTTCGGGCCTCGTCCCGTTCCGGAGCAAGTACAGGGTGTGGTGAATCTTCAGAGCGCTGTGCGGGTGATGCCGGGCGTGGCGGGCTATGACATGGTGCTGTCCGATATGTCCGCGCGTCTCAACGAGATGGCGTTGACGGGCAACGCCAATCTTGCCGGTCTGTTGACGCCGCAGCCCACGTTCGCCGTTACGTTTAGCACCGCGCTGGTCTCGCTACCGCAGCTTCTGCGTGCCGTGCCGGCCGAGTGGATTCATCCCCAGCTTCCCGCGCTGTTGGCCGATCGGCAGATCGACGGCAAGGTGCAGGTAGTGAACGCGACTGTGACGGGATCGGCGATTGCCGGGCCGCAGTTGTCTTTGACGGGAGAGTTCCGCGTGCAGGAAGGCCAGGCGCTGATCGGGCAGGACCGGGTGGCGGCGAAGGATCTGGCCGCAGCGGTCGTCGTCGAACCAGGCCGGGTGCGCGTTTCTGGGTTGACAGGCACGTATGGGACGATTCAGCTCACGGACGGTAAGGCGACGGTGTCGTTCCTCGAAGCCGGGCCCTGGCTCGAGCTGGAAATCACGGGCAACATGGCCGCGTCGAATCTTGTGGAGTTTCTGACGAGGACCGTCAAGGCGGAGCGGCTGACGCGATTACTGGCGGGCATTCGAGACGTGGAGGGCATGGCCGTGCCGACCTTTCGCCTCGTGGGATTGCTGAACCAGCCCGACGGCGTGACGTTCGCCGGAGGAGACATCACGGCGCGCTATGTGAGCTTCACCCACGCCTCCTTGCCGGAGCGACTTACCGGCCTGCAGGGACGATTCATCTTGGCAGAGGGAGGCACCCGATTCGACCAGGTGACGGGCCATCTCGGGGACACCGTGGTGCAGGTGCAGGGAACCGTGACAGGAGGAACCCCGGGTGGCTTTCAGGATTTCGTGGTCCGGGTACGGGGGGATGCGGGACACATCTCGCGGTTCGTTCCTGGCCTCTCGATTCCGCCCGGCACATTCGAAGGCATACTCGGTGCCGCCGTCGCGCTCACCGGTTCGACGGCGACGCCGCATCTGCGGGGGAACGTGGTCCTCGACGAGTCGAAAATCGCGTTGGGCGAATTCGGCGAGAAACCCGTCGGCGCCCCTCTGGCGGTCGAATTCGATGGTGAACTGGCCGGAGACGGCACTGCCATGGTGAACCTGGTGGAATTGATTCTGCCATCGGCGCGGATTCCCGTGAAGGGCGCGATGCGGGTCGGTGGTCGGTTTGCGATCGATGCGGCGGTGTCTACCGGGACGTTGTCGCTGTCGAGCCTCCCCGAGTGGATGTCCAAGGGGGGATTTGAGGCGGGCAATCTCGAGGTCTCTCTCGATGTCAAGGGGAGAGACCCCGATTGGAAGACCTGGCGGATGACCGGATGGGTTGCTCTCACCAACGGGCTGGTGTTGGCCAAGGGCGTCGGCCATCTGCAAGACCTGTACGCCCGGGTGAAACTCGTGCGTAACGGGGCCGAGGTGAAGCGGCTGTCGTTCAGGGTGCAGGACAGCGACGTGTCTCTGGAGGCTGCGATTAAAAACTGGTCGACGAAGCCGGTGGTGACCGGAAAGATCGAGTCCAACCAGATGGATCTGGACCAGTTGATCCCGAAAGGCGAACGATCGCCCATACGCGAGTTTCTGGAGACCCTCGCGGCCACGAGCCAAACGACGATGACCGCCGCCATCGCCCGGGGGCATTACAAGCACCTCAAGTTCGGGAATCTCTCGGCTCGGCTGAACATTCAAGATGGAGTGCTCGATGTCGATCGTATTGCCGGCCAGTCTACAAGCGGGCAACTGGCGGGCCGCGTGGTCGTGCACCTCCCTCGGAGGGCGTCGGCGGAGGTCGAGGTGTCGCTGCGAGCCACGGGGCTGCCGGTGGAGGACTTGATCAAACTGACGAATATGCAGATCCAAGGTATTTCCGGTCAGATGCGGCTCAGCGGATCTCTTCGCGGGCATGGGCGCAACCCCCACGGTGTCTATCCAACCTTGAACGGTAGGGCCGATGTCTTGCTGGAAAACGGCCGGATCTTGAAATCAAAAGAGCGCGCGATCTGGAAAATCATCAGTCTCCTGAATCTGCCAGCCGTACTACAGGGAAAGGTCGATCTCGAACTGGAAGGTCTGCCGTACAATAAAATCTCGGGGTCGGTCACCGTGCAGAACGGCTTGTTCCAGACCGAAGACACGATCATCGACAGTCCCATCCTCAAGATCACGGCCGCGGGCAACTACGATTTGCCGACGGACCAGCTGGATCTGGTCGTCGCGGTGAGCCCGTTCGGGTCCTATTCGCAGTTTCTGAAAACGATTCCCCTCTTCGGGCGGATTTTTGCCGGAGATCGCAAGGGTCTGGCCACGGCGATATTCTCCGTCAAGGGATCGGTCGAGGATCCCGAAGTGACCTACCTGCCGATGAAGTCGTTTGCCACCGGTCTGACAGGGCTGGCGCAGCTCGCGGTCGATGTCTTGAAGAATACGCTGACGCTTCCGATCGACTTAATGACGCCCGACGAGGAGAAGGGACCGGGGCCGGAGACCGCGCCGACGCCCGCTACGCCGTGACGCTTCGGAGGTGCCTGGTTCCACAGGCTCACCACCGTGAGGATGGTCGAAGAACACGACCCGGCTTCTCTGCATCCGATGGTATTCACGGCACTCCGGCAATGGTGAGCTGGCCCGTGAGGGCGCGCTCGTCGAAGGATTGACCGACCATGGACCTCATGTTAGCATCCGATTTAAGGTGCTGATGGATCTCAATTCTCTCGGCCCACTCGTCGCTCGCCATCCATGAAACGCTCGGCGGCTCCCCAGCCGGAATTCGCCACGCTGTTCATCGCCGCGAGCGAAGTCGATTCTAACCTCTATTACGCCACCAAATTCGTTGCGCCGGATCCCTTTATCTATCTTGAGCTTAAGGGAGAGCGGCTGATGATCATGAGCGATCTGGAAATCGATCGTGCCAAGGCCCAGGCCACGGTGGACCGAGTCCTCTCGTATTCGGAGATCGAAAAAAAGGCGAAAGCCCAAGGAATGAAGGAGCCCACGCCGGTCGATGTCGTCCACGTGGTGTTGAAAGAGGCGAAGATCCGACGGCTACTCGTCCCGGCGAACTTTCCGTTCATCCATGCGACGCGTTTGCAAGAGTTGGGTTACAGCCTCATGCCGAAACGCGATCCGTTCTACGAACAGCGCGCCGTAAAGACGGCCGAGGAAGTCCGGCATATCGAGGCCGCCCAGCGCGCGACCGAAGAAGCCGTGGCGGCGGCGCACGACGCGCTCCGCCGGGCCACGATCCGCGACCAGATGCTCTGGCTCGACGGGGAGTGTCTGACCTCGGAGCGGATCAAACAGCTCATCAACGTCAAGCTGATGGAGCGGAATTGCGTGGCGCAGCATACCATTGTGGCAGGCGGCGAACAGGCCTGCGACCCGCATGATGAAGGGTCCGGTCCTCTACCGGCCGACCGGAGCATTATCTTCGACGTGTTTCCCCGCTCGGCGACGAGCCGGTATTTTGCCGACATGTCCCGCACGGTGATCCGGGGGACAGCCAGCCCCGAGCTCAAACGCCTGTACCAGACGGTGCGAGACGCCCAGGAAGAGGCCATCGGCAAGATCAAAGACGGCGCCGACGGGATGAGGATCCACCAGGGTATCTGCGAGCGTTTCGAGAAAGCCGGTTATACAACCGGCCTCGTGAACGGACGGATGCAGGGGTATTTTCACGGCACCGGTCACGGCGTCGGGCTAGACATTCACGAAGCGCCGAGAATCAGCCGCACTGGTTCGCTGTTACAGGAAGGCCATGTCGTGACCGTGGAGCCGGGCCTGTACTATCCCGGCCTTGGCGCCGTGCGGATCGAAGACATGGTGCTGGTGACGAAAGACGGCTGCCGCAACCTCACCGACTTCCCCAAAGAGTTCGAACTCGGGTAAGCCTGCATCCCCGTCGCCCGGCCTCCCGCCCTCATGCGCTCGATTCGCTGAATCCTTCCGATCGGCCCGGTTCCCCGTTGGGGACTCGTCTGACGCATGCGCGGTGATCGCGTCGTTCATCCGCAGGAATTACAAAAACAGTGGCGGATTTGCGCCCAATCGGCAAGATAGAGGACTAACAGGGCATCGGTAGGCGAGAGTCCTATGGAAAATCGGAAGCATCCCCGGTTTCCCGTTCGGTTCCACAGCTCGTTCCGTTCCGCCAATATCGTCTCCGGAGAAGGCAAGCTGGTCGATCTCTCCATCCGCGGCTGCCGGGTGTTCAGTTTGACCGAGGTGAAGGCCGGCACGGCCTTGCAGGTCCGCGTTCAGGTGTCTCCCGACGAGTCGCCGATTCATATCGCCGAAGCCGTGGTCCGGTGGTGCCGCGCGAGCAGTTTCGGCCTGGAATTCGTCACGCTCTCTCCAGATGAATGGGCTCGTCTCCAGCGCGTGGTGAAGGAGTTGGAGATGCAGCCCTATCAAAGAGATTCCACCGGGCAGAGCGCCGCTCGTTCACGGTAATGCTCCCAGCAGTCCCATTTTAAGCGAGCGACAACCGTCGGCGGGCGGTCCCCCGTATCCGGCGGGTTTCGTGGCCTATGCCTGATGCCGGTAGCCGTAGAGTAGGGTGATGTTGATGCGGCGGCTGAGGTAGTCGTCTTTGAAGTGGATCTCGTCGGTCTCGTGGAACAGGTCCGAGTTGAACACCACCGCCCGATTGGCGCGATAGGGAATACGGATTTCCTTGGCGCCCGACTGGCGCAACCATTCGACGATCTTCGGCTTGTTCTGATCGCTGTTGTAGGCGGCGAAGTTCCAGTCCTTGGGCGCTTCCTTGTCGTAGACTATCAACCCGCCACGATCCGGATCGAGATTGGCGTCGTCGGGTGTGATCCAGAAATTCACGTTCACGGCCGCCGCGTCCGCATGGATATTCAACCCCCTGCGGGCGTGGTCCTGTTTGAAGGCCCAGGCTTGGGTCAACCGGTGTTCCTTGAAGATGCGCGGAAATGTGGCCCGCAGCTCGTCGGCGATCTGCAGCAGCAACGGCGTCGCGAATCCGTCTCCGAGGAATGCGCCGAGGTAGCCGTTTTCGTAGTCCTTCTTCCAGATCGTCGACTCCCAGCAATACCGCCGCAACGCAGCGAGCGCCTCCTCCTTCAGGAGAGAATCGATATACGTCACCTCCGGCCGCCTTCCGAGGTAGCGTTCCTCCACGGCCCGTACGTCCAAATCCGTGCGCAGGGCTCCGCCGGAGAGCCGCTCGCAGGGAGCCAGATGGAGAAACCGGTTGAACGAGGAAGCGATCGGCGCAGACTCTGTCGGCTCGATCGGACAGCGATTGCGATCCGGAAACCGGCTTGCCAGCGAACGGTCGAGCTGTTCGAGGGCATCGAGATAGGGCTGCTGTTCCGGGCCGAGGAATCCACGGTCCATGAGATAGCGGATCTGTTCATGGTCGTGCCTCAGCCGTGAGCGATACACGAACAGTTCCGTCACCGGCCCGCCGTGGTGATGTTTGGCCCGTGCGACCTGCGAGAGAGACTCGATGGCTCGTGGATGGTCTCCTTTCCACATCCAGGCCATTCCGAGGTTGTAGAGGGCCTTGCCATACGACGGTTGAACCGCGCGCGCTCGCTCGAACGACGCGATGGCTTCGTCGACGGCGCCCGTCTCCATGAGAGCCAGGCCGAGGTTGTTCAAGGCTTCCACGTGCGTCGGCTTCAGTCGCAACGCATTGCGATAGGCTGAGATTGCGTCCGGCAGGTTGCCTCGTTCCTTGAGCGCGACACCGAGATTGTTGTGCGTGTCTGCATGACCGGGGTTCAAAGTCAGGGCTTTACCATAGACATCGACGGCCTCGTCGATGCGCCCGAGGTCCTTGAAGACGTTCCCGAGATTGATGAGCGCTTCGACGTACGTGGGATGCAATCCGATGGCCCGTTCGTACGCCCGGACTGCCTCTTCCTTCTTGCCAGCTCGTTGCGTTACCACGCCGAGGTTGAACTGGTAGAGCGGATTGGTCGGCGCCCCTTCGATGGCCTGCGAAATCAACTCGATGGCTTGTTCGAATCGATTGACGCGGTACGCAAGGAGCCCCAGGAGATGCAGCGCTTCCGGATGCCCCGGCGCCATCTCAATCGCCAGTTGATAGGACCGTTCGGCTTCGGAGAGGCGTCCGGCCTGGTGGTGTCGCTTGCCCTCATCCAGCAACGTCCGTACGGCAAAGCTGTCCCGTCCGCGGATCGCCCGTCCTTGTAGTGTTTCCTGCCGTCGCCGTTCCGCGCGATTCATGAGCTCCACTTCCGAGCGTAATGTCCAGTGCCCTGTTGTGGAAAGCCTAGCCGAAACGACAAGCCTGGGTCAAAGGGAGGAGATCAGGCGGCGGCAGCGGTCTGGCGTTTGGCCGCCTGGCCGAGGATATCGAGCGCGGCGACCCGGTACGCTTCGGCATAGGTAGGAAAGTTGAAGACGTTGTCGATGAATGATTCGACGGGTGCGCCCTGCTGAAGGGCCGACTGGCCGACATGAATCAGTTCGGTTGCGGCGTCTCCCACGATCTGCACTCCGAGGAGGCGCTCTCCGGCCGGGTCCGCGATCATTTTGAGCAATCCGTGGCCCGTGCCGGAAATCTGCGCCCGTGCCACTTCTTCGAATCTTGCTCGGCCGACCAGGGGGTCGCGATACCGCTCGCGGGCGCCGTGTTCATCCAGGCCGATGCTGGCCATTTCCGGAATGGTGTAGATCCCAAGAGGAATTGTCGAGGCGGCATCGCCGACCGGGAGGTTGAGGGCGTGGCGCACAGCTCGGCGGCCCTGCTCCATCGCCTTCGAAGCAAGGGCCGGCGCGCCGACCATATCACCGACCGCGTAGATGTGCGGCACGTCGGTCTGGCAGAACTGATTGACGGCGAGCGTGCCTTTCGTCGTCAGCGTCAGCCCGGCGGCGCCCAGGTTGAGATCTTCGACGTTGGCCCGCCGCCCGAGCGCCACGAGCAGTTTCTCGCTCTTGATCACGAGACCGTCCCCCAGCGTGGTCACGACATGGGTTGCGCCGTCCCAGCGAACATCCTTCACGGTCTGTCCGCCGAGATAGCATCCGCCCTGCTGTCCGAAGGCTTCAAGAAATTGGCGCACCAGTTCCTGATCCATGAACTGCAGCGGCGTCTCCGCTTTATCGATCAGCGTAACGTGAACGCCCAGCAACGAGAAAATCGACGCGTACTCACAGCCGATCACTCCTCCGCCGATGATGGTTAGCGAACGTGGCAAATATATCATGGAGAGGAGCGAATCGCTGTCCAGAATATGTTCGTGGTCGACGGGGATCTCGTCAGGATTTCGTGGCCGCGAGCCGGTGGCTAAGACAATGTAGTCGGCGGTAAATAGCTGGCAGGCGCCGTCCACCGCCTGCATCTCGACGACGCGATCGCCGACGAACCGGGCCCGCCCGTGAAAGAGCGAGATGCCGTTCCGCCGGAGCTGCTTGCTCATGAACGTATCGTGCGTCTTGACGACGTCTTCCAGGCGGCTGAGCAGGGTGGCGATCTGGGTGTCGGGCTTCAGACTGAACTCGAAGGCGGCCCCCGCGCGTTTCAGCCGGTCCAGGTGCAGGGCGGTCTCCCTCAACGTCTTGCTCGGGATGGTCCCGCGATAGACGCAGCTTCCGCCGATACCGCGTTCCCGCTCGATGAGCGCCACGCGCTTGCCGGCCTTCGCGCCCTGCACAGCCGCCTTCTGCCCGGCTGGGCCGGCGCCGATCACGATGATATCGAACACGACGGGTGCGCTCATACGTTCATGGCGTTGACCATCGCCAGCACTTTGTCCTTTCCGACCAGGAGCTGGTCGACGTCGTTCGGGTAGAGGTTCAGTTCGGCGAAGACGGGATGATCGCGCAGCGTGTCTTCTGGCATCTCGTCCGGGTTCAGCAAATGTGTGGCCAGCCGATCGGCTAGGCAGGTGAGCATGCATTCCTGCCGGAACGAGGCGGCATGGTCGTAGTCACTGTAGTACAGAATGGCTTCCGCCACCTGTTTGGGCAGCCCCCATTTGTCCGCGATGAGTCCGCCGAGACGCGAATGGTAGCCGTCGATCATGGTGTACAGGGCCGGTCGGTCCATGGCGAGTTTCTGCTCGCGCGCAATCGTCGCGACGGTCCGCAGGACGACCGGCTTTCCGATTCCATGAAGAAGCCCGCAGAGATAGGCGCTTTCCACGTTCACCCGTCTGGCGCGGGCGACTTCTTTGGCGAACGCGCCACTGGCGAGCGAATGGTGCCAGAGGTGTTTCACGTCCTCCTCGTACCCGGGAACCTGGAAGGCTCCGGTTTTCAACGAGGCGGTAAAGGCGATCTCCGAAAGCAGGTTGATCCCCAGCATGGCCACGGCGTGTTGCAGCGAGACGACCGGACTGCGGGGCATGTAGGCGGGGGAATTGGCGATGCGCAGGACGTGCGCCGCCAGCGCCTGATCTTGGTGAATCAAGGCGGACAGTTTCGCGGCGTCCGCTGACGGGTCCGACGTCAACGCCATCACCTGGCTCGCCACTTGCGGAAGGAGCGGAAGTTCCACCTCCCCCTTTTCGATCTTCTGATTCAGAGCCTGTTCGAGTTTTTCGATGGGGGGGGTAGTGTGCGTGTCGGGCGACATGGGACTGGAGGCTCCTCGTTGGTTCTTCTCCGGTTCTTTCCGATGCAGTTCTTTGTCGGTTGGTTCGGGTCGAAAGTTTAGCGCGTGCCGTCTCGTGACTTTGGCCGTCCGGCGCACTATACTCGCCAAGGTCGGGTGCGAGAGAGCGGGCATAACGAGCGGATGATATGACGGGGATCTGTGTAGGGGCCTTCGTCAGTCTCGCGGTGCTGGCGGCTGCACCGAATTCGAGCCTGGCAGGCGATCAGCCGGTGGGGGCCGACAAAGTCGCCAAGGAAGCGCAGGAGGCGCTGGAGGCGGCCAAGGAGTATACGGCTCAGCAGAAGGAAGCGTTTCAGCGGAAGGCCCATGAAGAACTGGTGGCCATTCAGAAGCAAATCATCGCTTTGCAGGGAAAGGTTGGCGAGGCGTCGGCGGCCACGAGAGCCGAACTGCAGAAGTCTCTGGCGGAGTTGGAACGAAAGAAGGATGCGGCCAAGGACAGGCTGGACGAGCTGCGCGCCGCAACGGACGCCAAATGGACCGAGCTGAAGTCCGGTGTCAATGCAGCCATCGACGAGCTCAAAGAGTCCTATCGGAAAGCCTTGTCGCGGCTTCCCTAACTCGGCAATTCTATAGATCTCACTACTACAGGGGGTTGATCGCAATGAAGATCGTCAGTCTCTCGGACTATCAACAGTTTAGCGGCGAGAAGATGAAGAAGAACAACGTCTTTCAAACAGAGCGTTTCTTCTGCGACGTCTATTGTTTCGAACCGGGGCAAGAGCAAAAGGGGCACATTCACGGCGAGCAGGACAAGGTCTATCTCGTCCTTGAAGGGAAGGGCACGTTTCAAGTCGGAGCGGAGAAACAGGTTTTGGGGCCTGGGCAGGGGACCATGGCCCCGGCTGGCGAGGAGCACGGGGTCCGGAACCATACGAATCAGCGGCTGAGGGTGCTGGTGTTCGTCGCGCCGAATCCGAATTGACCGGCGAGGGACTTGCTATGATTTTGAGGCTGGTAGGTGCGAGGGATTTGCGACCCGCCACCGGATCGTTATTCTGATCGGAGCGGAATGCGCACGCTGATCGCGCCGGCGAGGTCGCCTTCGCGGGCACCTTCTTTCGGATAGCCTGAGATATCCCACTCGCCCTTCGGCTCACCGTGACAGGTAAGGCACTCCCGAACATAGTAGATCGGCATCATGACTCGCAGGGTCTTGCCGGCGTCTGTGAGCTCGCTCACATAGGCTTCGCCGTTCGGTCGGCCGGCGAGCCATTGCAATACCGATCGCTCGTATTCGTCCGGCTCGTTCTTGGGATTACGCGGCTGCAGCGTCGTTTGTTTGAGTTGCACGCGCGAACGCTTGGAAAAGCGCGCGGCCGCCTGGCTGCCGTAGGTGGCGGGGATGAAGTTCTTGTAACCGATGCCGCGCTGATTAATCACCACTTGGGCATCCGCCACGACCTGCTTGCTCGCCTCGATCAGTTCCGGCAAGAGCTCGCGCACGAGCGGAGGTACGGCAAAGGTGGCCGATGTCTGTGAGATCGTCGACAGATCGATGCCGGTGCGCCGGAGGAATTCATCGCGCACCTGTTGCTCGAAGACCGCGGGCGTAAATCCCTTGTCGCCTCGGTGGGGATCATCGATCAGAGCCTGATTCTTCTCGATTACCAGCCGGCCGGCCTGTAGAAGCTTCGCCAGCAATCGGGCCGTTTCTTCGGCTTCGGCGCGGAGCTGCTCAGGTGGTAACGCGTGAGCAGCAGATGCGCCCACGGCAGCGGTCAACAGGACAATCGACAACCACATGCCAGTCATACAACCTCCCAATTCCTACGAGCGCGATGATGATTCCCGGCACGTACCCTGTGCATAGTGCGTCGGCATCTTGCGCACGTCGAACGGCAGCCCTTCCGTCGATGCCCGGCGCGGGTACGCATAGGATTCGTCGAGCCACCGGCGCCGCATCGCATGCAGCCGCCCGGTCACGGCGAGCCGAAAAATGACGTCGTTGATGAACCAGCGAAGGGCGTAACTCTCTTCGGCCATCACGATCGCATAATCCGCCTGTGTGAACCGCAAAGGCTTGTCCGGGGCCTGAGCGAGGAGACGCCAGTCCCGCCGTGTTGTTCTCACCATGAATTCCAGGACCGGGTGGGCTCCTAACATCACGTCGATCGGCGGTAGCGCGCCGGTGTCGGCATGTTCAAACGCGGCGGGGAAGGAGTCGCAGACGAGCAGCCGGGCCATTGGCAGGTTGGCCTCGGCATAGAGGTGCGCCTCGGTGCTGTCCTGCACGGCGATGGTCAGGCCTTCCAAGAGCGACGGCTGCGGCACGTCCGGCCGGTCTGCCGCCAGACGCGATTGAATCCGTTCGATCACCTCGGGTCGCCTGGCGATCGCGCCGATCCCGCCCTGTGAAAAGTAGGGAATAGAATAGGCAAAGCCCGCTCGCGCGGGCGAGGGCACTCCGGCCGCGACGGCGGACACGAAGAAGTCTAACTGGCCTTCGTTCAAGAGCAGGAACAGGTCCCGGAATCGGACCAGGTGCAGCACCGGAACCACGGGAGCGCCACAACGAGCCGAGATCGCGTCGCTCACTGCGCGGACCAGTTCGGCGTCCAGTCCGGTCACCCGGGCGCCCTCGTCGGTCCAGATGGCGGGAAAGACGAACGGGCGAAACGGCTCGACGGCCATGCCGACCTGCAACTGTTTCCGCCGGCAGATTCCGTCGAGTTCGTTCGTCGTCAGCGGGTAGACCAACTGGACTGCGTCGACGAGCAAGCCGCAGCCTTGGAGGAGCAACAGGAGAAACGGGCATATCAGGCGTAGAGCGTGAGACGTGACACGCGAGACGCGAAAACCCAAGCGAGAGCGGAGGGTGAGGTGCCGTGGGCAAGGGGGGAAACCCAAGGCGCGAAGATGGTTCAGGATAGGAGCCGCCATCAATACCTCACGCCGGTCAAGAACAGCCATTGCTGCGCCTGGTCGGAGTCGCCGCGAAAGTGGACGTCGTACTGCGTGAATTGCAAGCTCAAATCCAACGAGATTCCGCGGGCGACGGGAAAGCGTACGCCGGCTTGGCCGCCATACAACAAGCCGGGCGCTGTGCGCCTTTGCCCGGACACGACGGTGCCCAGTAATCCGCCTACGTAGGGGACCGCCCGGTCTTCGAGCGGGCCGAAGAGTACGTGCCGCAAGAGGCGGCCGATCGGCTTACCGGTCGGGAAATCGAGCAGGTCCAGCAGGTTGTTCCAGCGGAGATTGAGAAACACCGCATGTTGATCCGTTCGGAAATCTTCCGTGCGGAGGCTGAAATACTGGTAACCGTCCCGCATCTCCCCGTTGCCGTACCGCAACGCCGTGATACCCGCCTGCAGGGCGATTTCGCGATCGTTTGGGGCGAAGCTCTGTTGCCGCAAGGCGACGTCGAAGTTTACCGGTCTGATCGGGAAGACGTCCAGAAAGGCCTCTTGCGCCGACGCCAGGAGGGGAGTGAACAGCGAGAGCCATGAGAGGCCGACGATGCTCAACCAAAACCGGGTTGAGAAGCCGCCGGGACGGAGCCGCGAGGCCACTGGAGCCATGGGAACGCCCTCGATGTTCTCCTGTAGGAGCGTGGGAAAACGAAGCCCGGCCGACGAGCGATCGCCGGCCGGGTTTCACCCTTGTCCCCTAAAACCGCAAGCCCGTTACTTCGAGGGTAGTTCCCAAGGCACCATCGGCATCAGAGGCATCGACTTGGCTTCCGGCGAAGCGAGTAGCACCGCGATCGCTCCGCGGAGCGCGCCGGTCAGCGAATGGGTCACCAAGGGGTAGGCACCCGCCGATTCGACGGCGACGTCGAACGTGGCCGCGCTGCCAGGCCCCACGACGTAGGTCTGTAGGCCTTTGAGGTTGTTGGCTGGATTGCCGCTTTCATACACGTTGTCCCAGATCTCGCCGATCGGGTGGAAGGCCGAGAACTCGTTCGGACCCGCGTTGACGAAATAGATGCGTACGCGTTCGCCCGGTTTGGCGTCGAGCTTGCCCCCGCCGGTCACGAAGGGATGGTACTTGAAGATCCCTCCGTTGAACATCACGCCGTCGAATTTTCGGTCGAACATCGCCTGCACGTCTCCGGGATTCTTGAAATATTCAGACTGGATCAGCACGTATTCCCGGTCTGCCTTTGGCCACGCCTTGGCATCCCTGGGATCGACGATGATCGCGCCGAACATCCCGCGGGCGATGTGTTGAATCATCGGCGGCGCGCCGCAGTGATAGAAAAACACGCCGGGCTTCTTCGCCACAAAGGTATAGCTGATCGTCTCGCCCGGATTGATGGCCTTGTAGTTGGCGAGGAAGTCGATTTCGGCGGCGTGAAAATCCATAGCGTGGGGATTCTTGTTGGTCGGAGGGTTGGTCAACGTGAATTTGACGGTATCTCCTTCCGTCACACGAACAACCGGGCCGGGAAAGGTGCCGTTGAACGTCCAGGCGGCATACTTCTCGCCGCCGCCGTCGATGATCACGTCGGTTTCCACTGCGGTCATCGCCAGGTCGTGGGTCTTGGCAAAGGCCGGCGCAAGGGAGGCGGCTAGGACGGCGAGCACGAATGTTCCGAGTGCTGCCGCGACGGCAAACAATCGGTGCGGGCGAATGGTGCACATAGACAGTCTCCTTCCGATGTTGGTGAACAGATGGTGCGATCCAGGACGGCGCAGGCGACCTCTCAGGTTGCGTCGTGTTGAGCCGACCGGTTCAATCCTGCGGCGTCAGCATACTGAAACGCGGCCAACAACAATATGACGTAGGTCATATTGTTGAAAATAGTCGGAAAAACCGCGGGGAAGCACTCAGAGGGAGGCGACGGCCTTGAGCCGTTCCAGGTTACGGATGACCAACCGTTTCGCGGTGCCTGCGACCAGGTGATCCCGTTTGAACCGACTCATGATGCGGATGACCGTTTCGGTGGTGGTGCCGACCATGTTTGCCATGTCCTGACGGGTCAGGCGCATAGGCAGTCTGATTCCTTGGGGATCGTGCGTGCCGCAGCGTGCGGCGAGATCGATCAGCAGGGCGGCAAGCCGCTGATCGGCCCGATCGAGCGCCAGGATTTTGGCTTTCTCTTGCACTTCGTGGAGGCGGTTGCCGAGGTACTTGATGACTTCGAGCGCGGCGTCGGGGCTCCGGCGCAGCATGTCGAAGTAGGCTGTCTTACTCATCCGCAGCACGCGCACGTCTCCCATCGGCTGGGCTGTGCCCGGATGGCACGAGCCGTCGAAGGCAGCCGCGTCACAGCAGAAGAGATCGCCTGGCATGAGCACTTTGAGCGTGCACTCCTTGCCGTCTGGCGTCGACTTGACGCACTTCACCGTTCCTTCCTTGACGATGTGGAAATATTCGGTCGGGTCGCCTTCGCGAAAAATGAACTCGCCCTTGCCGTAGCGGGCTTCGGTCAACTCGTGCAGGACCCGCCGGCGGTCCTGCACGCTCAGGATGTTGAGGAGAGGAATGCGCTCGAGCTGGTGCTGAGGGAGCAGGCCAGCCCGGCTACTTGATGATTTGCTGGGCCGCTTCGACAATGGAACGTACTCCGATGCCAAAGTGGTCGATGAGTTCTTCCGGCTTCCCGCTATGGGGAATCGCGCGAACCGCGAGTTTATGCACCTTGATGCCGTCAGCTCCTACCGCGCTTAACACGGCGTCGCCCAGGCCGCCGTGCGCATAATGGTCTTCCACCGTGAGGATGCGCCCATGTGTGGCGCGCGCGCTGTCCATCAGAGTCGCGCGGTCGATCGGGGAGATGCTGTAGAGGTCGATCACCCGAACCGCGATGCCGGCTGCATACAGCCGGTCGTAGGCCTTGAGCGCTTCGAACAGGGTCACGCCGGCTGCGACGATCGTCAGCGCGTCGGCCGAGCTGTGACGCAGCACTTTCGATCCTCCGATGTGGAACCGCTCATCCGGGCCGTAGAGCACGGGCGACTTGGGGCGTCCCGCGCGGAGGTACACCATCCCTTTGTGATGGGCCGCGGCTTCGACGAGGCGATATGTCGCCGTCGCGTCTGAGGGGTAGAGCACGACGATGCCAGGCTGGGCGGCCATCATGGCGATGTCTTCCAGCCCCATCTGCGAAGGGCCGTCTTCGCCGATACTGATACCGACGTGCGTCCCGACCAACTTAATGTTCGACTGGCTGATGGCGGCCATGCGAATAAAATCGTACGCCCGCGTGAAAAAGGCCGCGAAGGTCGCGACAAACGGTATCTTCCCGCAGGCCGCCAGACCGGCAGCCGCTCCCAGCATGTTCTGTTCGGCGATGAAGCTCTCCAGGAACCGGTCGGGAAATTTCTTGCCGAACTTCTCCGTGTAGGTGGAGTTCTTGACGTCCGCGTCGAGGCCGACAACCAGCGGGTTCACGGCTCCCAGTGCTTCCAGCGCTACGCCGAACGCCTCACGGGTGGCGGCAGTATCGCCCGCCTTATACGGTGGGGGTGGGAGGGGGCCGATCGTTGCGGTATTCGGCGGCGGCGGCGTCGGTTTCCGAATGACGAAGGCATCGCGACCTGGCTTCAACTGTTTGGTCAGTTCGTCAATGGCTTTTTGCGTCTCTTCGCCCTTCGGGATGGGTTTTCCATGCCAGGCGGGATGGTTCTCCATGAACGACACGCCACGGCCTTTGAACGTCTTTGCCAGCAGCACCGTCGGTCGGCCTTTGGTCCGCGCCGCTTCGTCGAATGCGGCGAGCAGGGCGGACATGTCGTGTCCGTCGACCACCAGCGCGTGCCACCCGAAACTCGACCATCGCGCCCGATAGGCCTCCATGTCGTGCTGCAGCATCGTCGGGTCGCTCTGCCCGAGACGGTTCACGTCGACGATGGCGCACAGATTGTCGAGTCCGTGATGGCGCGCGAGTTCGGCAGCTTCCCAGACGGACCCCTCGACCGATTCGCCGTCGCCCATCAGCACGTAGGTCCGATGGTCCAGCTTGTCGATGTATTTTGCGTTGAAGGCGATGCCGAGACCGACCGGCAGCCCTTGCCCCAAGGAACCGGTCGCCATGTCGACGAAGGAAAGGCGGGGAGTCGGATGACCTTCAAGGTCGGAGGTCAGGGTCCGCAACTTCAACAAATCGCTCTTGGGAAAGAGACCGGCCTCGGCCCAGGCGGCATAGAGCAACGGCGCGGCATGTCCCTTCGACAGGACGAACCGGTCGCTGTTGGGAGCCTTGGGATTCTTCGGATCGTATCGCATCACGGAGAAGAAGAGCGTCGCCACGATATCGGCGGCCGAACAGCAACTGGAAGGATGGCCGCTTCCCGCTTCACTGGTGGCCCGCACGCTCTCGATGCGAAGCTGCGTCGCCTTGTTGTGCAAGGCAGTGAGTAACTCAGACAAAGCGGTTGCGCTGGCCATCGGATCTCCTTTCGGGATTGTCCGCCTGCGGCGGTGGACATCGGTCGTCTTATCGGTCGGAATGCGGCGGGGACTGAGGCTAACAAAACGATAGCGGGGAGTCAATCGACGGATGTGCCGCACACATGATGATCGATTGCCGCTGACAACGGTCTAGCCGGCGAGCGCGTCCGGTTATGTCTGAGAGGGTGGAGTGACCGTGGATACTTCGTTGGAGCAGGGTCCGCTCACCCCATTGTACGCGCTGACCGCGAAAAAATAGCGTGTGTTGGGATCCAGTCCGGTGATGGTCGCCGTGGGCGAGTTGACGGTTTGGCTATTTAAGTAGGAGCAAGACCCCGGCTGTCCTGCTGATTGGGTTCCATAGTGCACCTCATAAGCAATGACGGAAGGATCCGGCACCGGGTCCCATACCAACGAAACGGTCGCGCCAGTGGGAGTCGAGGATGTCGAGATGACGGGCCCCCCTTCCATTCCTGACCCGCATGCGACGAGCGACATGAGCATGAAGGAAAAGACCAAGACCTTCCAAATGGGTTGTCGCAAAAGAACCTTACTGAGGTTTGGCAAGGCAGAGGCTGCAGTATGATCGTTCATGGGATAACCTGATGTCGCGGGTTCTGGTGATGGGTCGCCAGAGCGCTCATGGCGACGGCCAGAATGATCAAGCCGATGAATAGTCTCAAGGTCTTCCTGCCGGTCAACTGATCCGACCTCTCAGCAAGGGCAGTGCCAGTCGGTTGAGCTGAGAAACCGTTGCTTTATCAGCAGGATAGGCGGAGTCGCTACCAACTAACAAAACCGAACTGTAGGGCTCTCCCTGCAGTTCGCCCAGCCGAGCTGGAATTCCGAAAAAATTGTGCGGTTCTGCTTGTAGGTTTCTTCCTACAGCCACTACGGACCGGCTGGATGGTGCTCGAGGCCAAAAGATGCGAAGGTTCCTTTTGAAAAAGGTTGGGTGGGATTTGGGGAAGTGGAGGGGGCTATCCCGTACCGGGCAGATCGGCTCGTCTCCGAAAGAATCTGACTAACAACACGGCGTTGGCCAGGACGACGATCGACACAATGCCATAGGTGGTGAAGGGTGAGGCCAGATTCAGTTCAACGAGCACTCGGGACAATCCGAATCCCACCACCAATCCGTCGAAGGCCATGCAGATGCGGCGGAAGGTTTCGGGGTCCATCCAGCGAATGACGAATGTGCCGAGGGGGATACCAAGCAAGACACTCGGAACGATGTAGGGAATGATCTCCATGCATCCGGCGCTATAGAGTCCGATGAACGCATAGGCAATGCCGGTCACGACCGACTCCGCGACGCGAATGACGCCCAGGGCCGCGCGGAAGTCCTGCTTCGCATACCCTTGATTGTTAAAGAGCAGGGCGAGCGGCGGGCCGGAGATAGTGGTGACCGAATAGAGGGTTCCTATGCCGACTCCGAACGGAACCGCGATGGTTTGTTCGGCCTGAATGGGCTTCCGGACACCTGCAGCCTGGAGGAGAATCAGCGGCAGGAGAAAAAAGTAGGTCACGAACTTGACCCAGGCCGGATGGACCAGGGAGAGGATATAACTGCCGATGGCGACCCCGATCACCAACCCTATCAAAATGGGCGAGACCCGCCGCCAGATGCTCGGTATGCTCTTACGGTTGAGAAACAAAACGTATCCGTTGATCACCAGTTCGACGAGAACCAGGGCGGGATTCAGAATGCGATTGGTATAGAAGAGCAGTGCAACGGGTACGGTAATGGAAGAGAACCCGTAGCCGAGTGCTCCGTTCACCGTTGCCGCCACAAATGTGATGAGGACCAGGACCAGATGATCCATGATTAGCCTTGGCGATGGCCCGAGGCGAAATCGGCCAGGGTGTAGTTGTCGAGAATGCCCGCGATGGCGTCGCGCACGGCGCCCATCACATGCTGCACGGGACATTGGGCCTTGTCGGCATAGGGACAGTCGCTGCACTTGTGATAGGCCGTCTTGCTGACGCAGCCGATCGGGGCAAGGGGACCGTCCAAAATGCGGATCACCTGGCCGAGCGTGATCTCGTCGGGCGGCTTGATCAGCATGTAGCCGCCTTTTATTCCTCTGCGACTGGAAAGGAAGCCGGCGCGCTTCAATGCGAGAAGGATCTGTTCGAGGAACTCGACCGGAATGCGTTGGCGGACGGCGATATCGTGGCGCTGCAATGTGGCGGTGCCATGGGCACGCGTGAGTTCAAGGAGTGCTCGGAGCCCATACTCGCTTTTCTTTGAGAGCCTCATGTCGGAAGATGTAATTTGACTGAGTTAATCAAGAACTCGGACAATAGAGGACTCCGTTGCGCCGCGTCAAGCATTCGTTCCGTCTGACTCCGTTCAGCCAGCGTCATTCGTCTCTACAGCGTGACGCGGTCACTTGCTGGCGAGACCGCCACAACTCCTTGATGACAGAGGGAATGTTGCTTGACAGTCGAAAAGCATTCTTGTTAGCTTGGCACCTCATTTTTCTGACTCAGACCCTCCAGGAGATACTGGACCGCCCGTGACCTTCCAAGACCTCATTCTCACGCTCAATCGGTTTTGGGGGGATCGGGGATGCGTCATTCATCAGCCCTACGATCTCGAAATGGGGGCTGGGACGTTTCACCCTGCGACGTTTCTCCGATCGTTGGGACCCGAACCCTGGCGTGCCGCGTACCCGCAGCCCTGCCGTCGTCCTACAGACGGCCGGTATGGCGAGAATCCCAACCGGATGCAACACTACTATCAGTATCAAGTCGTCCTGAAGCCATCACCTGACGACATTCAAGCGCTGTATCTGGAGAGTCTGGGCCGACTCGGCATCGATCCGAAGCAGCACGATATCCGGTTTATTCAAGACGACTGGGAATCGCCGACCCTCGGCGCGTGGGGGCTGGGTTGGGAAGTTCGTCTCGACGGCATGGAGATTACCCAATTTACGTACTTCCAGGAAATCGGCGGCATCGAGTTGAACCCGATCACCGTAGAGATCACATACGGGACGGAACGAATCGCCATGTACCTCCAGGAGGTCGATAATGTCTTTGATCTCGCCTGGACGGACACCATCACGTATGGAGATATTCATCACGAGACCGAAGTGCAGTTCTCGCGGTACAACTTCGAGGAAGGCGACGTCACGATGCTGATGAACGCGTTTCAGGCGTACGAGGCAGAATGCAAGCGGTTGCTGGCACAGGCTGACAAGCGCCTCACATTGCCGGCCTACGACTATTGCATCAAGTCGTCCCACGCGTTCAATGTTCTGGATGCACGCGGAGCCATCAGTGTCGCGGAACGGACCGGATACATCGCCCGGGTGCGCGCCTTGGCCCGCCAGTGCGCTGAGCGCTACATCGAAGAGCGGGCCGCCATGGGTCATCCACTCCTGGATCGGTCACGCGGTCGGGCCGGCGTCCGATCGGGAGGAAAGGCCGGTCGCACATAGTTCCATGGCTACCAAGAAACGTTCATCCGACAAGTCGAAGCGGGCATCTGCACGTCAGCCGGAACGCGCCGAACTGCTCTTTGAAATCGGCACCGAAGAGCTCCCGTATCAGTTCATTGCGCCGGCGCTGGAATCGCTCAAGAATGGGGCGGAAAGTCTCTTTGCCGAGGCGCGGCTCTCATCCGAATCTGTTAAGACGTACGGCACGCCCAGACGACTCGTGCTGCTCGTCGAAGGGCTGGCGATGCATCAGGCCCCCACGATCAAAGAGGTGATGGGGCCCTCGAAAGTTGTGGCATTCGATCCAGCGGGGCAGCCGACAAAGGCGGCCATCGGATTCGCCACAGGACAGGGCGTGCCGGTTGAGAGCCTGCAAGTGCGCCTGACGCCAAAGGGCGAGTATCTCTTCGCGGTCAAGAAGGACGAGGGGCGTCCTAGTAAATCGGTGCTGCCGGACCTGCTGGCGCGGCTTGTCACCAGATTGTCCTTTCCCAAAACGATGAAGTGGAACGAGGCGGGCGTGCGTTTCGCGCGGCCGGTGCGATGGTTCGTGGCGTTGTTCGCTGGTCAGGTGCTGCCGGTCGAGGTGGCGGGCATCATAGCCGGCAACCGGACCTATGGGCATCGGGTCATCGGAGGGGGAAAACTCATCGCCGTACGGGACTTCAAATCCTACAGTCAGGGGCTCGAGCGGCACGGTGTGCTGGTCGATCCCGAGCGTCGCCGCGCTGTGATCCGGCAGCAGCTTGATCGGCTGTGCGCCCAGGCGAGGGTCGGGCTGAATGCCGACGAATCGCTGCTCGACCAGGCGGTGCATACGACGGAATGGCCGTGGGCGATTCTCGGCGATTTCAAACCGGAGTATCTGGCCGTGCCGCCCGAAGTTCTCATCACATCGATGAAGGAGCATCAGGGGTTCTTCTCCGTCCGTGACAAGCAATCCGGCAAATTGGCGCCTCACTTCATCGCGGTGACGAACACGCAGCTCAAAGACATGTCGGTTGTGCGTGCCGGCAACGAGCGGGTGCTGGCGGCCCGCTTGGCCGACGCTAAGTTCTTCTTCGACGAAGACCGGAAGGTAAAACTGGAGGTTCGGGCCAAGAAGCTGAGCGGTGTGACCTTCCATCAGAGACTCGGCACGATGGCGCAGAAACAGGAGAGAGTCGTCCTGCTTGCCGGTCTCCTCGCCGGGCTGGTCGACCCCCCGCAGAAGGGATTGCAGCAAGACTGCGAACGAGCCGCGGCGCTCTGCAAGGCCGATTTGCTGACAGGCATTGTCGGCGAGTTTCCTGAGCTTCAGGGCATCATGGGCGGGGAATATGCCAAGCATGACGGCGAATCCCTGACCGTCAGCCAGGCGATTCGCGAACAGTATCTCCCGCGCTCCCTGGAAGGGGATCTGCCCAAGACAGTGGCGGGGCAGGTCCTGTCGCTGGCGGACCGGTTGGACTCGCTGGCGGCGTTTTTCCATGTCGGCATCGTGCCGACCGGATCGGAAGATCCCTTCGCGTTGCGGCGTCACGCCACGGTCGTCGTGCGCATTCTGCTGGAAGGTGCGACGTTCCGGAACTTCGGACAGGCGGTCCAGAAAGCCCAGGCCATCGTGGCATCGTCTGGGTTCAAAGCGGCTGCGGCGGACGGCGGCGACGTCCGGCAGCGACTGGTTGACTTCCTGTTCGAGCGATTGCGCCATTACGGTCGGACGGTTCACGGCCTGCGGGACGACGTCATGAACGCAGTCATCAACGTAGCCGACCGTGAAGCACTCGATCTGCGCGATCTGATCGAGCGGATGAAGGCGCTCCAAGCCATGACGGCCAGACCGGAGTTCGATCCTCTGATCGTCGGTTTCAAGCGGGCGCATCGTCTGGTCGAGAAGGAGCAATGGGATTCCCGGCCGGTCGATCCCTCTCTGTTCCAGCATCTCTCGGAAGACCGACTCCGTGTCGCCATCCAAGACAAGGAGAAGATGGCGGCCTTCATGCGGGCCGGCCGGTACGGTGAGGCGATGGAAGTGCTGGTGGAGCTCAAGCCGGCCATCGACGCGTTTTTCGAATCCGTTATGGTGAACGCCGAGGACCCGGCGGTCCGGAGTAACCGTCTCTCGCTCCTGAAGGAAGTGGACGAGTTCTTCATGTCGTTCGCCGACTTTTCTCAGATTGTGGTACAAGGGAGCTGAAGGAAGTCATTCGGGGACGGATCGGTATGACACCGCATCCCCCAATGGATGTCCAGCCGGCCGTGTCGAGCGACGCGGCGTCGTACGAGACGCGAGTGCGGACCTTCGCGACGCGGGTCACGCTCGTGTTGATCGTACTGTGCAACGTCGTGTTTCTGGTCGGGATTCGGATCAGTGGCGTCAATCTGGATGAACTTGTCGAGACGCCGGATCTCTTCAACCCCAAGTCGGACGTCTGTCTCCGCCTCGCATGGCAGCGTCTCCCCGGGGCGTCCGATCCGGTCCGTCTCTGTTCGGAATGGATCAACCTGTCGGATCCCACGGGCAAGCCGCACACTCTGGACAAGGACACGAAGGTCAAACGCGGAGCCGATGGGCGATACTACCTGGACCAAGGGGTCCGGGCGGACTTTCGACTGATGGGGTTCGTGATGTTCGTCGTGGCGGTGCTCGTGCCCGGCATGCTGATTCGGCGATATTTGGTCAACCGGTATCGGCTGCAGCTGGAGGCGGCGGCGAAACGGCAATCGACACTCTTGCGGTGATCGGATCGCAAAGGAGAAGCAGCGTGGCCAAGAAATACGTGTACTACTTCGGGGACGGGAAAGCGGAAGGCACGGCGAACATGAAGGAGCTGCTCGGCGGCAAGGGCGCCGGGCTGGCGGAAATGACCAATCTGGGGATTTCGGTCCCGCCGGGATTCACGATTACGACAGAGGCCTGCGTGGAGTACTACAAGCTGGGCAAGAAATATCCACCCCGTATGTGGGATCAAGTGCTCGCCGCGCTGAAGCGGGTTGAGCGGTCAATGGGTCTTGGATTCGGCGATCCGGAGCGGCCCTTGCTCGTCTCTGTGCGTTCCGGCGCTCGGGCCTCAATGCCGGGGATGATGGATACGGTCCTCAACGTAGGCCTGACGACCAAGACCGTCGAGGGCCTGGCGGCCAGAACCAGGAACGAGCGCTTCGCCCAGGACAGTTACCGTCGGTTCGTTACGATGTTCGGCAGCATCGTCATGGGCGTGCCCCGCGAACACTTCGAGGCAATTCTGAACCATAAGAAAGAAGAAATGGGCGTGGCGCACGAAACCCAACTCGATGCGCGCGCATTGCGCGATCTCGTAGCCAGCTTTAAGTCACTGGTCAAAGAAGAAACCAAGAAAGACTTCCCGGATGATCCGATCGATCAGTTGCGCATGGCGATCAATGCCGTGTTCTCCTCCTGGAACGGGGCGCGGGCGATCACCTACCGGAGGCTGTACGGCATTCCGGATTCCTGGGGCACGGCGGTCAACGTGGTCGCCATGGTGTTCGGCAACATGGGCGATACGAGTGGGACCGGGGTGGCCTTTACGCGCAATCCTTCGACGGGGGAAAGAAAATTTTTCGGCGAGTGCCTGATGAACGCACAGGGCGAGGACGTAGTGGCCGGGATCAGAACGCCGCTGGCGGTGACCGAACTCGCGCGCACCGTTCCGCAGGCCTATAAAGAGCTGGAAGCGACCTACAAGAAGCTGGAGAAGCACTACCGCGACATGCTCGACCTGGAATTTACGATCCAGGAGGGGAAGCTCTACATGCTGCAGACGCGCGTTGGGAAGCGTACCGGTATTGCGGCCGTGCGCATCGCGGTGGACATGGTGAACGAGGGGCTGATTACGAAGCGCGAAGCGGTGCAGCGGGTAGGGCCGGACCAGTTGGCGCAGTACCTCTATCCCATTTTTGACGCCAAGGCCGAATCGATCGCCACGCCGCTGGGCAAGGGGTTGCCGGCCGGGCCTGGAGCGGCGGCGGGGAAGATCGCGTTGACGCCGGACCGGGCGGTCGAGATGAAGGCAGCGGGCGAGCGCGTCGTTTTGGTTCGTGAGGAAACCAGTCCCGACGACATTCACGGCATGAACGCGGCGACGGGGTTCCTAACGGCGCGCGGCGGCATGACGTCGCACGCGGCGGTCGTGGCGCGGCAGATGGGCAAGGTCTGCGTGGCGGGATGCGAAGCTGTGGAGGTCATCGACAATCAGTCGGTAAGGATCGGCGCGAAGGTCTTTCGGGAAGGCGACTATCTATCGGTGAACGGCTCGACCGGCAACGTCTATGACGGGGATATTCCCGTCGTGGAATCGGAGATCATCCAAGTCGTGCAAGGGAAAGTGGACCCCAAGAAGTCGGAAAAGTACAGGCTGTTTGCTACGTTGCTTTCTTGGGCCGACGACATGCGGACGTTGCGGGTGCGCGCCAATGCCGACGTGCCCGATCAGGCCAAGATCGCCCGAGGGTTCGGGGCGGAAGGCATTGGGCTGTGCCGCACCGAGCACATGTTCTTCGCCGAGGACCGTATCCCGATCATGCAGAAGATGATCCTGGCGCGCACGAAGGAGGAGCGTGAGAAATATCTCGATCAATTGCTGCCACTGCAGAAACAGGATTTCATCGGCCTCTACCGTGAAATGCACGGCTATCCCGTCACCATCCGGCTGCTGGATCCCCCGCTCCACGAGTTTCTTCCGAAGCGCGAGGACCTCATGGTGGAGATTGCCCAACTGGAGCTGACCGGGCAGGACGGCGCGAAGCTGGATGAAAAGCGTCGGCTCCTGGCGCGCGTCGAAGAGCTGCACGAGTTCAACCCGATGCTGGGGCTTCGGGGATGCCGCCTCGGGATCACGATGCCGGAGATCACCCGAATGCAGGCTCGGGCAATCATCGAAGCGGCCTGCGAGCTTGCGAAGGAAGGCAAGAAGATCGTGCCGGAGATCATGATTCCGTTGGTTGGCATGGTGTCGGAGATGAAGGCGCAGAAGGATCTTGTCCAGGAAGTCGCGCAGGAAACGATGAAGCGCTACAACGTAAAACTGTCCTATCTCGTCGGGACGATGATCGAGCTGCCGCGGGCGGCGGTGACCGCCGACCGAATCGCGACGGAGGCGGAGTTCTTCTCCTTCGGCACGAACGATCTCACGCAGACCACCTTCGGATTCTCCCGCGACGACGCGGCCAAATTTATCGATCACTACAAGACCGCGGGCATCATGGACTCGGATCCGTTTGCCGTTCTCGACCGCGAAGGGGTCGGTGCCCTGATGAAGACGGCGATCGCAGGCGGACGAAAAACCAGACCCGGCATCAAGCTGGGCATTTGTGGCGAGCACGGGGGCGACCCCAGCTCCATCGAGTTTTGCCATCACCTGGGTCTGGACTATGTGAGTTGTTCGCCGTTCCGTGTGGCCATCGCACGGCTCGCGGCGGCCCAGGCTGCGATCACGACAGCCGATGCGAAGATCTCCGCGAAAAAGGCCGCGCCGGCCAGGAGAAAATCGACCGCATCGGCGCGCGTCGCACGCAGAAAAAGGTGAGGCCGCCCCGCTCACTCCGGTATATGCTGCGAGCCCTGCGGCTGGCCGAGAAGGGCCGCGGCAGGACCAGCCCCAATCCGATGGTGGGCGCCGTGATTGTCTCCCACGGCCGCATTGTCGGGGAAGGATACCATCACGCCGCCGGAAAGCCCCATGCAGAAATCCTCGCGCTCAAGCAGGCCGCTCGCCGCGCCAAGGGCGCCACGCTGTACGTGACTCTCGAGCCCTGCAGTCATGTCAATAAGCGCACGCCCCCCTGTGTGCCGGCGATCATTCGAGCGGGGATTGCCAGGGTGGTGGTTGCGATGATCGATCCCAATCCAGCGGTCCGTGGCCGCGGAGTGGCGCAACTGCGCCGCGCCGGATTGGCGGTGACAGTGGGTATGGGGCGCCGGGAAGCGGAATACATGAATCAAACCTACAGCCATTGGATCAGAACGAGGCGACCTTACGTGACGCTCAAGGCCGGCATGACGCTGGACGGGCGCATCGCTACGGCGACGGGAGCGTCCCGATGGATCACCGGCCCCAAGGCACGAGCGGACGCGCACCGACTGCGCGCACAGGCGGATGCGGTGGCGGTAGGTATCGGAACTGTGCTCAAAGACGATCCGGCCTTGACGGCGCGGCGCCCGCCGGCATTGAAGCGGTTGGCAAGAAGGCAACCGCTGCGGATTGTGGTGGACAGCAAGCTCCGAATTCCTCCGACAGCCAAAATCTTATCGCAGCAGCAACAGGCGCAGACCCTCGTGGTCACGACCGCTGCGGCGTCTCGGTCGAGGCGTGCCGCCCTGCAGCGGCGGGGGATCGCCGTAATGGTTGCTCCCTCGGAGCAAGGCCGGGTGCGGCTTCCCGCGTTGTTGAACCTACTTGGGCGGCGGGGAATCACGAGTCTGCTGGTGGAAGGCGGGAGCGAGCTCAACGCCGGTTTTCTGCGTGCAAAACTGGTGAACCGGGTCCGGTTCTACCTTGCGCCGGCCCTGCTCGGGGGTGTTCAATCAATCGGTGTCATCGGCGGTCCGAGCCCGCGTCGGTTGGCGCAGGCCAAGCGGGTGCGAAACCTTCAGGTGCATCGGATCGGGCCGGATCTCGTGATCGAAGGCGAACTGTGATGAGTCGTCGCCCCTTCAGGTGTTCGATGATTCGCGGCTTCGTGATTCTGCTCTCCGTCTGTATGGCGCTGCTTCGTGCGGAGGCTGCCACGACCGAGCTTGCCGCAGCCGCGCCCACGCTCGCCTCCGCCGTGTTCTCGTACCTCGACGAGCCCGACCCCGAACAGGCCGAGCGGACATTACAGGCTCTCCTCCGCCTTCCTGGTGCAGACGTCGACGAGATCAGCCGCATCATTCAGACCGGACGTCCCTACCGTCCACAGCCTGTCGGCACGATGCCGGACGAGCGGATCGTGGTACGGGAGCGGACCTACCAGTACGCGCTGTCGGTCCCGCTGACCTATACACCGGAAAAGGGCTATGGGTTGGTCGTGTGCCTGCACGGGGCGGGGTTTACCGGCGACGCCTACCTGGACCGATGGCAGAGCCGGCTGGGCGAAGATTATGTGCTGGCCTGTCCGACGTTTCCGGCCGGTGCCTGGTTCGCCCGCCAGGCCGAAGACCTCGTGCTCGCCGTGATCCGCGCCGTTCAGTTGCGCTATCACATCGATCCGGACCGGGTCTTCCTGACGGGCATGTCCAACGGCGGGATCGGCACGTGGCTCATCGGCATGCATCATGCCCCTCTGTTTGCAGGGATCGCCCCCATGTCTAGCGGTCTGGACGATGTGCTTCTGCCGTTTCTGGCCAATCTGCGGACCACGCCGGTCTACATCATCCACGGAGCGAAGGACAAGGTGATGCCGGTGGAGTTGAGCCGGACGATTTCGCGCGAGCTGGCAGCCATCGGCTATCCGCACGTGTACCGTGAGCATCAGCGTGAGCATCCGATGGCCGGTGGGCATTTTTTCCCGCGGGAAGAACTGCCGGAGCTCGTCGCCTGGTTCAACGCGCAGCGTCGGAATCCGGTGCCTCCCGTTCTGACGGTGGTTCGCGAAGCCAGCCACTTTCAACCGTTTGGGTGGGTACGGATCGATGCGACGGACAGGATCGCCGTTTTCGCGGAGGATCTCGTCTCCAAGCGCGATGAGCTCACTCGGAAGAAACGCTATGCGCGGCTCGATGCAGCGGTGAGCGCGCCCAACCGCATCGAGGTCGAAGCGGGCCTCGTGCGACGCTACACGGTGTTTCTGAACGAGGAGCTGATCGATTTCTCCAAACCTGTCACGATCGTGACCAACGGACGGGTGTCATTCGAGGGTCTGATATCGCCTGATCTTGAAACGCTGTTGCGCCAGGCTCGCCTCCGGCAGGATCCGCGCCAACTCTTTTCCGCGCAGCTGGCGATTCAGGTATCGACCTCCACGCCATGATCCGTGCTCCTGTCATCTGGCCCCGCGTCACCGCGATAGGCCTCGCGTTGCTGATGCATGGGGGACAGCCAGAACGGCTTCTTGCGGAATCCTGCGCCTTGTCTTTGCAGCATGCCGGTATCACGTTTCCCCTCGATCGTCTGGACCCGGCTTGGGCCTGCCGTATTCAGCCGGTCATCGCGAACTACACGACGGCGAACAAAGTGGGGCCGGTGCGGACGCCGCTGCCCGAGGCGGCGTATATGAAGCTGCTCGACCATCCGCCGGTAGCGGCCACGTTGGTCCAGCGTCTGGGCTTGGCGCCGTACCGCGTCGATGCGAAAGGCCCGAATCGATTCTGGGGGAACGACGGGGAGGGAACGGAAGGCCTCGTGCATCTGCTTTATCAGGATCGCGGGGCACGGGTCTATTATCTGGAAGGTTTCCACTCGGCGGCGTTGCTGCCGCAGCTTTCCGGCAAGGCCGTCATCCTCGTCAGGATGCAACCGTCCAACGATGCAACCGGCCGTGAGAGCGTCGACACGACGCTGGTCACCTACATCCGGCTGGACAGTCGTGTTCTGTCGGGGCTGCTCTCCCTCATGCGGCCGCTGATCGGAGGTGCCGTGACGCGCAAGCTGATGCGGGCTATCGAGACGGCCAACCGGCTGAGCCAGGAAATGCGCCAGCATCCCGATCGTGTCGTACGGATCACTACGACCGCTCCGGCGCTTCCTTCCGACGACGCAGCGGTCGTGAGGGAGGTCCTGGCGATCCTCCACGGTCCGGACGGCGATGGATCTCGGAAGACGGTGGTTCCATGACCGCGGCGCGCAGCTTCACGGTGCTCTGCACGATCGGCGTCTTTTGCTTTATCAGCTACAACATGGTGCGGATGCCAGTCCTGGCTCTTTTCGCGGAGTCGCTGGGCGCGAGTCCCGAGCGCATCGGGTTGATCGTGTCTGTGTCCACCCTCACGGGCGTTTTCCTCAAGTTGCCGTCGGGCGCGCTGTCCGATATCTACGGACGGCGAATGTTGCTGCGCGTCGGGGTGATCGCGTTTGGGCTGCCGCCTTTCGTCTATCCGTTCGTGACCGAGCTGAACGTGCTGACGGTCCTGCGCATCTTTCACGGTCTGGCTACGGCCATCTTCGCGCCCAGCGCGCTGGCCACTGTGGCGGAACTGTACCAGGAACGGAGGGGAGCTGCGCTCGGGACCTATACGGCCTGCACGCAGTCCGGGGCCTTGCTGGGGCCTTTTATCGGAGGGTATCTGGCTTATGCCGCCGGCTTTCCATCCGCCTTCGTTACCGCCGGGGTATTCGGTTGCGCGGCGATCGTTCTCTTCTACAGCCTACACCTGGCTCCGCCTCCGCCGCGTTGGCAGGACAAAAGCCTGGCGCCGGTTCTTGCGGAAATGTGGAAGAGCTTCGCCGCCGTGGCGCGCAACCAAACAGTCCTGATCACGAGTGTGACCGATGCCGCCAAAATGATCGCGAACGGAGCAATGATGGCTTTTCTGCCTCTCTACGGCGTGTCGGTAGGCTTGAATCCTGGCGAAGTCGGGCTCTTGTTCTCGTTCCAATCCGGGATGTCGTTCTTGTCCAAACCAGTGATGGGCCGCGTATCCGACAGCGTGGGGCGGCGGCCGCTGATCATCCTAGGATTGGTGATTTGCGCGGCCACGTTCATGTGTATTCCCCATGTGACGATGTTTGCCGGTCTATTGGCGCTGGCGGCGGGGTTCGGATTCGGCGAGGCCGTCGTGTCCTCGTCTTCCTCGGCCTTTGTCGCCGACAATTCGGAGTTCAAGACGTTGGGCGCTGGCATGGGCATGCAAGGCACCATCGGAGACATTGGTCATGCGAGCGGGCCGTTGCTTGCAGGAGTGCTGATTGCACATATGAGCTACGCGGGCGCATTCGCGATCATTGCCAGCTTGCAGCTCGGGGCGGCAGGAGTATTCTGGCTGACGATGAGGACTAAATGACGGGAAGCGATTATAATTAAGGCTCTTCAGGCTTTCGTGTGGGTTGGATAGAGATCCAATCCTCCACAATGGA
>CAYULI010000023.1:8660-43877 GCA_964445795.1 uncultured Nitrospira sp. | reverse complement strand
GGCCGCCCCACTTGTCGCGCCGCCCGCACGATTTGCTGGTGGACGGTGAGGCCGTGCGCCTTGCCGTGCGCCAGATGGTAGAAGATGCTTTCGACCATAATCAGCGTCGCATCGACGATGATGCCGAAGTCGATCGCGCCCAACGAAATCAGGTTGGCCGACTGGCCGATCAGCACCATCATCGTAAACGTGAAGAGTAGCGAGAGCGGTATGGTCAGCGCAACGACAAGGGCCGCCCGCAGATGGCCGAGGAATATGAATAGGATCACGAAGACCAGGACCATCCCGCCGATCAGGATGTCGGTGACCGTCTCCACCGTCGTATGGATCAAGACCGTCCGATCGTAGAACGTCCGGATTGTCACACCCGCCGGGAGTTTCCACCCGTTCAATTCCTCGACCTTGGCTCTGACGCGATCGAGCACCGGCAGCGCCTTATAGCCGCGCTGGAGCAAAACTACGCCTTCCACCACGTCGTCGCGCTCGTCGATCCCGACCTTGCCCAGGCGGACGCGATGTCCGACCGTCACCTTCCCCAGGGTCTTGACGAACACGGGGGTGCCGTCCTTCTCGGTCACCATGACATTCTCGATGTCCTCGATATCATTGATAAGTCCCAACCCTCGGATGTTGTAGTTCTGGGCGCCTACCGTGAGATAATTGCCGCCGACGTTCGCGTTGCTGTTGCTCAGGGCAGCCATGACCTGCGACAGATTGACTCCATAGCTGATCAGCCGGCCCGGGTCGATATCGACGTGATATTCTTTTGTGGTGCCGCCGAAGGTCGTCACGTCGATGACCCCCGGTATCCGTTTGAATTCGCGCCGCACCTGCCAGTCCTGGATAGTCTTGAGGTCGGTCAGGCCTATGCCCTCGCCTGTCAGCTCGTATCGGTAGATCTCTGCGATGGCCCACCAAGGCGAGAGCGTCGGCTGGGCACCGGGGGGGAGGGTGACGGACAGCAGACGGTTCAGAACTTCCTGCCGGTCGCGAAATATATCGGTCCCGAAATCGAAGTACACCTTGATATCGCTCAAGCCGAAGATGGAGAGGGACCGGATATCGGTCAGACCCGGCATGCCGTTGAGCGCGACTTCGATCGGAATCGTGATCTGCCGTTCGATTTCTTCCGCTGACCAGCCCGGATACTGGGTGATCAGCTCGACCATTGGTGGCGAGGGATCGGGATAGGCGACAATGTCGAGGAGGTGAAACGCATAGAGCCCGCCGAAGAGAAGGACGGCCCCCAAGGTGCAGACGAGAAACCGTTGCACCAGGGATAATTCGACGACGCGCGCGATCATCGCGTGGAAGGACCCGGCTCGACTTGGAAGGAACTAAGGCTGATCACTTAGGTACCCTTGACCTCCTGCCCTTTGATCAGGACGGCTCCGCGCGTCACGATCCGCTCTCCCCGAGTCAACCCTTCAACGACGCGCACCTGGTCGGGGGAGATGGTCGACACTTTAACTTCGCGCTTGACGTACCGGTCGTGATCTTCCACCACGTAGACGAACTGCTTGCCGTCGACTTCCAGGATGGCCTCGCGCGGCACCGTGATGAAGCGCGCGGCATCGCCCACTTCCAGCCGTAGCCGCGCGAACATCTCGGGTTTCAACTTGTGGGCTTCGTTGTTCACCCAGGCTCGGACCTTGATCGTCCTGGTCGCAGGATCGACCACGTCGCCAATAGCCGCCACTGTCGCGGGAAAGTCCACGCCCGGGTAGGCCTCCACATTCACCACCGCAAATTGCCCTTCTTTCACGAGGGCGAGATCGCGCTCGTACAAGTCTGCCACGACCTGCAGCATGTCTAGGTCGGCCACGACGAACAGGACTTGCGTGGGATCGCCGCCGACCGATTGGCCCGGCGTCACCGAGCGTTCGACGACCACGCCGGTGAGTGGGCTTTTCATTTCGAAACGCGACGTGATTTTCTGCCTGTCGAGGGGCTTCTCCAGTTCTTCGGCCGGCACCCGGAGGGATAACAACCGCTCTTTTGCCCGTCGGAATTCGGCCCGGGCTTTGACCAGTTCGTTCTCGGCCTGCTTCAAGTCTTTGAGCGGCATGGCTTTGTTTTCGTACAGATCTTTCGCCAGCTCGTAGGCTCGGGTGGCATATTGAAGATCAGAGTCTTCTTTCACGTACTCCGAATAGGCCTGAGCGATGTCGGGGCTGTCGATCACCAGCAGCACGTCCCCCGCCTTCACGCGATCCCCGAGGTGTGCCCGCACCTCTACGACACGCCCTTGCAGCGGAGAGGAGATTCTCGAATACCGATCTTCGCCGTAGGCCACCTTGCCCGACAGAGTCAGCGCCTGGTGCGACGGGCTGAACTCGACGACCGCAGTTTCGACGCGCGGCTGGGATTCGGCCTGTCCCGGCCCGGCTTTCTTGAGCTGAGAAGGGGTCGCGGCATTCGAGTGAGGCGGCTGTTCTGCCCGGCCGCAGCCGAAGAGCAACAGAGCGGTCACGGAGAAGATCGAAGTAACAGCCCCGCCAGCAAAACCCTGAAATCCTTGCTTTTGAAACCAATTCATTCGTTGGGCCTCAACTCTGAGCCGGTCGCCTTAAGAAGAAAGCTCCTGGCCCACCGCGCTCTCTAATTGAATCACATTTCGCTGGTAGTTGAACAGCGCCTCGATGTAATTCTGCTGAATCGTGCGGGATGTTCGAGCGGCGTCCAGCAGGTCGAGAATGGTCGCGCCGCCCCGCTCGTAGGCCCGTTCGACGATGGTAAAAGTCGATCGGGCGTCGTCCAGCACGCCTCCCAGGAAGGCTTCCACCAAGCGGCGGCTCTGGAGCAGATTCCGGTAGGCGATATCGACTTGGTTCTCCACCTGGTTGAGGGTCTTGTTGAGGTCGGCTTCGGCAGTCTGCACCGCCACCTCCGCCTGCATGATGCCGCCCTGGTTGCGGTTGAACAGCGGCAGCGGTACCCCGAGGCTCAGCGAGGCCTGTCCGGGGTTATCGGGGCCTTGCGGACCCTGAATCGCGTACCCGGCGCCGATCGTCACATCGGGAATCCGATAGGCTTTGGCCAGTTTCAGGTCGGCCTCCCGCTGAGAGAACAAGAGCCGCTTGGCCCGGACATCCGGACGTGACTCCAGAGCGACCATGCGGAGCTTTCCGATATCGAGGTCGAGTCGTTTATAATCGAGGTCCGTCGTCAGCTCGAGTTGCACTGCGGGAGACAGCCGCAACAACTGGCGCAGATCGGCGCGCGCCGTCTCGGCCTCCTGGATGGATACGATCACTTGAGATTGGAAGTCGATGAACTGCAGCCGAATACGGATCAGGTCGACTTCCGCGATATAGCCCTTCTTGAACCGGATAGTATTGACCTCGAGAATGCGCGAGAATCGGTCTCGATTCTCTTCCGCTAGGGCCAGGCGTCGTTGAGCGAGCTGGATCCGGTAGTACGCATCCTTCACCGTAAAACTGAGCTGACGGACCGCGTCCTCGAACCCCGCCTCCGCCGATTGTGTCCCAAATCCGGCGCTTTCGATCCGATAGCCACGTTTCCCCGCCAATTCGAAGAGCTGTTGAATCTGCCCGAAGAGCGCGCCGCTATTGGCAGGTGTGCGCCCTTGGGTAAACGAACTCAACGTGCCGACCGACGCGACCGGATTGGGAAACAGCCGCGCCGTGATTTGTTGCCCCTTCGCGGACTCGATCCCGAATTTGGCGATCAAGAGATCGAGGTTTTGCCGAAGAAAAAGCGCGATGGCCTCGTCGAGGCTTAATCGAAGACTGTGCGGTACCTGGGGGGGTTGGGCAGGAAGCAGCTTGGAAGACGCCTCTGGACTTGCGGCTATCGTAGTGTCGACAGGCACAGGTCCGATTCCGACGGAGAAGGCAAGAACGACGGCCGCCCCCACAATGAGCGCCCTGACGGAACTGCATGCGGAACGGATTCGCGAAACTGTAGCCACTCCCCAACTCGTGTATGATGAGCTGCGAAAGACGGGAAGAGCCCTGAGACAGGACACCGCCATTATACTGATTTGTTCAGCACCTGGAAAGGAATAGTCGTATGCAGCGACGGGATACCTGGTGCCTGACTCTGGTGGGGACGATCGAGGGGCCCAGTCGTACGCGCTGGGCGGATCAGCTATCCAGACCGACCCTGGAGTTGGACTCGCGCAGGTGCTTTCTGACCCGCACCTTCTCGTGATGCTTTCGGAGGAGCTGACGCCGGATCACGTCGCGGTCTTCCGCCACGATCCGCACCAGACGGTCGACGTCTTCCGCATGTTCGCGGACCAGTTCCGAGAGCTTCTGCAACTGCCCTTCGAGCCGATTGAGGCGCCAGGCCATGTCGGCCAACGATTCACCGGATTTCGGCGCTGGTTTACTCGCGGGCTTCGAGTTAGTGCGGGGCAGCGCGGCCACGATCATGTCGCGTTTCATGATAACTCCTTCTTCCGGTCCGATGCGACGCGGGGATTCGACGGCTAGTATCGTCCGCGGCCGCGGGGAAGTCAATCAATCCGCTTTCTTCCTATTTAATACCGGGCCTGCTAGAATTTGCGCCCATGAAGAACATGTTCACGATGGTCCTGGCTGGCGGCAAGGGTGAACGGCTGTTTCCGCTGACGGCGCATCGTGCGAAGCCTGCGGTCCCGTTCGGCGGAAAATACCGGATCATCGACTTCACGCTGAGCAATTGCCTCAACTCGGGGCTGCGCAAAGTCGCGGTACTGATCCAATACAAATCCCATTCGCTCGACCGGCACATTCGCGTCGGCTGGGACATTTTCAACGCCGAGTTGGGCGAGTACATCGCCTCCGTCCCGCCGCAGCAGCGAATCAGCGAAGATTGGTATCGTGGCACGGCCGACGCCGTCTACCAGAACATGTTTCTGATCGACAGCGAGCATCCCGAGTTCTTGCTCATTCTTGCAGGCGATCACATCTACAAGATGAACTACGTCGAGATGTATCACTGGCTCATCGCTAAGAGCGCGGATGCAGTGGTCGGCGCGATCGAGATCCCGATTCAGGACGCGAGCCGATTTGGCGTGATCGGCGTCGACGAGCATTTCCGGATCACCCATTTTCAAGAGAAGCCGGCCAACCCGACGCCTATTCCGAACGATCCGGCCCACGCCTTCGTCTCGATGGGCATCTATCTGTTCCGGACCAAGGCCCTTCGCGAGCACCTGATCGCCGATGCCCAGGAAGACAGCGCCCACGATTTCGGCAAGAACATCATTCCGCGCATGATCGGATCGAACCGCGTCTATGCCTTCAAATTTCACGACGCGAACAAGAAGGCGGTGAAATACTGGCGCGATATCGGAACCCTCGACGCCTACTGGGAAGCCAACATGGACCTGGTGGCCGTCGATCCGCTCTTCAATCTCTACGATCCCGAATGGCCGATCCGCACCTACCAAGGCCAGTATCCACCGGCGAAGTTCGTGTTCGCCCAGGATTACCAGGGCGGGCGCATGGGCGTGGCGCTCGACTCCATCGTCTGCGGGGGCTGCATCATATCCGGCGGGCGAGTGCAGAACTCCGTCCTCTCGCCCAACGTCCGGGTGCAGGACCACGCCGACGTCCGGGAATCCATCGTGATGGAGAACGTCGTCATCGGAGAGCACTGTCGCATTCGCCGGGCCATTATCGACAAAGACGTCACGATACCGGCGCACATGGAAATCGGGTATGACCGGGAGACCGATGCCCAACGGTTTACCGTCACGGACTCCGGTCTGGTAGTCATTTCAAAGGGAATGAAGTTGCATGCCTCCATCGATTCATCCGGTTGATCTCATCGCCGCTCTCCGGCAGAAGCACCTCACTCCTGCCATCGTGTTTCTCACGTCGCGCCGTGCCTGCGATGAGGCCATGGACTCATTCGATCACGCGGACGCCGTCCTGCCGCCGGCCCGCCAGGAGGCCATCGCCGCGGTGCTCGCCGGTGTGATCGCACAATATCCGAGTATCGCGGACCATCCCCTGATTCCGACGGTCCAGCGCATCGGGGTGGCGGCGCATCACGCGGGCCACTTGCCGTCGTGGAAGATCGCCGTGGAGGAGTTGATGCGGCAGGGCTGCCTGGACGCCGTGTTCGCGACGACGACGCTCGCGGCCGGAGTGGACTTTCCCGCTCGCACCGTCGTCATTACGCAGTCCAGCATCCGCAAGTCGCGAGACTTTACCGACCTGACGATCGGGGAGATCCAGCAGATCGCCGGCCGCGCCGGCCGCCGGGGCAAAGACCGGGTCGGGTTCGCCGTCATCACCCCCTCTCCCTATATCGACCTGAGTGTCCTGACGAAGGGACTGACAGGGCATCCGGAGGCGGTCGACAGCCAGTTCACCATCACCTACCCGATGGTCCTTAATCTATTGAAGGCCCATCCCCACGAGCAGATCCAGTCCATTCTGGCCAAGAGCTTCGCCCAGTTCCAGCTCAATCAGCGGGCGGAAGCCCTCGAGCGGAAGCTGGATGTGCTCCACACGCAAATGGAACCGTACGGACCGAGAGTCTGCACCGACTGGATCACGCAATGGCAGGCCTTCGACCAAGCCAGACGGCGGAAGGGCGCGCACCACCAGACCCGCCGGCGTGAGCCGCCGGAGGTCGCCGCGCGCTTGCAGTTTTTGACGCCGGGACGCGTGATCGGTCTCGGGCGTGGCCGTGGGATCGTGCTGCGGCAATACCGGAGCAAAGGCCAGCGCAATCCGATGGTTACCGTGCTGCGACCGGACGGCGCCGTTACGGAATGTCCAGCCAGTGTCGTCACGGAAGTCTTCGACCGGGTGCTGGAGTGCGATGAAGCGCCGGCGTATCCCTGGTGCACGGCCGCGTCGTTCGACGAATTGTCCTACCAACTGGCGGAGCTCCCCATACGGTTGCCGGTGCTGCCCATCCTGGTTCCGAAGGACTCGGAGCCGCTGCCGGACGCCATCGTTCAGGCGCTGGGCGACTTCCCTTGTCCGACCTGTCCATCGCGGTCCGCATGCCAGAAGGATTTCGCCGTAGCCTCGCGGTTGCGCCAGGAGCAGCATCGCCACATGAAATCCATCCAGGCGCTGCGGACCAGCTTGTGGCACCGGTTCCAGGAGCGCGTCGAAGTCCTGCAGCGGTTCGGCTATCTGACACCCCACGCGCAACTGACACCGGATGGCGAGTGGGCCCGGCTCATCCGCATCGATCACTCGCTGCTCATCACGGAACTCATCCGGGCGGAGGCCTTCGGGGGCGCAGACCCGGCCGTGCTGACCGGCGTCATGGCCAGCATCGCACACGACGACGACCGCCCTGGCGCCTTCCCTCGCATCAGCAACGGCCTGAGCTCACTTCTGGGTCAGGTGCGCAAGTTGGCCGAAAGTCTTTCCCCGTACGAGGATCCGCCGCTGTTGCGCGGCGACGTGGCCGCGTTGGCCGAGCGCTGGGTTGCGGATCCCACGCTCACCTGGATCGGGCTCTGCCGTGCCACGACCATGGCGGAGGGCGATATTTATCGACTCTTGGCGAGGACGCTGGAGTTTCTGTCGCAACTCCATACGTTGAAGGCCACGCACCCAAGCTTGGCCGATTCCGCAGCCAAAGCCATCGCGCTGATCCGCCGCGGCGTGCTGGAGGAATTGCCATGACCACCGACGAACTGGAAAAACTGCTTGCCCTTCAACCGGTCGCGGTCCTCCATCGCCTGGCGCGCGGACGCGTGCACCGCCACTTTCGGGCAGGCAAGCGCCGACTGATCGAACTCCTTCTGCAACATTCAGCCGGCAACCTGGCTGGGTTGGAGTCCGATTTACTGACGCTGATCGAAGAACGCAAATCGCGTACCCAGCCCCTCCCCTTACCGGCCCAGTCTGCTCGGCGGCCCGCCGGTCCCCCCGCCAAAAAAGCACACCATCGCGGCACGGAACCGGAATCATCGGAGCCGGCCGTGACATTAGCGGCGTGGCTGGAAGGAATCGGCGTGCCGGAACCAAAGCCCTTCGTCCCGGATCCCTGGCAGGAAGAAGCCTTGTCTGCGTTGAACGAGACCGACGTGGTCGTCAGCGTCCCCACGGGAAGCGGAAAGACTTATGTGGCGGTCGAGGCGGCCCGCCGTGCGATGGACGACAACCGCACGGTAATCTACACCTCGCCCCTCAAGGCGCTATCGAACACGAAACACACGGAGTTCTCCCGCATCTTCGGGTCCGAACGCGTCGGCATTCTAACCGGCGACCGGCAGGAGAATGGGCAAGCGCCCCTCCTGATCATGACGACGGAGATTCTGCGGAACCTGCTCTATGACGCCGCGAGCGGGGAGATTGACGTGCGGCTCGACACACTGGGGCTCGTCATTCTGGACGAATCGCAATATATTGCCGACCCGGAGCGAGGAGTCGTATGGGAGGAGACCATCATCTTTTGCCCGTCGCAGGCGAAGCTGCTCCTGCTGTCGGCCTCCATCGGGAATCCCCAGGATATCGCGGACTGGTTGACTTCCATTAGGCCGACCACCTGCCGGCTCGTGCGCCACAGCCAGCGCAGCGTGCCGCTGCGGGCCGGGTATCTGCACCCGAATGGCAAGCTCGTCCCTCTGTTCAAGACCGCCGGTATTCCCTACGGCCATCCCAATCACCTACATCCAGAAGCCAGGCGGCTCTTCCTTGAGTACGAAGAGGAAACTCTCCCGTCGGGGAGGCCGAGGCGCTGAGCACAGTTGGTTCCGGCCTAGAAAGTAACATTCAAGCCGGCTGTGACGCCGTGGCGAATGGACTGAAATTCACGTAAAGGAAATGAATCGGACCCGCCAGTCGTGGGATGATTCTTCCAGGTCCCGTCGATCATGCGGTTCCAGAACAGGCGATAGCCCACGTTCAACGAAAGTCCTCTGGAAAAGTATACCCGCGCTCCAACGTCCGCATCCGCCCCGATGCCGATGCCGAACATCGTGAAGCTCGGGTCTTGCAAGTCGCTCTGGCGCAAGTGATGCGTGTCTTCGTTCTCGAAAATACTTAACGGCTTCAACACGGCGGACCCCTGCACACTCAGCCAGCGAGCGACCCTATACTCAGTCTGAAGGCCTGCTCTGATGGAGTACCACGTCGTCGTGTTGGTGATAACGAGCGTGGAGCTGCTGATCGGAGGGTCTGCCGGATTGCACAGCCTCTGGCCTCCGCCCAAGTCAACCGTGGAGCCCGCTGTCGTACAGATCACTTGTCGGACACCATAGGCTTTGCGTTCTTCGCGCCAGTACTGGAATCCCACGAATCCATCGAGCACCCCTCTCCCGTTTGGAAAATTGACGATTCTGGTGCCGGCATCCGCATTGACGTACCACAATCCTCCATTGTCAACGTCGCTGTGCGTTCGTAGAGAGGGATTGCCGTCGTCAGGAGTCAAGTAATCGTCGTCCGTGAGACGTCCGCCTCCGATACCGGCGAAACCGACGTTCAAACGTCCAAAGAAGCGCGATCCGACGAAAACCTTGCCGGTCAACTCAACTACGTTGGCGGAGTGGTCCTCATAGGTGAGCTTCGATGTAGGATTGCCGAGCGGCGGCACCGAAGAAGCGTTGTGACTCCATGTGGTATTGCCGAAGCTGATCCATGTTCCGATCCCCAGATCGAATTTCACACGCGAATTCGACGAGATCTCCTCGGCATCTGCACCGTGTAGGGGAGAGAGCGATGCGAACACGAGCACCGCTAGCGCAAGGAACTGGCGTCTCATCCCGATCAAATCGAATTCCCTATCGCCTGACCCCGCCTCGCTGAATGACGACGGTGTCAAAACACCGCTCGGCCGTGTCCGGCATGACGCGTCGGCAGGCAGCGCGGATGTCTTCCTCCTGGAACTTCCGTTGAACGTAGGCGGAGAACCACACGAGCCACGTGCCGATGGCGGCCAGAATCACTACGCCGACTGCCAGGTAAATCCAGGTCGACCATGACCGATTCGTGCTCGGCTCCGGAGAGGGCGCGTCATCCTGTTGCGGCACGAGATGAACCGAGGGCATACCGCTAATCCTTTCCTCATCAACAACTCGCGGGTTCTACTGAACTGCAAGCATACCTGAGACCCTACAACCTGGATAGAGTTTTCATTCTCCTCTCGAGCCCCATCAGCGTCATCCGGCTCTTATTGCTCCCCTTCCGCGCTCAACTCTCTTGACCGGTTCTCTCCCAGACCTGTATAACCTCCCCTGCTGTGAAGACCGTGTGATGAGTTCCGGAGGACGCTCTCGCGAGCGGGGCGGTTTCTGATGATCTTCGCTCGTAATTCTTCATGAACCTTTGTGGTCAACACTCAACCCTGCGAACTCAGCATTGTTCTCAGATATGCGCCCGTAGCTCAATGGATAGAGCACCAGACTACGGATCTGGGGGTTACAGGTTCAAGTCCTGTCGGGCGCGCCATCCCCGGAGTTGGGAGGCACCGCCGATTCTTGAGGTAGTATCGTAGTTGATGGCGGCGGAGAAACGGCTTTCTTGGCTTCACCGATTCTCTCCGCTAGTACCGTCGGCTCATCCCCGCGAAGCCGATCATCCGTTCGCTGCTGGAGCGACACCGTAATTTGATTCCCTGGTATCCTCGTGCGAGGTGCACTATTGACAGACTCTCGGCCACTTTCTAGACTAGCGCGGCTTTTGGCGCTTGAGGAGGGTGATGGCTCCGATGCGTTCGGTCAGCCTCCGTTTAAGCTCTTTCCTCGTTCGTAGCCTGCTCTGCTTCGCAGTCGTGATGCAGATGCTAGGCACACCCACCTCGCTCTGGACACTGGATCTCAACACCGATCTTATACAATCGTCTTTGCTTGAAGGATTGTCGGTGCCTCCCGACCAGGTGACGCTCTCTCCCGTCATCGTGACGTCGGTATATGTTGAGTCGCCTGCGACGAAGTTCTTCGTTCTTCTCGCCAACACCTTCTTTCGCCCTCCGTACGAAATCCTTTCGCCGTTGTTCCTCGCCTGAACCGATGTGGCGTGTGAACCGATGCGCGGGCAAAGGAGATCCGCGCCTCAGTTCCCCTTCCCGTTCAGGCCGGTTTCCCCGGGATTCCATTATTGGATGGAGGGTCGGATGCCAGATTTTCGCTTCGTGTTCAGTTGTACGGTCTGCCGGAAGGTGCGGGACGACCAGTGGGACGGCACCACAGACCAGGAGTGGTGCAGCTTCGCGGATTTCCTACGCCGCTATCACGCCTGCACGGAGGACGTCATCTTGTCCGATTGCTATTGCCCGGACTGCGCCCTGTCGTATGACCGACTGGTCCGCTATGGGCAGGCTCAGTTCGACGCGTTTTTGTGAGAGAAACGGCCGGCGTTCTTTGAAGGCGTCGCTCCGGCAAGCATGCCGTTCGCCCGCTATCGCAGGAAGACGAGCCACAGGTAGAGCGAACTCAGCAGGACAGATCCGATCATCACGGGAAATCCCATCTTAAAGAACTGCCAGAAGGTGATCCGATGGCCTGCCCGGCGCGCGAGATCCACGATCACGACGTTCGCGCTGGCGCCGATCAAGGTACCGTTGCCGCCCAGGCACGCTCCCAATGCCAACGCCCACCACAGGGGCACGATATCCGGTTGATGCACGAGCGCGGTGTAGTCGTTGATCTCAGGGTGCAGCGACCTGGCTAGGTCGACGATCAACGGGTTCATCGCGGCCACATAGGGAATGTTATCCACGACGGCCGAGAGCAATGCCGAGCCCCATAGGACCGCGAAGGTCGTACCGGCTAGATTTCCTTCTGTCACCGTCACCAGTCGATCGGCCAGGTAGCGGATGACTCCCACCTTGACCAGCCCGCCGATGAGCACGAACAATCCGATGAAGAAAAAAATCGTCTTCCACTCCACATCGGTCAGATAGGACAATTCCTCCGAATCCTCCGTCTTCCGATTCCCATGGCCGGCAAGCATGAAGAGGCTCGCGCCCAGCAGCGCGACGGTCGCCGGTTCTAGATGGAACGCCGAATGGAAACAAAATCCCAGGTTGACCAACCCCAACAGCCACAGACACCGGTTCAACAGCGTGCGATCGCGGACAGCTTCGCGGGGGTCCAGACCGAGAACCGCTTGTTGCAAGTGAGGTGCGACACTCATATGCCGTCCGAACAGCGCCCACAGTGACGCCACAAAGACAACCATCATCACCAGCACGATCGGTCCGAGGACGGTGACAAAATCCAAATAGCCCAGGCCGGCCTTGCTGGCGATCATGATGTTCGGCGGATCGCCGACCAGGGTCGCCGTGCCTCCGATATTGGAGGCCAACGCCTCCGTCACCAAAAACGACACAGGGTTCAGCTCTAATCGCTTCGTGATGGCCAAGGTGACAGGGGCCATCAGCAGTACCGTCGTGACATTGTCCAGCAAGGCCGACAGCCCGGCCGTGAGCATCGCGAGGAGCACCAGCAGGCGAAAAGGCCTGGCATTCGCTCGTTGCGCCGCCCAGATCGCCAATAACTCGAAGAGTCCCGTTTCCCGGACAATGTTGATGATGACCATCATCCCGATCAGGAGGAAGATCACGTTGTAGTCCACGCCGTAGTCGTGCGAGTAGAAGGCTTCATCCTGCGAAACGATGCCGAGCCCGATCATAAGGGCCGCGCCGAACAGGACCACGATCGTTTTGTGGATCCGCTCGGTCACGATGACCAGATACGCGAGCCCGAAAATCAGCAGGGCGAGTGTGAGGGAAGACATGGCGCGTGGGATCGGTTCAGATAGGATCTGTCTTGTTGCACCTAGCCCACATTATCCGGAGAGGCCAAGCCCAATGCAATCAGAGTCGTCATATGCGCGAGCGTCATCGACGGGCTATAGACAGAGCGTTTTCCACTTTCTTCTCCGCGCCACCCGATTTAGGATAAGGACACGATGTCATCACAGATTCATCTTCACCCAGAGGACATCGAGCGCCTCGTCGCAGGCCTACACTGGAATCCCAGTTCCGTGCTCGGCCCCCACTCCATCACGATCGATGGAAGGGCCGCGCGGGTTGTTCGAGTGTGGTCGCCTTTCGCTCGGGACGTTTCGATTCTGCCGAGGCCGTCCGCGCCCGCCATTCGCATGGTTCGAATCCATGACAAGGGTCTTTTCGAAGCCGTGATTCCAGCTGACGTGGAGTGCCGGTCCTATCGCCTTCGCATTGCCCCGGACGATGGGCCGGTTGTCGAGACGGGCGACCCCTATTCATTCCCGCCCCTGTTGACGGATTTCGAGCTGCATCTCTTTTCTGAAGGCACGTTCTACAAGGCCTATAACACGCTCGGTGCCCACATTCGCACCGTCGGCGATGCGACCGGGGTCCACTTCGTTGTGTGGGCTCCCAACGCCGCCCGGGTCAGCGTGGTCGGCGACTTCAACCGGTGGGATGGGCGCTGCCATCCGATGATCAACCGCGGGGCGAGTGGATTGTGGGAACTGTTCATTCCCGATCTTCCTGAAGGCACGCTGTACAAGTACGAGATTCGTTCCCGCCACCACGACGCGCTCCTGGTGAAAGCCGACCCCTATGCCCGTGCCAGCGAACTTCGCCCCCGCACCGCGTCCATCGTGCGCGATCTGTCCCGCTATACTTGGCACGATGCTGAATGGATGGCGGCCCGCGCGCAGCGCGATCCTCTCAGCGCTCCCCTCGCGATTTACGAGGTCCATCTGGGCTCATGGATGCGGGTTCCCGAAGACAATAACCGGTGGCTCACCTATCGTGAGCTCGCGGAAAAACTCATCCCCTATGCCAAGGACCTCGGCTATACTCACCTCGAGCTCATGCCGGTCACGGAGCACCCCTTCGACGGATCCTGGGGGTACCAAACCACTGGGTATTTTTCCGTCACCAGCCGCTACGGTAGCCCAGAAGACTTCATGGCGTTCGTGGACGCCGCCCATCGAGTTGGCCTAGGCGTCATCATGGACTGGACCCCGGCGCACTTTCCCGACGATCCGCACGGCCTCGCGACGTTCGACGGTACGCACCTCTACGACCACGCCGATCCTCGCCTCGGACACCATCCCGAGTGGCACAGCCGCATCTTCAACTACAGCCGTGCCGAAGTGCGGAACTTCCTGTTGAACAGCGCCTTGTTCTGGCTCGACCTCTATCACATCGACGGCTTGCGCGTGGATGCTGTCGCGTCGATGCTTTACCTCGACTACGGGCGTCAACCTGGCGAATGGCTTCCTAATGAATTCGGCGGGCACGAAAACCTCGGCGCCGTCTCGTTCCTCAAGGAACTCAACGTGCTGGTCCACCGGGAACACCCGGGGGCCGTCACCATCGCCGAGGAATCCACGTCCTGGCCAGGCGTGTCGCGGCCGACTTATACCGGCGGGCTCGGATTCACCTTCAAGTGGAATATGGGCTGGATGCACGACATGCTCGACTACTTCGGGCACGACCCGGTGTATCGGCGTTATCACCAGAACCAGATCACGTTCGGGTTGCTCTACGCCTTCACGGAAAACTTCATTCTGGCGCTTTCCCACGACGAAGTCGTCCACGGGAAACGGGCCCTGCTCGACAAGATGCCAGGAGACGTCTGGCAGCGCTTCGCGAATTTGCGCCTGCTCTACAGCTACATGTACGCGCATCCCGGTAAGAAGATGCTGTTCATGGGAGGAGAATTCGGACAGTGGCGCGAATGGAATCACGACACGAGCCTGGACTGGCATCTGTGCGAATTCGCCCCGCACCAGGGCGTGCAGCGACTCGTCCGCGACTTGAACCGGATCTATCGCGAGGAACCGGCGCTCTATGAAGTGGATTTCGACTGGACCGGGTTTCAGTGGATTGACTTCCACGACGCCGACAATTCGGTCATTGCCTTCATGCGGAAAGCCAGAGACGGGCGTAATACCCTCATCTGCGTGTGCAACTTCACGCCCGTGCCTCGTCACAGCTATCGCATCGGCGTGCCGGAGGGCGGCTGGTACCGGGAACTCTTCAACAGCGACGCCCTCGTCTACGGCGGGGGTAACGCGGGCAACTTCGGCGGCGTCCAATCCGTCGAGAGCCCTTGTCACGGCCTGCCGCACTCGCTGTCGCTCATGCTGCCGCCGCTGTCAGCCCTGTTCCTGAAACGGCAGCCCGCGGAGTAGCCGCGACGGCTACTTGTTCCCGCTCCGGATGTCGAGGATCTTGACGTCGAAAAAGAGTGTCTTCCCGGCCAACGGATGATTGAAATCGAGTACGATGGTGTCCCGCTTCACTTCCGCCACCCGGGGGAACATCGACTGCCCGTCCGGACTCTTTGCCTCGAGCTGGGTGCCCACTTTCCAGGCATTTTCCGGAACTTGACTCTTTTTGACCTCCTGGAACGCCTTCGGATCCACGTCTCCGTACCCGTCAGCCGGCTTGACTTCCACCCGCTTCTTGTCCCCTATGGCCATCCCTTCCAAGGCTTTTTCAAGCCCCGGAACGATTTCGTGCGCGCCGTGGGTATACGTCATCGGCTCGCGTCCCACGTTCGACTCCAGCACGGACTTGTCATCGAGCTTCAACGTATATTCGAGTGATACCTGCTTGCCGTTCGAGACGACCATTTTGGAATCTCCCTTCCCCGGCTCGGCCAGCGTTGGTGCCGCGCACCAGAGGACGCCGACGCACAGTGTGCTCCACAGGCGCATCGTGGATGAAAATATGGTCTTCACGGGACACCTCCCAGTAAAAGAACGCCTTCAGCCCCAGGCTCACGGCTATCCTGTAAGCGCGAGCGGCTGGGTTGACTCGCGATGAATCAAGCTATCATAAAGAAGTCACCCACAACCATGCCCGCGGAAGGAAAGCATTCGAGAACCGGATGACGGGTCGTTACCACGTGCGGAACGGTCCGGAATCAAGATGAACGAATTTCGAGCGGGGATAGTAGCCGACGCCGCCGTATCCCAGTTCCAGCGCGGCTTGCCGGATCGCTTTAGGATGAACGCCGGGAATCCGTAGATCAATCGCCTGTCCCTGGACGTGAAGACTGTTCTTGGCTGCGCGACGACCGGACCGAACCAGGATGGCATTGTACTCGGGAGAACGGAACCCGGAAATCACGTGAATCTCACGACCGCCTCCCAGCTTCTTTTGCACGAGATTGACATGTTCGATGACACGCACGTCGATTGCCGCGATCTCGCCCGTATAGTGGCAGCGCAGGATATGGTTCACGTCGTCGAGAGCCTCCAAGTCGTACTCTCCCGCTTCATTGCGGTACGTAACCTCCAGCCGCTCTTCGGTCCACACGTTGAACAAGGTCAGCCGGCCTTCCGGAAGTTCGCGGGCAGACGACACCTGCGGGAGCAAGAGCTTGCTCCCCAGGACGGCCACCCCTGCCACGGAGATTTTGAGCAGGGTACGCCTGGTCCAAGCCCACTCAGACTGCGAACACTGATGCACGGAACGCGACTCCCCGGAGGAATGCACTGCGAGAGAACGGACGTTGGACCGGCCTTGTATCAAAAAGACGAGGTTCGGTCAACCACTGGTTCTTCCGCGAGGACGAACGGGTCTTGTTTTGAAGATTCTACGGGTTAGAATCTAGAACCTATCTCAAAATCGAAGGTCGATGTCCCGAACGAGTGCAGACTTGTGATACCGAGAAACCAAGACACGTGTTTTCGGCCCGACTCGATCCTTTCCGATGCGCACGGCTAGGCGTTGAGATACCGATCTCCCTAAAAATCGATTTTGAGATAGGTTCTAGTAAGGGAAGTCTGATTAATTCCCGATTGCCATCCGCCGGCATACAAAATACAGGGGATCTGATTAGTTCCTAGCCGGAACTTTGAATTAATCAGACCTTCCCTAGCTTCTCCATCGAGGAGCGTTGCTGCTACAAGGTGTCTTGCACCGTTTTAGGCTGCGACCTGGTAAGATAAAAGCCACCGAGGAGGATCTTGGATCTTATGCGAAGACCATCAGGAACGGCTGCCATGGAAGGAATAGACCGTTCTCTTTGGATCTGGATGGGCACGACCATCGCAACGCTGATGCTCGTCTTGACTTCGGCGGCTCATGCGACCCCGACCGGACGAATCGTCGTCGCCGGGTACGGCCCGGAGCTTCCCGTCTTGCAAGACCTGGCGGGGGCCTTTGAGAAACGCACACCGGGCGCAGCGGTCGATTTCAAATGGGACAAAACTGTGCGTGCCGTGGAGCAGGTCAGGAGTGGCGACGCTCATATCGCCGTAACCGATCAACCGGATGCCGCGTTATCGCATACGCAGATCGCCTGGGACGGCATCGCGGTGGTGGTCAATTTCGCCAATCCCGTGAAAGAGCTGACCACGACTCAAGTGCGCGCACTGCTGACAGGGCAAATCACACGCTGGTCCGATCTGGACGGAGCGAACAAGAAAGTCGAACTCTTCAGCAGACCGCCCCAGGCCAACGTCTCCACCGGCTTGGAGCTTTCTCTCGGAGTCCCCGGAAAACTCGCGGGGAAGGGTCGGCCCATCCGCACGGACCAGCAAGCGCTCAGTGCCGTGTCCGGGAACGACAGCGCCATCACCTATTTGTCGTTGCAAGCTGCGTTGAAGGCTCAAGAGGACGGGATTCCGATTCGCGTGCTGACGATCGACCAGGTCGAGCCGGGCGAACCCACGGTGACGAACGGACGTTATAAGCTGCGCCGGCCGGTCCTCTTGTTGGCGGCGCCAAACCCCGATCCACTCACCGGGGCCTTCCTCGCGTTCGCCACCTCGCCGGAAGGACAGCAGATCGTCCGGGCCATGTTTGCCCCCGCAACCGAAGCGACCTCTCCCCTGAAGGTTCAACCGATAGGGTCTGCGGTGCCCCAGTCGTAACTCCCTGTTTCTTGTCGATTTGACGGGACGTTCTTCGTATTGCCCCATCCAAATTCTTTCTAGACAGACTCGCCTCCACCAGGTAATATGGTAAAAGTCCGTAGAGATGATCCGATGTCAACGATCCTGGTCATCGACGACGAGCAATCTATCCGGGGTCTGCTGAAAGAGGTCCTGGAAAAGGCCGGGCACCGTGTGCTCGAGGCGGGGGACGGCCGCGAGGGACTTGCCATCTATAAGAACCAGCCCGTTGATCTGGTCATCATGGACCTCCTCATGCCTGATACGGATGGCTTGGAGGCCACACTTGAGCTAACACGCGAGTACCTCGACGCCAAGGTTATCGCGATCACGGGGGCCCAGGGAGACCGGAACTTCCTGGATGTCGCCAAACTCTTCGGCGCCCGCCGCACATTCGAAAAACCTTTCGATTTGAACAAGCTGCTCCAAGCAGTGCACGAAGAACTCGCCGCCTGTTAGCATTCTTGGGCTTCTAATCTGAACCGAACGGCTGCCTTCTCGAATTCATGGGAGTGATCGAATAATCTAATCACATTCTTGTATATTCAATGGCTTAGAATATTGACCTCATGCTGTTAGTGAGGAACTGTGCTTGCACCTCATAGAGTTATGGACAAGACGACGGACACTATGGCAGCATTGTGCAGCTTATGGGCGCTAAGGTCATTCGCATCTTCTTTACTCCCGCTCCACTGAAGCCAAAGAGCTTACTTCTCTGGTGGTGGGTCGCTCTCCTAGTCACGATTCCCACCTTCCCGCTCACCGACTTCGTCGGACACTCGCACTGGGACAAAGTCCGCTGGATTCCATTCCAGGACTTTTTCTTTTCGGCTGCGATCCTCGTCGACCTCGCCGGCAATCTCGGATGGTTTTTGGTGTTCGGCTACTTGCTGCAATATCGTAAGGAAGATCGCTCGATCGAGTCGATTCAGTCGGTCGTCGTCACAGCCGCAATCGTGTCTCTCCTGCTCGAAGGATTTCAGGTGTACTGCCACAACCGCATCCCGTCCATGACCGACGTGGTCTGCAACATAGTCGGCGCAACAATCGGCGCCTCCGTTGCGAGGACACACCGACCTACTCCCATCCTACGGGGTCATAACCTCGTTCTCGAAGACAGCGATTGACGAATTGCTTATAGGCCTCGCTCGGTGGCGATTTTCGAAACAGTCCGCGGAGGAAGCCGCCGGTAGCACCACTTGCCGCACCGATCATCGCTCCGCGCCCCGGGTGCCCTACAACGGCACCACCCACCGCCCCGGCTGCTGACCCGACCACCCCGCCGGCCACCGTCCCTCCGGCCACTTGCTCCGTCTTTCCCTGACTCGGCCTCGCCCCGGCCTGTTTCGCCAGCTCACCACACTCGGCAATGTCCTGCTCGGCCCCCGCTTCCCCAACCTGCCGATAATGGGCATTGGGATACAGGACCGGCTTCGGTGCGGAGCAACCGGAACAGAACAATCCGATCGCCACGAGGAGAAGGATATGTCGCATCAAGTGCCTCTTGAAACGGAACGGGCGAGGCAAAGACTGGTTGACCGGTTACTGGCCGCCGGTGAGTTCTTTACGGACAAGGCTGCGCATCATCGCCGGATCGTTGTAGCCGACTTCGCTGAGCGCATCCATGATGTGCATGCCCTTGGTCGCGACCAGTTCCTTCGCCTTTGCATAATTCTTAGCGCTGAATCGCGCGACCGCGGGCTGACCGTTCACGACTTGGCATGCCAGGACTTCGCTGCCGATCTCCAAGATGCCTCCGTACTCCACGAGCGTCTTGGCCTGGGCGGAGGTAATGCCGTGGAGTCGGGCAAACTCATCCAGCCCACCAGTTTCCACCAAGCGTCCATCCGGCATGATGCAGAGGCGCTTGAAATGCGGAGACCAATCCTTGCGAAAATCGATATATTTGACGTCACCGCCTCTTGCCACAGCGCGATCCAGAGTTCGGTAATCGATGCCGAGATTCTTCTGCGTCAATTTAGCCCTCAACTCGCCGGGAAGAGTTCGATAGAACACGTCTTTAGCCGCTTCCACGAGAGTGCCCCCCCGAGCACGCGCCATCTGTTCAGCCTCGGCAAACTGTATCAAATCCAGCACGAATGTTTGTTTGGGACTCTCGCCGGACGGATCAATTACACAGGCGAAGAGTCCACGGGTGAGCAACCCGCCCTCTTTCGGATAGACGTAGACGCCGCCTTCTGAAAGCAGCTTCGTCATCGCATCGAATGGAATATCGTAACTTTCGGAGAGAACTTTGGCGTGGGCCGGCAGATCTTCGGTCATGGTCATGGCACAGAGGGTCACATTCCCTGGCGCTTCGAATTCGGAACAGTCTTCGATGATGTTATAGAGAACCGTCGGCTTCGGCTTTTCGGCTTTCTTTTTGATCTTGAACATGCCTCCCCTCAAATCTCTTGCCGCTCGTTCGAAGCCCTCACTGTTTGTGAAAATACGGCGGCAAGGTCATCAATCGCAAATCCTCCACCGGTCCGCCGACAGTGAAGTGATAGAGCGATTGCATGGACAAATCCTTGATCGTGACGATCTCGTGCACCGGGTCATCGAAGAAACAGCCGATCCCGGTTGCCCGCACGCCGGCGGCTTCCGCTTCGAGATAGAGCACCTGCCCCAATAATCCCGATTCCCAGAAGAGACGTGGATACCACCAGGCGCCCGTTTCCCGTAAGCGACCTTCAAACTCCGCCAGCATGCCGAGCGAAAATGCGCTGTCGCCGGCGATGTCTTGATGGCAGCTCACCTGCGCGGCCAGTCGTCTCGCATCGCCTTCGAGCAACCAATACAGAGGCAGCTCGTCCGGGCATCCGGGGGCGACCGTCCAGGTCAATTCTGGATTCAACGACCGCTGAACGAACGGCAACTTCGCGGGATCGCGGACGAGAAAATAGAGCCCAGGTGTCAGTCCATCGACTCGATGCACGAACAACAGTAAATGAATCGCCGGATCGTAGGGCCACGCGTCCCACGGCACCGGCCGTTCCAGTTGGGGGCGCTCGACATGCGGCATCACTCGTTGCAGCATGCGGAAGAACGTGACGGCAGGGATCGACATCTTCCCGTCGAATGCCACGGCGCTCCGGCGCTGGCGGATAATCTGGCCGGCTAGGACGGCCCTCCCCTGATCCCCACACGTTCCCCGTTGGGGAAAGAGCCGGGAGCAGGGAAGGGATACGAGACGCTGTTCCGATTGGCTCTTCCAGCTTGCTTCTGCAACTTCATCAATAATGTCCCAATGCACCGCATGGTCGCGGCTCAAGCGATTGGCCTGGCCGTGCCACTGTGCACCAGCCAGTTCCTTCACAATCGTTGGATCGAGATACAACGGGAGCACGCGCGTTCGTTTAGTTACCCCTTGCCGCTCGCCCAATCCCTCTGGCCAGATCGCGCATACACAGTCTGGATGCTCCGGCTCGGCATCCGCGAAATCGTCGGCTCGATTGGTCCCAAGCAGCGCCGCTACCGTTTCCTGCTCTGTGCCGTCCAGCACCGCCATGTTCCACCCCAGTGTCGCCGCGGCGATACGCGCTGTGCCGAGGGCGTGGCCGATATCGTGATGACAGTACCGGAAGGCCCGTTCCCCGTATTTCCAGGCTTCACGCCAGTGCACCGAGGTGAGACCGAACAGAAAGGCGCCAAGCGGAAATGGAGCCAGAAGACGCGCGAGCGACCTAGCAGGAAACTCGGCCCGCAGTTCCAGCCGGTGTTCCTTCGGCGCATAATGGTAGAGTCCCGGCGTGAGATTGAGTCCGTCGACCTGCGGCAGAATCACGTAGCCCTCGGTCGGATGCAGATTGCCAGAAGACGGATTGCTGCGCAGCGCCCACTCCGACTCCCCTGCCCGTTTCCAGGCCGATAAGGCGAGAGCGAATTCGAAGAAACGCGACAACGTGGTCACGCTCACAAGTTGACAAGGGATACTGCCGTGGTGATAGAGCGCGTCATAGGCTGGGGACAGCGGCTCTTCATCCGGTTTCAACAAAGGAAGCTGTATGAGCTGCGCTCCCTCGAACCGTCGGAACGGATCGGGCTGATTCACCCAATCGAGAAACCCCAGCGACCGCGCGTAGCGGTTGAAATGATGCTTGGTCCGGATGTGATACTCGATCACCCGCTGGACGGGATCGAGCGGCATCGTGTCGGATCGTACGGAGGACACCGGTCGTCGGTTGGCCATAACGGTTCGCCGCAGTCTACAGAGCCAGGCAACCGAAAGTAAACGGCGCGCCTCGTTGCCGTGCGCCGCTGTCTGGAGCGGGTTATTTTGCTCGACACTCGCTACAAGTTGCCGGAGTTCCAGGCCGACTCGGCCCGCCTGGCCCAAACCAGAAGACACGAGGTGGCGGACCTGCTCGGGCGATCCTGCCCTTTCGCCTCGCGCTTCCGCCCAGCCTATTGTCGCATTCCGCCTGTCCTAACTTCCCGACTTCCTGGACAAACTCCAAACCTCTGCTACCTTTGTGGCATCACACCTGTTGCGTCAAGTTTCACCGTCATACAGCCGACAGGAATACGACGTGGATACCGCATGCTGTCGCTCGCTCGATCGGTTGCAATCTTGGCTTTGGGGTCGCTCATGACGGTTGCCGTCACGCAGGCATCGGATAGCACTCCCGCGATCACGATCGGTACGCAAGAGGTCGGGCTGAGCGCCGGTTACTTGCTGCCGCACCGGCTCACGACCGATCACACGACCAAACAGAGCGGCCCAGCGCTCATGCCGTCCTGGATGATGACGATCACGGATCCTATGGGCGGAGGATGGTATCGCGGCCAGGTGTCGATCGGCGCAGAAATGGTTTACCTCCAGTTTCGGGAACCGATCCTGACACACGGCATCGGGTTCACGCCCAAGATCAAATATACGTTCGTGGCGTTCGATCGTATCCGACCATACGCCGAGTTTGCTGGCGGACCGTTCTGGACCGATCTGGGAGGGCGCATTCCGGAGGAGTCGTCCGAATTCAACTTCATCCTGACGGCCGGATTGGGAGTCTCCTATTTTCTGACCCCGCAAACCGCGCTCAACGTTGGCTACCGGTTTCACCATATTTCCAACGCGGGAACGCACTATCCCAACCTGGGGCTGAACTCCAGCCTGCCCTTCGGCGGGTTCTCCTTCTTTTTTTGAGGAGCCTGACACGATGACGTCCATGTGTGTCCGCTGTACCATGACGGGTCTTGCCGCACTGATCGCGACGACTGCGGTCAGCTGCGCCCGCTGGATCGAGGTGAAGCCGTCGGTCCTGGCACAACAGGTATCCGTTGCCGGGGCAATTTCAAGCGAGGAACGGGTCCCGCTCGTCGTGGAAGGGTTCCGCGTGATTCAGAACGGAGCGGCGCTGAACCCACCTATCGAGATCGAACGGCGGATCTTGAACACCATCCAGGAAACCCGTCTCTTTTCGAGTTTGGTCCCGTTGGGGAATGACTCGTCTTCTCTCGGAGGGAAGGTGATCGCGGCCCGCATCACGTTCGACGAAACCATCGACCCGCACTCCGGCGAGGCGTCCTGGAAGGGATTCGTAATCGGCGCCTCGATGTTCCTCCTGTCGCCGGCCATCGAGTTGGACTACGACTATGGCGCTCGGGCCACGCTGGAGCTCGAACGGTGGGACGGCCAGATAAAGCGCTACGAGGCCGGGTCGTCGGGAACCGTGCATTACAACCTGTTCGGCGCCACTCCGATCATGATTGATGAGCTCAAGGGACAGGTGACGGAAACATGCCTGTCGCAGCTTATGGATCAACTCGTGCGGGACTTCGGTTTCTATACGGCGAGTAGTAGCCCGCTGCCCGATCCGTCGGTCCGGACCGTCACGGTGAAGGCCCGCAAACCAGCGCCTCCTCAGACGGCGCATCCCATCGTTCCCGTGTCGACTACCTCCGCCCCATGACCGGAACGTGACTCCGCGGACTCCACTCCAGTTCATCTCTGGTCGACCCGGTATCATCAATGCTATAGTGCCATCCGTATAGGATCCGTACAGGATGGTGATCGCATGACCCTCGACGAGGCAAGACGGCGCATTGAATCGGCTGTCACGCAGTACGGTCACCACGCCGCGCCCGCGATCGATCTCGTAATGAACGAAGTCCGGTCAGACATGGGCGCACGCGCCTTCAACGAGCTGGTTGAGGAATTCGACCTGGAACTGCTGTACAACATCGCGCCGATGGAATCCGACTTTACGAACAGTTGATGCGGTGGAACCCTCCGATCCTTTCTTCCGCGCTTGGTGGCCTATGCGTCTTTTACCGTTTTGGTTCTCTTGGACATGCCACTGATCTGGGCGGCCATTTCCGCACATGGATTCGGACACGCAGCGCAGGTCGTGCCGGTGCTCAACGCACTGGGCCGCATCGTGCCGGGGCTGCATGCCGTTTTGCGAACGACGGTGCCGGCTTCCTTCTTTAAGGACCGGCTGACGATTCCGTGGGAACACCACGCGGTGCAGCAGGATGTCGGGTGCATTCAGGACGGTCCCTTGACGATCGATGTGGAGGCTACCTGGCGTGAGCATGCCCGCTTTCACCGGTCGTGGGAGGAGCGGCTGGAAGCGGAGACGGCGGCCATCGCAGCCACACGACCTGCTCTGGTCGTTGCCGACATTCCCTACCTGACGCTCGCCGCCGGCAAACGAGCGGGTATTCCCGTCGTTGCGCTGGCCAGCTTTACCTGGGATCTCATTCTCGCCGAATATCCGGCTCCTTCCGGAGTCGAGAAAGGCGCAGTCTTGGAGGCCATGCGGGCAGCGTATGCCGGGGCGGATCTAGCCTTGCGGATGGCCCCCGCCGAGAAGCTTGACGTGTTTGAGCGGGTGGTCGATATCGGTCCCGTTGCGGAGCCGTCGGTGCCCGCCCATCAGGCGCTGCGCGAGACTCTCGGCCTCGCGCCGGAGGAGCGAAGCGTTTTGATCGGATTCGGCGGCATTCCGCTTTCTGCTCTTCCCTTCGATCAGCTCGAGTCACTGGACGGCTTTCGCATGCTCTTCGACGGAAAGATACCCTCCGGAAGTCGGCGAGTACTATCAGGACGCTCACTGCCGTTTTCGTTCAAGACACTTCTGGCATCCGCAGACATCATTGTGACAAAACCGGGGTACGGCACGATCGTGGAAGCCGTGGCACTGGGCCAACCGGTTATCTACGTGCGTCGCTACAACTTCGCCGACGAACAGGTGCTGGTGGACTACCTGCACCGGCATGGGCGGGGAGTGGAATTGCCTCGGGACGACTTTTTTGCCGGTCGGTGGGAAGCCGCGCTCAAGGGTATCTCTACAACCACTGCATCGCCTCATCCTCCAGTAGCCGGAGGCGCGGAGGAGGCCGCCGCCTTTCTCGCCCCCTACTGTGCGAACGTCCGGGGCTGACCCGTGCGCATCGCGGTCTCTCTGCTTATCCTCCTGATCCGAGCGTTCGATGTGTTCAGCAACCGGATCGTCACAGGCCTCTTTCGAGCGCAGCAACTGCTCACCGGTATGCTTCCGGCACTAATCCCGCCGGCCGAGCTGACCAGACGGGTTCAAACGCACTACGCCAGCACCTACCGAGACGCGCTAGCACTGTATCCCGACCACGCGCCTATCTGGACGTTGGAGCCGTGGGAGCGAGACGCGATCGAACGACACATGAAGGAAAAGGGAGCGGTACTGGTCTTGGGCACCGGGGGGGGACGAGAATCCATCGAGTTGGCGCGACTAGGCTACTCCGTCGTGGGGCTCGACGCTCAGTTTGAGGGCCTGCGGCGGGCTCAAGAACGGTCCAGGACCACGGGCGTCCGGATGGGACTGGTTCAAGCCGACTTCCTTGCGCTTCCGACACTGCCTGGTCGATTCGACTACGTGTTGCTGCCGAGCGTGATGTACAGCGCGATTCCCGGCCGCCGTGAACGGCAGGATTGGCTACGCGCGCTGCGTCCCCATCTGAAGCGTCAAGGGCGCGCCATCTTGAGTTTCATGATCGTCCGAGAACCGGAGACCCCCGCTCACCGTCTGGCGCATCGCCTGGCCCGCCGCCTCATGAAGCTTCCCGGCGCGAACCCGAGTTACCAGGAGTGGGACACATGCGCCCAAGGACACTTCCTCCACCTCTTTTCCACGGAATCCGAGATCCGATCCGAATTGGATGAAACAGGTGCGACCGTGCTCGCGTTGAACTGGCCGTTGGGCTATGCCGTCATCGCATGGCCGTGACGGAAAGTCGAACCCGCCCTCGCCATCGGGCCGCGAGCGACGGCCAGAATACACTGGAAGCGGTGAGGGTGTTTTGCTATGATCCAACCCCATGAATCCTTCCGCCATCTTCGCGAAGAACCCTGACTTCGTGCAGCGCGATGTGGCCGGCGAATGCATTTTGGTCCCCCTCCGGCGCAACCTCGCCGAATCCAACAGCATCTATGTCTTGAACGATACCGGTACCGCCGTCTGGAACCGAATCGACGGGCAACGGTCCGTCGCGGCCATCGCCGACGAATTTATCGCCGAATACGATGTGACGGTCGAACAGTTGGGTCGTGATCTTGAGACCCTGCTGGCAGATCTACTTTCGATCCGCGCCATTGAAGAGGTCGCCGTCGCCAATGGTCCGACAGGATAAGTTCAGCCGTCTTCCTGAACGATTCCCGCTCGCCTGCCAATGGGAGATTACTTGCCGCTGCAATCTCCGCTGTGTCATGTGCTACACGGACTGCTTCAACCGCCCGGCATTCATCCGCCAGGAACTGTCGACTGCTGAAATCATCCGCATTATAGACGAAATGGCCGATGCCGGCACGCTCGAACTCTGTCTGACCGGTGGCGAACCGATGGGCCGTCCAGATTTTTTCGACCTCTATGAGCATGCCGTGCGCCGTGGTTTCCTCGTCACCCTGTTCACCAACGCCACATTGATCACGGAACGCGAAGCTGACCGGTTCGCGGCACTGCCGCCCCATCGGATCGAAATCAGCCTGCACGGAACCACTGCGGAGACCTTCGAACGTGTCACGCAGAGCCGCGGCTCGTTTCGACGGTGCCTCGACGCCGTCAATCTCCTTCATGAACGCCGCATCCCGTTGACGCTCAAAGCCGTGGCATTGACACTGAATCGACACGAAATCCTGGCGATCAAGTCGTTCGCCGACTCGCTCGGCATGGTGCGGTTCCACTTGGGCGAAGAACTCCGTCCGGAGCTCGACGGCGGGATGGCGCCCTTCCAGTACGCGCTCTCGGAGCACGAGTTGTTGACGCTCCATCGAGCGGATGAGGCCATCTGGCAGGAAGTCTGTCGGCGCAAGGCTATTGCGCACCCCCCTTGCCGCGGCGGGATGCGGCGCTTCCATATCGACGCCTATGGCGGGCTCCAGCTCTGCTCCGGCAACCGCCGGCAGAGCTATGACTTGCGCACCGGGACGTTTCGGGAAGGCTTCTACCACGCTCTCCCCACCTTCGCGTGCGAGTACAAAGCCTCCCCCACACCGGAGCTTCTCTATCCAGCCAGCCGCCATGCCTGACGCACGCCCAATTCCAATAATTTCGTACGGCACGTTCAGCCGGCGCATTCACGAACGAGCCGCCCGGGACCGTGCGGTGATCAAGGCGCAGTGGGAATTGACCTACCGGTGCAATCTGCACTGTCGCCATTGTTACACGGATCCCTTCAACAGCCCGCACTCGATCGTGCGGGAACTCTCGCGCGCGGAGATCGAGGACCTGCTCGACCAAATGCGCGATGTCGGCATCGTGTGGCTCAATTTCACGGGCGGCGACATCTTCATGCACCCGGAATTCTTCGAGATCTACGAGTCGGCGTACCGGCGGGGATTTCTGCTGCAACTCTATACGAACGGCACGCTCTTTACGAGAGCCGCCATCGAACGGCTACAACGGATGCCGCCGTTCAGTATCGATGTCTCTTGCCACTCCGTCGACGAGGGAAGTTTTGACTGGTTCACCCAGGTCCCGGGATCTTATCGGGCGTTTCGGCGCGGCTTGGAGTTGTTGCAGCGGAGCGGCCTCCCGGGAACGCTCAAGACCAAACTCATGAACTGGAACAAGGACGAGCTGACTGGCCTCCGGGCCTTCACCGAATCCTTCGGCCAACAGTTCAGCTACACGACCTCGCTCTCTCCACGCCTGGATGGAGATTGTTCCTCTCTCGGATACCGGATCGATCCGAACGATCTGCGGGGTCTGGAGCCTCCCGGATTAGCACCTGAGCCGGAAGACTCCTGCGCCACCCAAGAGTGGATTGGTCCTCCGGAGGACGACCGGCTGTTTCGCTGCGGCTGCGGGACGGACACAATCCACATCAACGCCTGGGGTGAGCTAGGCACGTGCACGTTTCAATATGAAACGCGCGTCTCCGTGCGAACCCATACGTTGCGGGAGGCCATCGGGCAGGTCTTTACCGAAGTCCATGAGATGCGGTACCGGAAAGAGAGTCCCTGTCGGACCTGCACGGTACACCGATGGTGCGACAAACAGCCGACTCAGGCCCGCTGGGAGACCGGCGACCCACAGCAACCGATCCCCTACGATTGCGAAGTCGCCCACGTCCGAGCCGGCTTGTCGACCGACCAGGCATTGATCCCCCCGATCGCCCTCGTTCAAGGAGGCCGAAGGAAGATCGTGTGAGCCATGCCCGAGAAAAAACCCTATACCCCGCCACAGGTCTTCGAAGTCGCGCTCGATCAGGAGCAGGCTATCTTGAGCGCCTGCAGTCTCATGACGATGAGCGCCTCGCAAGGAGGCTCCGGGGCGTGCCGGCCAGACAGTGGCGGCGGTTGCAAACGACGCAACAGGGTCAGAAATACCGATTCCGGTCCGCGACCGTCGTAACTGTCAGGAGGGTGTCCGATGGCCGAGAAAAAGCCCTATACTCCACCCCAAGTCTTCGAAGTGGCACTGGACCAGGAGCAGGCCATTCTCGCGACGTGCAGCCTGGCCACGATGTCCACATCCGCGGGCGGCACGGTCGGATGCCGTCCTCCGAGCGGTTGCAGCATGTATCCGGGGGCTACTCCCACAGGGTGCAAGCGGTCTGTGCTTCCCGTTACGTGGATGGGACAGACTTGCCACGATTCCGGTCCTCGCGCATCGTAACGATGGATATGGACTTAGCCGTTCGCATCGCCGATCACCTCGTCCTCTTGCAAGAACCCCATGGCTACCCCTGTCTGACCTGGCCGCTGCGACCGTTCGAACGGTTTCTCGCGGCTGGAGGCGAACCGGATCTCCACGTCACGGTGACCGTCACATTGCCTCTGCCCGAGTTCACTCCGGGAACGGTCCGATTCGACGCGGCGCATGGCCGCTGGAAACTCTACGAAGCCGGCGAGGCCCTCTACTTCGAAAGCCTGAATCCAAAAACCATGCAGCCACGTGTGCGCGCGTGGATCTCTTCCGATTTTCGGTCCGTGCGCGCGTGGATCCTGCCCGATCTCCAGCACGGCCAAGTGGGATGGAGTCCCATGCAGCTCATTAACCCCCTCGTCGAAGTCTGTTTACTGTCCCGTATCGGCCGGTCCGGCGGCCTCTTGCTTCATGCCGCCGGCCTCTCCTATGGCGGCCAAGGTTATGTCTTCCTGGGCGAGTCGGGCGCAGGCAAATCGACGATCGCGGAATTGTTCGCGGCGCGAGGCGCCACCGTCTTGAGCGATGAACGGGTCGTCCTTGGCACGCGGGGCACAGAATTATTCATGTACGGCACGCCGTGGGTCGGCTCCGGCAACTATGCCAAAAACGACTCCGCCCGGATTTCCAATATTTTCGAGATCAGCCATGGAGCGGATCGTCATGTCTTGATCTCCCTGCCGCCGGCGACTTACGCCGTGCGGGTGTTGCGGCAGGCCGTACTTCCCTACTGGGACCGTCACGGGCTCGACAAGACGTTGGGATTTGTCGCATCCCTCGTATGTGCAGTCCCTTGTCATACCTTGGCATTTCTCAAGAGCGCAGATATCGTGGAGTTCATCGAGACCCATTCCGTTCGGGCACCCGCGATCGTCCGATGAAACGCATTCCCGCAGCCTCCTATTGGGCCGACTTCGCCTCCCGGGCCGCTCATCTTCGTCATCCGGAAGGGGCGACATTCGAATTGACGTATGCGTGCAACCTCCGCTGCGTCCACTGCTACAACCCCACGCACCGCGCATCGCCCAAGGAATTGTCGACGAGCGAGGTCCGTTCAATCCTCGATCAAATGGCCGACCTTGGCGTGCTCCGGATTACATTCACAGGCGGGGAACCGCTGGTGCGCCCAGACATCGGCGATATTCTCGAACACGCCAGCCGGCGGGGTTTTCTTATCCAGGTGTTGACCAACGCGACGCGTGTGACTCTTCCCTTCGCCGAGCTGATGGAACGGCATGGGGTCGTCGAGGTGATCGTCTCCGTCTATGGGGCATCGCCGCAAACCTACGACAAAATGACCGGCGTCGCCGGTTCCTTCGCCCAATTCCTCCGCGGGCTCGACGCCCTGAAAGGCCGCCGGTTTCCCGTCACCGCGCGCATGCCGCTCACTACGGTCAACGTGCAGGACCTGGATGTCTGCGAATCGCTGATCCGATCGTACGGATTCACCTTCCAGTATTGTCTGGACATCCACCCCCGGACGGACGGTTCTCTGGCGCCGCTGCAGTACCGACTTTCTCCGCAAGAGAAGGCCGCTCTGGATCGGAGGAAATTGGGCCGCGAATTGGTAGCTTGGGTCTTCGAAGCCTGCTCGCCAGCCGAACCATGTATTTCGTGCGCCTGCGGACGGACCAAGTTTGCCATCACCCCGTACGGCGAGATGAATCTGTGCGTCGCGTTCCCGATCCCGAAATACAATCTTCGTGCGGGGACCGTGCGTATCGGCTGGGAACTCCTCAAGCGGACCGTCGACGAAGCCGTGCCAGGTGCGCGATACCAATGCCAGACTTGTTCCTTAAATCCGTTCTGCCGTCAAGGGCGGAGCGACGCATGGCTCGAAACAGGAGACATGAGTCAATGTCTCCCCCACTTCAAGGAATGGGCGCAGGAAATCAAGGCTGCTCATGCCCTCCTCGACCCTCGACGACCTGTGTAAGGCCTACGGCCTGGTCAGCGCCGCCAACCAAGCCGCGCTCGACCGGTTTTCGCACGTCGCGAACCAATTCCGCGCAACGGGCATCGAGTGCCTGGTCCTGAAAGGCGCCGTTGTGGTTTCGCGCCTTTACGGCGTGCGCGGCGCGAGACGGATGTCCGATGTCGATCTGCTGGTCCACGAGGTCGATCTGCCGGCGATCGACCGGCTGCTCACTGCGCTCGGCTTTGCCCGGCAGATCGACGGCAATCCGGCCTATCTCTCGCCGGACCAAGAGCTTTCGCTGGACCTTACCACCACCATCTGGTACCTCAGCCGACGGGAAGTCGCAGAAATCTGGTCCCGCGCCATCACCCGTCCATTGCTGGGAACGCAGATCAGGGGCCTCGCGACGGAAGATCTTTTGATCCATCTTGTCGCCTACGCCGTCGTGCACCGGGGACATCTCGCCGCCCCCTTCGCTCAGGACCTGCGATTGTTAATCGAGAAAGAATCGCCCGATTGGCCGACGGTCGTGAGCCGGTCCAGGCAATACGGTCTCGCCATCCCGCTCTCGCACGGTCTGGGTCATGTCCGCCGGAGTCATCCCGCGGTCGGAATTCCGGATACCGTGTTTCGCGACCTTGCTCCCGGCACTTGGCGGGAACATATGTTGGCCTGGTTTCTTCGTAAAGCGGTGACGACCACCCCGCTACCAGAGGTGGGGCACCTCTTGCTCTGTCTGACGCAGCGGCCGGGAAAACGATCCACGTGGTTGAGACAGACTTTGTGGCCTTCTCGAACATTTCTGTCCTACCGCTATGGCCGGAACGGGCTCTGCGCGCCCGTCAAGACACGGATCTTGCGGCTCTCCCATCTTGCCGTTGCCGCGCTCTTGTTAGGGGGCCGTTTGATCGGACGCGTGACGACGGCACAGGAGCCCGTTCGATGATTGCGCGCCTTTTCAGTTCGGTGACGACATCGGCCGTCTTTTCGGCCGGCGAATTGCCGCCGCCCCTCCACGGCCCCTTACTGCAGACTGTGATGGTTCCTCGCGTGGTGTCATCCAGCATGACCCCGACGATTCGGAAAGGCGACCGCCTCCGAGTCGAACGGGCCGACACCCTGCAGGCCGGCGACATCGTCGTCTTCCGGTATGAAGGGCTGTTCGTCTGCCATAGAATCGAACGAATCGAGAACAAGTGGCTGGTCGTTCGAGGCGATGCGACCGATGGACCACCGCAACGGGTCGACGTACGCGATGTGGTCGGCCGGGTTACGGCAATCCTTCGCGACGGTGTCCGGTTGGAACTCCAGGTCGGAGTCACACCGCGCGAACGGTCCCGTTCCGCACCAAGCCTTGCGCGATCCGTGGATGGACTGCAGGAACAAACGCGGCGTGGCCTACGGACCGTTGTCCGAAGCCTGTTAGGTCTACCGTACGTCGGGGTGGCTCTGTCTTATCTCCTGAAGCAGGTCGCTTCCGTCGACGTGATGGAGCAGGCTCCGTTGCGGTCCGTGGCAGCCTCCATCAGACGACAGTCTTTTCGCTTGAGCGATGCCGTACTCATGCAGCGCACCCTGGCCGATTGTGCCAGGGACCGGGACCGTTTCCGATTGGTCATCCGTATCGGCCCATTCTCTGTCGCGCGCTGTTCGCTCCATCCCTGGCTTGTCCAGATCAGACCGAGTGCGGAACCGCTCGGTCTCAACACGGTGCTCGAACAATGGCGCCGCGCGAACGCGGCCGCCACCGGTGAGTCGAGTTCATAGAGCCCCCGTCATGAGGCGAAGTATCTGTTGTTATGCGGAGTTAAATACACATCTTTTTGCCGGATTCATCCGTAGAGTGCTATAGTTGTGGCGGTAATTCCGGTGTTCCAAGGCCATGACCTGGCGCTAGCCATTCTATGGACAGTCCGTCACAACAAGCAGCGTCGACGATCGACCCGAAACTACTGGCCCGTGTGGTCAAGGGTGACCATCAGGCGTTCAGCCAACTCTATGATCAGTCGAGCACGGTCCTCTACACCCTGGCACTTCGCATCCTGGGCAACCGCGACGAAGCGGCCGAGCTGCTCCAAGAAGTCTATTTGGAGGTCTGGCGTAAAGTCGCCCGCTACGATGTCGGACGCGGCACGCCGATCGCATGGCTCATCACGCTGACGCGCAGTCGCGCCATCGACCGGCTTCGGGCTCGCGGCGCCCGGACGCATCCTCAGCCGAACGAATCGCTCGACGGACCGTCGGCCGCCCAGGTGGCCGATCGGAGTCCAGGACCCTTCGAAGCCCAGGCGGACCAGGAGCTGCGCACGTTGGTGAGTGAGGCGCTGGCCGGCCTTCCGCAGGCCCAACAGCAGGCGATCGAACTCGCCTACTACGAAGGGTTGACGCACATGGAAATCGCGGCGCGACTGAATCAGCCGCTGGGAACGGTGAAGACCCGCATCAAACTCGGCATGTCGAAGCTGCGTGAGGCCTTGCAACATTGCAGGGAGGAGAGTGACCGCTCATGACGCACGAGGAACTGGAAGACGCGGTTCCGCTCTACGCCGTAGGCGCGTTGGAACGCGTCGAGCGCCAGGCGCTCGAAGCGCATCTGCTGTCTGGCTGTGTCTCCTGTCATACGGCGCTGAAGGAATATCAATCCACCGTAGCCCTCCTTCCGTTCGGACTCACGAAGATGGCTCCACCCCGCTCCTTGAAAGCCAAGATCATGGCCGCCCGAAACGCGTCAGCCGTCACCGCAGAGCCCACGGCCAAACAATCACCCAAACCGAGTCTCGAGCCGGGCGAGTGGATGAATCATTTGTTTCCGCCCGAATCGTCCTCCCGCCCTCTGTCGTTCGGCTGGGCCCTCGGTTTCGCGGCCGTCGCAATACTGGCCGTCGGCGGATATCTCGCATGGACTTCGTACCAGCAGTTCACCGCAGAGAATACCAAACTGCAACAACTGCAGGCCCAGGCCGAGGCGACCGCCTCCAAGCTGGCGTCTTTGCAGCAACAACTGACCGAGCGGGACAGGTCTCTTTCCCAACTTCGCGACGAGCTACAGCGCCGGGCTTCGGATCTGGCGGAGTTGAAGAATCAATTGATTCAGCGGGAAACGGAACTGGACGAAGTGAAGACGCTCCTGGCGCAACGGGGAAGCACACTGCGCGCACACACCCCCTCCGATGAACTGGCCGCCCTCATGCGCACCCCAAATGTAAAGGCCGTGGCGTTGACCGGCTCGGACAGGGCCAAAGGAGCCGCCGGATTTCTGCTCTACGATCCTCGGACCCAGAAGGTTTGGCTCTACTCAGTCAACCTTCCGGAATGCCCGAACGGCACCACCTACCAACTCTGGGCGATTCAGGAAAAGCCCATCAGCGTCGGCACCTTTCATATGGACAGCGGAGAAACCGCGCATTTGTTGGTCAAACAGGTTCCCGATTTTACCGCTGCAAAGAAATTTGCCGTCAGTCTGGAACCTTCCGGCGGCCGGCCACAGCCCACCGGCCCGATTTATCTCATCAGTCAGTCGTAACTCCTCCCACCCCGCCGCATCGTTCTGCTGACGTGTGGTAAACTGCCGTCCGTTAACCATTATCGGTGCGGATCACGAACTGACGATGAACGTGCCCGAAGAGAACGACCTCGCGTTCATGCGACTGGCACTGGAGGAAGCCGGACGTGCGGCACGGTTGGGCGAAATACCTGTCGCGGCCGTGCTCGTGCAGGAAGGACGGGTACTCGCAGCCGCCCATAATCTTCGCGAGGTCCGGCAGGATCCGACGGCCCACGCCGAAATGATCGTGATCCGCCAGGCGGCCGAGCAACTCGGAAGCTGGCGGCTCTCCGACACGACGCTCTACGTCACGCTGGAGCCCTGTGCTATGTGCGCCGGCGCCATCGTGCAGTCCCGCATTTCGCGACTCGTCTTTGGAGCCTGGGACCCCAAAGCCGGCGCCTGCGGCTCGATCTTCGACATTCCAGCCGAACGGCGGTTGAATCATCGAGTCGACGTCGCGGCAGGGGTGCTCGCGGAAGAAAGCCAGCGGCTGCTCCAGGAATTCTTTCGTGGACTTCGCCTAGAGCCCGTGCAGAAACCCGTCCCAAAGACCGACTAGCCATTATCCGCAGAGGACCACCCGCCAATCGGTTCCGGCTGCAGCGACCGCACCCACCCAGCCCGGCTCAAGCGCGATGAACTTCACACAATACTTTTCAGGCGATCCATCTTCGCCTTGGCAATGGGCGAATGCCATGTCTGTGCCAGTGAACTGCAACTCGCATTGACGAGGAGGAACATACAGGCCGGTACCCCGTGCCTTAAGCACGGCTTCTTTTCCCACCCAGTGGCGAAAGAACGCTCTCCGCGCCTCCTCCTCTCCATGAGCCACAATGTTTTTGCTTT
>CAYULI010000023.1:0-8650 GCA_964445795.1 uncultured Nitrospira sp. | reverse complement strand
TTTCACCAATGCCGCCGCCAGGTCCGCCGTCACCGCAAAAAACCTCACCGCCAGAGCCCGGTAGTCTATTTCGGTTCGAACCTGTTCTAGGTCGACCCCCACTTCAAACTCTCTTGCGACTGCAAGAAGTGCGCGCCCGTGGCTATGGGTCAGGCTGAATCTGACCCTGGTGGGAAGCGGCGGGACTCCAGTGAGTTCCGGTTTCCCGAGTGGGTTCCGGCGAAACACCAGCGATCCCGGCGGGCGTCCACAGTACGCCCCCAGCACACACCGGAGATATCCGTGTGCCACCACAAAGTGGTCGTGGTCCTGATCAAATCTGAATCGTGCTGCGCGTACCTGTTCGTCCCTGGAGAGCCACAGGGCACACCGTGCGCGCACCTCACGCGGAACGTCGAGGGAAAAGGCATGAAGCCGGATAACGTTACCATCGAGATAGGGCATCGGCGCGTTGAGATCCTGAAGCGTGAGCGTCGCAAATATCGATGGCAGATGTGCGATCCGTCTAGCACCCATTCGACAACTCAGAGGGTAATGATCAAGCCGGCTGTCGTGCATGGCTAACGGCGTCCACCACCCTGCCGTCCTCAAGCTTGACTACACGATCACCCAACGAAAAGTAGCGGTCGTCGTGCGTAATAACCACGACTGCTTTGCCTCGTCCACTGAGCTCCGGCAACAACCGATTGTAGAACACGCTCTTATAGTGAGGATCCTGGTCCGCCGCCCATTCATCGAAGACGTACACCGAACGATTCTCGACAAACGCCGTCAAGAGCGCCAACCGACGCCGCTGGCCCTGCGACAAATTGGTTGTGGACCATCGGCCATCGGTAACTGTGACCTTGCCTTCGAGTTCCAGCAACGAGAGGTACGTGTTCACTAAGTCTTTGGTATCTGGCCCCCAAACCGGTAGACGCTCGAATACATGAAAATCTGAAAATACTGCCGCAAAATGCGTTCGATACCAGCCTCGATTCTCGTCCGTCACCGCAAGCCCTCCGAGGCTAATAGTCCCTTTGTCTGGCTTGTAGAGTCCCGTTAGTAGTTTCACAAAAGTCGATTTTCCGCTTCCGTTACCGCCGATGATGAACACCACTTCACCAGGCCGAACCGTAAAATCCACTGGTCCCAGTGTGAATCCCGGTTGCCCACCCACCGGGTCATACGAAAAGGTCACTCCTTGAAGAACTACAACGGGACAGGCCGCCGGAACGGTCAGGCGTAAGGCCGGAGAGGAGTCCGCCATCGGCTTCAAAGACATGCCGAGCGCGTCGATCCGGGCCAACGCAATTCGCCCTCGCGAGACGGCTGGGAATGCACCGATGATTCCCCACACCGGATTCATCAGGTATAATATCGCAAAGACGAATCCCGTTAACGAATCATCCGTCAAGTTCAGGCTGGCTGGAAATACTATGAGGATAAGTCCGATCGTCAAATAGTACAAGGACTGCGTCCAGCCGTCACCTATCACATGATGCTTCCATGCAGCCAGATTACTGCGACGTAGCAACACCATGGCATCGTGCAGCTCGTGCTGGATGAAATTCCGCCCCCGCTCGGGGTCCATCAACAATTCCTTAATGCCTACCGTCAACCCACGGAATTCGTGAACCAGAGATGATTTTGCCTCGCGTGCAGCTCGAATGAAGGGCAAGGACTTACGGTGGAGCCAATAATACCCGCCCGCTCCGAGACCGGTGACAGCCGCGACAGCAACACATGCAACAGGCGACAGCCAGAGGAGATACAATACACAGCCGGCTACCATGGCGCCGTTCATCGCGAGGTGGGGAACGCACTGCGCGGCCCAGACCACCGACCCAACATCGTCCGTCAACGTGGCAAACACTTCGTCTGTACCTGCCCGCTCTATGGCGCGCAATGGAGAGCGCAGGATCTTTTTGCAGAGTGTCGTTGTGACCTCCAAGACCGCGTCTTGCGTGAACCGGACCAGCCACAGTTGTGAGAGCAGATTCGCGGCTACTTTCGCGGAGACGAACCCCGCGAAACCAGCCGCCAGTAACACGAGTTGCCCGTCATGCGGATGCAGCAGCCTGTTAATCACAGCCACGACGGCCGCGCTGAAGAGCCCGGACAGCGCGCCTGCCGCAAGCATCCACAGCACAAGGCTACGATGGCGTCGGAGCAGACCGGAAAGAATGCCGAGGCTTGGCATGAATTGAGTCAGACCGTTGTGGAGTGGGGCGCGACAGAGCTCCGCGCCGACGTCATTTCGTCCTGCAGTGACAGCTCCCGCTCAATGTACGAGCGAACCAGGTTTGCCACCGCGTCCACGTGTGGCTCCGCCAAGAACTGTCCAGAGTTTATGGCAGGAACTGCTGCCGCCGTGGCACCCCCCCGAGCCAGAAATTCCCATAGCTTCCTCGTGTCCAGCACGGAATCGGGAACGACGCGCTGCGAGGCTGTCACATTCAACAATCGCCCGCGATACTCTTCTGGTTTGTAGAAGGCGATCGCTTCCAAGGTCGCTTCAGCCACTCGCAGATTGTTGTACGTTTCGCCCAACATCATGTCGTCCGCATGGACTCGCAGCCGATCGACTACTCCTGCCACCTTGCTCAGGGCCAACTGTAGGCGCGGCCGGATGGAAAGGTGGCGCGAGCGATCGAGAAACTGAGCCAGGCGGCCCCAGACATACAGCACCGGACGTGCCAGCCGCTTTAGCCGTATGAAATGGCCGTTGTAGGACAAGGGATGCCAGGATTCTAAGATGATGAGGACGACGTGTTCATCCCGGGCAGCCAACTGCTGGGCCATTTCATAGGCTACTACTCCTCCAGTACAGATCCCCATGAGCACATAGGGACCGGTTGGCCGCACCGTTCTGATTTCCTGGACATAATGGGCCGCCATGTTTTTGAGAGACCTAAACGGGGCCTCGTCCCCATTCAACCCCCTAGGCTGCAATCCATAGAAGGGTTGATTAGAGCCGAGCAACTGAGCCAGCCTGGCAAAGCCTAAGACACCTCCACCGATTCCTGGCACGGCGAAGCACGGCACCGCATTCCCTCTCGGCTGAATGGCGACAAGCGACCGCCAAGGGGGGGACCAGTGCGACGTTGCGAGAATATCCGCCAATTGTGCGATCGTCGGGGCCTGAAATAGAGTTGCCAGCGGCAGCCGTTTCTTGAACACCTCTTCCAATAGTGAAAAGAGCTGGACGGCCTTTAGGGAGTGCCCGCCTACCTCGAAAAAATTCTGATGAATGTCCACATTCGAAATGCCCAAGACCTGTTGCCACAATGCCGCCAGTTGAATTTCGACGGCTGTTCGGGGTTGGGCAGTCCCGATCGTGGAGGACCGGGACGGTTCCTCCGGAGCTGGCAGAGCCATGAGATCGATTTTTCCGTTCGGGAGGAGAGGGAACTCTTTCACAAAGATCACATGAGCCGGCACCATGTAGTCAGGCAGACGGCGTCGGATGGCGGCTTTCAATTCTACGCTGCTGGGGTGGTTCTGATCTCCGGCCGAGACATAGGCGATCAACTGCTTGTTCCCAGACGCATCGGGCTTGGCACAGACGATTGCCTGGCGGACACCGGCTTGCTCGGAGAGTACCGCCTCGATTTCTCCCAACTCCACCCGAAATCCACGGATCTTGACCTGATGATCCAATCGGCCCAAGTGAACCAGTTCGCCGTCCGCCCGATAGCGGACGAGATCGCCTGTTTTATAAAGCCGGCTGGTGTTGTGGGAATCGAACGGGTCTGGGATAAACCGTTCAGCAGTGAGCTCCGGTTGATTGTAGTATCCAGCCGCTAGGCCGTCACCGCCGATGTACAGTTCCCCCGGAACCCCGACCGGAACCGGCAGACCAGCCGGATCGAGCACGTAAAGTCGCGTATTGGCAATGGGTCGGCCGATCGTGATTTCTGGTTTGTCCGCAGTCACCTGAGAAACCGTGGACCAGATTGTCGTCTCTGTGGGTCCGTAGAGGTTCCACAGTGCCCGCACCCGTGGGAGAATCTGGTCCGCTAACTCCCGCGAGAGGGCTTCGCCCCCACACAGGGCAACTAGATCGGGGCTCCCGCTCCACCCGGCTTCTATCAACATGCGCCAAGTTGCCGGAGTCGCCTGCATAATTGTAGGAGCCCAGGCCTCCATCCTTTGCCTCAACAGGCGGCCATCCGTCGCTACCGCTCGACTAACCAGTTCCACCTGTCCGCCTACGATGAGTGGAAGATAGCGCTCCAGCCCAGCGATATCGAACGCCAAGGTAGTGACGGAGAGCAACCGGTCCTCCGCGGTACATCCCGGCAAGCGACGCATCGACCACAGAAAATTCACCAGAGATCTATGGCGAATGGCCACTCCCTTTGGTCTGCCCGTCGACCCTGACGTATAGAGGACATAGGCTAGGTCGGTCGGCGCAGGGCCTGGAAGTGGTTCTGAAGATTCGCGTCGCACCTGCTCCTTGATTTGATCGACAAACACGAGCCGCTGATTACCCGGCAAAAGTCGGTCGGCAACATGCGTGGAGGTGAGAATTAATCGACACCCTGTTTCCTGATTCACGTATTGGAGACGCTCCTTCGGATAGGCGAAGTCCAGCGGGAGATAGGCCGCACCGGCCTTCATGATTGCGAGCAATCCCACCACTTCCAGCGGCGTTCGCTCTAGAGAGATGCCGACGATGTCGCCTGGTTGCACGCCGAGACCTACCAGATAACGGGCCATCTGAGTCGATTCCCGATCCATCTCCCCGTACAGCAACTGATCGTCGCCCGACGAGACGGCGATGGCGTCAGGCGTCCGCGCCGCTTGCGCGGCAATCAGCGCTGGCAATGGCATGTCCTTGGGATATGAAGCCTCCGTGCGGTTCCATTCAACCAACATGCGTCGCTGTTCCACAGGACTCAAGATCGGATACTCGGAGCACCTTCTGCAAGGATCTGCCGCGATGCCGTCGAGTAACGTAAGGTAGTGGTTCAGCATCCGTTCAATCGTCGCCCCGCTGAAAAGATCAGTGCGGAACGCAAGTGACACCGTCTTCGACAGCACAGGGTCGATCGTCATCGTGAGGTCAAACTGTGATGCCCCACCGTCGAACTCCACAGGTACCCACGAAAGCCCGTCGAACTGAATCCCGTTCAGGGGGGCATTTACCATGTTGAACAGCACCTGGATGAGTGGTGAGTGGCTGAGGTCGCGCTGGGGAGCAAGCTTGTCAACCAGGCGCTCGAATGGCATATCTTGATGGTCGTACGCTTCGATCGCTGTTGCCCTGACCCGCTGCAACACTTCCTTGAAGCTCGGCGAACCTGACAAGTCGGTGCGTATGACAAGCGTATTGACGAAGGTACCAACCAGGTCTTCAGAGACCACGCACGTCCGATTGGCGATCGGGACTCCCACCGCAATGTCTTGCTGACCGGAATAGCGGCTGAGCAGGATTTGGAACGCAGCCAGCAGCCCCATAAACAAGGTCGCCCCCTCCTCGGCACACAGACGGGTCAACGTTGCCAACAGGAGGTCCGACAAGGGAACGGCGCGAAATGACCCGATGTACCGCTGGACCTGTGGACGGACATAATCCGTGGGAAGCGTGAGCGGCGAGAGCCCCGCAAGCTTCCGTCGCCAGTAATCCAAGTGCACCTGGAGCGCCGCATCCGTCACAAAGCGGCGCTGCCAAACGGCAAAATCGGCGTATTGAATAGCCCGAGGTCCCCCCGCTGAAGCACCATCGCGAACATATTCATTGTACAGCGTCGCCCATTCACGCCCGAGGACGCCGTAGGACCACTGGTCGCCAACAATGTGGTGCATGTTCACGTAGAGAATGTGCACGTTCGCATCGAGTTGGATCAGCATGACCCGAAACAACGGACCCTTCGTCAGATCAAACGGGCGGCGTGCATCTTCTTCTACAAGACGAAGTGCTTCGCGCTCAGGATTGGGGAGGGATCGAACGTCGATGTCGATCCAAGTGGCGGAAGACGGTTGATGGATAACCTGCATCGCACCTTCAGCTGTCGGAATGACGGTCGTCCTGAGACTGTCATGGCGCCGGATCAATTCCTGAAGGGCATAGCGAAAACCGTCCCGATTGAGCCACCCAGACAGACGAAGAGCGATCGGGATATTATATGCCGTTCCGTCTGGTACAAGCTGGTACATGAACCACATACGCTCTTGAGAGAACGACAGAGGCAGCGGCCGATCACGGGGCACGGGCACAATCGCCAAGGGCTCAGTCTTTTGCATCGCATAGGGCTTGATCGTCTCGATCACCTTGGCTAGTCCGGTGATCGTCGGTGTTTCGAAGAGGACATGAAGAGGCAAATGCACGCCGCATCGAGTTTCGATTCTCGAAGCAATCTGCGTCACGTGCAGAGAGTGGGCGCCGAGGTCGAACAGATTGTCGAAGCGCCTCACCGTGTTCACAGCCAGTACCTCTTTCCAGATCTGCATCAATGTCTGTTCCAGTTCAGTGGGCGCTTCTCTGGCTTCGCTGCAGGACTCCGACGGAAGATCGGCTCGCACGCTTTCCGCTATTATCGGCAACTTACGGTCTATCCACGCTTGTCGTGTCGCCTGCCGCTGAATTTTCCCACTCGATGTTCGGCACAGACCGCCCGGCCTGACTAACACGACGGCAAAGACCGGCAACTGGTGTGCTTCCCAGACCGCAAGACGGATTGCCGTGGCGATCGTCTCGATATCCCCGGCTTCGGTGCCCCGTTCCACCTCATGGACGATCACCACCTGCTCGCCAGCATCGCCAGCGATAGCAAAAGCGGCCGCCGATCCAATCCGGAGTGAAGGATGGCACGACCAGACGACCTCTTCTATGTCTTGAGGAGCATGATTCCTTCCGGCAATGATAATGAGATCCTTTCTGCGTCCCGTAATGATCAATTGACCGTCTTGTTGAAACCCGAGATCCCCGGTACGCAAATACAGCCCGGGCTCTCCAGGCAATCGGCCGGAAAAGGTCTCCTGCGTCTCGGCTGGCTTATTCCAGTATCCTGCTGCCACACTCGGACCGGACACCCAGATCTCGCCCACTTGATTCGGCGCGCAGCGGACTCCTGTCTCTGGATCCACGATCGCGACGCGCGTACCAGAGATAGCCGCTCCGCATGAGACGAACGTCCTGCGCCGTCGTCCCTCCTGTGCGGGAACCACCCACCCTTCCGCTAGCTTCTCGGCATCGACTTCATGGATGGTAAGCCCCCGTCCAGCAGTCACGAGCAACACATGCTCGGCCAAGCCGTAAGCTGGCATAAAGGCCTCGGGAGCGAACCCCACCGGCGCTAAGGTCCGGATGAACGCGCGAACCGTCTTGGCAAGAATCGGCTCTGCCCCGCAACTGGCCACGCTCCAACAACTTAGGTCGAGGCCCTGCAAGTCGTTCCCTTCTGCTATGCGCACACATTGTTCGTACGCGAAATTTGGAGCTCCGCTATGGCTGATGCGATAGTGGCTGATTGCTTCGATCCAACGAAGCGGGCGTCGGAGAAATACGGCTGGCGACATCAGATAGGCCGGCATACCTGCATATACCGGAGCGAGGATACCGTGCACCAACCCATAATCGTGAAAATACGGAAGCCAACAGAGTGATCGGCTTGACCGATCCCACCCGATCGATGAAAACAAACTTCGACAATGGGATAAGAGAGTCCCGTGCGCAACGATAACCCCACGGGGAGCTGCAGTAGTCCCAGATGTATATTGAAGGTAGGCCACATCATCGGAAGCCGGACATAAATCTGGGAGGGCGTGATCATGTGTCCTTTCGGCTGCCGTTGTATCCAGGAAGCGTACTGGGGAGCCCGGGACAAAATCGTTGAACAAGGCAACCAGTTGTTGAAGGACTTCGGATGAGCTCAAGATCCACTCGATTGCGGCGTCTTCAATAATAGCCTTCAAGCGAGGAATACATTGCTTGGGCCTGATGGCTTCAATCGCTGGCGCCGGAACGGCCACAATACCGGCGTAGAGGCACGCCCAAAATGCCACCACGACATCCAGCCCTGCGCCATACACCAACAGCGCGCGCTCGCCAGGCTGGATCCGGCTTCGCAGCATGGTAGCCAGCTCACGAGCCTGGCGGTCCACATCACCGTAGGTCATCTGACGATCGGTTGTGCGGCCGTCCTTGAGCCAGAAATAGGCAGCGTGTTCTTCTTCTACGGCAGCTCGCCACTGCAATACATCAACGAGCGTCGTTGCGTCAGCCAGTGTACTTGGCCAAGATTGATCGGTCATGCAATCCGTTCTCCTTGGCTTGGTGCATCAGGTGTGCTTGCACCTCGATTCCTTAAAAGTTTTGTCGGCCATCAGTTTCGGAATAAAGGGATACGCTCGGCGTCGACTCGCAGCTATCTCTCCAGTATGGCCGTTACAGCGCCAAATCATTATCATCTAGCCGACTTCCTGGAAAGCGAACTATTTAAAAAGGTAAACAGGTCCAGTTTCAAAAAAAATCCCGCTTTGAGTCTGCAACTCCCCATCGAAAGTTGGGGGTAGGGTCTAAGTAATTGACCGTCATCCCCTTCTCCTCGGGAGATTCGATTGCCATGACCGGTGTACCATGTGGGGTGACCGAGAAGCGAACGCGGATGGCGGAGAGGGTGGGATTCGAACCCACGGTCGAGTTGCCCCGACAGCAGTTTTC
>CAYULI010000022.1:0-45112 GCA_964445795.1 uncultured Nitrospira sp. | reverse complement strand
GAGTCCGCACATTCTACATCATTCACGTTGTCGAACGATTCGGGAAGGGTGGGGAGGTAACGGGGGCTGATGTCGAGATTCTGATCGACAAGTGGAAGGAACTCACGGACTGTCATAACGCTGTTTTGGATCAAGCTGCCATGAGGATCCCCCGTCAACGACCGGGAGACGCTCACCGCATCGTTAACCAACCGTTTCTGATTGCCGGATGATTGAGCCGGCGCACATGGAGACCGTGCAGTATCGCCAGGTGGTGGTTGGCAAGAGGCTACTACTTATTCCTTCAAGACCTTTTTCAACGCTTCGCCCAGTGCATGAAGGGAGAACCCCTTTTGCAAGAACTCCGCAGCGCCGAACTGGTTCGCAGTCGCTTCGATTTGTTCCGTACCCGCGCCGGTTAAGATAATGACTGGCGCCTCACAATCGAACGACCGGATTGCTCTCAGAACGTCGAGTCCGCCGATGTCCGGAAGCTTTAAATCCAGGATGGTGAGGCGGGGACGGTCTTCGCAAAATCGGGCCAGCCCGAGCTGGCCGTTGGATGCGGTGATGACCTCATGCCCACGGCGGCTTAACACCGTGTGCAAGAGATCCCGAATAGAGGGCTCATCGTCGATGACGAGGATTCTGGCCATCGCCACTCCTATGGCGATACGAGGATCGGAAAACTGGTCAGACCGACAAGGCCTATGATACCCCTTGAGGGACGGTCATAACCAATTATTTTGGGTTCTGGTGCGAGAAGATACCCCGCATGGAGAGGCCAGCGCCAATCTGCCAGACGATGGGTAGAGGGACACGTGAGGGAGCGAGCACCGATTGCAGCGGTGTGGGACAACGGGTGGGGATTACGAAGCGCGGGGACTCCGCCGAGCCCGTTCGGCAATTTTCTTCCGGAGGCGCGCCTTTTCGAGGCTGATTTCGGCCTCTTTGACTTCTGAGGGAAGCCCGCCGACCTGAAGTCGCCGTTCGGCCTCGGCGACCTTGGCAATGGCTCGTTCGATATCGATGTCTTCGGCCTTCTCGGCTATTTCGGCCATGATGGTGACCTTCGTCGGCGTGACTTCCGCGTAGCCCCAGAGGACGGCCATGTGGTTCATCTGGTCGCCGATCCGATAGCGGAGTTCACCGATTCGCAACGTAGATAGGAAGTGGCAGTGACCCGGTAAGACTCCGAACTCACCTTCCGAACCCGGCGCGATTACCTCATCTACCTGCTGACTGAGCAGGAGCTTCTCTGGCGTCACCACTTCTAGCAGAATCTTCCCCGCCATCTCCTTATCCTCTTTTCACTCACTAACGCGCAGAGGGCGGAGCTGACCTCTATTGCGCGCATTGACCGGGCTTATCTAACTGTGCGCCGGCAACGAGCAGGAGATCAACCCTGCCGATTCACGCTTATACCTTCACTCCCATCTTTTCCGCCTTTGCCACGACCTCTTCGATCGGGCCGACCATGTAGAAGGCCTGCTCGGGCAGGTGGTCGTACTTCCCGTCGAGAATCTCCCTAAAGCTTCGGACGGTATCCTTGAGCTTTACGTACTTGCCCGGTGCCCCGGTGAACGCTTCTGCAACATGGAACGGCTGCGAGAGGAACCGCTGAATCTTCCGGGCACGGGCGACGACCATCTTGTCGTCCTCCGACAATTCGTCCATACCGAGAATCGCGATGATGTCTTGAAGGTCCTTGTAGCGCTGCAACACGGACTGCACACCCCGGGCGACCTTGTAGTGTTCCTCTCCAATGATTTGCGGGTCGAGGATGCGTGATGTCGAGTCAAGCGGATCGACGGCCGGATAGATGCCCAACTCGGCCAGTTGCCGTGACAGCACGGTTGTCGCGTCCAAGTGGGCGAAGGCGGTCGCCGGCGCCGGGTCGGTCAGGTCGTCAGCAGGCACATAAATGGCCTGCACCGACGTGATCGATCCGCGCTTGGTTGACGTGATGCGCTCCTGAAGCGCGCCCATTTCCGTGGACAGGTTCGGCTGATAACCGACGGCCGACGGCATGCGGCCGAGCAAGGCGGACACTTCGGAACCCGCCTGGGTGAACCGGAAGATATTGTCGATAAAGAGCAGCACGTCCTGGTTTTCTTCGTCGCGGAAATATTCGGCGACCGTGAGTCCGGTAAGGCCCACGCGGAGGCGGGCTCCGGGCGGCTCATTCATCTGACCGTAGACGAGGGCGGCTTTCGACTTCGTATAGTCGTCCGGATCGATGACCTTCGACTCCTGCATTTCATGCCAGAGGTCATTGCCTTCTCGCGTCCGCTCTCCGACGCCGGCGAAGACCGAGAACCCTCCATGATGCAGGGCAATATTATTGATCAGCTCCATGATGATAACGGTCTTACCGACGCCGGCGCCGCCGAACAGCCCGACCTTGCCGCCCTTGCTGTACGGTTCGAGAAGGTCGACGACTTTAATGCCGGTTTCAAGCACTTCGGTCTTCGTCTCTTGGTCTTCAAGACTGGGGGCGGGGCGGTGGATAGGATAGGTCTTCTTCGCTTTGATCGGGCCTCTTTCGTCGACCGGCTCGCCGAGGACGTTGAGGAGGCGTCCGAGCGTCTCGCGACCGACCGGCACCGAGATCGGAGCTCCCGTATCTTCGACTGCCATGCCGCGCGTGAGGCCATCTGTCGAGGACATGGCGACACCCCGCACGCGGTTTTCACCGAGATGTTGTGCGACCTCCAGCGTCAACCGTATGGCCGGCTTCCCGGCAGCCTTGTTCTCTTCCTGGGTCACCCTGAGCGCGTTATAGATATTTGGGAGTTGGCCCGGGGGGAACTCGACGTCCACCACCGGTCCGATGACTTGAATCACTCGTCCTGTGCTCACTGCTCGCTCCTTTCGATCCGTCAATCGCTAATGGTCATCCGTCCGTCGTGCGACCCGAATACGGGCATCCGACTCGATCGAGCGATGACGGTTACCACCTTTTCATTTGAGCGCCTCCGCCCCTCCGACAATGTCCATCAGTTCCTTCGTAATCGCGGCTTGTCGCGTCTTGTTGTAGAACAAGGTGGTTTTCTTGATTAACTGCCCGGCATTCCTCGTGGCCCCGTCCATCGCGGCCATGCGGGCCCCATGCTCCGCCGCGGCAGACTCCAAGAGGATGCGATAGGTCTGAACTTGAAAATGCTTCGGGACCAGCGCGTTCAGCAATTCCGTCTCATCGGGTTCGTAGAGATAGCTGCCGCCGGTGGTCCCTTCTGCTGGCCTGGCGCCGAAGTCGGCCGCCACGTCGACCGGGAACAGTTTCTCGACAATGACCCGCTGTTGAATGGCTGACTTGAATTCGTTGTACACGACGTACAGTTCGTCGAAGGTCCCCTTGACGAAATGATCGGTGAGATCGCTGCCGATGTCGATGGCGTGCTCGAAGGTAAGCTTGTCGAAGACGCCGGTCCATTCTTGACGGATCGGCCTGGTTCTACGGCGGAAATAATCGCGCCCCTTGCGTCCGACGATACTGAGCGTAACTTGGAGGCCGCGCGCTTCACACTGCCGCACGAACTCCGAAGTCCGTCTGACGATATTGCCGTTAAACCCGCCGCACAACCCGCGATCGCTGGTGACGACGAGCACCTCGACTCTTTTCCCTTCTCGCTTCTGGAGCAAGGGATGGGACGCCCGATTCACCCGCTGGCTGAGATTACTCAAGACGCCGCGCATCTTGTGAGCATATGGCCGTGCGGCCAGGATGCGGTCCTGGGACCGTTTGAGCTTCGCCGCAGCCACCATCTTCATGGCCTTGGTAATTTTTTGCGTATTCTTGAACGCCGCGATTTTGCGACGCAATGATTGTAAGCTCGGCATACGCTTCTGATTATCTACCTATCGGCCTATCGGCGATCAGCACTCCACTCCTACTTGGCCCCGTATCCCATCTTTTGCTTGAAGGTCGTGAGGATCTCCTTCAACCGGGCGGCCATCTTGTCGTCGATCTTGCTGATGGTGGTCACCTCTTTTTTGAGCTCGGGGTGATGCTGTTGCATATAGTGCAGCAAGTCGCTCTCGAACTGCTGGACCTTGTCTACCGGTACGTCGTCGAGGAACCCGTTGACCCCCGCGTAGATCGAGAGCACCTGATCGCCGACCGGCATCGGCTTGTATTGGCCTTGCTTCAAGAGCTCGACCATGCGCACGCCCCTGGCCAGCTGCATCTGCGTCGCCTTGTCGAGCTCGCTGCCGAACTGGGCGAAGGCGGCCATTTCGCGGTATTGGGCCAGATCCAGCCGGAGTGTCCCGGCCACCTGTTTCATCGTCTTGATCTGCGCGGATCCGCCAACGCGGGAGACGGACAGACCGACGTTGATCGCGGGACGTATGCCTGAGTAGAACAGGTCGCTGCCGAGATAGATCTGGCCGTCGGTGATCGAAATGACGTTCGTCGGAATGTAGGCCGAAACGTCGCCGGCTTGGGTTTCAATGATCGGGAGCGCCGTCAGGCTGCCGCCGCCGAGTTTGTCGCTGAGCTTGGCCGCGCGCTCCAGCAATCGAGAGTGCAGATAGAACACGTCGCCCGGATAGGCTTCGCGTCCCGGCGGTCTGCGGAGCAACAGGGAGAGCTGGCGGTAGGCGACGGCGTGCTTCGAGAGGTCGTCGTACACGATCAACGCGTGCTTACCGTTGTCACGAAAGTATTCCCCGATGGCGGCTCCGGAGAACGGGGCCAGGAACTGCATGGGAGCTGCATCGCTCGCGGTAGCCGAGACGACCATGCTGTAGTCCATGGCATGGTGTTCTTCCAGCGTTTTCACAACGCGCGCGACGGTGGACCGCTTTTGACCGATCGCAACGTAGATACAGAAGACTCCTTGGCCTTTTTGGTTAATGATCGTGTCAACAGCGATCGCGGTCTTGCCTGTCTGGCGATCGCCGATGATCAATTCGCGCTGGCCTCGTCCGATTGGAATCATCGCGTCAATCGCCTTGATACCGGTCTGCAGCGGCTCGCGAACAGATTGCCGCGTATGGACGCCCGGCGCGACGACTTCGATACGCGACGAATGAGCCGACTTGATCGGGCCTTTCCCGTCGATGGGCTGGCCGATCGCGTTCACGACCCGACCGATGAGCGCTTCGCCGACGGGCACCTCCGCGATGCGGCCTGTGCGCTTGACGGAATCGCCTTCCTTGATCCCGACATCGTCGCCCATCAAGACAACGCCGACATTGTCTTCTTCGAGGTTCAAGGCGATCCCGTAGAGACCGCCTGGAAATTCCAGCATTTCGCCGGCCATGGCGCCGTCAAGCCCGTAGACCTTGGCAATTCCGTCGCCCACTTGAATGACGGAACCCGTCTCCTTGACGTCGACCTGTTTATCGAAGCCTTTGATTTTTTCTTTGATGATAGCGCTGATTTCTTCGGCTTTGATCTGCATGGTTACTCCTTGGTCAACAGGCTCTGTAGGGCGCGCAATCGTCCCCGGACGGTGCTGTCGACGACGGTGCTTCCGATGTGAATCTGAATGCCGGCAAGGTGTCGGGGGTCGGTTTCAAACTGCACGTCGACATCGCGCTTGAGGGTGTCGCGCAGACGCGCCTTGATACGATCCTGCTCGGCCGAGGACAGGGCGATCGCGGACGACACGAAGACTTTCTGTGTCCCCTTGGATTGATCCACCAGCCTTGAAAAGGCCTCCGCGATATCCGGGAGGAACTTGACTCGGTTCTTCTTCACCAGCTGGCTGATGAACGCCTTTCCGGTTGGAGGACACCCCAGCCGTTCGCCGAGCTCAGTCAACACGGAAATTTTCTCATCCACGCCGAACGCCGGAGAGGCAACAACATGCCGGAGAGGCGCCGAGTCCTTCACGGCCCCGGCAAGCCCGTCCAGAGTACCCCGCGTCGCTTCGATGTGGGCTTGATCCAGAAGCTCGAAGAGGGCCTGTGCGTAACGTCGCGCAACGGCTGTCTTAATCACTGTGCTGATCCGCTCATTCTGCTTGGAGATAAACGGGAAGCTTCCGTGCGGGAGGCACGAAAACGGGCGCGCAAAGTTAGCATTGAGGGAGGGGAACTGTCAATACAAACAGACCGATCGGTGGCCGACCAGTCAGGCTTGGATGATCCCTCCACCCATGACATGGTCGCCGCGATAAAAAACGGCCGACTGGCCCGGGCTGAGGGCGCGCTGTGGGATCTTGAAATGGACGCGCAGCGTCTCGTGGTCTATCCGCTCGAGTGTGGCCGGGGTTGCGGGCGTGGCATAGCGCACCTTCACATCGATCTCGGCCGGTTCGTGGAACAGAGCGTGATCGAGCACGTTGAGGTCCGTCACGTCGCAACTCCGGCGAAAGAGGTCAGCTTCTCCGCCGAGCACGACGGTATTCGTGGCGGGGAGAACTTGCTGGACGTACAGTCGCCGTCCCGCAGCAATCCCGAGGCCGCGCCGCTGACCTGGAGTATAGAAGGCGATCCCATCGTGTTCGCCCAGGTGGCGCCCTTCCCGATCGACAAACGCGCCGGGTCTCCTTGCTTCTGGCATCTCGGTCTCGATGAATGTCCGATAGTCTCCATGGCTCACGAAACAGATTTCCTGACTTTCCTTTAATTCATCCGCCGGAAGACCGAGAGTCTCAGCCTCGCGCCAGACTTCTGTCTTCTGCATGCCTCCCACGGGAAAGAGAAGTCGAGGAAGCCAAGCATGGTTTAGCCGGTAAAGGAAGTAACTTTGATCCTTCTTAACATCCACCGACCTGTACAAGCTATATTGGGTACCCTGAGCTGAAACGCGCACGTAATGGCCGGTCGCCACATAGCGAATCCCATAGGCGTCTGCAAGATCGAGCAGCCCACGTACCTTGACCCGTTCATTGCAGCGCACACAGGGGTTGGGCGTGGTCCCTCTAGCGTATCCTCGCAGAAAATCGTCAATGACCCGATCGCGGAAGGCCTGCCGGCTGTCGACGACCTCGTAAGGGATATTCAATTTCTGAGCGACGAACTTGGCGATGCCGATCTTACAACATCCTCGCTCCTGCCACTTCTTGGACGTCGCAACGGTCTCGTCTTCGTGTTCCCATACCCGGAGCGTGACGCCACGCACGTCGAATCCCTGGCGCACCAAGAGACTAGCGGCAACGGAGCTGTCGACTCCGCCGCTCATGCCGAGGAGAACTGTTGGACGGCTCATCGGACCCGTATTGTACTGGCTAGAAGGGGAAAGGGCTAGAGGTCGGTCGTCCTGACTTTTCCGCGAGGGACCGCCAGATCGTGGATACTCTTGTTGGCGGTCGCATGATCTTCCACCCACTTATGCGCGCCCATATCGCACATACCATGAAAATGCGCGCCGTCTTCTATAGCAATCGCGGGAGTGCGGATATCACCGATGAGCACCCCGGGCTTCAAGATCTGAATCTTCTCCGTGGCGGTTACCGTCCCGTTGATCTTCCCGCTGGTCATCAGAGTTCCGGCTGAAATGATTCCTTTGATTACGGCATACTCTCCGACAATCAGCGTACCGGTGGTGTGAATCTCCCCCTCAAGGCGTCCATCGATCCGGACGGTCCCATCGAAGTTCACGACACCCTTGAAGTCGACGCCCTTTCCGAGGAAAGTAAAATTCTCGTCGGCCTTCCCGCCCTGGCCTTTCTTCTCTCCGATGGCCCACATGCTCCCCTCCCACTCCGTTTCTGCCGACTTCAGAGGAACACGCTATGTCGCCATAGCTGCAACCGGACGATTATACGTAGCCAATTACATCCGGCTATGCGTTCGCTCTACGGACTCCCGACTGTCCCGGCAGGCCGACGGGATGCAAGGTGGCTTCCCGCGGGACTTCCCGCACGCCTTGGACCATTTCCAACGTACCGTTGAAGAGGACCCCTTCTTCAATTGACAGCATGGGTGTCTTCACCCCGCCGTTGATGACGGCAGGAGCCCGCAGCTTGATCTTTTCCTTGGCGCAGATATCGCCTGTGATCTTCCCCTTGCACACGATGGTTCCCGCGGTCACTTTCGCGGTAATCACAGCTTCTTCTCCGACAAGCAGTACGCCTTCGGTGTGGATCTCCCCGTCGAGAAATCCATCGATTCGTACCGTGCCGCTATAGGTAATCGTGCCCTTGAATTCGACGCCTTTACCGACGAAGGCACTGACGTCTTCCGTTGTTTCATGCCGGGGAGACGGCGCGCCAGCACCGCCATCTTCGATCTCAGCTTCTTCAGAAGTTGAGCGCTTGCCTTCCTGCTTGTCATGCTTCCACATACATCGTCCTCCTCTGTTGGCCGAAAGGTGAGTGGGTACGGGGTGCTGTGCCGTTATGGCCTGTATCGGCCGGTCTAGAGGAGATATTTAGCGTTGATTGAGAAAAAAGCAACGAATATGCCTTTTCCAGACGGCGATGGGAGAGCCAATGCTGGCAACAACTGTTCAGGTGAGAAGCGTTTCGATGATCCCATCCAGCTCTTGGACAGAGAAATAGTGGATGATGATCTTCCCGCTCTGCCCCCTAGACTGGATCGTGACTCGTGTCCCGAGTCGTTTCTGAAGCCTAGCCTCCAGATCGCTGTATGGCGAAGGACTGACGACTCTGCGCGGCCGTTTTTTCCCTACGAGTGAAGATTCGACTATTTTTTCTGCCTCTCTGACCGAGAGGCCCCTGGAAGCAATCATTTTCCCCACTCTCACCTGGCTCTCCGGAGACTCCAGACCCAAGAGAACCTTGGCATGACCGGCGGACAGTGTCCCCGCCTCGACGAGCTCCTGAACCTCTGGATGGAGATTCAACAGCCGGACGAAGTTGGCTACCGACGAGCGGTCGCAGCCGACCTTCTGCGCGATCGCCTCTTGCGCCATCCCGAACTCATTCATCATGCGGGCATAGGCACGAGCGGTCTCCATCGGATTCAAATCTTCTCGTTGAAGATTCTCAACCAACGCCAGTAACAACGATTCCTTGTCGCTGCAATTCCGGATGACAGCCTGAATCGTTTCCAGTCCCGCTTCTTTTGCGGCACGCCACCGTCGTTCGCCGGAAATCAACTCGTAGATCCCGTCGCCTTTTCGCCTCACCATCACAGGCTGAAGCACACCGCTTTCCCTTATTGATGCGGTCAATTCGGCGAGTTCCCCAGGCGCGAAAATATGCCGAGGCTGGTAGCGATTCGGGACGATCGCATCAACTCGCAGATGTTGGACGTCGGCGGTTTCGACGGCTTTATCCTGTTTCGACGAGGGAAGAAGTGCATCGAGCCCTTTACCGAGTGCTTTTTTCTCCATGGGCTAGAAACTCCTTAGCTAGAGCCATGTAGGCTTGTGATCCGGTCGATGCAACGTTGTAAAGAATTCCTGGCCGACCGTAACTCGGCGCTTCAGCCAATGTCACGTTTCGGGGGATGACGGTCTGGTAGACCTTGTCGGGAAAGTGGGCCCGCACTTGCTCTGCCACTTGCCTGGCCAGCGTATTGCGGGCATCGAACATTGTCAACAGAATGCCCTCCACAACAAGGTCGGCATTGAAGGCCTGGCGAACCCGGTCGATGCTCCCGATAAGCCGAGTTAACCCCTCCATCGCGTAGTATTCACATTGAACCGGGATCAGCACCGACCTGGCAGCCACCAGGGCATTGACGGTTAGGATGCCCAGCGCCGGAGGGCAATCTATAAAGATCACATCAAAGGTATGACGGCATTGTTCGATGATTTCCCGCAGGTGATGTTCGCGACTTTCAATGCCTACCAGTTCAATCTCCGCTCCGGCCAAGTCTGCATTCGCTGGTAACAGCGAGAGTCCACTGACTCCGGTCTTTATAATGGCTTCACCAAATTTAATATTTTTAATCAATGAGTTATAAATAGTATTTGATAGTGATCGCGGATCAAATCCAAGCCCACTGGTTGCGTTTCCCTGTGGATCCATGTCGATCAGGAGAACAGATTGTCCCTGAAGAGCAATCGCAGCAGAAATATTAACGGAAGTTGTTGTTTTTCCGACACCTCCTTTTTGATTTGCTACTGCGACTATCCGAGAATTCTTCATGTTTTCTTTTTGATGAAACTGGCTTCGATGTCTTGTTCTACGTGGAACAGTGGCTACTCACAGAGTCTTGTCTTGACCCACAATTGAAATCACTCTTTTTCCAAGTCCTCGTGGGAGTTCAAACTTTAATTCTGAAGAGACATTCCAATTGTCCCCCAATAGCGTCCTGCTAAGCGTCTTGGTTGAGTACAATATGCATTTACCACCAGGACTCAAGAGTTTTGACGCACCTCCGAGGAGGATCTCCGGTTTGATGGCTCGAGTGATCACATAGTCAAACTTTCTGTTCTTGGCTTCTTCACTTTCAATGAAGTTCTCAAAACTCAGAGGGAATATAGTCACGTTCTGGAGTCGTAAAAGCCCAATGATTGAACGAAGAAATGAAACCTTTTTTATGGCTCGCTCGACTAGCGTGATCTCTAGATCTCTCCGAACAATCGCCAAGGGAACTCCGGGAAATCCTGCTCCTGTCCCAACATCGAGTACGGTAGCCCCTTGTCTAATTACTTCTACCTTGAGCCCTGCAAGCGAATCGAGAAAATGCTTGACGATAGTTTCTTTATCATCAGTTATGCTCGTCAGATTGATCGTTTCATTCCAGGTTTTAATCTGTTGCAAGTAGGTCATGAACTGGTCGGTTTGACATTCGTCCAATAGAATTCCAATCTGCGCAGAATACAGCTTAAGTAAAGAGGGGAGATGCTCGGCTTGTTCCACGTGGAACACATACGCGATTGTTTAAGCCTGGTCAAGTAGAGAACGCACTCGCCTGACCATAGGAAAAAGGGAGAACAGGAAGATGATGACTAGCTCAGTAAGTAGAGGAGATTGGCTTTGGCTTAGGTTTAAACTTATCTTTTTCAAGTGCAACGATCAAGAGGGAAATCGCCGCCGGTGTGACCCCGGATATTCTTGAAGCTTGGCCAAGTGTCTCAGGTCTTACTTTCTTGAGTTTCTCCCGGACCTCACAAGAGAATCCTGGAATGCTATCGTAATTGAAAGACAGGGGAATAGGTTTCTGTTCAAACCTTCTAAATTTTTCCACTTGGCTGAGTTGACGCTTAATATACCCTTCGTACTTGATTTGAATTTCTACTTCATCGATCACGTCCGGATCCCTTATTGCCTCCATCTCCAAAGCGTTCAATAGTTCGATATAGCGCGATTCCTGTCTCCTCAAAACTTGTGCGATGGTGTCCGAAGATGAAATGTCATGAAAATAGGTATCCTTTATCTTCTCTCGCCCTGTTGCTGATAATGTCGGACGTACTTCCTTGAGTCGAGCCATCTCTTTTTCGATCGCCGCTTTCTTGCGCACAAGTCGTTCATAAACCTGCTCTTCGATCAATCCAAGTCTGTGTCCGATTCCCATGAGTCTCAAATCCGCATTACTGTGCCTAAGCAATAAACGGTATTCTGCCCGAGAAGTAAACATACGATAGGGTTCATGGGTATCCTTGGTGATCAGGTCATCGATCAGCACACCGATGTAGGCCTGCGATCGGTCCAAGATCAGTGGTGCCTCACCCCTTAGCTTAAGGACAGCATTGATGCCCGCCATAATACCTTGGGCAGCCGCCTCTTCGTACCCAGAGGTCCCATTAATCTGTCCCGCGTGGTACAGCCCTTCAACAAGTTTTGTTTCGAGAGTTTGGTGAAGCTGTCGAGGCGGGAAATAATCATATTCAATCGCATAGCCTGGCTTCAGTATTTTTGCCCGCTCCAGCCCTGGAATCGTTTTCAGCACTGAGATCTGCACATCGACGGGAAGACTCGTCGAGATCCCATTGGGATAATACTCGTTCGATTCCAAGCCTTCCGGCTCGACGAAGATTTGATGCCTCTCTTTGTCGGCGAAACGCACGACCTTGTCTTCGATCGAAGGGCAGTAGCGGGGCCCCACTGATTCGATCACTCCGGTGTACAACGGCGAGCGATCAAGGTTTGCCCGGATAATATCGTGGGTTTGAGAATTCGTATAGGTCAGATAGCAGGACACCTGAGGGGTAGTTATCCTGTCGGTCCGATGGGAAAACGGAGGAGGAGGATGATCGCCTGGCTGGGGAATCATGACTGAGAAATCGATACTGGTCTTATCCAACCGAGGCGGAGTACCGGTCTTGAGCCGACCCACTTCAAAGCCAAGATCCCGCATGCAATCGGACAAATGTTCCGCCGAGGACTCCCCAGCACGACCGGCAGGAAAATGACTCAGACCAATATGAATAAGCCCCTTAAGGAAAGTTCCTGAAGTAAGAATCACGGCTCTTGCCGCGATCCTTTCGCCCACACCCGTGACTACTCCGGTAACCGCTCCGCCTCTTGTCAACAGCCGATCGACCACCCCTTCGGCGATTGTCACGTTTGGCTCGCGTCCCAAGGTGTCTTGCATCGCGGCACGGTAGAGGGCCTTGTCACATTGCGCGCGGAGCGCGCGAACCGCTGGCCCCTTGCTGGTGTTAATAAATCGGAACTGAATGCCGGCCCGATCGGTATTCCGCCCCATTTCGCCGCCGAGCGCGTCGATCTCCTTGACCAGGTGTCCCTTCGCGATTCCGCCAATTGCCGGGTTGCAGGACATCTGAGCGATGCGGTCCTTCTCCATGGTCAGAAGGAGTGTGGCCGCACCCATGCGAGCGGCCGCCAAGGCCGCCTCGCACCCCGCATGGCCCCCCCCTACGACGATGACATCGAACCCTCTCGGCACAGTCCCTCACTTCCCGATACAAAACTCTGAAAAAATTCGCTCCAAAATCTCGTCCGTGGTAATCGCCCCCGTGATTTCCCCCAACGCGTCGGCCGCTTCCTGCAGATCAACCGCCAGGCACTCCGGTTCCGTCCCTTCCTCGGCGCCGCGGCCGACGGCTTGAAGCACCTTCAGCGCCCGCTCCAGGGCCGCACGGTGCCGGACGCTCGTCACGACGACTCCTTCACTCGCCTCCGAACCGGATCCTCCTCGTACCAGCCGGCCGTACATCGCGTCCCTTAACCGATCAAGTCCAAAGCCGGTCGTCGCAGAAACGCAAAACACGTCGCATGCCGCGGCGTTCTGCACTAAAGCGGCAAGCCGCTCCACCGTCTCCGAGTCGAACAGATCGCTTTTGTTGATTACGACCATCTCGCGCCGAGCATCCCACGTCGAAGCCTCCTGACCGAGAGACCCAGGCGTTACCTGCGACGCATCAAGCACGCGTAGCACGAGGTCCGCATCCGCCTGTGCGGACTTCGTGCGCCTGATGCCTTCTTGCTCTATAGGATCGCTCGTCTCCCGCACACCAGCCGTGTCGACCAACGTCATCACCACGCCGTCCCACACTGCCGACCCTTCGACGATGTCCCTGGTTGTGCCCGGCATACTCGAAACGATCGCCCGCTCTTCCCGTAACAGCCGGTTCAACAGGCTCGATTTTCCCACGTTCGGGGATCCGACGATCACGACCCGCGCCCCATCTCGTAAGAGTCGCCCCTGCTCCGCACTCGCCACCATTCGCCGGATGTCCGCGATCGTCTCCCCAATGGACCGGAGCAATTGATCACGCCCGATGAACGCAATATCCTCTTCGACAAAATCGATTCCCGCTTCCACGTGAGCGAGCATTCCCAACAGCCCCGTGCGCAGTCGATCGACCTCGCGCCTTAGCTCTCCTCTGAGATGCCGCTGCGCGATTTTCAGGCCTGCGCGGGATTTCGCCGTGATCGTATCCAAAACCGCTTCCGCCTGTGACAGATCCAGACGACCGTTCAGGAAGGCCCGTTTGGTGAATTCTCCCGGTTCAGCCAGGCGGGCGCCCGCTCGTAGGCACGCTTCGCACACCTGCCCCAGTACGATCCCGCTCCCATGACTGTGAATTTCAACCACGTCCTCCGCGGTAAAACTTCGGGGACCCTTCATGTATACGACTAGACATTCATCGATCGGCGCGCTGCCTGGACCTCGACCTGTTGCAGCCCCGGCACAATCTGTCGGGCTATGTGGCAGGAGAACATCGGCCAGATGGAGCGTGTGAGACGCGACGGCAGAAAGTGCCCGCCCTGACCGGAGCCGGATGATCCTCTCGGCAACGGCGAGAGCCCGCGCACCGCTCATGCGCACAATCCCAATGCCACCCTCACCGACAGGGGTCGCTATCGCGCAGATTGTGTCTTCAGGGGAGCCACCGTGAGGCACGAGCGAATTCTCTCAGACAACTGAATCCCTGACCCGCCGCCCAACCGGCCCGTGATCGCACGCCGGACAGAGTCACTTCTTTCCGGCACCTTCCACCTCGGTGGCCAGCAGCGGCCTCTTCCTGAAAATAAACCGGTCGGTCAGAATCTGTTGGCCGATGGTCAGCACGTTGTTCGTCAGCCAGTAAAGGACCAACCCGGCCGGAAAATTGATGAAGAGAAACGTCATGAACGCCGGCAACAGCAGCATGATCTTCGCTTGCGTCGGGTCCATCGTCGTCGGAGTAATTTTCTGCTGGATGACCATCGTGACCCCCATGACGATCGGTAGCACGTAATAGGGGTCCTGCACCGACAGGTCATTAATCCACAATCCCAAGGGGGCTTGCCTCAAGTCGATCGTCATATACAGGATGTTGAACAGCGCGACGAACACCGGCATCTGGAGTACCATCGGGAGACATCCCCCGACTGGGTTCACTTTGTGATCACGATACACTTTGATCAGCTCTTTGTTCAGCCGGTCCCGATCGTCCTTGTACTTTTCCTGGATCGCCTGAATCTTGGGTTGGATGACCTGCATCTGCTTCATCGACTTGTAGCTCTTGTACTGCAGGGGGACGAACAACATCTTGATCGCTACCGTCAACAGCACGATGCTTACGCCAAAATTGTGGGTATAGTCGTTGATGAATCGCAGCACGTAGAAGATCGGCTTGGCCACCGCCCGCACGATGCTCCAACTTCCGAAGATAAACCATCCGAAGTCGATCGTGTCTTCCAAGCCGATCTGCAACGATCGCAGCGTGTCGTATTCCTTCGGACCGGCATAGAGCCTGAGGTTCAACATGCTGTCCGGCGCGGCGACCGGCAGGCGCACGGCGGCGGAAACCAGCTTGTCCCCCTCTTTCCTCACGGTCACCGCCGAGGCCTGCTCAGGAATCAACACGGACAGGAAGTACTTGTCCTGCAACGCAACCCACTGGACCGCGCCTTGGCGTTCGACCTCGGTGTCCGGCGTATCCTTTTCCACTCTGCCATCGACGAGCAACGCCGCTCCAATGTGCCCGATAAATCCGTCACCCCATTCGACTACGCCGAAATTCGTTCCCAATCCCACCTTCACCGCGCCCTGGATCCCGCTTGTTCGGACCGCCACGTCGACCAGATAGCTGCCGGCATGAAACGTCAATTGCTTTTCGACACGAACGCCTTTCTCGGCGTTGTCGTACCGAAACGTCACATGACCAGTAGGGTGCTGGTGATCCAGGATCGCGAAATCTTTTTCAACCGAATACAGGCCCTCTCCCAATTCTTTCGACAGGGCCACATCTTCTGATGCCACGGCCAACGGTCCTGGGAATTTGCCGTCCGGTCGAACCAGTTGCACGGGAGACTCGTCGTCGGTGCTGCGTCGATACCGTTTCAGTTCCCAACTCGTAAGAACGGCGCCGCGTGTGGCCCACTTCGCACGGTAGAGATCGGTTTCGACCTCGATGGTCTCTGCCAAGCGTGCCACCGGCTCGCGCAGAGCCGCCTCCTTAGTCGCACCGTGCGGCTGGATAGAGCCTGGTTCGCGCGCGGCCATAGAGAGAACCGGCTGCTCCTGGGCCGGAGCCGACACGCTGGTAGAAGGACCGGCGGGAGGCACAGGAGCCTTCTCAGTGACAGGCGCCTGCGGGAGCCAACCCAGTTGTCTGAGGACGTAGTCGTACCCAAAGATAATGCCCAGAGAGAGCAACAAAAACACTATGACCCGCGTTTCCATGCCGTACCGCCGCTTTCTGTCATCAGGTGAGACGTTCAACTACTGGACTGGATCCTCGCCCCCGGGATGAAAGGGATGGCATTTCAGGAGACGAACCATGGCCATCGCGACGCCGCGCCACATGCCGTATCGCGCAATCGCACCGTGCGCGTAATGTGAGCAGGTCGGTTCGAACCGGCACGCCCGGCCGACGAGCGGCGATCCGAGGAACTGATACGCGCGAATCAAGCCAAGACAGAACCTGCGCATTCGACTACTGTGCCCTTGGATGGAGAAGGTGCGCTCGTTCCAGTGCAGATTGCCAGAACTTCTTCAAGTCCGCAAACGGATGAACCAGGGCCTCCCGTTTGGGAAATACAAGAAGCGCCAGCCCAGAGGGGAGATCGTCGTGCAGAGACCTCACAAGCTCGCGAAACACCCTCTTGGCGCGGTTGCGACGAACCGCGGTCCCGAAGCGCTTACCGACGATGATCCCGACCCGGCTGGACGGCTCATCACACTGGTAGGCGAGTAGGTTGAACAAGGCCGTTGAAATCCGCCGGCCGTGGCGCTTGACCCGTTCGATATCGCGACTGCACCGCAGAAACATGGTCTTGCGTCCGGCTGTCCTCCCCATGAGTTACCCCACCGCCTCGGATGAACAGAGCCGCGACTACGGCAAGATCCGCCTGGGAATCGGCCAACCTCACGAACCTGACTAGATGGGGGAACGCCTCTCCTTGTTGAACCCGAAGAAGCGTGAAGACGCTGGAGAGCGAACTCGGAACCATCCCCGACAAGAGAACCAAAAGCTCCTAGACCGTTAAGCGGGCCCGCCCTTTTGCACGACGCCGAGCCAATACCTTGCGGCCGTTCTTTGTGCTCATTCGCTTCCGAAAACCGTGCTCGCGCTTGCGCTTCAATTTCGATGGCTGCTGGTACGTAAAAGACATGAGGCTCCTCTCCGAACATGATTGCCGACCCTGCACGAAACGAAGATACCATTATATGGACCACTGTCTGGGCTGTCAATTCACAAAGGGCGATTGGAACAGGCGACAGACTATCCCCAGATCAACCCTCGGCAGACCAGAACCTTGCATTGCTTTGGGGCGCTTTTGCCCGGTCGACGCCAGGTCGCCACAGGTATGCCTAATTAGTCCCAGGACTCGACAGTCGCAAGATATGGATTTATAACAAACTGAAGAGGCATCATACATGTTGAACGCTGGCATCGAGATTGCCAGGACTTAGGAGCTTCTCACATGCTTATGAAGCCTTCCAGAATAGAGAACAGAAGGGAGGTGACACAACTTTATGGTGAGATTCTTTCTTTATGTGCTAACACTCACGCTTCTTGTGACATTTGCGGGTGGCTCGTACGTCCGAGCCCAGGAAGCGACGCCGGCGACGCCGGCGACGCCAGCAACCCAGGCCACTCCAGCCACTCCTGCGGCGCCGGCCGCCACGCCCGAGCCTGAGAAAAAGGTAGAAGGCGAAAAAGAGAAGAAGGGGAAAAAGGGGAAGAAAGGCGGCAAGGGGAAAAAGAAGGGCCAAGACAAGAAGAACTAATGGTTGACCCTCGGTTCAACCGCCCGTCGATCACGCACGGACCCCTTCGGCAGGCTTTAAAGAAGGGGTCCATTCATGGGCAACTGGTAAGAAACGTACAACCACGTGTGGATTCGACATCCGCGTCGCGTAAAGGAAATGAAAACGTACATGCCGCTTGTTCCGTTGAGTCTGCGAGGAGGACGATATGACGACAATCAGAACCATCTTAGGAGCACTCGCCCTTACAGTCCTGCTGGTAGCCGGATGCGCTAAGCCGCCCACGGAGCACATCGAGGCGGCCGAGAAATCCGTCAAGGAAGCCCAAGAAAGCGGCGCGGCGACCTATGTCGCCCAGGACTATGCCAAGCTCGAAGGAACCCTCGCGGCCTTGAGGAAGGAGGTTAGTGAGCAAGATGCCAAGTTCGCCCTCCTTCGCGACTATGGGAAGGCCGAACAGCTCGCCGCTTCAATCAAAGCCGACGCCGACCGCATCAAAGCAGATGCGATCAAGAAAAAGGAAGAAGCGAAGGCAGCGGCCTTGCAAGCCCAGCAAGTCGCACAGGACGCCGTCAAGGCGACACTCGATCTGGTCGCGAAAGCGCCGGTCGGGAAAGACCGCGCAGCGCTCGAAGCCATCAAGAACGACGCGGAAGCCTTGAAAGCCTCCTTGAATCAGGTCCAGATCGCCATCGACAAAGAGGACTACCCAGCCGCGCAAGCCCAAGCCAAAGCGATCAACGACAAGAGTCAGGCTGTGTCGGCGGAGATCCAAAACGCCTTGGCGAAGGTCGGAAAGGGAAAATCCTCGGCGGGAATGAAGAAGTAAGATAGAATTTCGCCATGGGTGTTCGCCTGATCACACAACCCATCGTCCTAATGAGTACTGTCGTCGTGCTGACGGGGGGATGCGTCCAGGCCGTTCCGTCCGATCTGGTAAACGCAATCGACGCCATCGATCATGAGTTGATCGCCCTGCGGGCGCCGGAGGCCGCAGCGGAAGACTATGCCCGCTTCATTCGGCAATGGATGCTGTTGAAGACCCGCGTTCAGTCGGACGAGGACCTAATCCGGTGGCCATGGGAATCGAACGACCTCGAAGAGGAACTTCGACGATTGCGTGATGAAGGCGGACAGACCGTTTCCCGACTCCTCGTTCGGCGAGAGACCCAACGCCAGACGGCGGAGTCGAAACTCACCCGTCTCGACGAGCGGTTGCAGGTGATCGCCGCGCAGATCGACGCGATCGACGGACGTATCGTGCTGGGCGATCAGCCGGTTCGCACCGACCTCTTGATCAAACAGGCGCGGTCGTTCTACGAACAAGGAAACTACGAACGGGCAATCCAGGTAGCCGACAAGGCTAGCCAGGCCCTGCTGGCCCAGGCCAACATGCTCACCCGCGAGCTCGGACGCTACGCCGACGACAAGCGGATCGCCCAGTGGCAGACCATGGCCAAACAGACGGTGGAATGGTCTCGCGCCCATCAGTCGACCGCCATCGTGGTCAGCAAGGCCGAGCGGGTCTTGACCCTCTACAAGAGCGGACGCAAGGTGTTATCATACCCGGTGCGGCTGGGCTTCAACGGAATCAGGGAAAAGCAATACCAGGGCGACGGCGCCACGCCGGAAGGTCGGTACCACGTGACCGCGAAACGCGGCCCTGGGCAGACGCAGTTCTATCGAGCCCTCGTGCTGGATTATCCCAATGCAGAGGACCGTCGGCGATTTGAACTGGCAAAAAAAGCCGGCCGAATTGCCTCCGGAAAGAAGATTGGAGGGCAGATCGAGATCCACGGTGTCGAGAACGAACTCATGGCCCAGACGCTCGGCTGCATCATGCTGGACAATCCGCACATGGCCAACCTCTTCGAACGGATCGCGCCGGGAACACCAGTGACCATCGTCGGCGCGTTGACCGAACGCAACTCCGTCGCCCTGACCTTGGCCCGGCTCGAAGATCAAAAAGAAGCCACCTAGCAGGTACCTTATGGGCCGGGCGCTCCTTTCTCTCTCGGCAGTGATGCTCCTAGGCCTCGTCGCGGCCAGTACACCGCGCAGCATCTTGGCACCCGGGTCCGGCTCGACGCCGTTCACGTCGTCCATCCGCGATGACGCGAGCCTCCGAGGCCTCCAGGCCCGGTACCAATCACTCGCTCGGCAGCTCTCGCAACTCATGCCGCATCAGCCGTACATCTTGGTCGATACTGCCCGGAACCGCCTGTACGTCAAACGGCACCACGAAGTGGTGCTCGACGCCATCGCATCGACGGGGAGCGGAACCATCCTCGACAAGCCCGGCGACGGCCACGATCAGTGGGTATTCGACACGCCGCGCGGCGAGTTCCTTGTGCAGTCGAAGCTCACCAATCCGGTCTGGGTGAAGCCGGATTGGGCCTTCATCGAGGAGGGGATGACAGTCCCCACAAACCCCGCCGACCGCGTCGAACAGGGCGTGCTCGGAGAGTATGCGCTGGGATTTGGCAAGGGATACTTCATTCACGGCACGCTCTACACACGCCTCCTTGGGAAAAACGTGACCCACGGCTGCATCCGCTTGAATGACGGCGATCTCAAGAGTGTCTACCAGTTGGCGCGCGTGGGGACACCGATCCTGATCTTCTAACCGCTGGTTACCGGCGCAGACACTGTCCATGAGACTCTGCGCATTTCTTATTCTGGTTCTGGCCCTCGCGCCCCCCACTCGAGCGGCCGACACCGAGCCTTTCCCCGACCTCAATCTGAACGACCCCATCGCGCTGCGGGAAGCTTCCCGCGTGCTTGAGGATGAACTGAAACTAGCCGGCCGCCCGCAGACGTACCTCCTCATTGATCTTCCGGCCGCGACCATCCACATTAAAGGGCGCGGAATTGTGCTCTACCGGATTCCGATCCGGAGCTGGTCCGCCACATTCCCCGAAGACATGGCGGGAGTCTTTCGTCTTCTTGCACGTCCACCCGTCGTCCGCCGGAAGATCGACCCCACGACGACGGCCGAGCGGGAACCGATCTCACTCGCAGACATGCCCACGCAGTACGTGCTCTCGTTCAGGCCTCCTCTGGACATCGACGTGGTCCCGTCGGCGGAGGACCATCCGTTTTCGTGGATCGTGTCATCCGGGAAGATCTGGTGGCGGCAGTTGAAGGACTGGGGCGACTCAATTCTCACCGGTCGGACAGACCGCCGCCATCCCCATCTGCAGCTCTCGCTATCCTTCGAGCATGCGCAATCCCTGGCCTGGTCGCTCGTGGATGAGATGCCGTTGGTCATCCGCCGGTCGACCGAAACAAGGGAATGATCTCACGCCGGTGTCGGTCCGGCATTGCCTTTTCACTCCCGGCTTCATAAGATACCGGCCGGCCTCCACGCTCGCGCAGCACAAACAACTCCGAGGGAGTCCGCATGCCGACATCGTTCCGCGAGAGACTCACGCCGCCGTTTGACGGCGTCGTCGCACCTACGCTCCAGCGCCTCGAGCGCGAGCGCGTGATCGCTCGGCTCTGGGCCAAAGATCACCGGCTCTGGAAACCGGAGCCGCGGGAAATCACCGATCGGCTCGGGTGGCTGACAGTGCAAGATCAGATTCGCCGGCAGATTCCGGACCTCGATCGCTGCCGGTTGACGGCCCGGGAGTCGGGCATACGAGACGTAGTCCTGCTCGGCATGGGCGGCAGCAGCCTTGGCCCTGAGGTCCTGCGGGCATCGTTTGGCCCGCAGACCGGCGCAACACGTTTGTGGGTGCTCGACTCCACAGTACCGGGCTGGGTCCGCCAGGTAACCAAGGCCGTCGATCCCGCGCGGACGCTCTTTCTCGTCGCGAGTAAATCCGGCGGGACCATCGAAGTGATGTCGCTCTTCGCATACTTTTGGAAGCTGGTGACGGGCGCGAAAGGCAATCTCGCAGGACGCCACTTCATCGCAATCACCGATCCTGGAACCGGCCTTGACAAACTGGCCCAAGAGCGCGGGTTCGGACAGGTGTTCACCAACCCTCCCGACATCGGCGGACGGTACTCCGTTCTGTCACTTTTCGGGCTCGTCCCTGCCGCGCTGCTCGGCCTCGACGTCCAGCGGCTGCTGGACCGGGCCAGCCGCATGGCGGAACGATGCCGGATCGAGACGGGGCTCGACTCCAATCCCGGCGCCTATCTCGGCGCGGCGATGGGCGCGCTCGCGAAAGCGGGACGGGATAAGGTGACGGTGGCCGCCTCCCCATCGTTGTCGGCCTTCGGCTTGTGGGTAGAGCAATTGCTGGCGGAAAGCACCGGCAAGGAAGGAACCGGGCTGATCCCCGTGGCGCAGGAACCGGTCCTCGCGCCACGCTCGTACGGTGCCGACCGATTTTTCGTGTACCTGCGGCTCAAGGGAGACAAAAACGGGCGGCTCGACCAACAACTCCAGGCGCTCGCGAAAGCTGGACAGCCGGTTCTTCAGTTCGATCTTGCCGACCGCTACGATCTCGCAACCGAATTTTTCCGCTGGGAGTTCGCCACTGCCGTCGCCGGCCATTTGCTTGGCATCCATCCCTTCGATCAGCCGAACGTCCAGGAGAGCAAGGACAACACCCATCGCGTCCTCGACATCTTCCATGCGACGGGCCGCCTGCCGGAACCGCCGAGCAGCCCACCCAAACGGGCTGCTCAGGATCTGGCCGGTCATCTAGGGGCGGGGACCTATGTCGCTATCTTGGCCTATACGACCCCCTCGCGCCGCTTCGAGGCGGCCATCCGCCGCCTTCGACAGACGTTGGTGACCCGCCACCACGTCACGACGACATTCGGATATGGTCCTCGCTATCTCCACTCGACCGGGCAATTGCACAAGGGGGGGCCGAACACCGGAATCTTTTTAGAGCTCGTGGACCGGATGACGCCGGATGTAGCCATCCCGGACAGATCGTATTCCTTCGGCACGTTGGCCCGCGCTCAGGCCGCCGGCGATTTGGAGTCCCTCCGCTCGCATCATCGCCACGCCGTCCTGGTCCAGTTGGGACAAGACCCTTCAGCGACGGTCCACGCCTTGGCGACCGCGTTTACCCCAGCCCGAGCCCGCCGCCGATCGGCCAGGACGAACGAACGGCGCCCATGGACGTCCCGCCGCTGACATGGCCTCCGCGCCGGACATCCACATTGCGCAGGACGGTCGGGACTGGGCCCACCGGGCTGCTGAACTACTTCATCGGATCAGCGAGCAGACCGTTCAGGAGAAGAGCCGCGTGCTGATCGCCCTTTCGGGCGGATCCACCCCAACAACTCTCTATCAAACCCTCGCATCCCCTGATTGGAAAGAGCGCTTTCCCTGGTCGCGGATCACGTTTCTGTTCGGGGACGAACGCTGCGTGCCGCCGGATCACCCGGAGAGTAACTATGGCATGGTGCGAGCGGCATTGTTCCAGCCGTTGGGCATCGACCCGGAGCGTATCCATCGCATGAGAGGAGAAAACCCCGACCATGAATCGGCCGCACGCGAGTACGAGGACACGCTGCGGAACGTGACCCGATGCGCGGAGCGGGACGTGCCACGGCTCGACCTTATTCTGCTCGGCCTCGGCGACGACGGGCACACCGCCTCGCTGTTTCCCGGGACCACGGCCCTGCGCGAACGGAGCAGACTAGTGGCGGTCGGTCAAGCCCCCAAAGGCATTCCCTTCCGCCTAACGCTGACGCTAGGTGTGATCAACCGCGCGAGTGTGGTACTGTTTCTGGTCACCGGGACCGCCAAGGCTCAGGTTGTACGGGCGGTTCTGGAGCCGCGGAGCGAGGCCGACCGGGCTCTTCCAGCCGCGATGGTCGCGCCGGGAGAGGGCCGATTGATCTGGATGCTCGACCGGTCCGCGGCGGCGCAGTTGACCGGCCGCAGGCAATACCCGGGTGATGCGACGCCATGATACTCGCAGGCGACATCGGCGGAACGAAAACCAATCTGGCGCTGTACGACTGGACGACCGAACGGGCGGAGCCCATTCGCCTGGAGTCGTTCCACAGCGCCGACTATCAATCGCTCGAAGAAATTCTCGTCGAGTTCCTCAGTCCGCCGAAACCGCCGACGCCCCTGGACAAACTGAAGGCCGAGCACTCCGGCGATGCAGAGCAGCCGCACGAGGCCCAGCCATCCGAACCAGTCCCGCTGGCGGCCGCCTGCTTCGGCGTCGCGGGGCCGGTGATCGACAATCACAGTCACACCACGAATCTTCCCTGGGTCGTCGACGGACAGGTCATCGCCAAGCAGTTCGACATCCCCCGCGTGCAGTTGCTCAACGACCTCGAAGCGACCGCCTATGGCATTTTGCTCCTCCGACCCGACGAAGTCGAAGTGCTGAATCCCGGCACCCAGCCGAGAAAAAAGCAGGCGCTGGCCCTCATCGCCGCCGGGACCGGACTGGGCGAAGCCATCCTTTTCTGGGACGGCAAGTCCTACCGTCCCCTGGCGTCCGAGGGAGGGCACTGCGATTTCGCCCCGAACAACGACAACGAAATCGACCTTCTGCGCTACCTGCGCAGTCAATATCTCCACGTCAGTTACGAACGGGTGCTTTCGGGACCCGGTTTGCACGCGATCTATGAATACCTCCGCGACACGAAGAAGAACGAACCAACGTGGCTGGCCGAAAAAATCAAGGCCGGCAACCCCGCCGCCGAGATCGCCGAAGCCGGACTGAAAGGTCAGGCCGAAATCGCCAAGCAGGCGCTGGACCTCTTCGCGTCGATTTACGGGGCGGAGGCGGGCAACCTCGCGTTGAAAGCGTTGTCGCTCGATGGGGTCTATGTCGCCGGCGGCATCGCGCCCAAACTCATCACGAAATTGAAAGACGGAACATTCATGAAAGCCTTCACCAACAAAGGGCGCTATAGGCGTCTGATGAGCGGAATCCCGGTCAAAGTGGTGATGAATCAACACACGGCGTTGCTCGGAGCGGCATCGGTCGCGAGCGCGCTGGCCCAGGCCCCGGCTCCATGACCGTCCACACCAACCTCGACAGCCTTAAGAAGGCCGTGGCCGTGAAAGCCGTCGAGTTCGTGCGCGACGGCATGGTCGTCGGACTCGGCACCGGCTCCACGGCCAAATACATGGTGCTGGCACTGGGCGACAAGGTTCGCGCCGGCATGAACGTGCGCGGCGTGCCGACGTCGCAGGAGACGGCCGCGCTTGCCAGACAGGCCGGCATCGCGCTCATCGACACCGACGACCGTTGGGAAATCGACGTGGCCATCGACGGAGCGGACCAGGTCGATCCGGCTTTCAACCTCATCAAAGGAGGAGGCGGCGCGCTGTTGAAAGAAAAGATCGTCGCGGCGTCCGCCAAGCAGTTCATCGTGGTGGTCGATTATACGAAGCAGGTGCCGGTGCTCGGTGGGTCGTTCCCGCTGCCCGTCGAAGTCATCCCCTTCGGATGGGGCAGCACGGCTCGCGAAATCGAATCGCTGACCAAGAGCCGGGTGACGCTTCGTGAGCGGAACGGCGCGCCATTCAAGACCGAGGCCGGCAACCTGATCGTGGATGTCCACCTGGCGCGGATCGATCGGCCAAGAGATCTGGAGATGGCTTTGAATCAAATACCCGGGGTCGTCGAAACAGGGCTTTTCGTCGGGCGTACGAACGTCCTGATCGTCGGTACCCCTCAAGGCGTCCAGATGCAGTATGCCTCGGGGGCTTGAGGATACCGTCACCCGACGCCGGGTCCTTGGGATTCTGGGCGAATGGACCGGCGTCTTGCTGGCGCTTCCACTGGCGTATGCGACCATGAGCGTCCCTCCTCCGGCCTGTGCGGGAAGGAGCACCGGACGACCCAAAGGCGAGGACATGGCATTCGACGAGATTCGAAGTAACGTGGATCCCTACCGGCTGCCCCGGCACGTCGTGCCCCATCGTTACGACCTCCGCTTCGAGCCCGACCTGGCCACGGCTACGTTTGCGGGCCGCGAAACGGTATCCCTTACCGTCGAACAGGCCACGACCACAGTGACCCTCAACGCCGTCGATCTCGTGATTTCGTCGGCAGTGATCGAGAACTCGAGCGGACAGCCGCTCGACGCGACAATCGAGTTGGACGCGGCGACCCAGCGCTGTCGATTCACGTTCCCGCAGTCGCTGGCACCGGGCCAATGGCGATTGCACCTGGCCTTTCAGGGACGATTGAACGATCAGCTTAGGGGATTCTATCGCAGCACCTACAAAGACACGATGGGCGCAACGCAGACGATGGCGGCGACGCAGTTTGAAGCGACCGACGCGCGCCGGGCGTTTCCCTGTTGGGACGAGCCGAATTTCAAAGCCGTGTTCGCCGTCACGCTGGCAATCGCCCCGCACCTGACTGCTGTATCGAATACACGGGTGGTATCGGAATCGACCGAGGCCGGCAAGAAAGTTCTGCGCTTCGCCGATACCATCAAGATGCCGACCTATCTCGTAGCCTTCATCGTCGGAGCGCTCGAGGCGACTCCCCCGGTCTTCGTCGACAAGACGCCCCTGCGGATCTGGACGGTGCCGGGCAAGCAGCCGCTCACGCCGTTCGGTCTTGACATCGCCGCGGCATCGCTGAAATTTTTCGAGGAGTACTACGGTATTCCCTACCCCGGCGACAAGCTGGATCTCCTCGCTATCCCGGATTTCGCCTCGGGAGCCATGGAGAATCTCGGCGCGATCACCTTTCGCGAGACCGCCCTGCTGGTCGATCAGCGGACCGCCACCCACAGCGAGCTGGAGCGGGTGGCCGACGTGGTCGCCCACGAGAACGCCCATATGTGGTTCGGCGATCTCGTCACAATGTCCTGGTGGAACGGGCTCTGGCTCAATGAAGCGTTTGCCACGTTCATGGAGATGCTGGCCGTGGACGCCTGGAAGCCGGAGTGGAAACGGTGGGATGCGTTCGGAGTGTCCCGTGCCGCTGCGTTCGCCGTCGACGGTTTGCATAGCACGCGGCCGATCGAGTACCAGGTCCTGGCACCGAAAGATGCCGACGCGATGTTCGACGTCTTGACCTATGAGAAAGGCGCGTCAGTGCTCCGCATGCTCGAACAGCACCTCGGCCCGCCCGTCTTTCGTGAGGGCGTCCGAGACTATCTCCGCACCCATGCCTATGGCAACGCCGACACCAAAGACCTCTGGATATCCCTGGGCAAGGCGGCAAGCCAGCCGGTTCCGGAGCTGATGGACGGCTGGATCTTTCGGCCCGGCTTCCCGCTCGTGACAGTTCGAATGGAGGGCGAATCGGGGCTCGTGCTTTCTCAGCAACGGTTCACTTACCTGCCGTCATCCTCGCCGGCCGCGAGCGAGGCTCCGCCGGATCGATGGCACATTCCTGTTCAATTCCGGTTCACCGCCGGCGGCCGCACCGAGCACCGCCGCCTGCTGCTCACCGAACGCGATACCCGGATGATCCTCCCACAGAACATCGAGGACCTCTTTGTCAACGAGGGAGGTCATGGATTCTATCGGGTGCGCTATGACGCCCCGCTGCTCCGCCAGTTGCTCGACGCAGGCGTCGAGCGCCTCGCACCGATCGAACGATTCAATCTCGTAAGCGACGTTTGGGCGACGACTGTCTCGGGGCTCACGCCGCTGTCCGAGTATCTCCGCCTCACGGCATATTTTACGAGGGAGCGGGACAAGAACGTCTGGGCTGTCCTGATCGAGTCCTTCTCATTCTTGAACCGCATCGCCACCGCAAACGAGCGCCCGGCTCTCGAAGCCTTCGTCCGATCGCGCATCGGCCCCCTCGTCGTGGAATTGGGATGGACGCCGCAGGAGGACGAGGATGAGCTCCGCCGGCAGTTGCGAGGAGAATTGATCGGGACATTGGGCAAATTGGGCAACGATTCGACCATCCAGCGGCAGGCGGCGGAACGCTATCTCGACTACCGCCGGAACCCATCGACCATCGACCCGAATCTCGTGCCCGCCCTCGTCACCATCCTCGCCCATACGGGCGATGAGGCCCGCTACGACGAATTCTCGGAGCGCTATCGAGCCGCCGCGACACCGCAAGAAGAACGGCGCTATCTGTTTTCACTCGCAGCCTTCCAGAGTCCGGTGCTGCTCGAGCGGACGCTCGCGCAGACGATCAACGGCGACATCCGTACACAGGACGCACCCTTCATCATCGGCGCCGTGCTGGGTAACGTGCACGGCCGGGAATTGGCCTGGAAATTCGTGAAGGCCAACTGGGATCGGATGGATCGGCTTTTCCCGAAACAGGGACTGCGACGTATGTGCGGGGGCATCGTCGGCCTGGCCACGCCGGAGCTCGAGCGCGACGTGCGGGAGTTTTTCGCCTCGCGCAAGATCGACCTCGGTGGCAAGACGCTGGATCAATACCTGGAGCAGCTCCGCATCGCGGTGGTGTTTCGAGAGCGAGTACTGGGTCGACTGCCGGAGGACCTCGCCGGATGACCGGTTGCCAGAACTCTCGGCCGGCTTCATCAGCCCTCTGCCTACGCATATTCCCCCGTCTTGTCGCCAGCACCGCAACCCCGCTAGAATTCAGCTTCCGCAGGTATCACCCATGCACGCATGAGCGGAGCGACCATGATCGAGCGTCTCTGTCCCACCTGCGGGACAAACAAGACACGCCCGGCCGCGAGAAAGACCCTTTCGGACGATCTCCTGAGCGCGCTCACCATTTATCCCTTCCGTTGTCAGCTCTGCGCCAAACGGTTCCGGACATTCGTGGGACGCCGCGTCGCGAATCCGCGCCGAAGCTTCGACCGAGTGCCCGTCGCGTTTCCAGTCTGGTTCAAGCCCCGCTCATCGTCCCCCTTCCAATTGGGCGAAGAAGGCGTCATCGAGAACCTATCGATCCGCGGTTGCCGCATCCGCTGCCACGCTCCCCTCTCGGCCGGCATGCGCCTCGAACTCGAGTTCCAGCACTCCAACTGTTCCTTCCCCATCACCGTCGACGAAGCGGTCGTGCGATCCTCGGTAGATAACACGGTCGGCCTGCGCTTCGTGCGGCTTCACCGCAAAGACGAGCTGCGCATCCGGCAGATCGTAGACGTCTGGTTGCCCGAAACAACTCAGCCGGTCTAGCGGGTCCACCGTCGTCGGTCATGCACGGAGAGGCTATTCCTGGCGCAGCACAGACAGCGGCGGTCGCCCGAGAATCCGGTAGGTGCTGAGAAAGCCGACCGTGACGGTGAGCAGCACGGTAGCCCCGATCCCCGACGCCATGACCGCGGGCTGAAAGTTCCAGGGCAGATCGAACACCGTGGCGAGCACCACCCAGGAGAACGCACTCGCCAATCCGCCACCCAGGACACCGCCGACCGCGCCGAGCAGCGCATACTCGACGGCGAACGACCGGGCGATGAACCCGCGCGTCGCCCCTAGCGCCTTGAGGATCACCGACTCGTAGAGCCGACGGTATCGCGTCGCCGCCAAGGCCGCGGCCAGCACCAGCCCGCCGGACACGACGCAGAAGAACGCCACGGCGCGGATGGCAAGCGACAGGCGGTCGAGCATGCGGGCAAAGTTGTCGAGAACGTCGCCGAGATTGATGGCGGTCACATTGGGAAACGCCTCCACCACTGCCTGCTGCAGGGGCACCTCCTCCGGCGGCGGTACGCGGACCGTGGCCACATAGGTGATCGGGGCACCGTCTAGTGACCCGGGCGACAGAATCATGTAAAAGTTGGTGGAGAAATTCCCCCACTCCACTTTACGCACGCTGCTGATCTCGGCCGCCATCGTACTGCCCTGGATGTCGAATTCCACCGTATCTCCGACATCCACTCCGAGTTGCCTGGCCGCATCTTCCTCGATCGAGAGCAGCGGCCTGTCGAAACGCTCGCCTGGTTTCCACCACGCGCCTTTCAGGATCTGATTGTCTTTCGGCAGGTCCGGCAGGAATGTCAACACGTACTCGCGGGTCAGATACCACTTCTTGCGCCGTTCGTCCTTCCCGCCGGCTTTCTCCCTCTGCTCATCCTCTTCCGAGGTCGCTTCGAGTTTGACGGGCTGGCCGTTGACGGCGGCGAGCCTCGCTCGCACGAGCGGAGTGAGCCGAGGAGCGGGATCGCCGGATCGCCGACTCAAGAGCTGCACGAACTCGTTCGTTTGATCTGGTTGAATGTCGATGAAAAAGAACGTAGGGGCGTCGGACGGCCGGTTGTCGCCCACTTGCGCAAGCAAGGACCGTTCGACGAGCGAGACGGTCATGACCACCATCACGCCGATACCGATGGCGATCGTGATGCCGACCGCCTGGCTACCCGGCCTCACCACATTGCCCACGGCCTGGCGCAAGATCAGGCCGCTGGGGCGTGGAGACCGGCTCAACAGCGCGAGCGCCGCCCAGGCGGAGCCTCCGAGCAGGAGGACCGCTGCGACGAATCCGCCGATGAACAACAGTCCCACGGTCCACGAGCCGGCCTGCCAGATGGACAGCCCGACAAGCCCCGCCCCGATGCCGAGCGACGTGAATCCCTTCGCGCGATCCATGGCACGCCATCGAGTCGACCACCGCGGTGCGGCCTGGCCCAGAAGGGCGGCGGGCGGCGCAATCTCCCGGCGAAAAATTGCTGCGGGCCTGACCTCGCGGATGGTCAGCACCGGCCAGAGGGCAAAGAACAGCGTCGACAGCAGTCCCAGCGCAAGCCCTTTCCCCAGCGGGAAGAGGGACGCAAGCGTCGTGTCGGAGGAAAAACCCAACTGGTCAAGGAGATCCGATGCGAGGAATCCCGCGATCATCCGGGGCAACCCCCGTTCCAGTCCAAGGCCGAAGGCAAGGCCGATCGCGCTTCCCGCCAGCCCCAGCAGCACCGCCTGCGTGAGATAGGTCCAGATCACCGTCGTCGAATCCGCCCCGATCGTCTTCATGATCGCGATCGTGGTCAGTTTCTCCCGCACGAAGGCATGGATGGACATCGCCACACCCAGCCCTCCCACGAAGAGCGCCGTCAGTCCGATCAGGCCGAGATACCGCGTCAGCTGTGCCAAAAACTGCTTGAGCTGCGGCTGCGCGTCGCGGTAGGCCGACACCCGCGCGGATTCCGAGGCCAGTCGTCCTCGCAACTCATAGAGCAGCGGCTCGGGAGGCATGCCCTGCGGAATCTTCAACAAATACCGTTCACGGACGCGGCTCCCCACTTTGACTAACTCTGTCGCGCCCAACGCCTCTTGCGAGATGAGAACACGTGGGCCCAGACTGAACGCGTTGGCCACCCGGTCCGGCTCGGTCCGCACCACGCCGGTGATGACGAAGAGGCCCTGGCCGATCTTGAGGCGGTCGCCGACGGCCAGCCCCATGCGAATCAGCAACGATTCCTGCGCCACCGCCCCAAAGCAGGCCTGACCGGGGCAGGACCCTTGATCGACGTGCAGCAATTCCTGCAACCTCCTCTCGGGGGCAAGGCGCAGGGCGCCGTACAACGGATACAGCGGTTCGACCGCCTTGAGCTCGATGATCTGCGTTGGCTGGCCAGGCCGGGCCGCCCGATCGACGCCGGCCGCCATGGCTACCAGCTCGCTGACATGGGTCATGACGATCCCGCGATCGGTAAGGGACTTCAACACGCTCCGCCCCTCGTCACTGATTGGCCGCGAGAGCCGGACTTCGAGGTCGCCGCCGAGCAACCCTCGGGCCTCCCTCGTCACGGCCCGCTCCACGTTGGCGCCGAACAGGGATACGCCCACCAGCGCGCCCACGCCGACTGCGATGCACACCAGAAAATAGAGGAAACGCCGCCAGGCCGCACGGGTTTCCCGCCAAGCCGTTTTGAGAATGAAGCGAATCACGTGACGGGCTCGGTCAGAGAATCGGGCGAAGGTACGACAGAGTCGGATTCGATCCGGCCATCCCGCAACGACACGACCCGCTGCAACGACGTCGCCAACATCGGATCGTGCGTCACGAGCACCAGGGTCGTGCCGTGATCGCGATGCAGCGACAGCAGCAGGTCGATGATCTGCGCGCCGGTGGCACTATCGAGATTGCCGGTCGGCTCATCGGCCAACAGGATGGGCGGCCGACAAGCGAACGCCCGGGCCACGGCCACACGCTGCTGCTCGCCGCCGGACAGTTGAACAGGGTAATGTCCCATGCGATCGGAGAGCCCGACGGCCGCGAGCAGCTCCGCGGCCCGTTGGCCGGCGCGCCGGTCCCCACTCAATTCCAGAGGGACGGCGACGTTTTCCATCGCGGTCAGCGTCGGGATCAGATGGAACGATTGAAAGATGTACCCGATCTTCTCCCGCCGGAATCGCGCCATGCGGCTTTCGGACATCGCCGTGATGTCGGTCCCATCGAGCTCGATCGTCCCGGAGGTCGGGCGATCCAGACCAGCCATCAACCCTAACAAGGTCGATTTCCCGCTGCCGGACGATCCCACGATGGCGACCGTCTGCTTGGCGGGGATGGTCAAGGTGATGCTGTCGAGAATCGTCACCGGCCGCCCGGCCGCCTCAAGCACCATCGAGACCTGTTTGACGACGATCATGAACGAGCTGACTCCTTCGACCGGTGACGACACACTGGCTGGTATTATACTGTACGGAGAAAAGGACTGAACGAAATTGCGTCGTCTCATCCCCCCGTTCCAGCCTATCGGCTACCTCCTACCGGCGATCATCGTTGCGCTCGTCTGCACATCGGCATCGCTTGCCGGAGCGCAATCCGATCAGGATCCACGACCTCGCATCGTCGCCTTCGGGGACAGTCTCACGGCCGGGCTCGGCGTCAGCGCCGACGAATCCTACCCGGCACGGCTTCAGCGACGACTGGATGAGCTCAAGTATCGGTATCGGGTCATCAACGCGGGAGTGAGCGGCGAGACGACGGCCGGCGGCCTTCGCCGTGTCTCCTGGGTCCTCAAGAGCCGGCCGGAGCTCGTGATTCTCGAACTCGGCGGCAACGACGGGTTGCGAGGGCTCAGCCTCGACCAGACGCGGGACAATCTCGACCGGATCATCCAGCGCTTCCGGCAGGCAGGTGTCAAAGTGGTGTTGGCTGGGATGAAACTGCCGCCCAACTATGGGAAAGACTACACCGCCGGCTTCGAGGCCATGTATGCCGCCTTGGCCCGCAAGCACCGGATTCCACTCATTCCGTTTTTTCTTGAAGGAGTGGCCGCTTCAGCGACACTGAACCAGGCCGACGGGATTCACCCCACGAAGGAGGGTTATCGAGTCATCGTGGAAGAACTGTTGAAAACGCTGATCCCCTTGCTGGATCGACCAGCCGAGAAACCCGAAGCCAGGCGGGCGAAATAGAATCTCCTGCCGAGCCTCTAGGCCCGGCAGGAGACAGTGTGGTCGCGAGGCTGAAAGAAACCTTATGATTTCTTCAAGAACGTGTCGTAGACGCCGTAGGCCAGGACCAGTCCAATCAGCACATAGTACATGGCGCTGATCCCGCTATAATCCGGGGCCCCTTCGCCCTTCGGCTCATTGGCCAACACCTGCGATACGCCAACCAGGAAAACGGTCCCTGCAACCGCGCTGACCCGCGCAAACATCCGTTTCATCCCCATCCTCCTTCGAATCGGGTGACCAAGAAAAGCGGGCCGCATTCTACTGAAACAGCCGGTGGAGGCGCAAGGGGCTCTCGTTCGAATAGTGAGTAGTGAGAACGCGCGCAGACGGACGTTAGCGGAGAGGGCTTTGCTTGGTCGCAGACGTCAGCGCGTCGGCCACCTCCTTGAAGGAGGCGGCAAGCTTGTCGAGTTGCGTGCCTCTACTGAGCAATTCTCCGGCGAGCGCTTTCATCTGTCCGTCGAACCGCGCTACTTCTCCGGCCAACTCGCCGACTTTGGCCATCATGGCCTTGTACGTGGCAAGTTCGCGCTGCAGGTCCTGCGACGCCGCCTGAGCAGCCTTGGCCTCCGCGATGGATGTCTGGAGCTGCTGGGTCAAGCGACCCACGTAGGCCTCGCGGTCGCGCATGTCCGATTCCAGATTGAACTGTACCTCTTCGCTCTCGCGACGGCGCTCTTCTAGGTTCCTGATGGTCTGAATCCATGTGGCCACCTCCCCCGCACCTAGCGTGGGCGGCGGAGGGATCGACTCGCCCTTTTCGATCGCCCTCATGGCAGGCTGCAGCCATTCCACAAACTGCATGACTTCGCTCAGCTTGACGTCGGGCGTGGAGGATTGGGCGGCGGCCTTGCTGTTCGTGGTCTGCTCGGCGCGCGATTGGGGCTGGGGTTTCGCCTCCCGAGGTTCGTGGGTTTTGCGGGATTGCCTGGGTTGCGCCCAGCGATGGTATTCCAGGAGGACGGCGATGCAGTGGCGACACATCGGCTCTTCCTGCAGCGTGCAGGAACACCTGGAGATAAGATGCCCGTCTTTCAAGCGGATGGTCTGTTCGTAGAGCCCGGAATTGCCGATCACGGCGGAGGAAATCTGGGCGTCATCGGCCTCGACGATCCGCACACGGTTTTCAGTCAGGTACTGACGCCCGATCTGGAACGCCGACGGTTCGGACACGGCCTCGATCATTTGCGGGTCCAGCAAACAGAGCCGTTCGGCGCTGCAGGGAATCTTGTTCCGCATCTTCAACGACCCAGGACTCCGATTCAAAGCGTGGCTTCAGTGTGCCGAGGCGGTCCCGGACTGTCAAGAACTGGCCTGTTTCGCGCGCCCATGCCTGGCCCCTCACAGGGAATGCTCCGCCACCGTCTATCGGCAACGTTGAACCGGCCCTTGCCCGCCCGGCGGTGTCAGCCAGATATAGTCCGCGATGCGTTCCTGGAGAAGCTCCCGGATCTCTTCCGTCCGTGACGGGTCATAGGCCGTCAAATAGACGGTCACCTGGCGGACATGGCCCGAGAGCCTCCGGGCGACACGAGCCGGAACCGGCAGGTTGTATTGAATGTGCCCTCCGCCCGTGTAACTCACGACCGTCGTCCGCTCCCCCGGCGACTCGCGGCGCACGGTCTCCAGCAATGCGATCAACGTCTTGGCCATGCCTTCGTCCCGGACCATGGAGGCCTCGTACATCGTCTGGAAATCCTCGTCGGCGCCGCCCCCGTGACAGCGACGCAACTGGTCAAAAATCCGCGCGCGGTAGGCTGGATCGTCAACGATGTCCTCCCGATCCATGTCCCACTGTTTCCAGTCGTCCCCCTCCCTGGCCCGGCTCAGGCCCAACTTCGCAACGCGCCGGATCAGCCCCTTGGGTGGATTCAGTGCACGGACCAATAACCGCCGACCCTTCGCAAAGTCGACCAGCGGCCTGTAATTCTCATAGGCCCCACCCCAATTGGCCTTCCAGTGGGCCTGTTCCAGGAACTCGCTCTGGCCCAGCGACGCGTCGGAGAGATACCGGTCGAGAGCCGACTGCCCATCCCAGCCGAACATTTCCATCCCGATGGCCGGTCGAATCCCGGCCGTCAGCAGACCCGAGAGTACGGTCATCGCCGCGTCGATGTGATGGTGGTTATAATGTTCTTCCCCCAGATAGACGATGTCGTAATTCTGCAGTTCCTTGAGCCACTGGTCGTAGGGGACCGGCTGGCCGGTGGAGACCGCCAGCACCTGCCCGACCTGCCAGGTCTCGGTCCCCTGAGGTGTTCCGACCGTTGTCGGTGTGGGAGCACATCCAGCGTCCATGCTGGCGAGACAGAGGATGAGGGCGCTGAGCGGAAACAGCCTTCCGCCGGACGAGCAGGCCGTCACACTGGTTTGCATGCTCCCCTCCTAACACACTGGACCTCGATGAACAAGCGGTGCGCCTTGACGACGATGTCAGAGCGCCACTATGCTCCACTGCCCGCCTGGCGGCGTCGGCCTTTGATCATAAAAGACACTGCTTATGAACCCTGAAAACGACCCGCTTGCCGAATTCCGCCAGCTCGTCAGTCGACGCGCCCGGCAGTCCGCTGTCCAATGGGACGACTCGCGGCGTCTGATTGACAAGGATAGTTTCCCATCGACCCTCGAACGTCTCGTTCGGCTCGTCGAGGACACGGAGCTGCCTCCCGCCGTCAAGGACGCGTTACGCGCGGTATTCCGGAAGAAGGCTCACCGCGTTCAGGACCTCGACGGCGCAATCCTCAAGACCCTCACCGGATTTCCTCCGACCAAAGCCCTGCGTGCGCTCTGCCTGTATTTCGGCATGATCGCGCCGCCCGCAGCACAGTGGCCAGTCCCACGGATGACCGGTGATCAGGTCGCGCAGTGGCTCCGTCACACCGACAACCCGTTCGACCTTCTACTCGAGAGCGACATCGCCTCGGTCCTGGACCTGGGGGCGGGCGACCTCACGTTCGCCAGCGAACTCATGGACCTCTACCTGCCGAAGGTGCGTCGAGGAGGTCGTCCGCTCGTGCTCCACTGCCTCGATCGCCTGCATCCCCAATCCAAGCTCGGCGGCCCGCTTCATCCGGAATCGGATAGAGTCCGAGCGCTGCGGGACGCGCTCGGGACCTCGTTCGCCTTCTTCGGCAACCAGGATATGTTCGATCTCCATGACCTGGACGACCAAGGCAAGCTGGCCCCGCGATACACGATCGTGACCTGTTGGGCGCCGGCAACCCCGACCTTCGCCTACGAACCGACAAGGCTGAACGAATCGGTCATCGCCGAGCATCTCCGGAGCACCAAGGGATCGTACCGCCGGACCCGCTTCGAAGGGGAACCGGCCCTCGAGGTCCAGCATGGCGAACGCGCGTTGCTCTTTCCTGCCTGGAAGTTCGACATTCGCGGCCCGCTGGCATTGTTGAACCTGGCGGCTGCCCGCGGATCGCTTTGTGTCTTCGGCGCCGTCGACGCGCAGGTGTTCTGGGAGACCATCTCGCAATTGCTGGAAGACGGGCGCTATCGTCCTCCCGACCGCCCTTTTACATCGACGAACCTTCCGGACATCTTTGGCGAGATCTACAAAACCCTGGATCGAATGGCGATCGGCGAATCGATCGATCTGGCCGAACTCGGGGCGCTCCGGCGCGTACTTCCGCCGACGGGCGGCTATGCCCCCGCCTCGTTTCGTTGTGTGCGGATCAGGCGCGGCGCGACGTTTGAGGGCGTTCCGGCGAGCAGTACGGCGCGCAAGTTCTCGTCGATGGCCGAAGAGCCGCCGCCTTGGTTTCTCGTTCTGGTCCCGGCGTAGCGGGACCGGCTCGCTGCATTGCGTTGCAGGCGGTCATCGATCTCCCACCGGACAACGCCGGAGCGCACCGCGCGAAACGCTGTAGAAATTGACCGTCTCCGGACCCTTTGTTAGACTTCACCCGTGTCCCACCACCAAATTGTTTGACGTCGCACACCTGTTCACTCCACCATGAATTCAACACAGACCATCCAGACGATCCAGGAGAATATTGCGCGAGTCATCAAAGGAAAGCCGCGCGTCATCGAGATGACCGTCGTCGCGCTGCTGGCCCGGGGGCACGTGCTGTTGGAAGACGTGCCGGGGGTCGGGAAAACGACACTGGCGCACAGCCTGGCCCGTTCGCTGGATTGCTCGTTCAAGCGCATTCAGTTCACGAGCGACCTGCTCCCGTCGGATATCGTGGGTGTGTCGATCTTCAACCGCCAGAAACAAACCTTCGAGTTCATGCCCGGTCCCATCTTCGCGAATATCGTCCTGGCAGACGAAATCAACCGCACCACCCCGAAGACCCAGAGCAGCCTCCTCGAGGCGATGAGCGAGGCACAGGTCTCGGTCGACAACCAGACCCATCCGCTCACGCAGCCGTTCATGGTGATTGCGACGCAGAACCCCGCCGAATATCACGGCACGTTTCCACTCCCAGAGTCCCAGCTCGACCGGTTCCTGATGCGGCTACGCATCGGGTACCCATCGCCGGACGAAGAGAAGAAGGTGCTGGACCGTTCGCAGGCGTTGCACCCCGCCGAGGAACTTCAACCGGTGGTCACGGCCCAGGAAGTTCTGGATCTCCAGGCGCAGGTCGACAAGGTCTTGATGGAAGCGAGCTTGATGGACTACCTCCTGGCGATCGTGCTGGCGACCAGGCAGTCCGACCTCCTGTCTCTCGGTGTCAGCACCCGCGGCGCCCTGGCTCTCAGCCGGGCAGCTAAGGCCCTGGCCTTGGTTCGCGGTCGAACCTACTGCGTGCCGGACGACATCAAAGAACTGGCCCCGGTGGTCCTCTCCCATCGCATCATGGTGGCCCGTTCCCAAGGACTCAGGCAGCGCAGCTACGAGCAGGCCGAGCGAATCATCCAGGACCTCGTGGAATCCGTCCCCGTTCCCGTCTAATCCCCGCGACCTGGTGGTGCATGTTGTCCAAGCTCCGCGCTCTTCTTCGACGCCTCACCACGCATCGCTCCACGCACCTCACCCCGGAGGGGTTTCAGTTCCTCCTGTTTACCCTGGCAGTCGGCGTCGCCGCCATCAATACCGGCAACAATCTCTTCTATCTGCTCCTGGCCATGATGCTCAGTATCATCCTCATGTCGGGCATCGTGTCGGAGTACTGCCTGCGGCGCCTAGAGTTTCATCGCCATCTGCCCGAACTCCTTTTCGCCAACGAACCGATCGTGGCCACCCTGGTCGTGAGAAACGGCAAGTCGAGGCTGCCCAGCTTCTCGCTCCGGTTGTTGGACGTCGTCGGTGACCAGGACATTGACCGCGGGTTGGTGGTCCGCCAGCTCCTTCCCGGCGCAAGCCTACTCCTATCATATCCGCTCATGGGCACCAAACGGGGTCGACTGCAGCTCGACGGAGTCCGCGTTGTGACTTCCTTCCCCTTCGGCCTGTTCATGAAGAAGGCCTTTTACGCTGTCCCGGGCTCGACGGCGGTGTGCCCGGAGATCCACCCTCTTGAAGAAGAGGTGCGTCGCGACGTCTTTGCAGCGGGACAGGAGCATCAGACTCACCGGCGGGGGCACGGGAACGACTTGCACAATCTGCGCCTCTACCAATCGGGAGACGATTCCCGAAAGATTCACTGGGTGACGACCGCCAAGACGGCCAAACTGATCGTGCGAGAAACCGAAGCGGAGGAGCGGCACCGCGCCACGATTCACTTCTCTTTGGTGGCGCCCGATTCGCACGACGCCCTGTTCGAGGAAGCGGTGACGTTCGCCGCGTCCTTGCTTTTTCATCTGTCCGGCCAGGGATACCATCTCCGCCTGGTCGTCGGATCGTATGGCTCGTCGTACGGCCAAGGCGAGCCGCATCTCCTGCACCTGCTCCGCGCGTTAGCTCTCTGCGAGCGGAAATCCCCCGACGCGAGATCCGATTCGGGACGTGATCGATCCAACGCCCTATTCGACGATCAAGATGGAGCACTGATCGCGATACAGCCCTGGGAGTGCACGGACCTTCCGGCGGGGATCGTCCCGACGATCCTCTTCGACGCGCACTGGTTTGCCCGAATGCACCATGTCGTTTGACCAGGCACTGCGCCTCACATCGATACTGTTGGCCTCGGCCTCCTTCATCGGCCTCTCCCTGGGGGCCAGCCTGCCGGAATGGCTCGTCTTGCTGACCGGATCCGCGCTTATCGTCGTCCTGCTGCGGACCTTGGGCATGACATCGATCGACCGTCTTGCGGCAATAATCCCGCTGTCGACGACGACTTGGAATATCCTGTTGATCATCGGCTTCCTGGGCTTTTGGGTCGACATACTGTGGATCTCGGGCGAACTGCTCCCGGCAGGCATCCATTTTCTTCTGATTCTGATGGTCATCAAGCTTTTCAACCTCCAACTCCGCCGCGATTACCTGCATCTCTATGCGATCAGCCTGATGGCGATTTTGGCTTCGGCAACGCTCACGACGGACCTCTGGTATCTCCCGATCTTCCTCGCGTATCTCCTCAGCGGAGTCTGGACGTTGCTACTCTTCCAGCTCACCAAGAAATCCGACGACCCGACCGGCCCCGCTTTTCAGGCCCCCTTGCCACGCGACCAGCGACAGTCTCAGAACCGCATCACTCCCGAGCTGTTCTGGCTGGCGAACGGGCTGGCGCTCGGAACCCTCGCCCTGACACTGGTCATCTTTTTCGCCATCCCGCGCGTCAGCGCAGGCCTGTTCCAGAGAGGCTACGGCGACAGTATTCGAACCTCGGGGTTTTCCGAGGCCGTGGATCTGGGCTCGATCGGTCCGGTCAAACGCGATCCCAGTATTGTCATGCGGGTCGAATTGCCGGAACCGACTCCCTACGCTGCGGGCCCCTTCTATCTCCGTGGAATGGCCTACGACCGCTATGACGGCCGGTCGTGGACGAACCAGCTGACGCACCGGCGCGTAGTGAGCGAGACCGCCCCGCAGACATTTCCTGTTCGCCGCACTCACTCGCGTGCCAGAGCCAAGCCGGGTCCGATGATTCGCCAGAACATCCTCTTGGAATCGCTCGACACCGCCGTGCTGTTCGCCGCGCCGTTCGCCGAAACCATTATGGGGCGATTCCTCACGATCCAGACGGATTCGATGGGCGGGCTGTTCCTGCCGTTCCCCAGTTCCTCGCGCATCGAGTATTCCGTGGACTCCCGCCTCAATCTTCCATCGCCCGCCGATCTGCTAGTGCACTCTGTCGCCTATCCAGAATCGTTCGCGCGGCACTTCTTGCAAACGCCCGCCCACTCGGGCCGCATTGCGGCGCTGGCCAGCGAGATCACGCGGTCCAAACATACGCTGTACGAAAAAGCCGTCGCCGTCGAACGATACCTCTCGACAAATTTCCAGTACAGTCTTGACGTTCCGACAGCCGAGCAAGCGAACCCGATCGAGGAATTTCTCTTCGTGCGAAAAACCGGCTACTGTGAGCACTATGCCACTGCGATGGTCGTCATGCTGCGGTCCATCGGTATTCCGGCTAGGCTCGTCACCGGATTCCTGGCCACCGAGTGGAACGAATATGGAAACTATTACGTGGTCCGGCAGCAAGATGCACACGCCTGGGTGGAAATCCATCTTCCTGAATCCGGTTGGATCACGATGGATCCCACCCCTCCCGTGATCGACAGCGCCGTCGATCCCGGTTGGCAGGCGTTCGGAAGGCTGTTGGATAGTCTCCGGCTCCGCTGGAACCGCTTCGTGGTTCAGTACAGCGCCGCCGATCAAATCGCGGTCGTTCGTGAACTGAAAGCCGGAGGCGCATCGGTCCGGACAAAAGCCTGGGATTCCGTCTCTGCCTTCCTGGCTCCTTTAGCGACCAGTCTGGGAAAAGTCACGCGGTATCTCGCCGAAGGCAACCTTCGCCCCTTGGTCGAGTTCGCCGGCCTCGCGCTGGCGGGACTGGGCGTGATCGTCTGGCTCACCTGGAAGAGGCCTTGGACATCGGCGGGACCCGGACGGGTCGCGTCCGCGAAGGATCGGACGATGGCGCTCCTCTACGAGAAAATGCTTCGGCATCTCGCGCGGAACGGTATGCCGAAACGCGCGGCCACTCCTCCATTGGAGTTTCTCCGCCTGATTCAACAGGAATGGGCCGAGGCCGGGTCGGCGGTCGCCGCGATCACGGAATTGTATTGCCGAGCCCGTTTCGGCCACATTCCGTTGACCAGGGAAGAACTCTCGCTCGCCCAGGACAACCTTCGACGGTTGTTGACGTTGGAACGCCCGTAACCCGCCGCTGGAATCGCGATCCCGCCCTATGCTTCGGTCTTGAGAGAATCCCACAGACCCCTGAGATCGACATTGCCCCCGGTCAGCACCACTGCGATTCGCTTCCCGATCAATTCCGACTCCCTTCGCAGAATCGGAGCGAGCGCCACAGCGCTGGAAGGTTCGATGACCAGCTTCAGCCGTTCGTACGCAAACCGCATCGCCTGCAGAATTTCCGCCTCAGACACGAGCCACACGCTCGCGAGATGGTTTCGGAGGATCGGCAGCGTCCTGGTTCCCAAGCTGGTCCGCAACCCATCGGCCCGGGTCATGGGATTGGGGATGGGGACGATCTGATTCAGACGAATCGACTCCCGCGCATCCGCCGCTCCTTCAGGCTCGCAGGCGAAGATCTTGAGGGCCGGCTGGAGGTAATGACCGGCAATGCAGAGGCCTGAGAGCAACCCACCCCCTCCCACCGGTGCCAGGAGCACGTCCAGTTCGGCGACCTGACCCAAGAGCTCCAACATGATCGTTCCCTGCCCTGCAATCACATAGGGATCGTTAAAGGCGTGTACATTCGCTACACCGGGTTGTCGGACCAGTTCCCGAAGCCTTTCTTCGGCTGATGATCGATTGTCCGCCAGGGTGACCGTTCCGCCGTAACCGATCACGGCTTCGTATTTCAGAGAGGAAACAGGCTGTGGCATCACGACGTGCGCCGACAGCCCCGTGAGACTGGCGGCCAGCGCGAGCCCCTGCGCGTGATTGCCCGATGAAATCGTCGCCGCCAGTCTGGCGCTCCCCCGCGACTTCAGATGCGCAAGGGCGTTGTACGCACCACGAAACTTGAAGGAACCGGTTCGCTGGAGGTTCTCGCACTTCAGAAATACCCGTCCCGCGGTCAAGGCATCCAGGTGCCGGCTTGTCATGACCGGAGTGACATGCGCCACACCGCGCAGGATTTCAGCCGCTTCAGCAATGTGCGAAAAGGGGATGCTGTCGTCCATTGCGCGGAGTTCACCACACGATTCAAGGTTCAGTGGACACGCTCCAAGCCCGCCCCGGCCTGCTTACCCCAGCCGCGATCTTCCCGAGCGACCATACATAAGTAGCATGACCAAGGCGGAATTCAAGCTGGGCTCTCTCGACGAGCTACACGAACGGCGTGTCGCGGCCATTCATCGGGCAGAGAAGGTCGTCAATACCGATCCCATTTCTCACTTCACAATGACTTTTAGAGACATTCGCTAGAGCGATGGGACGGCTCTCGCCCGTGTGGCACGGTCACGTACCCTTCCGAGCAGGGTGGTATCCGGTGGGCCTCCTGCATCCCATCCCGATCTGACGAACAGGGGCTAGGAGCCCGTAGTTGATAAAAGGGGACAACCGAGATTGGGTAGGCTCGGGCTGTCGTGCCCCTGGCGTTGCTGAAGGAAGGACGCGGTCGCCTCTGCGCGTCGGCTCACCTTGAGCTTCTCGTAGACATGGCTCAGGTAGTTCTTGACCGTTTTGTCGCTCAACCCCAGCGCGCCGGCGATTTCCTTGTTAGTTTTCCCTTGGGTGACCAGTTCCATGACGCGCCGTTCCTGCGGGGAGAGCTGCGGGTGCATCCTGTTGCAGGTCGTCAGTGACAAGCTGCAGAGATGCGCCAACAGACGCGACACGATGGGACGGTCGAACATCACCTGGCCGCCGGCAACAGCCTCGATGGCGAGGACCAACCCCTGCCTGTGAACGGATTTGAGCAAGAATCCTGCGGCCCCGGCGCGCATGCCCGCCAGGATCGACTCGTCGTCCACGGAGCCGGTCAGGAACAGCACTTGTGTATCAGGAGAGGAGGCATGCAGGGCTCGGCAGACGTCGATCCCGCTGCCGTCCGGCAATCGACATTCCATGAGAACGACGTCGGGGGCCAGGCGGGACGCGGCATCCAGCGCAGCGGCGACGGTCGCCACTGCGCCTACAACCCGGATGTGGGCCGTTTGTGCAAGGAGCGTAGTCAAACCACGGCGGGCCACTTCCTGATCGTCCACGATCAACACCCTGATCCGACCATCCCGCTTGGGCACCGACCCGGCTGGCCGACCGATCATGCCGGCGACGGCCGTGGGAAGTTTCGATGCTGGAAATCGTGACCGTCGACTCACAGAGTGGTTCCTGGGAGGTTGCTACCGGGCCGGGCACGTGCTTGGCTCTCGATACGCCGCCCGGCACTCAGAACGAATTTGCTTGCAACACCAACCGAACGAGCGCGCTTCGCGACCGGATAGCGGTCTTATCCCGGATTTTCGCCATGTGGCCTTCGACTGTCCGGACGCTCACACCGAGCGCGGCGGCGATCTCCCTGTCGGACAATCCTTCGGCAACCAGCTCGAGAACCTTGCGCTCGCGGGGCGTCACTTGGGTCAGCACCCGTCGAGCACTGGCTGCCGCTTCTTCCTGCGCGGCGCTGCGGGGACCGGGGACGAACGTAGACCCCTCCTGAGCGAGTGCTTCCGGCGTTCGCTCCAGGTGCACCGTCAGGCGACAGTCGTGGGGCGGTGCGCCGGCCCCGCGCGCGATGGCCACCTTGGCATAGCCGAAGTGCTCACCCCCGACGCTGCCGACGAGGGCGGCTTCCAGTTGGCAGATGGACGGATTGTCGGTCGCAAGATCCTTGAATGGACACCGGGGAATGTCGATGCGAACCTTGTGCGGCGTCTCGAACTGATAGCGATATGGTTCGCCCCACTGAGTATTCGTCCAGTCAAGCCAGCGCTGATACTCTTGCTTCGCGTGGAACGGACTTGCCTGCGTATGAGCGCGTTGATTCGATGGACGCGCCTGCCGCGCAAGTTCCAGGCCAAGATCCTTCCCGATCTCCCTGAGCTTCTGTTCGTAGAGCGCGGGATGCAGTGTCGCTCGCAGGGCGTCCGCAAACTGTTCGAGGAGCTGCCAGAGAAGATTTTGTTCCTTGTTCACTCTGTATGCCTTTTCATACTCAACCAAACAATACGGCAGAATTGCAAGCTGCCCCTAGCGTAGGACTTCTCTCGCGTCTTCCGTAGTGCTACGCACCAGTGTCCGTGTCGACTCGCCGATACGGGAACCAACGGGAAACGGAAATCGGGACGCAAGTTGTTTTGCGAACAGTCGATCACGCAGCGGTTGCCCTCTCGAACCAGGCCATCCGTCCCGACCCCGCCGCCGTGCGTTGCTGGCTCGGGGCCGGTGCCCGACGATCGAACCGAGGAGGACCATCGATGGCTGCCGAAACAGTCGAGCGCAGGACGCACGAACCGAGTCGACCAATCGGTCGTGCGACCGGCGGCCGCCCTTTCACCAAAGGAGATGTACCATGTTCACGTGGATACGCGATCTGAACATCGCTCCGAAACTGATGCTGGGCTTTGCCGTCACCGGCCTCCTCATGGCCGGGCTGACCGGCCTCTGCCTGTATAACGCCGCGACCTTGCGGGACAACACCGACAACATTCAGAACGTGCAACTGAAGCCGCTGCTGCTGATCACCGAGGTCCGCGGCCTGGTGCATCAGTTGCGCGGCTGGGTCCTACAAGCGGTCCTGACCAAGGATCCGACCGAGCGTCAACAGGCGGTCGCCCGAATCGACGAACTCAAGAACAAGATCGACGAGAAGAGCCAGGCGTTCGAACAGTCGATCAAGTCCGACGAGGTGCGACGGGCCTATGCGGACTTTCTGGCCATGCTCACGGACTATCGCACCGTGCGCGAGAGCAAGGTGCTGCGTCCCGCGCTGGCCGGGAACCAGGAGGTGGCCATCGAGGCCATGAAGGGCGACGGCGCCCAGCGCTACAAGGCCGTGGTCGACGCCATTAACAACGTGGTGGCGGTCAAGACCGGCATCGCGGAGCAGAAATATGCGGCTTCCGTCGCCACCTTCGAGACGACGCGCACCGTCATGCTCGTGGCGAGCGGGGCCGGCATTGCCCTGGGGCTGCTGTTCGGCTGGCTGATCGCCCGGTTCATCGCGCAGAATCTGGCGACCGTGCTCGCGGCGGCCCAGGCACTGGGTGGCGGCAATCTGGCGGCGCGCGCGACGGTCGCCGCGCAGGACGAAGTGGGGCGGTTGGCGCAGGCGTTCAATGACATGGGCACACAGCTCGAGACCAAGGTCACGGCGGAGCGGGCGCAGGCGAGCCGGATGGAAGCGTTCATGGTCGAAGCCAAGCGCGTGCTGG